>JAXDLW010000037.1:0-54422 GCA_034666405.1 Chloroflexota bacterium | reverse complement strand
CCTGGGCATGACGGGCCTTGAGGCAGGTGTGGTGGAAGCGGTTGACGCTCTCGTGCGATGCCAGCGGAAGGAGCGGTTCCTCATCGAACTTGCCCTTGGCCCCCGCACTAAAGGCGGCGTTGCGGGCCAGGCACACCAGGTGGCCGAAGCCGATGACGCCGTCGTCCAGCGCCGCACTGCTGGCGGGTAGTTCGGCCAGGTGCCGCCCCACGACGCCCAGCTGCACTGCGTCCCGCCACGACATGTTGGCGTGGTGGCGGACCCAGTCCACCGTGTTGTTGGAGCCCTGGTTCTCGGCCTCGCCGGTTTTCGCGAAGACCCCTACCAGCTGCGCCATTTCGCGGGAGAGGATGTCCCGGCAGCGGCTGAGCTGGACGATCTGCTCGCCGATCTGCGCCGCCGTGAACAGCTGCTCACCGCGAGTGGCAAAGGCCTCGACCGCACCGTGCAGCGCATCGTATTCCGGGCCGATTTCCAGCACCGGAGCCCCACTGGCAACGCCCGCCCCAACCCCCCAGGACATGTCCCAATTATGCCAAACACATGTTCGTTATGTCAAGCGCAACACGACAGCTGAGGATGGGCCTGTCGTACGAGATCGGGCTGCTGCCCGGGCGGTGACCTGCGAGACCTGGGAGGCGTGCCGATTCGAACCGGTCCGGCTCCCAGCCCCGGGGTACCCGCATCGTTGTTGAAAATCCACGCACGCCAACGACCAACGCCAGCCCGCGACGTCCGCCGTTGACATGCACCGGCTCGGCGACGTCGGCCCCGCTTACGCCCCCAGACGACCCCACATTTAGCCCGGGCGCTTCAGGAACAGGTGCACCTCCACCGTCCCGTCCGGTGACGACGTCGTGAACGGCACCTGCGGTACATCGATCTTGTAGTCCTGCAGGTGCGCCGGGATCGTGCCCACCACCTCCAGGCGGTCCCCATTCTGGATCACCTTCAGCGCCACCGACACGTCGTGCTCGACCCCATGCAGGGAGAACACCCCTGCAACGGTGAGGTCCGCCGGCACCACCGCCGACCCAACCGTGGTGGGCTTCGCCACGAACGTCGCCTGCGGGTAGACCGCCGTCTCCAGGAAGATACGTCCCACGAACGTGTCGCGGTTCGCCGGGCCCCGGATCCCCAGCGCGTCCTGGCTCTTCAACTGGCGGAGGTCGGCCTCGAAATGCGCCGACCGCACCTCCAGCCCCGGCCCGGACGCGACCAGGACCATCTGCCCCGTGACCACGGTCGTGCGTGCCACCGCCTCGGTGTCCGCCGGCTGGTCGACAAAGCGTTCCGTGATGCGGTAGCCGGCCTGCGACCCGGCGTCCACCACCCAGGTCCCGACGAACCCGCTCGCGAGGATGGGGCTGGGGCTTGCGCTGAGGGTGAACGCCCGCGGCGAGGTGTGAGGCCGTGTCAGCGCATACACACCGCCCACCGCGACCACGACCAACACCGCGCCGGCCAGCAACAGGACCCTGAGCCGCGACATGCCTAGCCGGGGATCAGCGCGGGCAGCTCGTCCAGGGACTTGATCACCTGGACGTCCATGCCCGGGAAGGGTTGCTCGCGCCGAAATTCATGGGTCAGCACCGCGTCGAACCCGAGCTTGCGCGGCCCGAACACGTCCTCCCTGAGCCGGTCGCCAACGAAGACCACGCCGCCGTCCCCGGCCCCGCCCAGGCGGCGCACGCATTCCTCATAGATCGCGCGGTTGGGCTTGCGGAGCCCGATCTCCGATGAGTACACCGTCGCGTCGAAGTACGGCGCCAGGCCCAGGCTGGCGAGCTGGGCCCGCATGCTGTTGGGCGGGAAGGCGGCGTTCGACACGATGCCCAGGCGCAAACCCCGGTTCTTCAGCCGGCCCAGGACGTCGTGCGCGTGGGGGCTGGCGGCGATCCCCTTGAGCCAGGCGCGCTGCTCCTCTTCCACCACCCATTGCACCGTCTCCGATCTCAGCTGCATCCCGAGCGCGGCCAGCGCCTGGTTGTACAGGGCGGCAATGTCGACCTCCTGCTCGGCCCCGCCGAGGTAGCTGTCACCGATCTCATCGTCCACGCGCAGGGAGACCGACTGCAACAACTCGTGGGCGGCTGGGACCTCACCCTCCAGCTCCTCCTCCAGGCGGCGGTTGATGTTGTGGTACGCCTCGAGCAGCATCTCCTCCGGGCGGGTGAAGTCCATGAGGGTGTGGCCGTAGTCGAACAGGACGGTGGAGACGGGCCCGCTGATGGTCATCGCAGCGACCTGAGCCTCTCGAGGTTGCGGCGGCCCTCGGTCTCCTCGTCGCCGGGGGTCTCCAGGATGAAGGGCAGCCGGCTGGTCTGCGGGTGGTGCAGCAGCAGCGCGAACGCGTCGTCGCCCAGCATCCCCTCGCCGATGTGCCAGTGGCGGTCGGCCTTGCCACCGGCGGGAACCTGGGTGTCGTTGGCATGGATGACGAAGACCCGGTCGAGCCCCACGACCTCGTCCAGCTCGGCGAGCGTGTCGCCCGTCATCTCCGAACCGCTCATGTCGCTGCCCGCGCTGTGGGCGTGCGCGGTGTCGAAACATATGCCGACCCGGTCGGTGTGCTCCTCCAGCCGCGACATCAGCTCGGCCAGCTCTTCGAAGTGGCCGCCGACGTTGTTGCCCGTGCCCGCGGAGTTCTCGAGCAATAGTCGCGGAGACCCGACCGCCGGCACCGCCGCGAGCGTCCCCTCCACCGCGCCGACGATGTGCTCATACCCGCTCTGGAGCCCGGCGCCCTTGTGACTGCCGATGTGCACGATGCAGTGGTCCAGCCCGTAGGCCGCGCCGCGGGCGAGGTCCTCGGTCAAGGCGTCGCACGACTTGGTGTACAGCGGCTCGTCCGCCCCGGCCAGGTTGATCAGGTAATTCGCATGGCTCACGACGCAGCGAACCCCCGCCGCCCGCAGCGCGTCGGTGAAGGCCCGCGCAGCGCGCGGGTCGGCCATGGGCGAGCGCCATGACGACGGGTTGCAGGTGAAGATCTGGACGGCCTCGGCGCCCAGGTCGCGGGCCGACGCCACGGCTGCCGGGAACCCCTTGTCGGTGCTGATGTGGAGCCCGACCGCGGGGCCGCCGCCCGCGCTCAGCTTCGCCGGCTCGCCGGGGGGGCGACCGCCGGGGCGGAGCCGCTGCGCGCGGCCGCCACGCGACCGGCAATCAGTCCCGCCGCCGCGCCCGCGCCAATGCCGTTGTCGATGTTGACGACGGTCATCCCGGGCGAGCATGTCTGTAGCGACGAGAGCAGCGCCGCGAGGCCGCGGCCACCTGCGCCGTAGCCGGTGGATACCGGCAGGGCGATCACCGGCACCGCGACCAGGCCGGCCACCAGCGTGGGCAGGGCAGCCTCCATGCCCGCCGCCACCACGAAAACATCGACGCCGGCCGACACCATCTGGCGCAGCGGCGCCTCCAACCGGTGGAGCGCCGACACCCCCACGTCGTACGCGTGGTGACTGGGAACGCCCATCGCCTCGATAACCATGCGGGCCTCCTCGGCCACGTCGACGTCCGAAGTCCCGGCGGCGAGGATGCCAACGCCGCCCGGCCCCTCGGGCCCGATGGAGGCCGCGGCGACCAGCCTGCGCGAGGACCCGAACGCGGTGATCCCCCAACCGTTCTTCGTCGCCAGTGTCTCTAGCGCCAGCGCCGCTTCGGCGTCGACCCGCGACACCAGTGCCTGGCCGCTCGCGGCCACCATCCTGGCAGCGAGGTCCGCGGTGACCGCGGGGGTCTTCCCGGGGGCGTAGATCACCTCCGGCACGCCCTTGCGTCGCAGTCGCCCCGGGTCCAGCCGGGCCAGGTCGCCCGCCACCTCGACGTGTTCGGCGTCGAGCGCGCGCAGCGCCTCATCGACGGTGAACTCGCCTGCCAGCAGGCGTTCCAGGATCTCCTTCACGGTGAGACAGATCCTACGAGGGGGACCTCACACCCTTGCGCCACCCACCGTTAATGGACCTGTGAGCCTCCCACCCTTCCAGGAGTTCCTCGACCAGCACAAGGACGACGTCTACCGCCTGCTGGTGGCGATGGTCGGCCAGGACGAGGCTGAGGATTGCTTCCAGGAGACCTTCCTCAGCGCGATGCGCGCCTACCCCTCCATCCGCGCCGACTCCAACCTGCGCGCCTGGGTGCACACGATCGCGCGCCGCAAGGCTGTTGACGCGCTGCGCGGTCGGCGGCCGGCGGCGGTTCTGGCCGACCACCAGGAGGTGCTCGCGGCGCCCGGCGATGGGGAGGCCTCCGCCGACCTGTGGCACGCCGTGAGAGGCCTGCCCGAGAAGCAGCGTCTGGCCATCACCTACCGCTACGGCGTCGGGCTCACCAGCGCCGAGACCGCCGCGCTGACAGGCGGCTCGGGCGCAGCCGTACGGCAGAGCACCCGCGAGGCGCTGCGCCGGTTGCGCTCTGTCTACGTCGAGGAGGCACACTCATGAACGAAGCCGACCTGCGCGCAGTGCGCCTCCCTGCCGCACCGGACAACGTGTTGGACCGCCTCGTCGAGCGGGCGAGCAAGGAGGGCCTCGTGGACATCAGCTATGGCGAGATGGACTCGCCGCTGGGGCCGCTGCTGCTGGCCGTGACGGACGTCGGGTTGGTCAAGCTCTCGTACACCGATTACGACCCGGACCCGCTGGGGGACCTGGCCGCACGGATCAGCCCTCGGATCGTGCGGCGGGCGGCCCGCACCGACGCCGTTCGCCGGGAGCTTGACGAGTATTTCACGGGGGAGCGCCGGGAGTTCACAGTGCCCCTGGACTGGACGCTCGTCCGGGGCTACGGCGTGGACGTGCTGCGGGCGACGGTGGCGATTCCCTACGGCCACGTCTCCACCTATCGCAATGTCGCGATTGAGGCCGGCAATCCCCGCGCCATTCGGGCCGCCGGAACGGCTCTCGGCCGCAACCCGATCCCGGTCATCATCCCCTGTCACCGAGTGCTGCGCACAGGTGGCGGACTGGGGGGCTACACGAGCGGGATCGAGCGGAAGCAGCTCCTGCTGGACCTCGAAGGCGCTAATCGCTGACCCGAACGCCGCCCTATAATCGCTCGAAAGCCCATGAACATCATCGCCTTCATCAAGGAGAGGGCCCGCTACTACAACTGCCCCGCGTGTGCCCGCAACCTGGAGAGTTGCGAGGTGAGGATGTTGAAGCAAGCGGAGTCACACCTGACGGTCGAGGTCACCTGCGCCCGCTGCCACGTCACGTTCATCGTGGTGCTGGCGGTGCAGTACAGCGGGGACGAGATCGATGAGGCGATCGAGGAGACCCCGGAGATGGCCGCGGCCGGCATCGAGACGTCGCCGATCAGCCACGACGAGGTCCTCGATGTGCACGACCTCCTGCGCGATTTCAAGGGCAACTTCAAAGACCTCCTGCGCTCCTCCGACCCGGGCGCGAACTAGCGGACGCTTAGCGTCCCGGCGGCCGTGATCTACCTCGACCACGCCGCCACCACGCCGGTCGACCCGGCGGTGCTCGAGGCGATGCTCCCCTACCTCCGTGGGATGTACGGCAACCCGTCGTCGGTGTACGGCCCCGGGCGCGAGGCGCGGGCCGCCATCGACGCCGCGCGTGACGGCGTTGCCGCGGCCCTGGGTTGCCAGGCGCGCGAGGTCATCTTCACGTCCGGGGGCTCCGAGTCCGACAACCTCGCAATCCGCGGCGTGGCAATTCGCAACCGCGAGCGCGGTAACCACCTGGTGTGCAGCCAGGTCGAGCACCACGCAGTCCTGCACACCTGCCAGGACCTCGAGCGCGCCGGCTTTGAGGTCACCTACCTGCCCGTGGACGCGCTGGGTCGGGTGGACCCCGCCGACCTGCGCGATGCGCTGCGCCCCGAGACCGTCCTGGTCTCGATCATGACCGGCAACAACGAGGTGGGCACCGTCCAACCCGTGCGCGAAATGGCCGCCATCACCCACGAGCACAGCTCGGCCTACTTCCACACGGACGCGGTCCAGGCCTTCGGCAAGTTGCCGGTCAAGGTCGATGACCTCGGCGCCGACCTGCTGACGATCTCCGCCCACAAGATCCACGGTCCGAAGGGAATCGGCGCTCTGTACGTCCGCATGGGGACCCGTATCCAGCCGTTGATCACCGGCGGCGGCCACGAGCGCAACCGTCGCGCCGGGACCGAGAACGTCGCCGGGATCGCGGGGCTGGCCGCCGCCGTCCATCTGGCCGAGGCCAACCGGGAGCGGGACGCCGGCCTGATGCGGGCTGCCCGCGACCGCCTCATAGAGGGGTTCGGTACCCGCCTACCCGACGCCCGCCTGACCGGCGACCCCACCGAGCGGTTGCCCCACCACGCCAGCTTCGTCATCCCGGGAGTCGAGGGCGACGCGCTGTTGATGCGGCTGGACCGCGCCGGGGTCTACGCATCGAGCGGCTCAGCCTGCACCTCGGGGTCACTCGAGCCATCACACGTCCTGCTGGCAATGGGCATCTCGCCCGCCGAGGCCCTGACCAGCCTGCGCCTGACCGTGGGCAAGAACACCACCGCGGCCGAGGTGGACGAGGCGCTGGACCTGATCGTGACCAACGTCAACGCCCTGCGCGAACGAGCGACCGCGGGGAGTTCGGGTTAGTACCAGCCCGTTCCCCAACACCCGCCGTCACCTCGCCAGGGAGCCAGGAACAGATTTGTAAAGAGCCGGTAAATCGGCCGCAATACCGGGTCCGAGCGCCTAGTGTCGAAGTCATGCAAGACGCAAACCACCTCAATGCCTCACCTCTCGACGGGCTTCGCAGCGGCGCCGAGAGCCTCTTCCGCAAGATGGGCCTGCGTCCGCACGTGGAAGAGGAGATCAACCTGGATCGCGCCAGCACCCTCACCTGGGCGCAGGTCCAGAGCCTGGTGCGCACTGCCTACGAGCGCCGCGGCTACACGGTCGAGTCGATGCCGCGAGGCGACAGCCCCGTCGACATGCTCCTTCGCAAGGGTGACGAGCGGGTCTTCCTCGAATGCCGTCACTGGCAGGTCTGGGAGGTCCCGGACAAGGTAGTCCACGAGGTCGCCGGCTACTCCACGGGCGCGGGCGCGAACCGCGCGATCATGGTCACATCGGGTCATTTCACCGACCACGCCCAGGCCTACGCGGCCCGGCGGGGGATGGAGCTGGTCGACGGCTCGTCCCTGGGTCACCTCGTAACCGACTCTCCTTCGCGGAGCTGACATGAAGCGGGCGGTGCCGCCGGAGCGGCCCGCCCGTTTTGTGTGCCCCGGCCGGGTTTAGGCCAGCGCGGGCTCCAGGACCGCAACGCCGTCAGCCGGCGCCGGCGACGCGTGGTCCTGGCGGTCGTCGGAGACGATGTGGCCGTCCTTGATGCGGATGATCCGGTCCGTCCGGGCGGCGAGCTCCATGTCGTGGGTGACGATCACGAATGTGACGCCGTGCTCGCTGTTCATACGCCGCATGACCGCGACCAGCTTCTGGGCGGTCTCGGTGTCGAGGTTGCCGGTCGGCTCGTCACCGAGGACGATCGACGGCCCGTTGATGAGCGCCCGGGCGATGCACACGCGCTGCTTCTCACCACCTGAGAGCTGGGTGGGCCTATGGCCGGCGCGGTCGGCCAGGCCGACCTCCTCCAGGAGCTGCATGGCGCGGACCCGCGCCTCCTTCTTGTTGGCCCCGGAGTAGCGCGCCGGGAGGAGCACGTTCTCCACCGCACTCAGGGTGTCCAGGAGGTTGAAGTCCTGGAAGATGAAACCGAGCTTGTGGGCGCGGTACTGGGCCCGCTCGCCGTCCTTCATGTTGGTCGTGTCCTGGCCGTCGATCAGGACGGTCCCGGTGGTCGGCCGCATCAGTAGCCCCACGCTGTCGAGGAGGGTTGTCTTGCCACTGCCGGAGCGACCGACGATGGAGATGAACTCCCCCTTCTCGACACGAAGGTTGAGACCGTCGACGGCCTTCACCGTCGTCTCGCCCTTGCCGTAGTACTTGCGCAGGTCGGTCAGTTCTATTGCTGGCATTTCTTTCAAATCTCCTTTTTTATTCAGCGATCCGGCGTCAGCCGACCGACCGCAGGGCGACGACCGGGTCCATGCGCGAGGCACGATATGCCGGCAGGACTCCTGCAAGGGCCCCGAGGCCAACGGCGAAGCCGAGGGCGAAGATGGTGAGCCGCGGGGTTATCAGGAACAGGCCACCCGAGCCGGCCGAGCTGCCCAGCGCCAGGGTTATCAACACCCCCACGCCAAACCCCAGGACGCCGCCTATCGTGCCAATCAACGTCGACTCGGCGACGAACTCGCGGACGATGTTCCCGGTTCGCGCGCCGACGGCCTTCTTGAGGCCGATCTCACGCACCCGCTCGCTCACCGCCATCAGCATCGTGTTGACCACACTGAGACCGCCGATGACCAGTGCCAGCATCGCCGCCACAGTGGTGATCGCGGTGAAGATTGCGCCGCCGGCCTTGAAGCTGTTGACGATGACACTGGGCTTGGTCGCCTTGACCTCGGTCACCTCGGCATTGATCTTGTCCGCCAGGTTGTCGAGGTTGACGCCGGGCTTGCCGTAGACAGTCATGCTCTCGGCCAGCTGGTATGGGTCGACGGCCGCCTTGAGCGCCACGGGGAGGTTGTCGCCGAGGATGGTCTGGGCGTCGTGCAGGGTGATGAAGGCCCCGGTATCCGGGGCGGTCAGCGTCTTGTTGAGGATGCCGACCACCGTGAAGGTGTGGCTGACGAAATCAGGCTTCGCATCGGATGGTTTCTTGGGCAGGTCGATGGTGTCGCCGACCTTCTTGTTGAACTCCTCGGCCACGCTGCTGCCGAGGAAAACCTCGCCGTTGCTCTGCACCGCCCGACCTGTGGCAAAGCTGGTTTTGAAGGACGACAGGTTGGTGTTGGGGTCGTGCGCCGAGATGTAGTCCGGGATGCCGAAGCTCACCGTGCTCACGTCGCCGGGTTTCAGCGAGGCCTGGACGTTGGGGGTCACCGCGGCGACCCCATCGACCTTGGCGATCTCGTCAGCCTTGGAAAGCTGCATGAAACCGCCGCCGCCAAAGCTGCCCCCGCTCTTCGCGTCGCCAACCGCGATGTTGCCGCCGAAGTAGGTGACGCCGCCGTCGAGGAGCGAGTTGAAATGTTCCGCGAGCGCCCCCATGGTCGTGAGCGCGACGATGCCCATGAAGATGCCCGTGATGGTGAGAATGCTGCGCAGCTTGCGCCGCCACAGGTTCCGGATCAGTTCCAACTTTCACTTCTCCTCGTGCCAGGTGAGCCCCCACCGTAGGCGAGGTGCGCCGGCGGCGACAGTACCCGGCGTCAGCAATAACCCATGACTTTTGTCATCCCGGTCTGGTTATGCGCGGTAGAGGCCAGGCGCCACGACGGGGCGTAACCTCGAACTCATGACCGACAAGCGGGCGCGCGTCCTCAGCACGATATTCGCGCTGAGCTGGTTAGGGATCCTCGCGATCTACATCCAGGACATCCTCAGCCCGCACCCGCAGGTCCATAACATCCCCACCTTCCTGCCATTGCTCGGGACCTACGTGACGGTCTACGCGCTGTTCTGGATCTGGGGCATCTATACAGAGCGCGTGGCGGTCCGCGCGGTCCTGGTGGCCACCCTGGTCGTACTGAACACGGTGATGTTCCTGGTCAGCGGTGATGCCGCGGGCAGCCTCTTCACCTACGGCGTCGTCGTCGCGGGTGCGGCCTTTCCGTGGCGGTACTCACTGGTCGCAGTGGTCCTGATCACGACCGAGGTGCTGGTCGGGGCGCACTCGTCCGACAACGATTGGATCAAGGCCGGGGCGGTGGCGCTGCAGGAGCTGTTGTTCGGGCTCGGCACGGTCGCTGTCTCGGTGTTGATCCGCACCATAATCGCGCTGCGCGAGGCCCGTGACGACCTCGCCCGGCTGGCGATCGCCGGTGAACGAATCCGGTTTGCCCGCGACCTCCACGACCTGCTGGGGCACAGCCTTTCCGTCGTCGTCCTCAAGAGCGAGCTGGCCCAGTCGTTGCTGGAGCGAGACCCCCGCCGCGCGGCCCAGGAGCTCCGGGAGATGGAGCAGGTGGCACGGGACGCCCTGCGTGATGTCCGCGCGGCGGTCACCGGCTACCGCCAGACCAACCTCGCCAGCGAGCTGTATGGTGCCCGCGAGATGCTCGAGAGCGCGGGCATCGCGTGCCGCCTGGAGGAGCAGTCGGGCCCCCTGCCCGAGGCCACGGAGAGCGCGCTGGCATGGGCCGTGCGGGAGGGCGCGACCAACGTGCTGCGTCACTCGCAGGCGCGTGAGTGCCTGGTGCGGCTTACGCGCGAGGATGATGTCGCGATGCTGGAGATCGTCGACGATGGGCTGGGAGCTGGCGACACGGGCACCGGCAATGGCCTGCGCGGGCTCGGGGAGAGGGTTGAGGCAATCGGCGGCGAGGTGGTGGCCGGGCGCGACAACGGTCGGGGCTTCAGGCTCACCGTGCGGGTCCCCGCGACATGATCCGAGTCCTGCTGGCCGAGGACCAGACGATGGTGCGCCAGGCGCTGGCGAGCCTGCTCGACCTCGAGGACGACCTCGAGGTTGTCGCCCAGGTGGAGCGTGGTGACGAGGTCCTCGCCGCGGCCCTGTCGAGCAAACCCGACGTTGCCCTCCTGGACATCGAGATGCCGGGCCAGGACGGGATCGCCGCGGCTGCCGAATTGGCGCGAGAGCTACCTCGGTGCCGCATCCTCATCCTCACCACGTTCGGGCGTCCCGGGTACCTGCGGCGCGCGATGGAGAGCGGGGCCAGCGGTTTCCTCCTCAAGGACGCCCCGGCCCGGGACCTGGCCGTGGCGATCCGCCGGACCGCCGGGGGGGAGCGCGTGGTCGATCCGCAGCTGGCGGCCCAGGCGCTCAGCGAGGGCAAGGGCCCGCTCACTTGGCGCGAGCGTGAGGTGCTGTCGGCATCCAACCTGGGCTCGGGCATTGGCGAGATGGCCGATCGTCTCCATCTCTCCGAGGGGACGGTGCGCAACCACCTCTCATCGGCGATCCAGAAGCTCGAGGCCCGCAACCGGTTCGATGCCGCCCGCATCGCGGAGCAGAAGGGCTGGCTCTGAGCCTCGCGGCCTGCGCCGCCTGGGTCAGACCTCGGTCAGCAGCAGGTCCGCGTACGTCTCGCGGCGCCGGATGAGGCGCGCCTGGCCGTCGCGCACCATGACCACCGCCGGCCGGGTGTTGTAGTTGTAGTTGCTGGACATGGCCAGCGAGTACGCGCCGTTGGCGGGTAACGCCAGCAGGTCGCCGGTGAAAAGGGGCGGCATGGCAGCGTCCTTGATCAGGATGTCCGTGGACTCGCAGTAGCGACCCGCGATCGTGACGGTGGTAGTGCGCGGGGCATCCGGGGCGTCCACCTTGTAGGCCTCGTAGGTCGAGCCGTACAGCTTGGGCCGGATGTTGTCACCCATTCCCCCGTCGACCGAGACGTAGGTGCGGACGCCCGGGATCTCCTTGATGGCGCCGACGGTGTAAACCGCGACGGCCGCCGGGCCGGCGATCGATCGCCCGGGCTCCACCAGAAGCCGCGGAAGCTCCAGCCCGCGCTCGCTGCACCCTTCGTTTATGGCGTCCGCGATCACGTGCACGAAGTCCGCCGGGCGGGGCGGTCGTTGGTCGCTGGTGTACGCGATGCCCAGCCCGCCACCCATGCTCAGCTCGCGGGCCACGAAGCCCAGCTCGTCGCGGGCCTGGACGAGGAAATCAAGCACCCGGGCCGCCGCCGCGGGGAAGCTGGAGAGGTCGAAGATCTGGCTGCCGATGTGGGCATGCACGCCGGTCACATCGGCTGCGGGGACGGCCAGCAGCCGCCGCAGGGTCTCGAGTGCCTGGCCTGTCTCGACCGGGAACCCGAACTTGGAGTCCAGTTGGCCCGTCGAGATGAAGGAATGGGTGTCCGGCTGGATCCCGGGGCTGACGCGCAGGGTGCAGCGCAACCGGCCAGGCCCGGTCATCGCCGAGAGCATCTCGATCTCGGTGAGAGAGTCCACCACGAGGGCGCCGATGTTGTCGCGGGCGGCCATCTCGACCTCCTCGCGCGACTTGTTGTTGCCGGGGAAGAACACCCGCTCCATCGGGAACCCGGCCTGCTCCGCCAGGTACAGCTCACCGCCCGACACCAGGTCCAGGCCGGCACCCTCGTCGGCCACCAGGTTGGCGACCTGCTTCGTCAGGAAGGCCTTGCCCGCGTACAGCACCAGGCTGTCGCCCGGGTAGGCGGCCTTGAGGGTGTCGCGGAACTCGGCGATGCGCCCCCGCATGGTGGCCTCGTCATAGACATAGAGCGGCGTGCCGAATTCGCGGGCGAGGTCCTCGAGGTCGCAGCCGCCCACCGACATGTGACCGGCGGCGTTCACCTCGTAGGTGTCTGGGAACAGCACGGGTCAGGATTCTATCGGCGCCTCGCGACGTCGTATGCTGCCTGCATGATCGCTGTCTCCCAGCTGCGGGCCGCCCCCCTCGAGGGGCCGGAGGTCCGGGTCGCCGCCGCCGGCGCGGGGTTGCTGGGCGCTGCCTGGGTCCTCCCCAGCCTCTGGGCGCGCGGCGTCAACCCGGTTCCGCCATGCCTGTTCCACCAGGTCACGGGCCAGCCATGCCCATTCTGTGGCGGCACGCGCAGCTTCGCCGCGATGGCCCATGGCAACCTGGCCGCGGCGGTCCACGTCTACCCGGTCGGGCCCTTGATGTTCCTGCTGGTGGCCGCCCTCGTGGTCTACAGCGCCTGGGCCGTGGCATCCGGCCGGCGCATACGGGTCGACCTCGACGACCGCCTGAAGCGGGGACTGCTGATCGGGGTCGTGGTCGTCCTGGCGCTCAACTGGGCGTCCAAGCTCTTCGTCCTGGGCTACTGAGCGAGCACCTGGCGCGGCCTGGCCGCGACGAGCTGGAGACCCGGCTGCATGCCTACCTGGACCTCCTACTGGAGCGCAACCAGACGCTCAACCTGACCTCCGTGCGCGATCCCGCGCTGGCCTGGGACCGGCTGGTGCTCAGCTCCCTCACCCTGCTCGACGCCCACGATTGGTCCGGCTCCGAGCGGGTGGCGGACGTGGGCAGCGGCGGCGGCCTGCCGGGTATCCCGCTGAAGATCGCGCTTCCCGGGATCCACCTGACGCTGGTCGAATCGGACCAGAAGAAGGCGGGGTTCCTGCGCGACGCGGTGAGCAGCCTGGGGCTCGCCGACGTCGAGGTCGATTCGCGGCGCGCCGAGGAGATCGGCCGGGACCCCGCTCACCGCGAGGCCTACGACGTCGTCGTGACCCGCGCGGCGGCCAAGGCCCCGGTTGCGGCCGAGTACTGCATGCCGCTGTTGCGCGTGGGCGGTCTGCTGCTGGCGCAAGCGCGCAGCGAGGACTTTCGCGCCGCCGCACGGGCGCTTGGCCAGCTCGGTGGAAGAATGCGCCACGAGAAGAGCGGGGTGGTGGTCATCGGCAAGGGACGGCCAACGCCGGATGCCTTCCCGCGCCGCGTGGGAGTACCGGGCAAACGCCCGCTCTAGGCGGCCGCCCAGGCAGGTCGCGAGTTCGCGTCGAGGTCGGCTCCGGCGGTCAGGCGGGTGGGCGTCCCCCCGGACACCGGCACCGAGTACAGGTCGAACGTCCCAGCGTGGGGTGATATGAACAGCAGCGTCTTGCCATCCGGGGACCACGATGGCTGCCGGCAGTCGTTGAAATTCGTCACCGCCCTCGCCGCACTGGCGTCCAAGGCGCCAACGTAGACGTTCTCGACCTCGCCCTGGCGCTGGGTGAACGCCAGCTGGTCGTCGGGACCGGGGGTGGTGTCCATGATGTCGTGGTCGGTCGGCGTGTCGACTGCCACCGGCCTGAGGCCGGAACCCACCCGGACGCGGTCGAGGCCGCCATGCCCGTCCCGCCAGGCGGTGAACAGGAGCGCGGTGCCGTCCGACGTGTAGCCCGGGGAGTCATCCCCGCCACTGGCGTCCGGCGGAAAGGACAGCTGGCGCAGGGGACCCGTGATCGGTCCCTCCCAGATCGCCTCGTCCGCGTTGGTCTTGGAGCGATCGGACATGAAGGCGACACGGGTGCCGGATGGCGAGAAGACCGGCTTGAGGTCGACGGAGCCGCTGTGGGGGTTCGCGGGGAGCGGCTTGGCCAGCGCCAGGCTCGAGAAGTCCGGGCCGCCGAACTCGATGCCCGACTCCCCATTGAGGATGTATGCCGCGGCGGTGGTCTGACCGTCGGCGCTGATTGCCGGGTACGCGTAGCGCAGGTTCGGGGGGGTGATGGCGCTGAGGTTGCCCTTGCGCATGCGCCAGATGCGGTTGGCCTGGATGAAGTAGATCGTGCCGGGCAGGTTCTTGGCGGCGTCGAGCGCCGTCAGTGACTTCGGCGCCGACTTCGTCAGCAGGGGGATGGTCGGCGCACCCGTGCACCCGGCCGCGGCGACCAGCAGCCCGAGTCCGGCGAGGGCCCGCCTCAGCCTCGGACTCCCAGCTCCGCCAGTGCCACCCGGGCCTCGGCGGCCTCGTCCCACGGCAGCGTCTGACCGCCCACCAGCATCCGGTCCTCGTGTCCCTTGCCCGCCAGCAGCACGGTGTCGCCGGGCCGGGCCCGGGACAGGGTGTCCCGGATCGCCTCGCGGCGGTCCACGATCATCCTGAAGTCCTCGCCGCGCCGCCGACCGGCCCTCTCGGCGCCAGCCGCGATCTCTTCGCTGATGGCTTCAACGCTCTCGTGGCGAGGATCGTCGGTGGTGATCACGAACTCGTCGGACAGCTTGCCTACGGCCTCGCCCATCAGCGGCCGCTTGGTCGCGTCGCGGTCACCCGGGGCACCGAAGACCGTCAGCAGTCGCCCCGAGGTCAGGGGCCGGAGCTCGCTCAGGACCTTCTCCAGCCCGTCGGGGGTGTGTGCGAAGTCGATCACGATGGCGAACTGCTGGCCCGCGTCGAGCACCTGCATCCGGCCGCGCAGGCCGCGGGTCCTGGCCAGGCCCTCGGCGGCCCTGTCCAGGGGCAGTCCCAGCGCCCGGCAGATTGCCAGCGCGCAGAGCGCGTTGTAGACGTTGAATCGGCCCGTCAGCGGCAGGGTCACCGCGATGTCGCCGTCGGATGTCCGGGCGGTGAAGCCGATACCGTCGATCCGGGCCTCGACATCCACACCGGCCACGTCAGCGGACCGCTGCATGCCGTAGGTCACCCGGCGATCGGTCGGCGCCGCGCCCAGCGAACTCCAGGCCGGCTCATCCGCGTTGTACACGATTGCCTTGGGCACGCCCGCCTTCCGCGGCGACTGGCGCGCGAGCTCGGCGAGCTGGAGCTTGGCGTCCCGATAGGCCTCCAGGGTGCCGTGGAAGTCGAGGTGCTCGTGGGTCAGGTTGGTGTAGGCGGCGATGTCGAACGCGATGGCGTCAACCCGGTGCAGGGCGAGCCCATGGGACGTCGTCTCCAGCACGGAGGTGCGCACCCCGGCATCCGCAAGCTCACGCAGGTGCCGCTGGATGACCGGGGACTCGAGCGTGGTCATGTAGCTGTCGTTGGGCTCGATCCGATCGAGCACCCGGAAGTCCAGGCTGTTCATCCCGCCCGCGGCGACGCCACAGGCGAGCAGGGCTTCGACGGTCATCACCGAGGTGGTGCTCTTGCCGTCGGTCCCGGTGATGCCGACGATCGTCATCTCCTCGCTGGGATGGCCCTGGAGGCCGGCGGCGGCAAACGCCAGGGCCAACCTTCCGTCCGGGAACACCGCGGCAGCCACGCCCGCCGGCACATCGACCTCGCGTTCGAGGAAGATCGAGCCGGCTCCGGCGGCGGCGACCTGGGGGATGAAATCGTGGGCGTCGGTGCGCATGCCGCTGATGGCGACAAACAGGCTACCGCGGGGCACCTCCCGCGAATCCTGGGTTATCCCGGTTATCTCGGGGTCGAGTTCAGGCGGGGTCAGGCGCCTGGGAGAGAGGCCGCGCAGAGACAGGTCGGCAAGGAGCTCCGAGAAGCGCATGAACGGTGAATGCTAGCCGATGATCCTGGCCCCTCAGGGCTCAGCCGAAGACCAGTCCCAGCAGGGTCCCCACGATCAGCAACAGCCCGGTGGTGAAGTGGAGCACGACGTTGTTCTGCAGCGAGCCCATCAGCACATATGGGTCGTCGTAGTTGGCGGCCAGGCCCCTCTGCGTCTTGATCGCAAGCGGGATCGTCAGGAGCGCCAGGGCGGTTGGCCAGGGCAGCGCGCGGGTGACGATTCCCACGACCAGCGCGAGGTAGGCGATCGCTACCGAGATGGTGTAGCCCGCCAGCACGGTGCCGCGCGGCAGCCGCACCACCAGCGTGCGCTTTCCGGCGCGGGCATCCGCGACGCGGTCGGGGATCTCGTTGGCGTAGAGGATCAGCATCACGAGAAGGGCGACGGGGAGCGAGAGCAGGAGGGGCCTCAGCGCGTAATGGCCCGTCTGCACGAAGTAGGCGCCGAGCACCATGATCGGGCCGAAGCCCAGCGCCACCGCCACCTCGCCCAGGCCGCGGTGGACCAGCTTCAACGGGGGCGCGGTGTAGAAGAAGCTGATCAGGACTCCCGCCACCCCCAGCCACAGCAGCCCGGTTCCCGCCTGGGCCACGAGGATGAGGCCGATGACCGCGGCGATCGCGTAGCAGGTGATCATGATCATGACCATCTGCCGCAGGGTCACCAGGCCGTACTGGATCACCCGCGACCCGCCGCTGAACATCGTGGGGTTGACGTTGTAGTCGTCCGCTCCGCTGCGCGCGTCGAAGACGTCGTTGGCGACGTTGAGGCCGAGGTGCACGGCGATGCCGCCCAGCAGGGTCAGCAGGGCCAGGCCGAAGCTGAAATGGTGGTCCAGGCCGGCCGCGGCGATGCCCAGGAAGACGGGGACGAGCGTGGCCGTCAGGAAGGGGAGGCGGGTGGCGAGGAAGAACTTCAGTCCCAGGCCCATGCGCGGCTTGACCTCGACGCCCCGCTCCTGGCTGAGGCCGGCCATGTACCGCCGGGCCTGGGGCAGCGCGCGCTCGCACAGCTCCATGAACGGGATGTCGGCCTCGGCCCAGCCGCGTACCGACGTCGGGGTGAAGACCCATTCCTCGGCGCCGCGATCCAGTGTGCCGGAGAACTCGACATAGGTTCGCTCGTCATAGCCCACGCCGGCCTGCGGGCGGATATGGCTGAAGGCCACCCTCACGTCGGCCGACGCGGGGATCTCCTGGCCGAACCTGATGGGCCGCAGCAGGACCCGGTCACCGTCCACCTTGAAGTCGGTGGCCGCGCTGATCGGGTAGCCATCGCTGCCGGTGCTCACCAGGACGGCGTGGGAGTACAGCGACAGGCTGCCGACGGCCCGGGTGAGCTTGTCGGTTGGCGTGAGCGTCGCGGTCACGCCGCACCCCCGATCTCGACGACCTGGGGCTCGCGCGATGTGTCGCCGTTCTCCCACCACGTGACCCTTCGCGGTGTGAGCTCGATGACCGACCGCTCCCAGAAGAGGGGTAGCGCGAAGCGCAGCTTCAGGAGCTTGGCAACCACCGGCTCCTTCTTGAGCCATAGCGGCAGCACGCTGTTCCAGCCGTCGTGGATATCGTCCTCGATCACCCGTGCGTCGCCCTGGATCGTGGCCCGGGAGAAGGGCTCAGCCGGGATGCCCACCGGGTCCGAGAGGCTGAACGAGACCCGGGGATCGCGCTTGATGTCCTCGAGCTTGCGCGAGAAGAGAACGCTGCTGGTCATGAGGACGTGGGTTCCGTCCCACATCGGGATCAGGGGGTCGGTGCGCGGGCGGCCGGCCTGGTCGAGGACGGTCAGCTCGCCCACCAGGGCCTTCTCCAGCAGTTCGACCACCGGGGCCGGCATGGTCGTGGCAGTCGAGCTCGAGGTCATCGTTTCTCCTTCGCGGCCGGGGTGTCGAGCGGCCTCAATAAGAGGATACGGAGGCCCGGGATTGCCGGATGCTTGATGCTTGTGGGGCGGTGGGTTGGTCAAGCTGATGGAAGCGCGTTTTGACTGGGGTGCCCGCACCTACGTGATGGGCATCCTCAACCTGACGCCGGACTCGTTCTCCGGCGACGGGCTCTGGGCGCATCCCCCCGATGCCGTCGCGCTGGCGGTGCAGATGGAGGCCGACGGCGCCGATGTGATCGACGTCGGCGGCATGTCCACGCGGCCGGGGCACGATATCGTGTCGCCCGCCGAGGAGCGGGAGCGCGTGATGTCGGTGATCCCCGAGCTGGTGGCTCGCCTGCGCGTGCCGGTCAGCATCGACACGTTCCGGCACGAGGTGGCCGTAGCGGCGGTGGACGCGGGCGCAGCGGTGATCAACGACGTCTGGGGGTTGCAGCGTGAGCCGCGCCTGGCGGAGCTGGCCGCCCGGTCCGGGGCGATGTTGGTGTTGATGCACAACCAGGACGGCACCGAGTACGCCGACCTCCTGCCGGACATCGCGGCGTCGCTGCGCCGCGGCATCGAGATCGCCCTCGCCGCGGGCGTCCCGGTCGACCGGCTCGTGATCGACCCGGGGATCGGGTTCGGCAAGACGGCGGACCAGAACCTGGAGGTCCTGTCCCGGCTGGCAGAGGTGAAGGAGCTGGGCCTGCCCGTGCTGTTGGGGACCTCCCGCAAGTCGACGATCGGCAAGGTGCTCGGCACAGAGGTCGACGACCGGCTGGAGGGCACCGCGGCGACGGTCGCGCTGGGCATCGCCGCAGGGGCTGACATGGTGCGCGTCCACGACGTCCGCGAGATGGCCCGCGTCGCCCGGATGAGCGATGCCATCGTCCGCCGCCGGCCCGTGCCGGCATGACCCGCGTCTTCTTGGGCCTCGGCACGAACATCGGGGACCGGTCGGCACACCTGGCCTTTGCGCGGCGGCGCCTGGCGGAGGAGGGCGTGGTCATCCACGCGGCATCGCGGGAGGAGAACACCGCGCCCGTGGGTGGTGTCGAACAGCCGGACTTTCTCAACCAGGTCCTGGAGGTCGACACCGACCTCGCGCCTGACGACCTGTTGCGGCTGGCCAAGCGGCTGGAGGCGGAGGCGGGGCGCCAACCGGGTGGGGTGCGTCGCGGCCCGCGCGAGCTCGACATCGACATCCTCCTGTACGACGGCATGGTGCTGGACAGCGAGGACCTGACAATTCCCCATCCCGGGCTGGTCGACCGCGAATACATCCACCGTGAGCTGGCGGAGATCGCCCCAGAGCTGGTCGCCGACGCGGTGATCCTGGTGGACTACCGGCCCGACTGGCCCCAGACCTTCGAGGCCGAGGCCCGGCGCATCCGCGAGCGCCTGGGTCCGGTCGCGGTCAGGGTCGACCACGTCGGCTCGACCGCCGTCCCGGGCCTGATGGCCAAGGCGATCATCGACATCCAGGTGTCCGTGCCGGAAGTCGTGGATGTCGATGCGTTTCGACTGCCGCTGGAGGCCCTGGGTTACGCCCATGTCCCCGACGAACGCTTCCCCACCTACCCCTTCTTCCGTTACCCGGCCGACGGTCCTCGCCTCCACCACCTGCACGTGGCCCAGGCCGGCAGTGACGAGGAGCAGGAGCACCTCGTCTTCCGCGACCGGCTACGCGCCGACCCCGTGGTCGCCCACCTGTACCGCGACCTCAAACAGGAGCTGGCGCGGCGCTATTTCGCGGACCGGGTCTCCTACAGCAACTCGAAGGGTGGCTTCGTCCAGCGGGTGCTGGGGATGGGTCAGCCGGACTGAAGCTGCGGTGCGCGACCGGTTGTCGCGCGCCGGCCCCGGGCGTACTGAAGGCCCCGTCCCAGGACCGCTGCCGTGAGCAGGACCGCGCCGTCCAGCACGCAGTACGCACCGGCGATGACCGACGGCGGGTTGCCGGCGCCGAAGTGGACCACCGGCGCGCTCACCGCCCAGGTCCAGTTGCCGAAGCCCGTTCCGAACAATTCCAGCACGGTTGTCGCGACGAAGATGCCGACGAAGTACCGGTAGCGGGACGACCAGAGCACGAATGCCGCGAAGATCGGGAAGAGGAGGCCGCCACCGGTGTCCTTGCGGCCGTGCAGGAGCCAGGGGATGAGGCTGAGGCCGGCGATCGCCCAGGTCCCGGCGACGGCCAGGATCGCGAATGAGATCGCCCGTCCGTGGCGCTGCATCAGCGGGGTCCGGGCCGCCCGCAGGGCGAACAGGCACACCATCCCATGGCCCGCGGGCACATAGAGCGGGACGTTGCTGAAGCGGTAGCGGTACTCACCCCATATGAGCGAGCCGAAGACCTCGAGACCCGTCGCCAGCACCACGCAGAGCGCGACGGTCCAGCGCTCCCGCGGCGCGGAGCCGCGCAGGGCCAGGAACAGCACGCCGAAGGTGACAGCGCCAAGCACGTACTGCTGCCCGATCGAGTCGACATGAGCGTCGGCGGCCAGCAGCAAAGGCACGTACGCGAGGAGCCCCAGCAGGAGCCGGTAGGGCGCCAGCCGGGACGGCGAGGTGGGCGTCAGCCGGTGCCCGCGGACGAGGTGAAGCGGTAACCGATGCCCGGCACGGCGAGGATGAAGAAGGGTCGCCCCGGATCCTCCTCGATCTTGCGCCGGAGGTTGCGGACATGGACGTCGATGACCCTGGTCTCGATCGGGTACTCGTATCCCCAAACGTGGTTGAGGATCTTCTCGCGCGACAGCACCTTGCCGGCGTTGCTGGCGAGGAAGGCCAGCAGGTCGAACTCGGTGTGAGTCAATTCGACCTCCTGGGTGTCACGGAAGACGCGCCGCTCGTTGAGGTTGATGGCCAGGTCCTTGAACTCCAGCTTGCCATCCTGGCCCTGCTCCTCCTGGCGCACGCGGCGCAGGTGGGCGGCGATGCGCGCGAGCAGCTCGCGGGCGCGGAAGGGCTTGGTGATGTAGTCGTCGGCGCCGATCTCCAGGCCCACCACGATGTCGATCTCCTCGGTCTTAGCGGAGAGGATGATGATCGGCAGGCGGGACCCGGACTTGCGGATCTCCCGGCAGACGTCGAAGCCCGACACATCAGGCAGCATCAGGTCGAGCAGGATCAGGTCGGGGTGGCCGGACTCGGATTGGCGCAGGCCGTCGTTGCCGTTCTCGGCCTCGATGACCTCATAGCCCTCCTTCTCGCAGGCCAGGCGAATGGCTTTGCGGATGACGGCCTCGTCCTCGATGATGAGGATGCGACGGGCGCCGCTCATGCCCGGTCCCCCGGCGCCACGGGCATGGTGAAGGCGAAGGTGCTCCCCTTTCCGTACTCGCTCGTCACGTCCATCCTCCCGCCCTGCAGCTCGACCAGGCCCTTCACGATGTAGAGGCCTAGGCCGGTCCCCGGCACCTTGCGGGTCGAGGGGTCGGCGATGCGCTGGAATTTCTTGAACAGCCGCGCCATATCTGATTCCTTGATGCCGATTCCGTGGTCCTTCACCGCGACCCGAACCATGTCGGAGGCAGGCGAAGCCTCGAGCGTCACCGGCGCGCCGCCCGGCGAGTACTTTATCGCATTGGTTAGCAGGTTCACGAGGACCTGTCGGAGCTTCGTCTCGTCGGCGTTGACCGGCGGCAGCGACTCGTCGACGTCAATGCGCACCTGCCGGCCCTCGAGCTGGGCCTCCAATTCCGCGACGACGTCATCGACCAGGTCTCGAAGCCGGACCGGCCCCAGGACCAGCGGCACCCGCCCGGTGTCGATGTGGCTGGCGTCGAGGATCTCGCGGATCAGCAGCTCGAGGCGCTCGGCCTGACGGTAGATATCCTGCAGCATCTCCTTGCGCTCGACCTCGCCCAGCTCGTACGTCACCATCAACTCGGACATCGCCTTGATGGCGGTGATCGGGGTCTTGAGCTCGTGGCTCGTCACGCTGACCAGGGCGTCGTGGGCATCCAGGATCTCGCGCAACGGCGCCGCGTCGGAGAGCAGGACCACCGCGCTGCCGTCGTTCAGCCGGCGCAACTGGATCTCGAGCGGCCTGGTCCCGGTCGCCGTGTCCACCAACAACCCGCTGATCGGGCTGCGCCACTCCTCACCCGTGCTCAGGCAGTGGGCCAGCGCCGAGCCTTCGCCTTCGAATATCGAGATCTCGGTCCCGACCGTGGGGATGACCTGGGCCGCCGGACTGCCGACCGCGCCCCCGGGGTCGATCAACCCCAGCAGCGTGGCAGCCCGGTTGCCCATTGCCGTGATGTTCCCGGAGCCATCGACCAGCACGTAGCCCTGGTCGACCCCGGCGACGATTTCGGAGAGAAGGGTGGCGTCGATCATCCCTGCCTCGCCCGGGACCTAAGGTGTCGCACTGTCTGTCTCACGCTCGATAGAGCATTATGGCCGCGCCACACCGCAGTTGAGATCGGATAGTCGAACGCGCCCGCGTACGTGATGAAGCGTCCCTGCCACCCGGACTTGAACTGCCACAGGCCCGACCAGGGGTGCCCGGGCTGGTCATCCGGGGGCACGCCCCAGAGGTCGTATTCGCTGTCACCGGCATCGCGCATGTCGCGCATCGCCTGCCAGTGCAGAAGGTAGGCGGGCATCTTCTCGCGGCCCGCGCGGGTCGACGCGCCGAACAGGTAGGTGGCGCGACCCGCAAACCGGACGATCATGATCCCGGCCAGCGGTGTGCCCTCGTGGCTGGCCAGGTAGAGCCGGGCCGTACCGTCGTCTGACATCAGGCGGTAGAGCTCGCGGTAGTAGTTCTCCGGCGCCAGCTGGATCCGGTGGCGAGCCGAGGTCTCCCCGGCGAGCCGGGCAAATGCGGAGATGTCGTCACTGACCGCAACCTCCACCCCCTTCTTGGTGGCCAGCCGCACGTTGTAGCGGGTCTTCGACTTGAATGAAGCCATCAGCTCGTCGTCGGGACGGGCGATGTCGATGATCGAGGTGTGCTCCGGCTGGATGGCGGGAGCGCTGCTCCAGCCCGTCGGCGGTTGCCACCCGGACTCCAGTTCCGGCTCCACCCTGACGAACGCGAGCTCCATCTCGCTGGCGATCGCTCGGACCTCCGCCAGGTCCGCCTCCAGGCCGTCCCCTGCCAGCGCGGGGCCCTTTGGGACATAGCCCCAGCGCCCGCCGGGGACCAGCGTGGGCGTCGTCAGCATGGTGAGTGGCACCCCGGACGTAAGTGTTCGTCGCTCCGCCTTCCAGCCGAATTGCTCCTGGAGTTCCCCCCAACGCCAGGACTGGAGCAGGTGGGGGTTGGGGGCGGCGGCCAGGGCCCCGTCCCACGCGCCCGCACCCTCGCTCACGCGCTCGCCTTCATCGCGTTGCGGAGGACCGTTACGCCGACTGTGACGTGGAACCCCCACACCGGGCGCCGCCGGTGGAGCCCCTGAATTGGCGCCACGCAAAACTTGTATACGGGGGCCACGTGTGACACTATAAGCGCCGCTATCCGGCCGGTTGACCGGCTTTGAGTTTGAGGTGCCCATTGCAGAGCAGCGGAACCCTAGCCGAACTATCCCTCGAAGGAATCCTTGACACCGTCGCGAAGGACCGTGCCACGGGCACCCTGCACATCCGCAGCGGTGACGGCGAGGCGACCCTTTACTTCCTCTTCGGCCACCTGTTCCATGCCGTGGACGCCGCGGACCAGGGCGAGCCGGTGGTGCACCGGGTCCTCGACTGGAGCAACGGCGACTTCACCTTCGACGCCAAGGCCAAGCTTCCCGCGGAGGAGACGATCAAGGTCTCGACCACCGAACTCCTGGCCAACCGCCCGAGCGGGGGCGCCTCGTCGAACGGCTCTCAGCCGGCCGCGGAGACCGCCGCGGAACCTGAGGCCACCGCCCCTGAAGCCGAAGCCCCCGCAGCCGAAGCCGAGGCTGATGCCCCTGCTGAGGCCGAGCCGGACGCCGAGACCTCGGCCGAAGCCGAGCCGGCCCCGGAGCCTGTCGTCGAGGCCTCGACCCCTGAGGCCGCGGCCGCCTCGGACGACGAGTCCAGCGACGCCAAGAAGCGCAGGCGTACCGACGTCCTCCCCGAGACCCGCCCCCCGGAGACGATGATCCTGTACCCGGTGCCGCTCGGGAAGACCATCCACGAGGGCCTCACGGCGGGGTTTGTCGACTTCCCCAAGCTGCTGCGCAGCCTGGCCAAGGACAAGCACTCCGGATACGTCCGCCTCAGCGGCGACGAGTTCACCGGGGTCCTGCTCTTCTCGGCCGGCGCCGTGGTCGAGGCGATCTACGACGGCAAGGGCCAGGTCAGCACGGGCTCGGCGGCGTTCCACCAGTTCGGCGAGCGCATCGACGACGGCGATGGCGGCCTGGACGTCATCCAGTTGTCCCCGGAGATGGTCACCGGCATCTACCAGCTGCTGACCGCCAACAGCCTGTACGACAAGCTGCTGGCGCGCTTCATCAAGGCCGATGCCCTGCTGGAGTACCTGGGCGAGCAGGGCACCAGTGGCGCGGTCATCGTCCGTCACGGCAGCAACACGGGGATCGTCCTGTTCCGGGAGGGCAAGATCCTCGGGTCGTATACCGACAGCTCCCGCGAGGTGGACGAGGACGCCCGGAAGGTCGTCGCCCTCTGCGAAGAGCCCGCGGCCGAGATCGAGGTGCGCGGCGGCCCGGTCCCGGCGACCCTGCCGGTGATGGAGCCCGATTCACAGGGCGGGATCCGCGAGGTCCCCTCGGGCTCAGCGCCGGCGGAAGTGCCGGCGGAGGCCCCCGAGTCCGCGGAGCAGGCTGAGGCTGCTGAAGCCGCGCCTGCCGCCGAAACCGCGCCGGCCGAGGCCGAGGCGGAATCGCCCGCTGTCGACTCCGCGGCGGAAACCGCGGCGCCCGCAGGCGACGGAGAGGCAGCCGGTGGCGAAGAAGACGCGAAGACCGAGAAGGTGGACTGGGCCGGGGCCATCAACGAGATGGCGGGCCGCTCGGACACCGTCCTCGGCACCCGCTCGAAGAAGGTCAAGGAGCTCCTCTACGGCGCCAACCACAACCGCCAGTCGATCGACGGCGCCATCGAAAAGGTGTCGGAACTCTCGATCATGTTCGTTGACCCATCCAAGCTCTCCTCGCTGGCGGCCGAATTCCGCCAGATCGCCGAGAAGACCGGCTCCTAGCCGGGCCGTCGGGTACCCGCCCGGGATAATCCCCGGGTGAGTGCATTTCCCCCCTGGCGGGCGACCTGCCTCCTGGCCCTGCTGGTCGGGGCGGTGGCATTGGCGGCCTGCGGGCCGGACGGTCCCGCGATCCAGGAGGTGTCCCCGAACAAGAACGAGACCAACGTCGCCGGGGACGCGCCGGTGCGGGTCACGTTCAACCACGACATGGACCACGCCAGCGTGGAGTCGCGGTGGCGCCTGGAGCCGGCGATCGAGGGGTGCGACCCCACCTCATGCCCCACCAGCTGGAAGGGTCGAGTCTTCAGCCTCACCCATCCCGGGCACCAGTTCGCCCCTTCGACCAAGTACCGCGTAACCCTGCGGTCAGGCTACCGTGACACCGCCGGGAGGGTCGAGGGGCTGGAGCACTTCTGGGAATTCACCAGCGAGGGCGCCCCCAGCATCAGCTCGGTGACGCCCGGCGACAAGAGCACAGGGGTCGCGGTGGATGCCGACATCGTCATCCAGCTAACCCGCAACGTGCTCGTCCCCACCCCCGACCAGGTCACCGTGAGCGGTGCCGGCGACGGGGGGTCGCAGGCGTACCGCGCGGCGATCGCCCCTGACGACGCCCGCAAATTGGTGGTCTCGCCGTTACACCTGCTGCGCCCCCGCACCCTGTACACCATCCACGTGGGCGCCGGGATGGAAGACCTCCACCACAACCCGGTCGGCACCCCGCACGACTTCACGTTCACGACCGGCGCGCTGGACCTCACCAGGAGTGTCGCCTTCCTGGTCCGGGATGACACCGAGGGGACCTCGAGCCGGGTGGCCGAGCTGCGTCCACCGCCGGGCGTGAACGCCCCCGCGCCCAGCCTACGGCTGCTGTTTGCCGGCACCCAGCCAATTGCCTCCTTCGCCTGGGCCTCCGACTCCAGCCTGCTCTACGTCCTAGACACCGCCGGGATGCTGTCAGTGGCCCCCCTTGACGGCTCACTCGCGACCGACAGCGGTGTTCGCGCCGCGGCGATCGCCGCCAACCCCGCCCGCGACGAGCTGGCATACGTGTCGGCGGCAGGCGCGCTGCACCTCTGGCGCCGCGGGGGCCTCCCGGGTGGGGACGTGGTCGTCGCCCAGGCAGGGCGGGTTGCCGGGGCGCCCGTGTGGAGCGGTGACGGGAGGCGGCTGGCGTTCGTCACCGATGGGGGCCAGGGCCCGGTGCTGCGGGTTCTCGACCGGGAGACCCTCAGCGTTTCCGATGTCCCAGGAGTCGTCCCGTCCGCGTCCGGCACGGTGTTCGCCTGGTCGTTCGACGGGAGTGCGCTGGCCTTCACCCGGTCCACCAGTGGGCCCGAGGTCTGGACCTATCGTCCGCTGGCGGCCCAGGGCAACGGGCTGGCCCGGATCGGGGCCCTGCAGGCGCAGTCGCTGGCGTGGTCGTCGGACGGCAGCCTGGTGTTCGCGTCGGGCACCGCCCCGGGCTCCTCGCAGCAGCTCTTGGAGCGGGCGCTCGGTCAACCGGTCGACGGCCAGGCCTCCGGGTTCACCGCCGTGCGCGGCACCAAGAGTGGCGACGTTCAGCCGATCGCCCCCGCGTTCGACCGGCGCGTGGCCTTCGTGCGCCAGGCTGCCGGTACCCCGCAGCTGTGGATCATGAACAATGACGGGACCGGTGTATCGCAGATGACCTTCGCCACCTACGACCGCGACGAGAAGCTTCCGAGCAGTGGCATCGACCAGCCCCGCTGGTCGCCGGGCGGCTCGGGTGGCTGAGGCGCGTTCGACCGACGTCTTCCTCTCCCACGGCGCCTCCGGCAGCGCCGCGACCATGCTGCCATGGGTCGACGCCCTGGGCCGCAACGGCATCCGCGCAGCCACCGTCCCGGCTGCCGGAAAGCTGCCGATGAAGGTCGAGAAGGCGGTGATCGTGTACCGGGAGACCATTGCCGGGCAGCCGGGGGCCATCATCGGGGGCGTGTCCTACGGCGGCCGGGTGGCGAGCATGCTCGCGGCCGACGGCGACGAGATCGGCGGGCTGGTCCTCCTCAGTTACCCGCTGCATCCCCCGGGGAAGCCGGACCAGCAGCGCCTCGAGCACCTGGCCCGCATCCGTGTCCCGGTCCTGTTCCTGAGCGGCGAGTCGGATCCCTTTGCCCGCATGGACCTGCTCCGCGCGGCGGTGGCCACCGTTCCCGGCGCGGAGCTCGCCACCTTCCCGGGAGTGGGCCATGGCCTGGCGCGTGACCCCGTGGTGATGGCGGAGTGCGTGGATCGCCTGGCGGCGTTTGCCCGGCGGGTCCTGGGAGTGAAGCCCTAGCTGCTGGCGGCCGGTTCCGGGGTCAGCTCGAACCGGACCTCGGCAGAGTGCCCCTTCTCCAGCGAAACCGGCTGCTCGAGCCGCTCGGCGCCGGGTGCCAGGCACGAGACCCGCCAGTCACCGGGGACCGCCCAGAACTTGAACGAGCCGTCCTCGGGGGTGCGGATCTCGGCCACGAACTCATCCTGCGAACCGGTCAGGCGCACGTAGGCGCCCTCCACCGGCTGCTGGTCGCGCAGCACCTTGCCCAGGATCGCGCTCTCTCCCACGTAGTCCGCGGGGGCGTCGACGCAGCTGCTGCTCATCAGGACTTCGCGCCCTCTTCGACGAAGTCCTTCTGGATCGGCACGCCGACGAGCGAGCCATATTCGGTCCAGGAGCCATCGTAGTTCTTGACGTTCTTGAACCCCAGCAACTCCTGCAGCACGAACCAGGTGTGCGAGCTGCGCTCGCCGATGCGGCAGTAGGCAATCGTCTCGTCGCCGGAGTTGAGTCCCTGGTCCTCGACGTAGAGGCGCTGCAGTTCCTCCAGCGATTTGAACGTGCCGTCCTCGTTGGCCGCCTTCGACCAGGGCACGTTCTTGGCGCCGGGGATATGGCCATTGCGCTGGGCCTGTTCCTGGGGCAGGTGGGCCGGGGCCGAGAGCTTGCCGCTGAACTCGTCCGGCGAGCGCACGTCGACCATCGGGGTCTTGCCCACCTTGCTGATGACGTCATCGCGCAGGGCCCGGATGGAGTAGTCGGGGTCCTGGGCGGTGTAGCTGGTGGCGCTGACGGCGGGCTTCTCGGCGCTCAGCTCGCGACCCTCCAGCTCCCACTTCTTACGGCCACCGTTCATGAGGTGGACGTTGGTGTGGCCGTACAGCTTGAAGTACCAGTACGCGTACGCCGCGAACCAGTTGTTGTTGCCGCCGTAGAGGACCACGTTGTCACCATTGCCGATGCCCTTGCCGCTGAGCAGCTTCTCGAACTTCTCCTTGTTCACGAAATCGCGCATCACCGGGTCCTGGAGCTCGTTGCGCCAGTGGAGGGAGCCGGCGCCGGGGATGTGCCCGCGCTCGTAGGCGTCGGTATCCTCGTCGACCTCGATGAGATGGATGCTGCCGTCGGCGAGGTGCTGTGCGACCCAGTCGGTGGAGACCAGGGCGTCGGGGTTGGCGTAGTCGCTCATGTGGTGCAGGGCCTCCATCGCCGCGGAGGCGTCCCGGCCTCCACGAATTTCGTAATTCCGACCTAATCAGTAGGGATAGCGATTATGCCAGTGTGCCAAGTCCGCCCGCAAGCGTGGGTCAAGCGCGCCGCGGCTTCGCCCGGCGCCCTTCGAAGTACAGCATCGAACCGTCGCGTTCCTGCTCCCACTCGCTGAAGCCGGCATCCCGGGCCAGGCCCTCGAGCTCGTCGGGGTCGGCCGGGTGGAAGAAGAGCCAGCTGCGCCCGAACCACGGTCTGAGCAGCCGTCCCCGGGGGCTGTCGTCCCTGACCACGGCATTGCCCCGCAGGACCCCGCCCGGTTTCAGCACCCGGTGCAACTCCGCCAGCGCTTCGGCCTTCTGGGGGATGACGTGGAGGCCGTTGAAGCACAGGGCACGGTCGACCGAGCGATCCGCCAGGGGCAGGTGGGTCATGTCTCCCCGCACCAGGACCACGTTCCGCAGGCCCTCGGCTCGCCGCTCCCGGTCAGCACGCCGCAGCATTTCCATGCTGAGGTCGACCCCGACGTAGGTCCCCAGCAGGCGCCCGGGCGCCGACCGCAGCGGCGGGGCCCCCCCGACCGGGACGTCAAGGACCACCTCGCCCGGGCGGTTCTTCACCCCCTCGTCCATCATCCGGTACATCCGGTCGATGTTCGTGCCCCAGCCGAACCGCCCGGCCAGGCGCCCCAGCCACCGCTCCTTGATGCCGTTGTCGTAGAGCAACCCATAGGGGGTCGCGAACCAGTCCAGCCCGGGCAATGGCACCGAGCGCGGCCAGAGGTCGTAGATGCCCGCGACCAGCGAGAAGGCATGGCCGTCCGAGCACTGGACGCCCTCGTCGTCGCCGCGCAACGGCCGGCCACACTCGGGGCAGGCGAGGAGTCGCGCCGGCATCCGCCGCAACGTGTCGCCGGCTCGGCGTCGGGGTCGGGTCGCGGGGCTCATCGCCTGCACCATAAACCACGGGAGGGTGGGGCCGGAGCGCGACATTTGTCCACCGCCTGTCCACCCATCTGCGCGACGATCTCTCTGCGGCGGACCGGCGAGAGTGGGGGACGGTTCGCCGCCCACCACCGGGGTTGGCGGGAATGCTTGGAGGGCAGGTTCGATGCGCCGCGAGATGCTCGATCGCCTCGTGCCCCGAACGGCCCCGGAACCCTTCCACGTCCGCCTTGAGCGCGGCGAGCATCCAGCACTGTTCACCACCGGCGCGGCAACCAGGCACTGCGTCATCACCACAGGGGCGTACGACCTGCTGGAGGCAGCGCCCGAGGCCCGGCGCCGCCAGGTCCTGCTGCTGGAACAGCTGCTGGCGGGCATGGAGGGCGCCTTCCAGCTCCACGTCGCCAGCCGTCCCGCGCGCCGGGGTGCCTCTAGCCGTCCGCGCCTGGCGGCGTTCCTGGCGGACGACGAGTCGCCGGCCTTCTCCAGGAACGTCTCCCTGGTCCTGAGCGATGCCACCCCGGCGGTCACCCGTGTCGCGTCGAAATGGGAGGCCCTGAGGCTACGGGCCGGCTGGCCCCAGCCGGGCGACGGCGTGGCCCGGGCGCTGCTCGCCCAGGCCCAGTCCGCCACCCGGGTGCTGCAGCTGATGGGGCTCGCGCCCGATCTCCTCGAGAACCGCGCCCTGGACCGCTTCCTCGACGAGGCCCTGCCCGCCTGCCTGGCGCGGGGACTGGATGCCGATTGGCACGAGGGGGGGAATTGGCTGCGGGTCGACGGCCGGCTGAGCCGAACGTTCCTCCTCGACGGCTACCCCGGCATCGAACTCGAACCCGGCTGGCTGTCCCACCTGCTCGACACCCCGGCCGTGTACGACCTCGCGGTCCACGGCTTCAGGATCCCGGCGGCCAGCGCGATGCGGGTCCTGAGTGGGCGCATCCGGGCGCTCCAGGCCACCCGGCTCAGTGACATCGCGTCGCAGTCCGCCGGGGATCCGCTGGCGGAGACCGGGCTGCCCGAGGCGCTGGGCCTGCGTCGTGAGGTTGCGGCCAACCAGCAGCACGTCTTTGCGATCTCGCTCTACATCACGCTCGAGGCCGACCACCCGGACGAGCTCGATGCCGCCAGCGCGGGCCTCCTGGACCGAGCGTCGCGCGCCATGGTCCGGCTTCTCCCGGCGGTGTTCCAGATGGCCGCCGGCCGTGTCGCCACCCTGCCCGTGGGGGAGGACCGCGTCGGTCACCAGCGCCTCCTGCCGGGTGGGGTCGCGGCCACCCTCTACCCATGGTCCTGGGACGAGCTGCAGCAGCCGCATGGTCATTTCGTCGGGCGGCGGCTGCGGGGGAACGCGCCGATCCTGATCGACACCTTCGACGATGACGTGTTCAGCAACGCCAACGTGGGGGTCTTCGGCCACTCCGGCGCGGGCAAGACGTACCTGATGAAGGGCCTGCTGCTGTCGGACGCGGACGCCGGAATCGGTGGTTTCGTAATCGACCCCGAGGCAGAGTACGGCGACGTTTGTGCGGCCATCGGGGGGCAGTGGGTGGACCTTGCCCTCGGCACAGGCACGAGCATCAACGTGCTGGACCCGGCGCTCGCGGCGGTGGGCGAGCGGGACCCCCGGGGCGACCAGGTCGCCGACCTGCTGGACCTGCTCGGAACCATGTGCGGGACCCTGGCAGAGGACGACCGCGTCGACCTCGACGTCGTCCTGCGCGACCTGCTGGCAGGGGCCGGCCATACCCTGGCGGACCTGCGGTCCGAGCTGGAGAACCGCGGCGCGGCGCCGCGGGTCGCGCGGTCCCTGCGACGCTGGACGGAGGGTCCCCTTGGCGACCTGTTCGCCCGGCCCACCAATGTCGCGCTGGACGCCGACTTCGTCGTCTTCAGCCTGCGCGACCTCAAGGAGGAGGTTTTACCCGTCGCCTATTTCCTGATCGCCCAGTGGATCTGGTCGCGCGTCCGCTCGGCGCCGGCACGCCGTCGACTGCTCTTCGACGAGGTGGGCCTGGTGTTCGAGTACCCGCTGGTCCGCCGGTTCCTGGTCCGGCTGGCGCGCCGGGTGCGGAAGTACCAGGGCTCCCTCAGCCTGGTCACCCAGAACGCCGGCGACCTGCTGTCGTCCGACCAGGGCCTGGTGCTCGCCACCAACCCCTCGACACTGTTCCTGGGCGCGCAGCGCCAGGCGGAGGCCCAGCGCCTGCAACGGGCTTTTGGGCTGACCGACAGCCAGTGCGAGTTCCTGGCCACGGCGGGCCGGGGCGACTTCCTGCTGCTGGCGGGTGACCGGCGCCACAGGGTGCGGGTTTGCGCCAATCCCTGGCAGGCGCCGGCCGGGGAGGCTCTCGTTGACTGAGGCCAGTGTTCGATGCCGGCGGCTAAAGCGCGCCGATGACGGCGAAGGTGCTGCTCACAAACACGTGGTGCGGCCAGTTGACGCCCAGGATATGCACGTTGTACTGGCCGTCGCTCATCAGCACGACACGGTTGACGGTACCGCCCGGGTAGGAAGCCACAGCGGCCGCCTTGGCCTTGTCGGCCGCGGCCCCGGTGACGAGTGTCCCGGTTCCAGCCTTGTAGGCGGCCGGGATCTGGCCGACCGACTTGGTTATCCCTGGCTGTCCCTTCTGAAACGGGACAACAGCAGTGCTCGTCGGGCTGCCGCTGGCCGCCGGGTTGGCGCTGGCGGACGAGGCCCTGCTCGCGCCGGAGTTGGTGATGGCATATGCGCCGATCCCCAGTCCTAGCGCCGCAAGCCCGGCGGCGACGGAGGCGGACAGCGTCCGCCGGTTGGTAATCGTGTTTCTCATGGTCATTTGGTGTGGTTCCCTTGTTGGTTGCGAGGTAGTGAAACCAAGTATTTGGACGCTCCCTCCGCACGCCCTGTGAACGGGCAAACAGTTTTCTGTGAGAGTTCGAAAACGGGCTGTGAGAGAATCCGACGGCAAGAGGAGAGGCGGATGACTCAGACCACGACAGCGCTGGAAGAGCGCGAGGGCACGTTCCCGACCAGGGACGGCCTCGACCTCTATTACGTCAGCCGGCGCCAACCGGGCGTGACGCCGAAGCGGCTGGTGATGACCGTCCACGGCTTCGCCGACCACTCCGGCCGGATCCCGTTCCTGGTCGACCACCTCTGCCGGAACGGCGCCGTCGTCTACTCCTTCGACCAGCGGGGTAACGGCAGGAGCCCGGGTCAGCGGGGCCACATCATGGCGTACCGTGAGCTCGGCGAGGACTTCGATGCTTTCATCACCCTGGCGACGGCTGCCGAGCCCGGCCTGGAGCGCGTGGTGTTCGGCCACTCCACCGGCGGCATCCTGGCGATGGCCTACGCGGCGGACCATCCCGATCGCATGGATCGCCTCATCATCTCCGCGCCGGCCCTGATCCTGGCGTACCAGCCGCCCGCGTGGAAGGAGCTCATGGGCAGGACACTGTCCTCGATCCTGCCCAGGCTCAGCCTCAATGCCGGGTTCGACCCGGGCAGTGTCTCCCGCGACACGGCGGTGGTGGAAAGCAACAAGGCTGATCCCCTGGTGACCCAGGCCATCAGCACCCGCTTCTACCAGGAGGTCTACATGAGAGCCGCGCCCAACGCGCTGGCCAGGGTGTCGGACATCACGGTGCCGTTCCTGCTCATCCAGGGAACCGGCGACAAGCTGGTCTCGCCCACGGTGGCCGAAGAGGTGGACAAGCGGGCGACCGTCGCGCATGTCGTGAAGCGTTACCCCGGCGCCTACCACGAGACCTTCAACGACACCGACCGGGAGACGGTCTTCGCCGACATCGACGCGTGGCTTGACACGCCCCTGACCTGACCGTGACGCGCCTGTCATGGGCGTGCAGCCGCGCGGGCGTTAGATAGCAACGTGGCAATCGACCCGAGCAACGAACGCGCCGAGAAGATCATCGGGTCGGCGCAGTTCGAGCACCTGGTGGCGGGGTTCGAGTCGGTGAGTGGGCTCAAGCTCCACGTGTACACCGTGGACTCACTGCCGCTCACGGTCCCGGTCGACCCACCGCACTACTGCCAGCTGCTGCAATCGGCCATGGAGTGCCCGCTGTTCTTCGAGCCGCGCTACCACCGCGCCCGCGTCCCCGAACTACGGAATACGTGTGCGGGCCTGGGACACGTGGTCATCCCGGTGATCGATGGCGATGGGGTGCAGCTCGCCAACCTGGTGAGCGACCCCGCCCGCTTCGGACCTGTCGACATGGACGCCCTGGCGCCGCTGTCGTTCAAGCTCCGGGTCTTCCCCGACGAGCTGGTCACCCACGCGGAGAGCGTGCCCCTGGTCGAGCCCGAGCGCGTCATGCTCACGGCCCAGGCGCTGTTCGCGGCGGTGCGCGAGCTGGCGACGGGCGAGGTCCCTGGGGCGCGGGCGCTGTCCCGCCTCACCAAGGTGCTCTCCCAGGCCGAGCCGGAGGATGTCCCCACGGTCCTGGCGACCGCGGCGCTGGAGTTCACTGGTGCCGAGTTCGCCTACGTGCGCCTGCTGGACGACACCGGCAACAGCATCGCGGAGGAGTCGACGCTGGCCTCCCGGCAGGAATGGTGGCGGATCCTGCAGGGCACCGCCGAGTGGGCGATCCATGCGAACCGCGCGATGGACGTCGCTGATGTTGCGGAGAGCGCGTGGTGCCGCCACCTCGCCGGCTCTGTCCCACCCCCGGCCGCGGTCGCGGGCATGCCCCTGTTGAAGGGCGAGATCCCGATCGGCGCGATCGTCGTGGGTGGCTCGGACCGCTCCCGCCTCGCCGAGTGGAGCGCGGCACTCGGGGTGCTGACCACCTCCGCCGCCGACGCGATCGTCCTTGCCCGGAGGCTGCTGCAGGTGGGCGGGAGCATGGTGGACGCTGCCTCGGGCGCCTACAGCCTGCGCTTCCTGGAGGAGCTCCTGGAGAAGGAGATCAGCCGCGCCGGCCGCCACCAGCACGACCTCAGCGTGGTGCTTTTCCACATTGCCAACCTCGACGACCTGATCGACAGCATGGGCTCGCAGGCCGCCGAGATTGCCCTGGCGCAACTGGCCGAGTTGCTTCGCGGCAAGACCCGCAAGGTCAACTCCCTGGCCCGGATCAACGACAGCGACTTCGCGCTGGTCATCCCCGAGGCGGGCCCGGAGGTGGCGGAGCGGATCGCGCTGGAGCTGCGGGACTTCGTGCGGTCGGCCGCGATCACCACCGGCCTGGGCGGCTCGGGGGACCACGTGCAGTTCAACGTGGAGGCGCGCACCCTGACCAATCCTCGCCAGGTTCGCAGTGTCCTCGAGGAACTCGTCGCCTCGCCCAATTAGCGGACGTCGGGGCCTGGGTCAGGCTTCGACGACGGTGCGCAAACTCCCGTCCGCGATGTCCAGCACGTAGCCCCGCACGTTGTCGCGGTGCGGCAGCCAGGGACAGCTGCGCACGCGTTCCACCTGGTCGCGGACATGCTCGTCCAGGTCGAAGAAGGCGCCGAACCCGAACGGCGGCGCCTGGCCCGTCTCTGCCTCCAGGCTGAGCGCGAGTTCGTCGTCGTGGACGTTCCGCAGCGCGCACTGGGTATGGGCGATCACCGCGACAGAATGGGTCCCGAGGAGCCGCTGCGACAGCACCAGCGACCTCAGCACGTCGTCGCTGACGACCGCGCCGGCATTCCGGAGCACGTGCGCGTCTCCCAGCCGCAGCCCAAGGGCAGCCGGCGGATCGATCCGCGCGTCCATACAGGTGACGATCGCCAGCTGGCGGGCGGGGTTGCCCGACGCCGGGGGTGCGGAACCCGGGTCCATTGACATCGCTGTTCCTCCGCGTCCCCCGGTGGATTCCCGGGATTTTAGCGGTGGGTCACTGGATGACGCGGACGCGAGGCGACAGACGCCTCCAGCGCGCGTCACCCGTGACGACCGCATCCGCGGCCAGGATCTCCCCGGCCGCCAGGACCAGGGCATCCGGGAGGCGCAACCCGCGGTGCCGCCCCCGCAGTTGCGCCGCCGCCACGGCGACCGCTTCCTGCACCGGGGCTACAGCCACGTCCAGGGACCGAATCCTGGTCCGGGCTGCCTCGAGATTGCCCGCTCGGGACGGCCCGACCAGCGTCTCCGCCAGCGCCGTCGCCGGAATGACGAGGTCATCGCCCGCGCGGCGCTCGAAGTCCCGCCGGGCGCCGGCGTGGAGTGCGTCAGCAGGATCGAGCAGCGCGATCACGGCACTGGCGTCGAAGACGATCAGTGCTACTCGTCGCGCAACCGGTCAAGATCCCCCGGCTTCCAGACTCGGGCATGCTGCCGGCCGCTTCGTCGATGGCACGGAGCCGGGCCGCAGACCGCCCCGGCTCCCGGGACAAGACGACTCGCCCCTTGTCCGTTTCAACTCTCAACTCATCCCCGGTCTGCAAGTTCAGTTCTTCGACAACCTGTAGCGGCAGTGTCACCTGCCGCTTGCTGGACAGCCGGGTGAATCCGCGGCGACGCGTGAGCTTGACTCGAGACATGGCCAGTAAAGCTTGGCTCGCCAGGTGATCGCGTTGACGAGAAGGCGCTCAGAGGAGGCGCTGGTCACCCTTGTGAGTGCCCGGCGGCAATAGGCTCGCGGGGGACATGCCGAGGTTTCGTCGATTGAGAGGACTAGGTTGGGTGGCTGCCGCGCTGCTGGGCCTGGTCGTGGCTTTCTCCGCTGCGGGCCGCATGGTCGAAACGTCCTCAGCGCCGCGTCGGCCAGACAACATGGTCGGCACAAGAGAGGCGACCCGCCTAGCTCCTGAGTTTCACCGTCGGGTTTCCGATCCGGCAATGGCTGAACGTATCTATGGCGAGCTCTTGAGAGCGCCCCACGCGCTGGGTGGCGTAATCAGCTGTCCGGAGGCTCTCTTCGACCAACCCGTGTGGAGGTTGACCTGGAGTCAGAGGGGCGCGACGATCGCAAATGCCACGCTCACAACCACCGGCTGTCGGCTCGCTTCTGGATTGCCGGGGGGCACTCGAGTGATCACCGACGAAAACCTCTGGGTGGACCTCTCTGGGTCCATGAACCTCAGAATTGCGGACGTTACCGGGCCGTTCGGGTAGCTGGACGGCCGCGCGGGCCTTGGACATGCGAGGGTGTCACAATGTCACCCGCAACGAGATGAGAGCGGTCGAGCGCATCGCTGGGGCAGCGTCCTCATTGTTAGGAGCTGGCACGATCCTCTTTGCGATATTTGCACCCATATCGGTGCCGGGGCAGGCGTTGGTCGTCCACTCGCCGCAGGCTTGCATCGGCCGATGGAAGGAAAACTTGAGCGCCCCCGCTCATTTCAGTGTGCTTGATCTTCGCGCTCCGAATCAATGGGAGCTTGTGCCGCTCGTGCTCGTAATGCTTCTACCAGGCCTGGCCGCCTGGCGCCATGCGAGCACTGGGCGTAAGGTGTGGCTCGCGCTTCTATGGGCAGCTGGGCTTCTCTACGCGCTCCCCGGGACGATACCTGGCTGCAACATGGTGGCCTTCGGCCCAGCGTCGATGCTCGCTATCGCTGCCGCGGTGCTCGGAACGGCGGTTGCCGTGGTCGACCGCAAGGGGCCACACCAACTCGACGCGCCGCGGTCGGCGACCTAACGTCGCAGCCGACCTCTGGCATGCGACGGTGTCGTTTTGTCACCTGACCCACCTCGGCATCATACTGACAGGACGTTGGCAGTCGACCAACAGTCGTCCACCTCGCACGACGTATGGACGCCCAGACTCAGCTTGATTGTCGGGATGGTGGTTCTCGCGTCCTACAGCTTTGCGTTCTGGCCCGTGTGGTCCACCTTCGGCGGACAGGACAGGGAAACAACCTCTTGGGTTCTCCTCGTCAGTGCGCTGTTGACGGGCGTTGCCACCTCCTGGACTGAGGTCAGCTGGCGTCGTTGGGTCGTCGTCGCTGTGGTGTCTGAGGCGATTGGCGTTGCTGTTGCGTACGGGCCGCACGTCGGAAGCGCCCCGGCTGGGTGGGCGAGGCTCACCTTCCTGGTAGTTTCGTCCACGGTGGCCGTATTCGTGCCGGTGTTAGCCGCTAGCTACACGGTTGTCCAGGCTCGCGCGGCTACATCGGGCGAGGTGCGGTGGGCCGTCGCATCGGCAAGAACCTTTCTGGTCGCGACCGCCGGATTCCTCTCCCTGATAAGCGCGGGCCTGGTTAGTCGGAGTCTTGAATCGCTAGCCTTCGGATTGCTCGTAGCGGCGTGCCTGGCACGCACCTTTGTTTGGCTGTTGTCTACTCGGGGCGTTGTCCGGGCGGCCGACTAGGTGGCGCCGGTTCGCCTAGCATGCGAGGGTGCGGGAATGACACCCGACGCCGCGTGACGACCTAGGTATTCCGCCGGCGCGGAGGACAACTCTTAACCTCCGATCGCCCCGTAAACCCGCTCTCCGGTTTGAGCGTCCACCACCGAGAAGTTGTAGTTGGTCTTCTGTCCCGCGAGCCACGCTAGGTCCGCATCCGTTGCCGGCCCGTCCAGCGAATCGACTAGATCTTGGGGCTTGAAGGACAAAACCCAGCATATGCACTCGCGCTTCTGCCCGCCGAGGGGTGCGATAGTCACATCCGCCAGAGTCGCATCAATTACCAGGTCTGGATGACCTCCGGTGATCGAATTCGAAACGTCAGCCTGCGCGATGGGCTGAAACGTCAGTGCCCCTGGAGTTCTCATAATGACTCCAACCTCAGCCTGTCGCTCTGGCGGGATGCCGAGCGCGGTACGCACCGCCGTGGACGATGGGCTACTGGATGCGGAGGCCGGTGCGGGAGCCGAACCGGTACCGACGACCGCCGGAGGTCTGTCGCCCTGGACCGCCCAGCCGCAACCTGTGAGCAGACCCGCAGCCAGGATCACCAGCAGTGCCCAACGGACACCGAGGCGTAAGCACATCTTTTTGACAGTGTGCCACATCACGGATCTACTCCCCGCCAGGCGACTGTGCTGGAATGACACTCCTGAGGGCGGTCGGTATCCCGCACCCCAGTGATAACCCATTGCGGCAGATGCTTGCCACGTCAACCGGCGGGTAATCGAGAAGCTGCTAAAAGATGGCCGGTTGACGGGGAACGTGTCAGGGCCGGGAAGAAACGATGCCCGGGTCATACCTATCAGTGACCTCGTAGGTGCCGGCCTCGAGGTGGATGCCGGTTGGCTCAAGCGCCACAACCGTAAGGTGCGCCGGAGCTTGAAGTGAGGCGTGGCGCGGTCGCGCTCCAGCAGACCAGGCGAGTGCTCGCGAATGACACTTGAGGCTGCGGGCCGATCGGACGGGCATAGGGATTCATCTGATGATGTCGTAGAGGATGAGGATCGCATCAACGGCGAGTAGGACAACCCCAGCAAAGGCCATCGGCCTCACCCATTTGCGGTATGCAGCGAAAGCGCGCTCCATACGGCGCTCGGAGTCGCTCCTCTCCCTCCATGAGATCAGGAAGTCTCGCAGCGCGTTGGCGAGGGAGCCGACTCCCAATATCAGAAGGATCGTCTCCAATGTGCTGAGCCGCGACATCACGCCAACCTCCTCTGCCTGACTTGGAAACACTGTGCCCGTCCAACTCGGCCAGCGCAACAGGTGAATTCCGATTGCGGTGTGGGTTGGTCTGGTCTGCTGCCCAAGCGCCAGTTGTCATCCCGAGGACCATGCGACGCTGATGTCACCAGAACCGCGGGACATCAGGGCTCGAGTCGTGATGACCCCTTATCCCTGGCGACGCGGGGGCACGCGGGTCGCCCGGTCCCATTGCGGCCGCCAGAGCTGCCACGGCGTCGTCCGGGCACCCGCCCGTGGGGCGCCCTGACACCACCCGGGCCGACGGAGGACGGGGCGACCCGCAGGAGCGCACCCACCAACCAGCGTGATGTCCGAAATTCACGCCCGTCCACGAACCGCAGCGAAGGGTGCGCCGCAACCGCCCGGACGAGGCCCGGGTGCAGTGCGTAAAAGCGAGCGTTGGCGGTGCCCGGCCGGCGCCACGGCGTCGGCGCAATCGGCACGTGAGGGACCGGGTGACCCGCGGGCCCTCGTGTCGCCGTTGCAGGAGAGCCCACGCGACCAAGAGTCCCGGCGCACACAATTCACAGGAATTTACGAACCCTTGCAGGACGCAGCCGGTACCGGGAGTCCACACTCGACTCCATGTTGGGCATTGAAGAGATGGGATTCGTCACCGTTGTCTGGGGGGTCACCAGCCTCCTGTTCCGCGACTGGGTCGTCAAGTTCGACCTGGCGCTGCGTGAGCGCCTCACCGGCGATTACTTCAACGAGCAGGCCATCGAAGAGCAGCGCGCGCTCCTGGAGAAGACCGGCCGCATCGTGCTGGCAGCGGGGGTGGTGGTCTTCGCGATCGGCGTCGTCCTGCACCAGCTGCGCCTGGGCTGACCCGCACGCCCCCTGCTGGGGGTCAGAGCCCGAGTGTGATCCTGCTGACGCGGTCCTTGACGCCTGTGGGGGTCACCTTGTCCATCAGCGCCAGCAGCTGCGCGTCGTAGCCGACCAGGTAGCGCGCCTTGGGGTTGCCGCTGGTGAGCGCCTTGACCACCGTCTTGGCGACGGTGCGGGGGTTCCCCATCAGCGGCTGCGAGATCTGCGTCCCCGTCGTCAGCCGCTCGTACGAGCGCTTGTAGCGTGAGTCGCGCCGGGCCGACAGGGCGGCGTCGTTCTGCTCCCAGATCCCGGTCTTGAAGCCGCCCGGCTCGATCAGGATCACCTTGATCCCGCTCGACGCCACCTCCATGCGGAGCGCGTCGGACACCCCCTCCAGAGCATGCTTCGAAGCCTGGTACCAGCCCGACAGGGGGGTCGTGGTCAATCCGTAGATCGACGACATGTTGATGATCCGGCCCTCCCCGTTCTGGCGCATGTACGGGAGGGCGAGCCGGGCCAGCCGGATCGGCGCGATCACCATGGTCTCGATGACCTCGCGGACCTCCTTGTCCGGCACATCCTCGACGGCGCCGGTCGCCGGGAAGCCCGCGTTGTTCACGATCGCGAAGGGCTCCAGTTCGGCGATCACTGAGCGGCAGTTGGTGGCGTTGGTGACGTCGAGGATGACGGTGTCAACCTCGACCTCGGCGTCCTTGGCCGCCTCCCGGACGACGCGGGCCTTGGCCTCGGAGCGGACACTGCCCACGGAGTGGAACCCGCGGCGGGCCACCTCGATGACGGTCGCCAGCCCGATTCCCGAGTTGGCGCCGGTGGTCAGAACGGTCCTTGCCATGTCCTGAGCGTACCAGCGCGGAGTCCCGCCGCGACCCCGGCTCCGCCGATATAGTGATAGCCGGTACTGCACATAATCCCCAAGCGGGTTGTGGACAACTTTCAGAAAGGAGGTTGCGTCGGATGCCGGGTGGAAAGGGCCCAGGACCGTCGGTGAAGAAGCCGAAGACCTACGAAGCGCTGAAGGAGAAGGGGATGAGCAAGGAGCGGGCGGCCAAGATCAGCAATGCCCAGGCCGCCAAGGAGAAGGGGAAGAAATAGGCGAACGCGGCGACTCAGTCGCCGCCGCCGCCACCCCCCTTCTTGGGCGTGGGCGGCGCCACGCGCCTCTTCTTCTGGTCGCCCGTCCCGGGTGCCGGTGCCTGCGAGGGAGCACTGCACGCCGGCATGGTCTCGGTCCCGGAGAGGTAGATCTCACCGCCCTTGCTGACCAGCCCGGGGGGCTGCTGGTACCAGTGGTTGAGGTCCGCGGGCATGCCGTTGATGAAGCTGGCCAGCATCGTCGAGCCGGTGTTGACGCCAAACGCGCTGGTCGGCCGGCCGGCGCCGTTGGCGCCCGTGTTGCCCGCCCACGCGCCCACCACGATGTCCTTGTTATAGGCCATCATCCAGGCGTCGGGATGGACCCCGGCAGAGGCACCGCCGGAGGTCCCGGACTTGCTCGCCATCTGCCGCTGCCAGCCCAGGTTCCACTGGCTCTGGTAGCCCTTGAGGGCATCGGTCATGAGGTACGCCTCCGCGGGGGTGAGGACCTGGGCCTGTTTGGGCTGCTGCCCGGCGCTGGTCTGGAAGAGGACGGAGCCACTGGAATCGGTGATCTTGGTGATGCTGATCAGTGGCACCTTGTGGCCCTCGTTGGCGAAGACCTCGTAGCCCTGGAGGTTGTCGAGCATGGTCACCTCACCGCCGCCGATCGCCGTCGAGAGGTAGGGCGGCAGGGTGTCGCGGATGCCCATCGCGTACGCCAGGTTGATGACGTTGGCAATCCCCTCCTTCTGCGCCACCTGCACCGCGGGGACGTTGCGCGAGAGCAACAGCGCTTTCCTGGCCGTCATCGTGCCCATGAACGAGTTGTCAAAGTCGAGGGGCTTGTAGCCGGCAAAGTCCGTGGGCACGTCCTGCACGCAGCTGTTCAGCGTGATCTTGTGGTCCTTCAAGGCTGCCTCGTAGTCGTAGGGCTTGAAGGACGAGCCGGGCTGCCGGGGGCTGCGGATGATGTCGAACTGGCCGCCGATCCCCTGGTTGTTGAAGTCCGCCGAGCCCACCCAGGCGAGGATCTCGCCGGTGCCGGGCCTGGCCGCCAGGAGATCGCCGTTGTTCACTCCCATCGAGCTCATCTGCTGCACGCCCTTGGTCACCGACTGCTCGGCGAGCGCCTGCAGGTTGGGATCGAGCGTGGTGTAGACCGACATCCCGCCCTGCTGCATGGCGTCGGGGCCGAACTGGGCTTCCAGTTTCGAAATGACGTAGTTGACGAAATGCGGGGCCTTGCTCTCGCGGTAGCTGGTGTCGTAGACCAGTTCCTTCTGGATGTCCTCGGTGGCGGCGGAGTCGGCTTCGGCCTTCTTCAGGAAGCCGCCCTTGACCATCTGGTCGAGGACGTAGAACTGGCGCTGGCGGGCGCGGTCGAAATGCACCTGGGGGTCGTTGCCGCTGGGCGCGTTGATCATGCCGGCGAGGAACGCGGCCTGGCCGATCGTCAGGTTCTTGGTCTCCATCGCGCGACCGAAGTAGGTCTTCGCCGCCGAACCGATCCCGTAGGCGCCGTGGCCGTAGTAAACGCGGTTCATGTACATCTCGAGGATCTGGTCCTTGGAGTACTTGTGCTCCATCTCGCTGGCGATCACCGCCTCCTTCACCTTGCGCGTCAGGGTCTTCTCGTCGTGCAGGACGGTGATCTTGACCAGCTGCTGGCTGATCGTGCTGCCACCCTGGATGGCCCTGTGGTTGATGGTGTCGACCAGGATCGCCCGTAGCACCGAGGGCGGATCGAGGGCCCCGTGCTTGTAGAAGTCCTTGTCCTCGGCACCTACGGTGGCGAGCGGCGCCCACTTACCCATCTCGCCGATGCGCTGGACGACGTGGAACTGGCCCTGGGGGTCGTGCTCGGCGAGGACGTTGCCGTTGCGGTCGTAGAAGACGACCGACTTGGCAAGGACCGGCGCGGCGCCGGGGTTGGGGAGGTTGCTCAACTCATTGCGGGCATACGCGGTCGTCGCGATCCCCAGCACCACGGTGAGCGCGGCGACAGCGGCCAGGATCCTCCCGCGTGTGGTTGCGGGCTGCATCGACGAACGGCCGGCGCGAGGCCGGGCTCCGCGGGGTGGGCGGCGAGGAACCACCCGGGTGGGCGCCGGGGCGGCCGCCTGCGCCTGTGCGGCGACCGGCCGGGCTGGTGCGGCGTCGCCACCGACGTTCACCCAGGTGGGGCCGGGTGCGGGCTCAGGTCCAGGTGCGGGCTCGGGGGCATGCTTCGCCGCTGGCCGCGGGGCCGGCTTCAGTTCCTCGAAATAGTCGCTCAAATCAATTCGAACCTAACAGTACCAATATAAGAAAAGCTAACCAGGGGTTGTGCGGAGCAGGACTCGGCCGCAGCCAGCTGAGGGCGGCGTCGCCGGGGTGATGGGGGCCAGGACGAGGAGGTTGCGGCGCGGCGGCGCCTGCGGGGATCTGCTGGCCGGTGCTTCGAGGATACCCGCGCGGGGTTAGAGGTCGAGCCGCGTCAGGCGGTAGCGCGTCGGCACTTTGCCCAGGTCGGTACGGGTCACCAGGGGGGTCTGCAGGACCTGGTCGCCCGCGCGGATCGAGAAGCTCCCAACGGTCGTGCCGGCGCCGAGCGGCGCGTTCACCGGCCGGGCCTCGAAATGGGCGCGGACGGGCAGACCCGGCCAGTTGACCACGTCGAGGGCTTTCACCGGGACGATGTCGGTGCCCGCGCCCCATGGGGTCCGGTAGGTTCCGAGCGCAGAGCCCGCGAGGACCAGGTGCCGGATCGACAGGTTGGTGCGCACCGCCTTGATCAGCTCCTTGCTGGCCGCGAATGCCTCGTCCAGGGTTGTCAGGCCCATGACGGCGCCCAGGATCGTGATCGGGCGACCCTCGATCGCGTGCGATGCGGCAAACACGAAGTTGGCGCCGCCTTCGGGGCTGGAGCCGGTCTTGACGCCGATGATGTTCTCCTGGCCAAGCGCGTAGTCGACGTTGTAGACCACCCCGGCGACCGGGAGCTCCGCCTGCTTCATGGCCACGATCGAGGTGATCACCGGGTCCTTGATCGCCAGGCCGGCCAGCACCACCAGCTCGGAAGGCACTCCCTGGGTCTTGGTCGACACCCCACTCACGTCGTCAAACGTCGTGTTCACCAGGTGCAGCGCGCGGGCCTTTGCGTTCATCTTCACCACCAGCGCCGCTTCCGAGCCCGCGTCCCATTTCGCCAGCAGGACGCCCACGTTGTTGCCCGAGGGGATCAGCAGCGCCTGCAGGGCCTGGAGCTCGGTGAGTTGCTCGCCGGCCTGGACCTTGACCACGGACTCGCCGCCTGCCAGGCGGGCCTTGTAGATCTCCACGTCGGCGGCATCGACGGTCAGGGTGGGACCCGACTCGCCGGTCTTCAACGGCTTGTCCTCCAGGATCACCAGCGCGGTCATGATCTTGGCCACGCTGAACATCGGCTGCGGCGTGGTGGAGCCACCGGTGGCCAGCAGCCCGACGTCGGTGGCCCCGACGGCGCCGGCCCCCCTGGCCGGCCAGGGCAGGCTGGGGGCGGCCGAGGCGGTGGTGATCGCGGCCGGGACGTTGGGGCGTGCGGCGATCGCGGGGACGCTGCGCAGGAGCTGGAACGCGATGACCGCGGCGATCGCCAGCAGCAGCAGCGCGGCCACGACCCAGCGACCCCGGCCGCGGCGGGGTGCGATCAGGGACAAGGTTTAGCCCTCGCCCCAGGTGCGAATGATCTCGTCGCGGCGGATCTTGCCCAGCGAGGTGCGCGGCAGCTCGTCGGCCATGCGCCAGCGCCGGGGACGCTTCCACGCGGCCAGGCGCTCGCCGACAAAGCGCCACAGCTCCGCCGGTTCCGCCTTGCGGCCGGGGCGGAGCACGATCATCGCGGCGACATCCTCACCAATGTCGTCGTCCGGCAGGCCAACCACCGCCGCCTCGGCAACCGCGGGGTGCTGTTCGATCACGGCCTCGACCTCACGGGCCGAGATGGTGTACCCGCCCCGCAGGATCACCTCTTTGAGCCGCGCCTCGAGCGTGAGCCCGCCGTCCGCCCGGACGGTGCCCAGGTCGCCCGTCCGCAGCCAGCCGTCCTGCAGCCCCTCGCGGTTGTCGGCGGCCGCGAGGTACCGAAGCAGCATGCCGGGGGCCTGGGCCTGGATCTCCCCGCGGCGCCCGGCCTGCAGCACGCTGCCCTTCTCGTCGACGGCTCGCAGTTTCACGCCCCAGGCAGGTAGCCCGACGTCGCCGGCCGGGGTGGTGTCGTCGATCGAACGCCATGTCAGGGGTGACGCCTCGGTCATCCCGTAGCGCTCGACGATATCGACGCCCAGCCGCAGCCTGATGTCGCGGGCGATGTCGCGCGGGCACGCGGAGCCGCTCACGATCGCCAGGCGGAGGTCGCTGTTGCGGCTGGCCTCGCGCAACTCGGCAATCCGGCGGAACATCGTCGGCACCCCGGTGAGCACCGTGACCTCGCGCGCGAGGACCGTCTTCCAGGTCTCCTGGGCATCGAACTGTGGCAGCAACTCGAGTCGCGCCCCGACCAGCAGCGAGCTGTTCAGCACCGCGCTGAGCCCGAAGGAGTGGGCCAGCGGCAGGACCCCGAGCATGACGTCGCGACGGGTCAGCCGGGCCATCTGGTGGGCGACGCATTCGGCGTTCCGCAGCAGGCCCTCATGGCTGTGCACAACCCCCTTGGCCCTCGCGGTGCTGCCGCTGGTGAACAGGATCACCGCCCCCGTGCCTGCCGGGATTCGCCCCGGGGGCGCCGGGACGTCCTTGCCCTCGGTCAGCCTCGACAGGGCCATGGTGTCGCCCCGGGACCGCGCGGCCGAGCCATCCAGCGTGATGACCCCGCAGCCGGGGTCGTAGATCGCCGCGGCGGCCGTCGCCACGTCCTCGTGCTGGCTGTCGCAGAGAATCAGCTCCACCTGCGCAGCCCTGAGCAGGGCGGCGACCTCGCGGGGCGGTGAGGACGGCGAGATCGGCACCAGGACCCCGGCCGCCCGGAGGACCCCGTGGGCGAGGACCGGGAATTCGAGGCCGGTGCCCGCGAGCACGGCAACAGCGTCGCCGGGCTGGAGTCCGCGGTCGACAAGGTCGGCGGCGACCCGGGCCACCGCCCGGTCAAGTTGGGCATACGTGAGGCGGCTGGCGCCGCACGCGAGGGCAATGTCGTCGCCCCACCGCCGGGCGGCCGAGGACACCAGCTCGGCCAGGGATTCGGTCATGGCCCCGGTCACCGGTGCTTGCCCACCATGAAGCGGGTGCCGAGTCGCCCCGGGGAGACCTCGCCCTGGATCTGGCCGGCAGCGGCCACCTTCAGGACCCGTGGCGCAGCCGTCTCGTCAAGCCCTTCGACAGAGTCCGGCAGGGTCACGTGGAGCTGGTGCACTCCACCCTGGAACCCATCCGAGATTGCCCCCGCCTCGTGCATCAGGCCCATCATCGTCTCGTTCTCGCTCAGGACGAACAGGGTGAAGCGCTTGACGCCGCCCTTGATCGCGACCTCGGCAAGGACCCGCAGCAGCGCGCGGCCGATGCCCTTGCCCTGGTGGGCGTCGATGACGGTGACCGCGGCCTCAGCGGCCTCCGGGTCGTTCGCCAGGCGCACATAGCGGGCGACACCGACCAGCGGGCTCCCGGCGAGGTCCGGCAGGATGGCCACCCAGGCGACATGGTTCACCTGGTCGACCTCGGTGAAGTACTCCAACTGCTCGTCGCTGAGGTGGTCGATGGGGGCGAAGAAGCGCCGGTAACGGGATTCCGGCGACAGCTGGGCCAGCCCGTGCTGGAGGGAGGCCTTGTCGGCGGGCTGGATCGGCCTGAACAGGACTCGTGTGCCGTCCTTCAGGATCGTCTCCCGGGGCTGCAGGTCGAGCGCCTCTGCTTTCATGACGCCTGCAATTCTGCCGGTCGCGGCCGCAAGCACGCTCACAGCCGCTGCCGGACGAGGTCCGCGGCCCGTTCGCCGATCATCATCGTGGGGAGGTTGATGTTGCACCGGGGCAGGGTCGGCATCACCGAGGCATCGGCCACGTGCAGTCCACCCAGGCCGTGCACTTCAAGGCCAGGTCCGACCACCGCCTCGGGGTCGCCGGCAGACCCCATCCGGCAGGTCCCGGCGGGGTGGTAGCCCGTCCCATGGAACTGCAGGCAGTGCTCGCGGAGCAGGTCATCGTCGGCCACCGTCGCGGGATCCGGGAGGAGCAGCTCGCACTGGGCTGAACGCGACATCACCTCGGCGATCTCGGCCGCGTGGCGCACGCCGACCTGCATCAGGCGGACATCGTGGGGGTCCGAGAGGAAGCCATGCTGGATGTCCGGGGCCTCAGCGGGGTCGGCCGAACGCAGGGTCACGGTGCCCCGGGTGCGGGAGTCGTTGACCTCGATGAAGATGCCGGTCAACCCTGGCATGTTGAATGCGTCTCCCGGGTAGTACGAGAGCTTGAGGTCGTCCAGTTCGCCGCCGCCGGCCCGCATCTTGAGGGCCACCGGGAAGCGCAGGACCGACGGGTCGGGCGCGTAGTCGGTGAGCAGGGTGACCAGGGTCACCGGGTGGTCCATGAGGTTGCGGCCGACCCCGGGTAAGTCGTGGCGGCACTCGATCCCGACCGCCGCCAGTTCGTCGCGGCCGCCGATCCCCGAGCGCAGCAGCAGGGCCGGGCTGTTGTAGGCCCCGGCCGCGAGCACCACATGTCGAGCCCGGATCTCCTCGCCGCCCCCGAGGTGGACGCCCACGACCCGCTCGCCCTCCAGGGCCAGCCGGTCGACGAGCGCATCGGCGCGGATGACCAGGTTCTCTCGCCCGCGGGCGACGGCGAGGTAGGTCACCAACACGCTCTGGCGCACGCCGTCCTTCATGTTGCGCGGGATCGGGCCCACGCCGATCGCCCCGGGCTCGTTGTGGTCGGCGACCCGGCTGTGGCCGAGCTCCTCGCAGGCGGCGACATAGAGCTGCTCGCCCGCCATCAGGGGTGCTCGCTCCACGTGGATCGGACCACTGTTCCCGTGGTACTCCCGGTCGCCGAAATCGGCGTCGGTCTCGAGCCTGCGGAAATAGGGCAGGCAGTCGTCCCAACCCCAGCCGGTCGCGCCCATGGCGGCCCACTGATCGTAGTCCTGGGGCTGCCCGCGCATCGCGATCGTGGCGTTCACGGCGCTGCTGCCGCCGAGGATGCGGCCGCGGGGCAGGCCGAGCCCGATGGTGGGATCGAGGTAATCCCAGTCGAACGCCTCGACCCCGCTGCCAAGGCGTGGATGAAGGATGTCGTCAGGCGGCGCCAGGCCGGGGTCGGGGCCGGCTTCCAGGAGCAGGATTCGCAGCCCGGGGTCCTCGCTCAAACGGCTGGCGACCACCCCGCCTCCGCTACCGGAGCCGACAACGATGATGTCGAACTCGGTCATACGATCGAGCGGAAGCATAATTCACGATCACCGTGGAACAGGCGTCCGGGGAACCCCAACCGGGCCAGGCAGCGCGGCTCCGGGCCGTGGTCCACGGCTGGGTACAGGGTGTCGGCTACCGCGACTTCGTCAGCCGCGAGGCCCGGCGACTCCAGCTCCGGGGCTATGTGCGGAACGCCTCGGATGGCAGTGTCGAGGTCGAAGCGGAGGGGCGCCGGAGCCAGCTCCAGGCCCTCCTCGGGTACCTCCGCGAAGGCCCGCAGGACGCCGACGTGAAGCGGGTGGATGCCGTCTGGGATGCCGACCGCGGCGAATTCGAGGGCTGGGACCTGCGCTGGTGAGGCGCCGCCTGGCTAGCGGGGGGCCGGCCTCCGGCGGCCGAAGCCAAGCCCCAGGCTGACCACGGCCAGCACCAGCAACGCCAGCGGCACGAGCGCCGCGGTACTGGTGGTAGGGGTCCCGCCGCCCCCCCCTGCGGCGGCCGCCGCCGCGACCATCGGCTCCAGCACCTGGCCATAACTGCCGCGGTTCTGCAGCGGCGCGTAGTCGGGCACGCTGCCGGCGCCCTGGTGGAAGAAGTGCACCACCTCGACGGGCTCATTCCAGGCAGAGACCGTCGCGCCCTGGGCCGACGTCAGCTCGGCCGCGGCCTCGCGCGCCGCGACCAGCGCGGCGGTGCTGGCGCCGGCGACGCCGAACAGGTTGAACTGGTTGTGGAGCCCGGTGGTCTCGCCGCGGAAGGCGCGGAGCAGCGCGTCCTGGCTGTCCTGGTCGAACTTGTGCGCCGCCGCCCCGGTGTTGTCCACGGAAAGCGAGTGCGCCGGGGGTCCCTCGCCACAGGGGGAACGGTGGTCGTTCATGAGGTCGATCGTGTAATGCAGGAACGACGGGCAGTCCGTACCCAGGAGCCCGGAGAAGGTGTCGCGGTTGAGGTACTCGAGCCAGCGGTCGAAGAAGACCGTGGCCGGCCCCATCTTGCCCCCGCCGTGATCACTGCGCTGGAAGTCGTACGCCGCCACGAGGTCGTGCAGCTCACCCAGTTGTCCGCCCTGTCCCTGGAGAGCCGCCGTGAGGTAGGGCGCCAGGGCCCTCGCGCGGTGGTCGGTGTAGGCCACCTGGCGGGGGATCTGGCCCACCTCGTCGAAGGTCCAGTTGTTGCGGCTGCCGGTGATGTCGCCCAGCTGCACCGCCTGCTGGTAGGCGCCCCAGTTCTGCGCGCCGGCCGTCGCCGGCGACCACCACCCGGTCGCCGGTTTGTTGTTCCAGTTGACCAGGAATCCCTGGGCCGGGTTGATGACGTGGGGGTTGCTCGCATACGTCTCCTCGCCGCGCCAGTCGTACGCGCCGGTGCCCGGCTGGGGCAGGTTGGGGTCGATGTTCGAGGCCCAGATCGGGTACCGGCCGGTGTGGAAGTAGGCGATGTCGCCGTGGACGTCGGCGTAGAAGAAGTTGAACCCCAGGTAATGGGTGGAGAGGGCATTGCCGAAGTCCTGCGCGGTGTGGGTCTTGCTGATGGCGTCCCAGGCCATGAGCGTCTGCACGAAACGGTGATCGACAGTGGTCTCGCGGGTGAAGAGTTTGTTCTCCACCGGGTCGGCGAGCCCGGGTCCGTGCACCGTTCGGTAGACCGTGACCGTGGTGCTCGTGAGGGGACAGGGGGTGTCGACGCTCTGGCTGGTGAGGTCGGTCAGCACGGTGGGCGGGTTGTTGCAGTTGACGGTCTCGTCGTGCTTGTCCTCGAACGGCCGGGGCGCTCCCTGGTAGCTGTAATGTGTCGCGTCGGTCATGGTCTCGACGAAGGTGCTGGCGTTCGAGCCCTCGGCCGAGGTCACCGACCAGCCCATGTCACGGTTGCGGCCGATCACCAGCAGCGGGATGGTGGGGACCGTCACGCCCCGGGTGTCGCGCGTCGGGGTGTGCACCTCGACCTCCCAGAAGAAACCGGGGACCGCCCAGCCGGTCTGCGGGCCGCTGTAGAGGATCGGGTTGTGGCTGGCCGTGCGGGTGCCGTTCATGACGATGGCGTTGCTACCGAAGCGGGGGATTCCCAGCTGCTGTTGCAGTTTGCGGATCGCCTGGTGCTGGGCGTCGACCGACAGCGCCCCGGCGCTGAGGGCCGCGAGTGGCGGCAACAGGTTCTGGTCATGGTTCGCGTACCCGGATGAGGTGAAGCCCGGGAGGACGGGGGCCGCCGCGCCCGTGTGCCGCGGGAAGACCCCGTCGGCCGGCGGAATGATCGGCGGGGAGTTGGGCACGTCGAGCGGGTAGAGGTCGTTGAAGGCCTTCTCAGCCTCAGCCTGGCCGAGGTGGGTGACCAGGTCGACGTAGGTCTTGGCGGCGGTGAGCTCGTCGACGTCGAACTCGCCGAAGTTGCGGCCGGCGTACTCGCCGAACGCCAGGGTGTCGTCATTGGTCCATTCCGCCGGCGCGTCATTCAGCAGGATGAACTCCGCGGGGCAGGTGTTGGCGAAGGCCGCGTAGGCCAGGTGCTTGGTGCCGATGAGCGGTCCGCATTCCTCGGTCATCAGCGCGTTGATGCCGGCGCTGAAGCCGTCCGCCTGGTCCTGGATGGCCTTGGGCGCGGCCGCCAGCTCGGCCAGCCGGGCAGTGGTCCCCTCGCTCACCCGCCGGGTGGCGACGTCCATGGGGATCGCTGCCGCGCCGGTGATCTCGGCCAGGGTCCCGTGGCCGACGCGCCGGAACGCCTCCATCTGGAAGAGTCGGTCCTGGGCCATCGTGTAGCCCATCGCGAAGGTCATCGCGACGTCGTTGTCCGCATAGATCTGGGGCACGCCATACGTGTCGCGGTACACGGTCACGTCGGTGCGGCCGCCGGGGTGGGTGACGGTCCCGGTCTGCTCGAACTGGAAGGGCTTGTACTTCCAATCCCGGTAAAGAGGCAGCTGGTCGGCGTAGTTCGCGCCGTAGCTGTAGGGCTGTCCCAGCTGCTTGAGGAGCTGGTTCTGGGCGAAGGTCGCGGCGTTGAACGAGCCACCCTGGCCGGGGGGCACAACGTTGACCGCGTGCATCAGGTCCGGTGGCACAGCGTCCGCATGGGCCACTGTCGTCGGGGTCGCCGTCAGGGCCAGCGCTAAGAGCAGGCACAAGAGCAAGACCGCTCGCATGCGCCTTGACCCGCCGATCCCCCCGGCGACCCTTCCCACTGAGCGCGATTTATACCAGACCGCCGCGCCCATCACCGGGCGCCCGGCTGCCTCTAAGCTGGACGCCTGATGCTGCTGCTGGTCCTGCGGGTGATCGCGTTCTTCGGGGGCGTGTACATCGTGACGAGCACCCTGCTCTCGGCGCTGCAGACGTTTGTGCTGCCCCGGGCGGCCAACGTCCGCATCTCGCGGTTCGCGTTCGGTGCGACACGCCTGGTCCTCGACACGATGGCCGGGCGCAACGCCCAGTACGAGAAGCGCGACCGGTTGCTGGCCTTTTTGGCACCCGTAGGGCTGGTCGCCCTCCCCGGCATCTGGTTGCTGGCGGTATTCGTCGGCTTTGCGTTGATCTATTGGGGACTTGGCATCGACCCCGCCGGCCAGGCCGTCCTGCTCAGCGGCTCGTCGCTCTTCACCCTGGGCTTCGAGAAACCCGACGCCCACGGTTTCTACCTGGTGCTGCTGCTGACCTTCGGTGAGGCAACCATCGGCCTGGGCCTGCTGGCCCTTTTCATCAGCTACCTGCCCACCATCTACGCCGGCTTCTCGCGCCGGGAGACCGCGGTTTCGATGCTCGAGGCGATGGCCGGCTCCCCGCCCTCGCCAGTGGTGATGCTGAAGCGCCACTATCGGATCCACGGGCTCGACCGCCTCGAGGCCACGTGGCGTCGCTACCAGGAGTGGTTTGCGGACATCGAAGAGAGCCACACCTCGCTGGCCCCCCTGGTGTTCTTGCGTTCGCCGCAGTCCCAGCAGTCGTGGGTGACGACCGCCGGCTGCATCATGGACGCGGCAGCGCTGCTGTCCTCCAGCCTGGACGTGCCGCGTTCACCGGACGCCGAGCTCTGCATCCGCGCGGGGTTCATCGCGTTGCGCCGGATCGCCGACTTCTTCGGTGTCAGCTACGACGTGGACCCACAGCCCGCCGACCCGACGTCGGTCTCCCGCGAGGAGTTCGACATCGCATACGACGACCTGGCCGCTGCGGGAGTACCGATGAAGCCTGATCGGGACGGGGCGTGGCGCGCGTTCAATGGGTGGCGGGTGAACTACGACACCGTCCTGCTGCACCTGGCCGGGTTGACCGCGGCGCCCCCGGCGTCCTGGTCCGGCGACCGGGCGATCCCCTACAGCCACCCGCCCCTGCGCTCGTTCCTCGTACGGCGACGGGTGGGGCCGCCCGCCGCGCTGGAGCGCTGATGCCGGGGGCCCGCGCCCGGGCCGCGTGCTTTGCCGCCGTCGTGCTCGGGGGGTGCCTGGCCCCGCCGACCGCCCTTGCGGCATCGCCCGCGGTGGACGCGCCGATTGAACCCTACCCGGTGGCGTTGCCGTCGCCGGTGGGCACCAGCCGGCCTCCCGACTTCCTCGACGAGGACGAGACGGTGCGCGCGAAGATCCAGGCTGATGGCAGCGTCGCCTCCCTGGTTGACGATGCGATCTTCAGGATTCGGGGCTCCGGCGATTACGCGATCTTCCTGCCCGCCAGGGTCACCGAGATCGCCAACCTCGGTGGCGACTCGCCCCCGGGGCTGCAGGACAGCCACGTGAGCTTCCTCGGCAACGTCATCGGCCAGGGCCAGCTGGGGGTTGAGGCGACGCTCGACAAATCGCAGGTCGGCACCCTGCCGTTGACCGTGGCGCTGGGATACAGCGCCGGCGGCGCCCCGATCAACCCCGCAGCCCTTGGATCGGCCACGGCACCGGTCACGGTCACGATCCGGCTGAACAACCTGACCGCCGTCCCGCACGAGTTCTCGCGCGGCAACGCGGCCGCCCCGGTGCTCGCGCCAATCCTCGAGAACCTGCGACAGGCCGCCCAGCTCTACACGCCGGAGACAGACCTGCAGGCCCTGTTTCCCCTGCCCGCAGCGCTACCGCTGACGCCGCCGGCCACCACCGAGAGGCACGACACCTACGTTCCCCTCGCGATAACGGCCACGGTCAAGCTCCCCACCTCTGCCACGGTGGTCGACGGCGGTGGCGCGGACATGGTCGTCGACTCCCGCGGCAGCCGGCTCACATGGCTCAAGCGGTTGCCGGAAGGGCTCGAGGCCGGCGGCGCGCTGACGCTGTCGTTCACCTTCAGTTCTGCGCACCCACGCCTGCCGGCGATCGAGGTCAGGGCTGACCCGGTCCCGCTACCGCCAACGGCGCTCACCCCTCCCGGCGGCGGCCCCTGGGCGACCTACCTGGCCGGGGTCAAGGACGGGTCAGCGGCGGCGGTCCTGGCCCAGGAGGCGGCGGCGAGCATGCACCGCATCGGTGAGCTGGCGCAGCCCCTGGGGCGGCCCGGGCCGGGTCCGGTGAAGGTCAAATACGCCTTCATCCTGGATTCGGGCGCCGCCCCGGTCGTCCGGCCGCCGGCGCCGCCACCTGTGCGCGGACAGCCCTGGCTGATCGTCCTGGTGGCCGCGGCGGTGGGGTTCGGCGCGGTCAACGCCGCGCTCGCATGGTCCCGTCACTGAGCGCCGGCTCCCAGGTACGCGCGCCGCACAGCCTCGTCGGCAACGACCTCGGCCGGGGTGCCCGCCGCCACCACCACACCCCCATCAAGGACCGTGACCCGGCCGGCCAGCCCGGCGAGAAATCGCATGTTGTGCTCGATCAGCAGGATCGTCATGCCGCCGGCGGAAAGGCGGGTCAGCGCGTCGTGCAGCAGCGCGGTCTCCTCCACGTCGAGACCGGCAGACGGCTCGTCCAGGAGAAGCACCGTGGGGGCGGCGGCCACCGCCGTGGCGACCTGCAGCAAGCGCTGCCGTCCCGCCGGTAGGTCGCTCGGATAGCCGGCTGCCCAGGCCTCGAGCCCGAACGTGCGGAGGATCTCGGCGCGGCGGCGGCGCCCCTTGTGCAGGTCCGCGCGGTATGCCGGGGTGCGGAGCATCGCCTGTAGCCAACCGGCATCGCTGTAGGTCCGGCGCAGCCCGACCTCGACGTGGTCTCGGACCAGGAGGTGAGGCATGATCGCGGTGCGCTGGAACGTCCGTGCGATCCCCGCGTG
>JAXDLW010000036.1:0-14995 GCA_034666405.1 Chloroflexota bacterium | reverse complement strand
TGGCTCCGGAGCTCGGACTCGAACCGAGAACCTTGCGGTTAACAGCCGCCTGCTCCACCATTGAGCTACTCCGGAATGCCGTCCCAGAGTATATGAACGCCAACCTCAGGCTGGGCCTTCCGGCGCTTGCCGCGGTCCTCCTCACCGCGTGCTCAGGGTCGAGTTCGTCGACCACGTACTCCGGCCCCAGCGCGCCCGCTGTCTCCCCCTCCCCTAGCGGCAGCCTGCTCCGGGCGATCTGGGTCCTCAGCCCGGTCGGGTTGAGCCTGCGCGACAACCCCGCTTCCACGGGCCAGGTGCTCGCCCACATCCCCCAGGGCTCGCAGCTCACGGCGACCGAGTTCCGGCCCGGGACGCCCGGCTGGTACCACGTCAACTACAACGGCACCCTGGGCTGGGTCGCCGACAAGGACACCCGGAGCATCCCGCCCCAGGCGTTGGTGACGGCCCGCGCGCAGCAGGCCTATCAGAACACCGCGGGCTACTACTTCCTCTACCCCGCGACGTGGGGGGTCGTCGAGAAGGGCGCCGACGTCGAGCTCACCTCGCCACCCCTGGCCGGCCAGGCGCCACAGCCGCAGGCCAGCGGCGCGGCCCCCATCCAGGGTGTGACCCCGACCCGGCTGATCGTTCATGTCGCAAAGAACGTCAGCAGCCTCGGCCAGGTGCCGACGACATCGGGCTCGGCCCTCGACACCCTCGACTTCGAGGTCGGTGGCATCACCTCGATCAAGCGCACCTTCAGCCTCAGCGGCGGCGGCTACGAGGGAGACGCGCGGGTCCAGTACGCCCCGGACCATGCGGTTCTGATCACCCTGCGCAGTGGGAGCCAGCAGGACCTCGACATCTTCACGGAGGTCCTCGAGGCTTTCGGGTTCAGCCTCCAGGCCTCGCCCAGCCCCGGAAAGTCGCCCTAACGCCGCGGGAGTAACCTCTCGCGTGGCGCGGAGGGGCTTCCTCGCGGTGGTCTTCACCCTGTGCGCGTGCATCGCCCCCGCGCTCCCGCTAAGTGCCGGCGCCGCCGCCCCGCACACCGCCGCATGGCTCGACCCGTCGCTCCCGCCCGACCAGCGCGCCCACCTCCTCGTGGCCCAGCTGACCCTCGACGAAAAGATCTCGCTGATGCACGGCATCGGGACCGAGACGGGCACCGGGTATGTCGGCTCACACACCGGCGCCCTGCCCCCAATTCCCCGGGTGGGTTTCCCCGGGATGCACTTCGCCGACGGCCCGCTGGGGATCCATGGGCCGGGCATCAGCTCCACCGAGCTGCCCGCGGCGGTCGCCCTCGCGGCGACGTTCGACCCGTCGGCGGCGCGCGCCTACGGCAGCGTCATCGGCCAGGAGGCGCGGGCGACCAACAACGATGTCGTCTTCGGCCCGATGGTCAACATGGTCCGGGAGTACCGCGCCGGTCGCAACTTCGAGACCTACGGCGAGGATCCCTTCCTGGCCGGCCAGATGGCGGTGGCCGACATCCGGGCGATCCAGGCGCAGGGCGTGATGGCCACGACGAAGCACTACGTGGCCTACAACCAGGAGCTCGAGAGCAACACCACCGTGCCCGGGACCGCGGTCGATGCCGTGGTGGACGAGCGCACGCTGCACGAGATCTACATGCCGGCGTTCGAGGCCGCGGTGCAGCTGGCGCACACCGCGTCGATCATGTCGGCCTACAACAAGGTCAACGGCGCGTACAACGCCGAGAACTGCCCCCTCCTCAAGGACACCCTCAAGGGCACCTTCGGGTTCGCCGGTTTCGTGGTGTCCGACTACGACTCCACGCACGGGTCGGCCCTCGACGTGAACTGCGGGAATGACGTCGAACAGCCGGACGGCACCAACTACAACAACCTCCAGGCTGACGTCACCGCGGGGAACGTCCTGGTCGCCACCATCGACGAGGCAGTCTTCCGGGTCCTGCTGCAGGCGTTCACGTTCGGGGTGTTCGACCGGGCGCAGTGCGCCAACGTCGACTCCTGCTTCGCGATCGACCGCAACGCCGGCGGGGCGGTGGCGCGGAGCATCGCCCAGGAGGCGACGGTGCTGCTGAAGAACGACGCAGTCGCGGGAACCAGGCTGCTGCCCATCGACCCGGCGCGCGTCCACAGCATCGCCCTGCTGGGTCCGGGCGCCGCGGCTGTCGCCAAGGGCCACGGCAGCTCGGAGGTCACCCCGCTCTACGAGGTCACCCCGCTCCAGGGCATCACCGCGCGCGCGGGCGCGATCAATGTCATGTACGCATCCGACCAGGCAACCCAGCTGGCCAATGCCGCGACCGCGGACCTGGCGATCGTGTTCGTCGGCGACTCGGCCGGCGAGGGCGCCGACCGCGACTGCATCGCCCTGTCCTGCCCCGGCTGGACCGATTTCCAGCCCACCGCCGACGCGCTTGTCGCCGCCACCGCCGCGATCAACCCGCACACCGTGGTGGTGATCAACTCCGGTGCCCCGGACCTGATGCCGTGGTCGGGGCTGGTACCGGCGCTGGTGCAGGGTTGGTACCCGGGTGAGGAAGAGGGCAACGCGATCGCCGCCATCCTGTTCGGCGACTACAACCCGTCGGGGCGCCTGCCGGTCTCGTTCCCCCGACTCGAGTCCGACCAGCCCGCCTTCCTGCCCCAGCAGGACCCCGGCGTCGCCAACGAGGCGCAGTACTCGGAGGGGATGTACATCGGGTATCGACACTTCGACAAGGTGGACACGCCGCCGTTGTTCGGGTTCGGCTTCGGCCTCTCGTACACGACCTTCAAGTACTCCAACCTGGCGGTGACCGGGGCCACCGGGTCGGGGCAGGTGTTGACCCGGACAGGGTTGGGCGGGCCGACCGCCCAGGTCAGCTTCGACGTCACGAACACCGGCGCCGTGGCCGGCACCGATGTCCCTCAGCTGTACATCGCCCCTCCAACCGGCAGCGCCATCGATGAGCCGCTGCGCCAGCTGCAGGGCTTCACCCGGGTGACCCTCGCGGCCGGTGAGACCAGGCGGGTCAACATCCCGGTCCCGGTCCGCGCGGTGTCCTATTACGACACCGGCCGTCACGCCTGGACTCCCCTGCCCGGCTGCCACGAGGTGCAGGTCGGGGCATCCGAGGCGGACATCCGCCTCCGGACATTCGGGGTGGACGAGGGGTTGCGGTCCTGCGTCGCGGGGGCCTCGACACAATCCGGGTCCCCGGCATCCACGCTCCCTCTCACCGGGACCGGGGGGCCTGCGATCGCCGTGCTCATCGGCGTGCTTGTCCTGCTGGCTTCGGTTGGCGCCCACCTGGCCCGGAAGACCGCACCGGCGATCCGCCGGCCCTGACGAACCCGGCCGGGATCCTGGCCTAAAGTGAGCGTCCGGATGGTCACGTCGAGAGAGCGCTCCAGTCGCGGCGCAGTGCTGCTCTACGCCGGGGCGGCCGCGGTGCTCGTCGGCGTGCACCTCACCCTCAACCGGGTGCTGGGGTTCCACATCGACGAGCTCTACTACATCGCCAGCGGCCGCCACCCGGCGTTCGGGTACGTCGACTTCCCGCCAGTTGTTCCTCTCCTCGCCCGCTTCGAGACCGACCTCCTCGGCGCGACACCCTGGACGCTGCGCCTTCTCCCCGCGCTGGTTGGCGGGGTCAACGCCCTGCTCTGCGGCGCCTACGCGCGCAGGCTCGGCGGCTCGCTCTCGGTACAGGCGCTGGCCCTGCTGGTCGGGATCACCTCGCCTGCCATCCTTGGCACCTGGCTCTTCCAGACGGTGGTCTTCGACCAGTTGACGTGGATGGTCGCGCTCTACCTGTTCCTCACCCTTGTCCTGGAACCCAAACCGCGCACATGGTTGCTGCTCGGCCTGGCCCTCGGCGTTGGCCTCGAAGTGAAATACACGATCGTCGCGCTGATCGCGGGCATGGCGATCGCCGTTGTCGTGACCCCGCGGCTCCGGGGCGCGCTGCGGACGCCCTATCCATGGCTCGCGGCCGCCATCATCTTGCTGACCTGGTTGCCGAACCTGGCCTGGCAGGCGGCCACCGGTTTCCCCACGCTGGCGTATACCCGAAACCACGCAGGTGGCGGGATCGGTGACTACGTCCTGGTGTTCGTGGTCATCCTCTTCCTGCTCGCCCCGCTCTGGGTCGCAGGCCTCATCTCCGTGTTCCGGAATCGCCAGCTCCGCGCAGTCGGCATCGCCTGCATCGTGCCGTTCGCCGTCTTCCTGTTCGGCGGCAAGGGCTACTACGCGGCTCCGGCAGTCCCCATCGTCATGGTCCAGGGACTAATGGCGATCTCGAGGCTGGAGCGTCGGAGGCTACGGTCCGGTTTGGTGGGCGCCGTGGTCATCGCGTGTGTGCTGAATGCCCTGGTGCTGGCCAAGCTCGTGCTCCCCGTCATACCGCCAGACCAGCTGCACGCGACCGGCTTCGACCGCCAGAACACCGATTTCGCGCTCACGGTGGGCTGGCCATCGATTGCCGCACAGGTCAGTGCCGCGTACACCGCGCTCCCACCAACCCTCCGCAGCAACACTGTGATCATCTCCAGCGACTACGGTCCCGCGGGGGCATTGGCGATCTATGGAGACCCCCGGGCGCTGCCGGTGGTCCTGAGCCCGCAGCTCAGCGAATGGTTCTGGCTTCCCCCGGGCCTCACCGCGACCGAGGCTTTGATGGTCGGGTACGCGCCATCCGAGTTGGGCTTCATGTGCTCCTCGGCGACCGTGGTGACGCACCTGACAGTGCCCTACGAGGTGGTCAACCTCGAACAGGGGGCCCCGGTAACGGACTGCCACCTGAACGGCCCGATCTCGACCATCTGGGGACGTCTCAAGAACTTCGCCTGAGATCCGCCACAGGAATAGTTATCATAGCTAAGTAGTTGTACTCAGCATGACGTCACCCCTGATGCAGAAAGCCGCCCCCGTCGCCCTCGACCTCGAGGACGTGGCGCGGCTGCGCCTCGCGGTGATGCGGTTGGCGCGGCGCTTGCGACAGCAGTCCAGTGGCGGCACCACCCCCTCCCAGCTCGCGGTGCTGGGCGCGCTGAGCAGGCGCGGCCCGACCTCTCCCGGCGACCTCGCGGCGGAGGAGGGAGTCCAGCCGCCGAGCATGACCCGGATCATCGATCGCCTCGTCGAGAAGGGACTCGTCACACGCGGCCCGGCCCCCGGTGATGGCCGGTCGAACCTCGTGAGCCTGACCCCCGAGGGCCGGAGGATGGTGTCCAGCATCCGCAACCAGCGCAACGCCTGGCTGGCCGTCCAGCTCCGCGACCTTCCGCCGGCCGAGGTGGAGGACCTGCGCCTGGGTATCACAGCTCTGGAAAAGATCCTGAGGAACGGCTGATGGCCGGGACCTTCAGGGCGCTCAGCGTCCCCAACTACCGCAGGTTCTTCTTCGGCCAGCTGGTCTCGATCAGCGGCACCTGGATGCAGAGCGTGGCGCAGGGCTGGCTGGTGCTCAAGCTCACCGGCAGCGGTGGCGCACTGGGCATCATCCTGGCGCTGCAGACGCTCCCGGTGCTGCTGGGCGGCGCCTTCGGCGGCCTGATGGCGGACCGTGTCGACAAGCGCAAGCTCCTCCTGTTCACGCAGACAGCGGCCGGGCTGCTCGCGCTGGTCCTGGGGCTGGTGACGCTGACCGGTGTGGTCAACGTCTGGATGGTGGGCGCGATCGCGCTCGCGCTGGGCTGCGTGAACATGATCGACATCCCCGCCCGGCAGTCGTTCATCTTCGAAATGGTGGGTGCCGAGCACCTGACCAACGCCATCACCCTGAACAGCGTCGTCATGAATGGCGGCCGGATCATCGGCCCGGCCGTCGCAGGTGTGCTCATCGCCACTGTGGGCATCGCGGCCTGTTTCCTGGTGAACGCCGTGTCATACATCGGGGTCATCGCCGGTCTCCTGATGATCCGGCCCAGGGAGCTGATCCGGGGCCGGCCGGTACGCAGCGCGCCGGGCCAGTTGGTCGATGGCTTCAGGTACGCGTGGAACACCCCGGCGCTGCGGGTGCCGCTGGTGATGATGGCCGTGGTTGGCACGTTCGCCTACGAGTTCTCGGTCTCGCTGCCGCTCCTGGCACGGTTCACCTTCCATTCCGACGCCCAGGTCTACGGCATCATGAACGCCTGCATGGCAGTCGGCGCCGTGGTCGGCGGGCTGACGGTCGCGCGACGCGCCAAAACCGGCGGACGTCGGGTGGCCGTCGCCAGCGCGGCATTCGGCGCGGTCATCCTGCTGACCTCGGTGGCCCCGGTCCTGGCCCTGGCCTACGTGGGCCTCGCGGCGATGGGGGCCGCCAGCATCTACTTCGCGGCGATGGCCAACACGACCCTGCAGCTGGCGACGGACGCCGACCACCGCGGGCGCGTCATGGCGCTATACGGGATCGCGTTCATGGGCACGACCCCGATCGGCGGCCCGATCATCGGCTACATCGGCGAGCTGGTGGATCCCCGTGCCGCACTGGCGGTCGGCGGGATATCCGCAGTCGCCGCCGCGGTCTTCGGCTGGTACGCCCTTCGCCCGCGGCGCCAGGCCCGGGTCAGCGAGCAGGCCGTCGCCCGGGCAAGCGCCTGAGGCGCTCCGGCGGCGGGTCGACCAGGGTCTTCAGCGTCTCGGTGGGGTCGGCCTCCATCTCCTCTTTGACCAGGCGCCTCATCCACCGGTAAGCAGGGATCGCGCAGAGCACCGCTGAGATCCCGCATACCAGGCCGAGGCCCCACGCGCCCTCTGACGTGTAGGCCGCCGCCGCCAGGACCAGGAGGAGGTCGAGGAAGACGAGGGACCCCGCGGACCGGTTGCGTGGATAGTGGACATACGGGTCGGAGTCGGTCGGGAATTCGCGGCCGAGATGGGCCGGCTCCTCGAGGTTGTAATAGTGTGGGCGATTGTCCACGGCGCTATTGTGCACCGATCGGGCAGGCGGCGCGGCGGTTACTCCAGGTAGTCCTTGAGGCGCTTCGACCGCGAGGGATGGCGCAGCTTGCGCAGGGCCTTGGCCTCGATCTGGCGGATCCGCTCGCGGGTGACGCCGAAGCGCTTACCCACCTCCTCGAGGGTGCGCTGGTGGCCGTCGATCAGGCCGAAGCGCAGCTGCAAAACGCGCCGCTCACGCGGGGTGAGCGTGTCCAGGATGTCCTCGACCTCGGTGCGCAGCATGGTGAGGTTGGCGGCGTCGGACGGGGCGATCGCCTCCTTGTCCTCGACGAAGTCGCCGAGGTGGGAGTCCTCCTCCTCGCCGATCGGTGTCTCCAGCGACACCGGGTCCTGGCTGACCTTGATGATCTCGCGCACCTTCTCTGCGGTGATGCCCATGACCTCGCCGATCTCGTCCTCTTTGGGCTCGCGGCCCAGCTCCTGCTGCAGGCGGCGTGAGACCCGGACCAGCTTGTTGATCGTCTCGACCATGTGCACCGGGATGCGGATGGTGCGGGCCTGGTCGGCGATGGCCCGGGTGATCGCCTGGCGGATCCACCACGTGGCATACGTCGAGAACTTGTAGCCCTTCTTGTAGTCGAACTTCTCGACTGCCCGGATCAAGCCCATGTTGCCCTCCTGGATCAGGTCCAGGAACGACATCCCACGGCCGATGTACTTCTTGGCGATCGACACCACCAGGCGCAGGTTGGCCTCGGTCAGGCGGTGCTTGGCCTCGCCCGAGCCGGCCTCGATGGCCTTGGCGTACTCGACCTCCTGCTCGGCCTTGAGCAGGGCCACCCGGCCGATCTCCTTGAGGTACATCCGGACGGGGTCGTCCAGGCTGACCGCCTCGATCACCTCGACCTGGGTGATGAGCTCGTCGTCGACCTCCGCGACCTCCTCGAAGTCCTTGCCGTCGTCCGAGACCTCGATCCCCATCTCCTTGAACGCGTTGAAGATGCGGAAGATCTGGTCCGGCTCGGCCTCCATGCCCGGGAAGGCGAGCAGGATGTCGTCCGGGGTGAGGAACCCGGCCTCCTTGCCCTTGACGACAAGGGCCTCGGCGCTGGTGAAGAGCTCGTCCTGCCCACCGGCCCGGCTCGCCGCGACACGGCGGGGGCGCCGTTCGTCCACCGCGATGGACACGCCGTTCGGTTCAGGCGTCACAGCGGGGCTCTCGATCGGGGGCCGCTTCGGTTTGCTCATGCGGGCCCGCGGAACAACTGGACCTTCAGGGAGGTGCGTCGATGCGCCAGCTCGCGGTGCTCGTGCAGCAGCTCTTCGCGGGCCTCGCTGTCCTCGTCCACTCCGGTCGCCTTCAGTCGTTCCTCCAACGCCGCCATCGCGGCCTCGTAATTCCTCAAGCGAATCCTATTCACGCAGTCAGCGAGGGCGATCCGCAACTCGGCCTCCTCGCCGGTGAACCTTGACACCAGGCTGAGACGGACCAGGCGGGGGCGCTCCTCCTCGGTGAACAGCTCGAGGTTCCGCTCGAGCGCGTCCGGCCCCTCGGCGGTGACCAGGTTGCTGACCCGCTCGCACAGCTCCTCCAGCTCGGGGCGCCCCAGGGCCTCCTCGGCAGTGATCTCGGCCAGGATCGTCCCGGCGTCCCGGTGGCTCAGCACCAGGCCCAGGATCCGGTCCTCCTCCGGACGCCCCGGGATGTCCCGCCCGGCCGGGAGGGAGATGCTGACTGCCGCGGGGGCCTCGGGCTCCGGGCGGGCGGCGACCCCGGTCTTGCGGTACTGCTGAACGTCGGCCAGGAGCCGCGCCGCGTCCACCCGCAGGCTCTGGGCCGCGTACTGGCAGTAGATGTCGAGCGTGGCCTCCTCCGGGATCCGGCTCAGGATCGGGATCACCGCGCGTGCCGCGGTGTCGCGGCCGTCGGGGCTGCCCAGGTTGTGGCGGTCCAGGACCCCCTTGATCCACCACTCCCAGCCGGCCAGTGCGGCGCCCTCGGCGTCCGGCCACAGCTGGGGCGTCTTGACGAAGAAATCGCCGGGATCCTTGGCGTTGGGCAGCTCCACCACCATCACCCTCAACCCGGAGCGAGCGGCGTCGCCGATGACCCGCTGGGTGGCGGCGCGGCCGGCCTCATCGGTGTCGAGGCAGAGGTAGAGCTCGGTGGCGAAGCGCTTCAGCGCCTTGAGCTGGTCGGGCGTGACCGCCGTGCCCGAGCTGGCCACCGCGTAGTCGACACCATTCTGGTGGCTCATCAGGACGTCGAAGTAGCCCTCGACCAGCAGCGCCCGCCCCCCCGCGCTGATCGACTTCTTCGCCGAGTCCAGCCCGTAGATCACCCGGCCCTTGTCGTAGATCGAGGTCTGGGGCGAGTTCATGTACTTGGGCGGCTGGTTGTCCATCGCCCGCCCGCCAAAGCCGATCACCCCACCCTGCTCGTCGCGGATGGGGAACATCAGCCGGCCCCGGAACCGGTCGATCGCCCTGCGCCCCTCCCCGCCCAGCGCCACGCCGGCCTTCACGGCCTCGTCCTCGGTTACCTTGCGCTGGGTCAGGAAACGGACCAGGTTGTCGGCCTTGGTGCCGGCGGGGGCAAAGCCCACCTGGAAGGCGGCGATGGTCTCGGCCTCGATGCCCCGCTTCTCGAGGTAACGCAGGCCCCGGGTGCCGGCCCGGTGGTTCAGCAGGATGTGGTGGAAGTACTGCGCCGCCAGGGCGTTGACCTCCTTGGCCCGCTGCCGCTCCTGGGCCCGCTTGCGGCCGCCGCTGCCGCTGCGCTCCTCGATCTCGACACCGGCCTTCTCGGCCAGCATCTGCAGGGCCTGGGGGAACTCGACGGCCTCGGCCTTCTGGACGAAGCTGAACATGTCCCCGCCCTCGTTGCAGCCGAAGCAGAACCAGACCTGTTTCTCGTGGCTGACGGTGAAGCTGGGCGTCTTCTCTGAATGGAAGGGGCAGAGCCCCTTGTAGTCGCGCCCGGCCCGCTGAAGCCGCACATAACCGCCGATGACCTCAACGATGTCAAGGCGGTCTTTGACCTCTCGGACGGAGTCCCCCGTCGCCATCCTCAAGACTAGCGCGATCGCACTTGCGCGCTGCGGGGGGAGCCGCCTGACCTAATCGACCGGCGGGCGCATCTCCTCGAACGAGGCCGTGCCGTCGGCCTCCATGCCGGATGCCATCGGCGCCCCTACCGCGGCGGGCGTTGCCCCGTCCCTGACCGATTGAGCGCTGGCGTACTGCGGCACCGGAGGAGTCCACACATTGGCGGGCCGCGGTGTCGCGCTCGGCGCACCCCAACCCGTGCCACCCACCGGCAATTCCTCGGCGTCGCCGTCCACGGCCATCGTGATGACCGCCTCATCGGGAACCATGATGATGTCCTTGCCCACCCGGAACTCGGCCTCGGCGCGGACGAACTGGCGGTTGTGCGTCTTGGGCCCGGTCAGGAGCTCGTCGAGCCCACCGAGCGCACCGCCCTCGCCCACCTCATAGCCGATGATCCCGCCGTCCGCGGGGTTGACCAGCACGTCGACGACGTGGCCGAACATCTTGCCGCTCTGGCCCACTACCTTGCGGCCGAGGATGTCACGGCGGCGGGGCAGACCGTCCAGCGCGGTCGGCGCGAGCTCCTGCGCGTTGGCCAGGGTCACAGCGTCAGGACCGATCGAGTGGACGGCGGTGGCCGGGAGGAGGTGATGGGTGCCGCCGCCGAGCACGGTTTTGCCCCGGGCGATCACCACGCCGGCAACCATGCCCTGGTTGGGGTCGAGCACCACGTCCTCGACCTCGCCGATCTTCTCGGCGCGTTCCATGTCGATGACCGCGCGGCCCTTCAATTCACCGATTCGCAACATCATTCAGCCTCCTCGCTCGTGGTTCCTGACGACCCAGCCATTGGGACTGAGGGCGCTCAGGTTTCCTGATAGTAATGTTATCAGGATCAACCCACGGATGGGCCCGGGCGGGTCAGCTCCTGGAGCCGCCCCGGGCTTCGCGCCACTGCTGCCAGGGGATCTCCTTGCGGAAGAGCACGAGGGCCGCCAGGCTCCAGGGGAAGAACAGCACTGTGCCGACGATCAGGCCACCCGGCATCCCCATCCAGTCGAGAGCCATCGCCACGCCGGCCGCGCCCTCGAGGATCACCGCGAGGCCCAGCGAGTACCAGAAGAACTCCGGGCGGTTGGCGACCAGCGCGGCGCTGAGCCCCACGACCGCGCAGAGCAGGAACGTCCAGGCCGCGGCCCAGAACCACTCGCGCCAGGGGATGGGTTCGCCCATCAGCTGATTATGGGCGCCCTACCTGTCGCGTTCTGAGGTTGCGCTCTTCTCGGTGATCGCCGCCTGCGCCGCCGCCAGCCGCGCCACCGGGATGCGGTACGGCGAGCAGCTCACATAGTCCAGGCCGATCTCGTGGCAGAACTCGACCGAGCGCGGGTCGCCGCCGTGCTCTCCGCAGATCCCGATCTTGAGGTCGGGGCGCGTCCGCCTGCCCTGCTCGACTCCCATCTTCATCAGCTGCCCCACACCGTCGCGGTCGATGGTCTGGAACGGGTTCTCCTTCAGGATCCCGTGCTCGAGGTAGCTCACCAGGAACTTGCCCTCGGCGTCGTCGCGGGAGTAGCCGAAGGTGGTCTGCGTCAGGTCGTTGGTGCCGAAGCTGAAGAACTCCGTGAACTCGGCGATGTCCCCCGCGACCAGGGCGCCGCGGGGCACCTCGATCATCGTGCCGAACTTGTAGTCCACCTCCACGCCCTCGGTCTTCATCACCAGCTGGGCGACGGCCTCAAGTTGCTCACGGACAGCGCGAATCTCGGTCACCAGGCCCACCAGCGGCACCATGATCTCGGGGTGAGGGTCGAGCCCGCGGCGCTTCAGCGCGATGGCGGCCTGGATGATGGCGGTGACCTGCATCTCGGTGATCTCCGGGCGGGTCAGGCCCAGCCGGCAGCCGCGCAGGCCGAGCATCGGGTTGGCCTCGCGCATCGCCGAGATGGCCGAGAGCAGGTGACGCTTCTCCTCCAGCTCCGGCCCCTCCTTGCCGAGCGTCTCCAGCCGGGTGACCTCGACCAGGGTCTCCTCGTACGAGGGCAGGAACTCGTGCAGTGGGGGGTCGATCAGGCGGATGACGACGGGGAGCCCGTCCATCGCCTCGAGGATCCCCTCGAAGTCCGAACGCTGGAAGTCCAGCAGGTCGAAGGTGAACTTGCGGCGCTCCGCGTGGTCCGTGGCGAGGATCATGTCCTGCACGATCGGCAGTCGCACCTGCTCCATGAACATGTGCTCGGTGCGGCACAGGCCGATGCCCTGGGCCCCGTTCTCGCGGGCCTTCTTCGCGTCGCGGGGGTAGTCGGCGTTGGCCCACACCTGCAGGCGCCGGGCGTCGTCGGCCCAGCCGAGGAGCTTGCGGAAGCGCTCACTGGGCTCCGCCTCGATGGTGTTGACGGCGCCCTTCAGGACCTGGCCGGTGGTGCCGTCGATTGTGAAGATGTCGCCCTCCTTGACCACCACCCCATTCGACGTGAACTGGCGCAGCCGCAGGTCGACCTCGATGCTGTCGGCGCCGACCACGCAGGGCTTGCCCATCATCCGGGCCACCAGGGCGGCATGACTGGCGGTGCCGCCGGAGCTGGTCAGCACGCCCTGGGCGGCGATCATGCCGTGCACGTCATCGGGGTCGGTCGCGATGCGGACCAGGATCACGGCCTCGCCGGCCTGGCCCCGCTGCTCGGCGGTATCGGCATCGAAGACCGCGGCCCCGATCGCCGCCCCCGGACTGGCGGGGACGCCGCGACCGATCTCCGTGACATCGGCGGACGGGTCGATGCGGCGGTGCAGCAGGGTCTCGACCTGGCGCGGCTCGACCCGCATCACCGCCTCGTCCTGGCTGATCAGCCCCTCCTCCACCATGTCGGCAGCGATGTTGATGGCGGCCTCGGCGGTCCGCTTGGCGGCGCGCGTCTGGAGCATGTAGAGCTTGCCGCGCTCGATCGTGAACTCCAGGTCCTGGACATCGCGGTAGTGCTTCTCGAGCTGGGCGGCGATCTGCTCGAACTGGCGGTACACGTCGGGTAGCTGGCGCTTCAGCGCATCGATCCGCTCTGTCTTGCGGATCCCGGCGACGACGTCCTCGCCCTGGGCGTTCAGCAGGTAGTCGCCGTACAAGACCTTCTCACCGGTGATGGGGTTGCGGGTGAAGGCAACGCCGGTGCCGGAGTCGGCGCCCGTGTTGCCGAAGACCATCGCCTGGACGTTCACGGCGGTGCCAAGGTCGTCGGCTATTCGCTCCGCCTTTCTATACGCACGCGCGCGCGAGTTCATCCAGGAGCGGAAGACCGCGCGGATGGCGTCGGCCAGCTGCACCCGCGGGTCCTCCGGGAAGTCCTCCCCGAGGGCGTCGCGGTAGATGCGCTTGTACTCGGTGACCAACTCCCGCAGCTGGGAGGCGTCGAGGTCGGAGTCGTTCTCGACGCCGGCTTTGTTCTTCGCCGCCTCGAGGGCCTCTTCGAAGGGGCTCTCGTCAGGGGTGTCCGGGCCGGCGTCGGCCGGGCGCTTGCCGATGTCCTTGGCGGTCTTGCCGAACATCTGGATGAAGCGCCGGTAGGCGTCCAACGCAAACCGCTCGTCGCCGCCGAGCTTCGCGAGGCCGTCGGCAACCTCCGCGTTGATGCCGAGGTTGAGGATCGTGTCCATCATCCCGGGCATCGAGAACTTGGCCCCGGATCGCACGGAGACCAGGAGCGGGTTGGCCGGGTCGCCGAACCTCTTGCCCGTCTTCTGTTCGACGTGGGCGAGGGCCTCGAGCGCCTGCTCCCACATGCCGTCGGGGAAATCGTCCCGGTCGTAGTAGGCATTGCAGCTGGCGGTGGTGATGGTGAACCCGGGCGGCACGGGCAGGCCGGCATTGGTCATCTCAGCATTGCCCGCCCCCTTGCCGCCAAGAAGATCGCGCATGTCCTTGTTGCCCTCTTCGAAGAGGTACACCCACTTGGTCGCGGTGGCCGTGCCCCCGCCGTCCGCCCCCTCCAGTTCGATCGCCATGCCCCGGCTGCCTCCTTTGGTCAGAGGGCCAGTTTAGGACTCACCGGGCAACTTGAACGGGGGTTGGTGGTCGGGGCCGCTGATGGCGATGGCGATCAGCGAGCGGAACAGGTCCAGGGTCCTTTGATGTGCAGCGGCGGAGTGCCAGGCAACGTGCCCGTTGGCGAAACGTCCATATAGCCGGTCGTGTTGCCTGCGTCCACGGTGATGTATCCCCCGCCCTGACCCGACCAGTTCCATTCGCGCCCGTGGGGTCCTGGTTCGTCCACGCCGACCTTCCCGGGGTCGGCGGTCGGGTTGGCTGACCCATGCTCGAGCGCCTGCAGCACGATTGAGTAGCGCTCGCCATCGACGACAGCTGCCAGTAGGTAATAGACCTGCGGCTTGGCATCGATGGGGTTGATCGGCCCCCCTGCAACCTGGCAATTCCCCCGATCAGGTCTATCGCCATTGATCACCGCAGAGCCCTGGATCGCCCCGGAAAACGCCGCGGGGCCCAGGACCCTCTTCGCTGAATGTCCTGCGGGCTGGGCGCACGCGCTGTGCAGGAGCGCCGCGATTGCCAGCGCGACAGTCGACACCGCTCGATGGACGTCCACGGTTGTTCCTACGTCACCAGGAGGCCTCGTCCAACAGCCCCGCGGTACGTCGGTCGAAGGTACGGTGGCCTGGGTGGACGGCGCAGCCGGATTTCTAGCCCGGTAGCCCCCCACCCGGGCCGCGGGCGAGGTTGGTCAAGTGCGGCGGCACCACCACGACGGAGTCGTCCGCCGTGAGCATCAGCTGCCAACCGCCCTCGTGCACCCGCCAGTGGTGCTGGGCGCATAGCAGGATCATGTTGCCGAGCCGGGTTTTCCCGCCTCGAGAGAACCATTCGACGTGGTGGCCCTCGCACTGCGACGGCGGACGGTTGCAGCCGGGGTAGCGGCAGTGCCCGTCGCGGGCGTTGAGCGCCTTGCGCTCGAGCCGGCTCAGGGTGCGCTTCATGTGGCCGACGGCCACGGGGACCAGCCTGTCGTCGAGCAGGATCTTGGTGATGCCGGCGTTGCAGGACAGGCGACGGACGGTGGCTCCGGGGATGGGCTCCCCGAACTCGATGTCC
>JAXDLW010000035.1:0-112910 GCA_034666405.1 Chloroflexota bacterium | reverse complement strand
GACCGCCCAGCGCAGCGCCGCCACGGCGTGGTCCGACTCGGTGACCACGGGAACCAGCAGGTGGGGCAGTTCCTTGTACATCGACATCTCGACCCGCTTGGGATCGATCAGAACCAGGCGCAGCTGGTCCGGGGTGTGCTTGAGGAGGAAGCCGGCGAGCAGGGCGTTGACGCATACCGACTTGCCACTCCCGGTCGCCCCGGCGATGAGCAGGTGAGGCATGCGGGTGAGGTCGCCGGCGATGGCCTGGCCGCTGACGTCGGTGCCGATCGGCAGCGGCAGCAGGTGGCTGGTGGTCTGGAATGCCGGGCTCTGGATGATCTCGCGGAGGGTGACCAGCATGGCCGCCTTGTTGGGCACCTCGACGCCGACGGCCGATTTACCCGGGATCGGGGCCTGGATCCGGATCGGGGCGGCGAGGGCCAGGGCCAGGTCGTTCTGGAGTGACGTGATCTTGCGCACCGGCACGCCCTTGGCGGGCTCCAGCTCGTACTGCGTCACGCTGGCGCCGGAGTTCACCCCCCGAACCCGGGCGGCGACGCCGAAGCTCGAGAGGGTGGTCTCGATCACCTCGATGTTGTGCTTGACCTCCTCCTGGAGCTTTTCCCGTTTGGCGGTTGCGGCGTCGAGCAGCGACAGCGGCGGCATCTGCCACACCTTGCGCACATCCTCGCCATCGGCCTTGTGAGCCGCCGCGGCGGCGGCCTCCCACTCGGCCTGGGCCTCGGCGCGCTTACGTTCGACCTCGGCGGCGTCCAGGCTGAGCGGTTCCCGGATCTCGGGCTCGGGGTCCGGCTCCTGGTCCGGCTCGGGGCCGGGGTGCCCGGGGATGACCTCCAGGCTCGGGAAGAGCGGGGTGGGCGGCGCCACCGGGGCGGCCACTGCGGCCTTGTCGAGCGGGCCCTTGTCGAACGTGCCGCGCCGGGCGTCGCGGGCAATCTCGCTGAGCACCGGCTCGGGGCCTTCGACGTCACGTGCGATCCGGATGCGAGATGCCACCGCCGCGATCGAGAGGTCGAAGCTCAACATCGTCCCGAACAGGGCCGCCCCGAGCAGCACGATCGCGGCGCCCCAGGCCGTCAGGATGTCGTTCAGGTGGCCGGCGACGAAGGCCCCGGTATAACCCCCGGCGCGCTGGCGCTGGACGATCCAGTCGGCCGGGTTGAGCAGCAGGAGCTGGAGCAGGCCGAGGACCGCGATTGCCAGCAACACCATGCCCGTCAGGACCACGACCTGGTTGCGACTGGCGCGTACCGACCCATCCGTGCTGGTGGCCGGCGCACCCCCCCGGCCATTGATCAGCGCGATTCCCCCGCTCACCAGGATCAGGACGATGGCCACCCAGCCCAGCCCGACGGCGTCCAGCAGGAACCCGCGCAGGCTGCTCAGGCCGGCGCCCGGCCGGAAGATGATCGCCAGGGCAAAGAGCGCCGCGACCACGATCAGCAGCAGGCCCAGCCCCTCGCGCCGTTGCGGCTCGGTGAGCTCGATCTCGGGAAGACGGAGGTTGCGCGCCGGCGACGAGTGGGTGGCGCGGGACCGCGCTGGAGTGCGCCGACGGGTGCGCGAAGTGCCGCGGGGTCCCTTGCGGGGCGCGGGGGATGGGGTGCGACGAGTGCGGCGACGCGTTGTAGACATGTAGTAAGGCGTGAACTGCAGGTTCAGGCGCAGTCTAACAGCCTATCGGCGCCTCATCCAGTGCAGCAGGGTGCTGCCATCGTTGAAACCGAACGGCAGGAAGTTGCCCACGGTGAAGACCAACAGGTTCTCGATAGTGAACACGATGGCCACCCAGACGAAGTGCGAGCTGAGCACCGTGAGCACCAGGATGGCCACCACGCCCACCGCGGTGAGGATCGCGTTGGCGATCGGCCCGCCCAGCGCGCGCTGGATGTGAACGCTGGCCGAGAGCTCCTGCTCGTCAGGCGGGTAGATCGACGTGCCGAAGACCAGGAGCGCCGTGCCCAGCCTGACGCCGTCCATGGGGAAGCCGGTGCGTCGAGCGGCGGTGAAGTGCCCGTAGTTGTGCCACGTCTCGTTGAACCAGTGGAGCAGCACCAGCAGGAACGCCCCGAACAGGGCGTTGGCTGGGTGGCGGTGGAAGACGACGACACCCGCCAGCAGGTACACGGCCAGCAGCACCACGCACGCGAGCACGAAGCCCCGCGCCATGATCACCTCCATGCCCCTCACGCGTCCCAGTCGAACCTCGTCCGACCGAACGTAGACGACCTTGCTGCTCACCGCCGGTGAAAGTAGCAGACGGGTCAGACCTCGACGATCACCGGGAGGACCATCGGGCGGCGCTTGGTCTGCTGGTAGAGGGACTTCCCGACCAGGTCCCGGATGTTCTCCTGCAGCAGGGAGGGCTCCAGCTTGTCGCGCTGCATCCTCGTGACATAGCCGACGACCTCATCCTTCGTCGTCTCGATCAGGGCCTCGGCGCTGCCCTCGTGGACGAAGCCGCGGGTGACCACGTCCGGGCGGCCCACCACCTCACCGTTGAGGTGGTTGACGCTCACCACGATCACGAAGATCCCGTCCTGGCCCAGGTGCTTGCGGTCGCGCAGGACGACACTGCCGACGTCCCCGATGCCGAGCCCGTCGACGAACACATAACCGGCGTCGACCTGGCCGGCGCGGGTGAAACGGTCGGGGCCCACCTCGATCAGCGCCCCGTCGCCGGCGAGCAGGACGTTCTCGGCGGGCAAGCCCACCTGTCGCGCGAGGGCGATGTGGTGCGCCAGGTGGCGGTCCTCACCGTGGATCGGCACGAAGAACTTCGGGCGGACCAGGTTCAACACGATGCGCAGGTCGGCGGCCGACGCATGCCCTGAGACATGGACGCGGTTGCGGGTCGAATAGAACACCGTCGCGCCGTGGCGGTACAGGTTGTTGATGGTGCGATTGACCAGTGCCTCGTTGCCGGGGATTGGGGTTGCCGACAGGATGATCGTGTCGCCCTTCTGGATCTGCACCTGCGGGTGCTCGCGGTTGGCGATCCGGGACAGAGCCGACAGGGGCTCACCCTGGGCGCCGGTGCTCAGGACCACGGCCTGGCTGTCGGGCAGGTTGTTGAGCTGCTTCACCGACACCAGCGTGTCGGGCGGGACCTGGAGCAGGCCGAGCTCCTGGGCGAGGTGGATGTTGTTGGTCATGCTCCGACCGACCACCGCGACCTTCCGCCCGAATTGGGCGGCCACCTCCAGCGCCTGCTGCAGCCGGTAGATGTTCGATGCGAACGTGGTGATGATGATCCGCCCGGCGGCATGCGGGAAGATGTTGCGGAACGCCTCCCCCACGATCTGCTCGGACAGCGTGTTGCCGTCGAGCTCGGCGTTCGTCGAGTCCGACATGAAAAGGGTCACGCCTTCCTCGCCATACGCCCCCAGGCGCGCCATGTCGGTGGGGCGGCCGTCCACCGGGGTCTGGTCCAGCTTGAAGTCACCGCTGTGCAGCAGCACCCCGGCGGGTGTACGGACGGCCAGCGCCACCGCGCCGGGGATCGAGTGCGCCACGTGGATGGGCTCGATCTCGAAGGGCGGCAGGTTGATGATGTCGCCCGGTTTGACCTCGTGGAGGGTGGCATCCGCCAGCAGGCGCGCCTCCTTGAGCTTGTTCTTGACCAGGCCCAGCGTCATCCGCGTGCCGTAGATCGGCACCTTGAGGCGGCTCATGACGAACGGCAGGGCGCCGATGTGGTCCTCGTGCCCGTGCGTCAGCACGATCGCCAGGATCTTGTCGGCACGCTCGGTCAGGTAGCTGATGTCGGGGATGACCAGGTCGACCCCGAGCATGTCCTCCTTGGGGAACATCAGACCCGCGTCGATGACCAGGATCCGGCCCGCGTACTCGAGGGCCATCATGTTCAGCCCGATCTCGCCCAGGCCGCCCAGCGGGATGACCTTCAGGAGCTCACTCACCGCCTGAGGGTACCCCTAATCAGAAGAGTGAGAGTTGATCCTGCGGGGCGGGGGCCGGCACCGGCGGCAGTTCCTTCCGCCTCGCCTCGACGACGTCGATGTAGCCCCGCACCCTGCGGAAGTCGGCCTCCAGGGTCTCGACGAGGAAGCCGTTGTACAGCGCCGCGGCCGGGTGGTACAGCGGCACGTAGACGCGGTCGCCCCGCTCGACCATCGTGCCGTGGATCTTCGAGATGCCGTCGGACCCGGGGAGGAGCCGCTGCACCGCGTGGCGCCCCAGCAGCAGGATCACCGCGGGGCGGATCAGCTCGACCTGGCGGTCCAGGTACGGGGAGCACGTCGCCACCTCCTCGGGGAGCGGGTCGCGGTTGCCCGGCGGGCGGCACTTGACGATGTTGGTGATGAAGACCTCTTCGCGAGGGATGTCGATCGACGCCAGCAGCTTGTTCAGGAGCTGGCCCGCGGCGCCGACGAAGGGAACGCCCTCCTGGTCCTCCTTCTGCCCTGGCGCCTCGCCCACGATCATGATCCGGGCACTGGGATCCCCGGACCCCGGAACAGCCTTCGTACGGGTGCGCGAAAGGGCGCATAGAACGCACTCCCGCACCTCCTGGTGGAGGACCTGGAGGTCCCCGGTCACGGCCTAGACGCCGGCGACGGCGGCGGGCTCGGGGATCTTGATCGCGATGTCGCCGGTCTCGGTGCTGCCGAGCTCGGCCACGATCCGGCGCAGGCCGGCCAGCTGGCCCGGGGTGATCTCGTCCATCACCAGGGGTAGCCGGGTATCCCCCACCGGGTAACCAAGCGCGTTGAACAGCGCCTTCACCGGGATGGGGCTGGCGGTGCAGAAGATCTCCTTGAAGATCGGCATCAGCCGGTGCTGCAGCTGGGTCGCCCGGGCGTTGTCGCCCATCAGGAAGTACTCGATCATCGCTCCGATGCCCTGGGCCGCGAAATGCCCGGCCACGCTCACCACGCCGTGCGCCCCCATCCCCATCATGGCCAGCGTCAGGCTGTCCTCCCCGGAGTAGACGCGGAACCCGGGCGCCATGCCCGCGCAGATCGCGGCGCACTGGCTCACGTCGGGGTTGGCCTCCTTCAGCGCGACGATGTTGTCGATCGCCGACAGCCGGATGGCGGTCTCGGGGGCGAGGTTGGCAATCGTCCGGGTGGGGACGTTGTAGAGCATCACCGGGCCATCCACCGCGGCGGCGATCGCCGCGAAGTGCGCGTGGAGCGACTTCTGGGGTGGCTTGTTGTAGTACGGCACCACCGCCATCACCGCGTTGACCCCCAGTTGCTCGGCCTCGCGGCTGAGCTCGATCGAGGCCCGCGTGTCGTTGCTGCCGGTGCCCGCGACCACCACCGAGAACGGGATCGCCTGGCGCACCGCGCCGATCAGTTCGAGCTTCTCCCGGTGGCTGAGGGTGGGCGACTCACCGGTCGTCCCGGCGATCACCACGCCGTCGTTGCCGTTCTCGACCAGCAGGTTCGCAAGGCGCTCCGCCGCCGCCAGGTCCAGGCCGCCATCCTTGTCGAAGGGCGTGATCATGGCGGTCAGCACCCGACCAAGGTCGACGTTGCGGCGGCTCACGCGACCAGTCTAGCCAGCCCCCGCGAGCAGCCGGCGCCAGCGGCCATGGCGGTACTGGTAGAAGGCCCGGGCAAAACCCCACACCGCGGGGGTGAGGAGACCGGCGTCAATGTCGACGGTGTCGGTGTAGCGGCTGTGCCCGCGGTCCAGCGGCTCAACGGTCAGGCGATGCCGCCAGTGGCGAATGACGCCTCCATGCTCCTCGGTCACGACCGCCCGATTGGCGGCGTCGATTCGCACAAACCGGATCTCGTGGTCGTAGCCGCCGGGCAGGTGCAGGGGGCGAACATGGAGCCTCACGACCGAACCCTCCACGACGTCGGTCGGCATGACCACGTCGTCCAGGCCCATCATCCCCGCGACGATAAACCGAAAGGTGTCAGGCTGGAGGAGGAGCCCAGACCCGTTCGGCGGGGGCCTTGAAGACGCTCGATCGCCGGACCTGCACCATCCCCTCCCGTCAGCGGAACAGGAGCTCGGCCACCTGGACGGCGTTGGTGGCGGCACCCTTGCGCAGGTTGTCCGCCGCCAGGAAGAGGGCCAGGCCGCGCTCGTGTGAGAGGTCGCGGCGGATACGCCCGACGAACACCTCGTCGCGCCCGGCGGCCTCGAGCGCCAATGGGTAGACCTGGGCCTCAGGCTCGTCGCGCACCACGATGCCCGGGGCCTCGGCCAGCCGTGCGCGCACGTCCGCCGGCGCGAGGGGCTGCTCCGTCTCGATCCAGACCGACTCGCTGTGGCCTGTCTCGACGGGCACCCGGACCGTCGTGACGGCAATCGCCAGCTGCGGCAACCCGAGGATCTTGCGGGTCTCGGCGATCACCTTCAGCTCCTCCTGGTTGTAGGCGAAACCGGCCTCGGGGTCCTCGAACACGGGGGGGGCGAGCGGGGGCATGGCCCGGTCCATGATCCAGCCCCCGGGGACCACGTTGCCCTCGAGCACGTGCGGGTAGACCTCGGCGCGCGGTGGCAGGCCGCCGGAAAGTTCCTGCCGCTGCCGATGGAGCTCATCCACCAGCTTGCGTCCCGCGCCCGAGGCCGCCTGGTAGGTGTCGACCAGGACCCGGCGGAGAGGCGACAGGTCGGATACCGGCTTCAGGACCACGGTCAGCGGGATTGCGCAGCAGTTGGGGTTGGCGATGATGCCGTGGTGCTCGTGGGCGGCCTCCGGGTTGACCTCGGGGACAACCAGTGGCACCCCGGGCTCGAGCCTCCAAGCGGAGGAGTTGTCGATCACCACCGCGCCGGCGTCGACCGCCTGGGGAGCGAGCTCCCGGCTGGCCCTGGCCCCGGCGGAAAAGAGCACGACATCGAGGCCCCGGAACGCCCCGGGGGTGGCCTCGACGGTGCGCACGCTGTCACCTCGGAAGGTCAGCTCGGTGCCGGCAGAACGGGAACTGGCCATTGGACGCAGCTCCTCGACGGGGAACCCGCGCTCCTCGAGGATGCGCAGCATCGTCCGGCCCACCACCCCCGTGGCACCGACAACGCCGACTCGCAGCCCCATTACCCGTCGAGCCCCAGGACTTCGTCGAGGCTGACGTAGAAGCGGTGCGTCTCCGCAACCGCGCGGATGGTGGCAATGACCCCGGGCATGAAGGCCTCCCGGCTGGTGGTGCGATGGGCGATGGACAGGGTCTGGCCGTGCGCCCCGAACAGCACCTCCTGGTCGGCGACGACGCCGGGCAGGCGCAGGCTGTGGACCGCCACGCCCTGGGCCTCGGCGCCGCGGGCGTTGTCCAGGGCCACCTTCTGCGGGCGGGAGTAGGCGAACGGCGTCGCCCGCGCCGCAGCCAGGCGCGCGGCCGTCGCCATGGCCGTTCCGGAGGGCGCGTCGAGCTTGGTCTGGGAGTGGGCCTCGATGACCTCGACGGCGTCGAAATAGGGCGCCGCGGTCTCGGCCAGCCGCATCATCAGCACGGCGCCGATGGCGAAGTTGGGAATCACCGCCCCACCCACCTGCGCGGCCCGCCCTCTCAGGGCGCCGACCTGCTCGCCGGTCATGCCGGTGGTGCCGACGATTGGCGCCACGCCCGCGGCGATCGCGACGCCTGCATTGTCGAACGCCGCCCCGGGCGCGGTGAAGTCGACCATCACCTGAGCCCCTCCCAGGGACGCGGCGAGGTCGTCGCCCAGGTCCGCCTCCCCCACGACCCTCATGCCCTCGGCAGCAGCGACTGCCGCGACCACCATGCGGCCCATCTTTCCCAAGGCGCCGGACACTGCCACGGTGATATCAGCCATGGACAGAGTCTATGGAGCCCAATTCGTTTGAACTTGAGCTGCCCGAACGTATGGATGGTTGAGATGCAAAGGCCCTCCACTCGACGCAGAGGTCGTCACCCTGGTCGCATATGGCGGTCGACGGTGCTGGTCGCCGTGTTGATCGCCGCCGTCGCCCTCGCGATCCGGGGAATGGACCTCTTCCCGATTGGCGTGATGTCGAAGCAGCAGGCCCTCAAGCTGGCAGGAGATCAGTTTGCATACGACTGCGCCGGCTGCCCCGGCCACGTGGACGATGCGGCGTTGGTCCGATGCGTGGGCAATCGGGACACTGGGAGTGGATGCTGGCAGCGGTCCGGGTGGTTCTGGAGCGTGAGATACACGAACGGCGTCTACATCTGGATCGATGGACGCACCGGGAGCTCGGACCTCGTCCCCCGGTCATCGGCGGGACCTAGTACGGGATGGTGCGGTTTGGGCGAACCACGGTGGCGCGTGGCGGGCCGTAGCGGCACCAAGCTGGCCGGGTTAACGAGAACGAGGGCGGCCGGAGCCGCCCTCGTCGGAGATCGAACCTAGTCGCGGGGCGGGCGGTTGCCGCGGAAGCGCGGCGGGCCCTCGGGGGCGCCACCGTCCGGGGCTCCGCCGTCGGGGGCTCCCCCATTGCTCTCGGCCGGGGCGCCACCACCATAGCCACCGTCGCGCGGACGGTCGTCACGGTCGCGGTCACGTCCGCCGCCGCCACCACCACCGAACTCCCGGCGCGGGCCGCGGTCACCACCGCCACCGGCGGGGACGAAGTCCTGCTCCGAGCCCGGCTCAGGCCGGACCGGCGGCTTGGCGAACTTCTCGTCGGCCTCGGACAGGCCCCACTGGGCGGCATCCTTCAGCGCGTCCTTGCGCGAGAGGTTGACCCGGCCCTGGCGGTCGATCTCCTCGACCTTGACCAGGATCTGGTCGCCCTCCTTGACGAAGTCCTCGACGTTGTTCACCCGCCAGTCGGCGAGCTTGCTGACATGGACCAGGCCATCCTTCTTCGGCAGGACCGAGACGAAGGCGCCGAACGGCATCAGCCGCGCCACCTTGCCCAGGTACACCCGACCAACCTCGACGTCGTCGGTGAGACCCTTGATCCAGGCGATCGCCTTCTCGGTGTTGGCAGCGTCGCTCGAGGCGATGTGGATGCTGCCGTCGTCCTCGACGTCAATCGAGACCTGGCACTCCTCGGTGATCTGGCGGATCATCTTGCCGCCGGGGCCGATGACGTCCCGGATGTTGTCCGGGTTGATCTTGATGGTGGTGATTCGAGGCGCGTGGGGGCTCATCTCCTTGCGCGGCTCGGCCAGCACCTCGGCCATCTTGCCCAGGATGTGGAGCCGGCCCTCACGAGCCTGCGCCAGCGCCTTCCGCATGACTTCCATCGACAGCCCGGTGACCTTGATGTCCATCTGCAGGCCGGTGATGCCCTTCGCTGTTCCAGCGACCTTGAAGTCCATGTCGCCGAGCGCGTCCTCCATCCCCTGGATGTCCGAGAGGATGGCGTATTCGGCGCCCTCCGAGGCGTCACCGTTGCGGGTGATGAGGCCCATCGCGATACCGGCAACGGGGGCCTTCAGCGGCACCCCGGCGTCCATCAGCGCGAGGCATGAGCCGCACACGGAGGCCATCGAGGTCGAGCCGTTGGAGGCCAGGATCTCGGTGACCACCCGGATCACGTAGGGGTACTCGTCGGCCGCGGGCAGCACCTGGTAGATGGAGCGCTCGGCCAGCGCGCCGTGGCCGATCTCGCGACGGCCGGGGCTGCGCGAGGGCCGGGCCTCGCCGACGCTGAAGGCCGGGAAGTTGTAGTGGTGCATGTACCGCTTGGACGTCTCCAGCCCCAGCGAGTCGATCTTCTGGGCATCCCCGGACGAGCCGAGGGTGGCCACCGAGAGCGCCTGGGTCTGGCCGCGGGTGAAGATGGCCGAGCCGTGGGTGCGGGGCAGGACCCCGACCTGGCACCAGATCGGCCGGATCTCGTCGCTCTTGCGGCCGTCCGGGCGGCTGTTGTTGTCGATGATGGCGTCGCGGACGACCACCTTGACGGTCTTCTCGAAGATCGCCGCAACCTCGTTCTCACGCTCCGGGAAGCGCTCGGCAAGGGCCGCGACAACCTCCTGGCGGATCTCGTCGAGGTCGTTCTCCCGCTTCTGCTTGTCGGGCGAGCCGATGGCATTGCCGATCTTGGCCAGGGCGATATCGGCGACGGCCTTCTTGAGCTCCTCGTCGACGACGGGGCCCTCGATGACCTTCTTCTCCTTGCCGAGGTGGCGGGCCAGCTCGTTGATGGTGGCGCAGATCTTCTTGATCTCCGCATGGGCCATCTCGAGGGCCTTGACGATGGTCTCCTCGTCGACCTCGTGGGCGCCGGCCTCGACCATGTTGATGGCGTTCTCGGTCCCGGCGACGATCAGGTCCAGGTCGGACTCACTCATCTTCGACACCGAGGGGTTCACCACCAGTTCGCCATCGAACAGGCCCATGCGGACGGCGCCGACAGGCCCCGCCCAGGGGATATCCGAGATCGAGAGCGCGGCGGAGGCACCGTTGATCGCCGCGGTGGCCGGGTCGGCCTCCTGGTCGATCGACAGCACGGTCGCCACAACCTGGACGTCCAGGCGAAGGTCCTTCTGGAACAGCGGCCGCAGCGGCCGGTCCATGAGGCGGGAGTTCAGGATGCCCTGCTCGCCGGGCCGGCCCTCGCGGCGGAAGAAGCTGCCGGGGATGCGCCCGACCGCGTAGATCTTCTCCTCGTAATCGCAGGTCAGCGGCAGGAAGTCGACACCGGGGCGGGGGTTCTTGGACATGGTCGCGGTGACCAGCAACATCGTGTCGCCGCTCCGGACCATGACGGCACCGTTGGCCTGCTCGGCCACGCGGCCGGTCTCGAAGCTGATGGTCTTGTCACCGATGCGGTGCTCAATGATGTTGGGTTCTGTGGTCATGGGCATAAAAAGGGTCTCCTCTCCGAGACCGTCCCGTTTCGCTACTTCCAGATCAGGAACTGGCAACAAACCCCCGCTGATACCCGCGGGCACGCGGATCTGTGGCCAATGACTGATCCCGGCGTACCGGGACGATCCCTATTTGGTTGTGGAAGCTCGGGTTAGCGGCTAGCGCCGGAGGCCGAGCTGCTCAACGAGGGACCGGTAGCGTGAGATATCGCGCCGGGCGAGGTAGTCGAGGAGACGGCGACGCCGTCCCACCAGCTTCATCAGCCCGAGGCGGGTGTGGTGATCCTTCGGATGCGCCTTGAGGTGCTCCGTAAGATGCTTGACCCGCTCGGTCATGATCGCGACCTGCACCTCTGGTGAGCCCGTATCGGTCTCGTGGGTGCGGTGCTTCTCGATGACTGCGGGTTTGTCGACCGCTATAGACATGCTCTCTCTATCGTTCCTTCTTTGAGTTCCCGGCAAGTATACAGAGCGTATTCACCCGAACTCGGCCAGGGCGCCGCTCATCGAACCGTGTATCCCCAGGCCCCCACCCCCTGTCCCAGGCTCAATGCGTCCCCCGCCGGCGTGATGACCTCCAGTGCCTGGAGTGGCTCGAAACGGCAGAACTGGGGGAACTTCAGCGGCTCACCGCGGGTGCAGGTGCGAGGGTCGCGCTGTCCCAGGGCGACCGCGAAGTCGGAGGCGAAGGGCCGGGCCTGCCACCCCAGCAGCTCCCGTCCCCCCGCATCCTCCCAGACCCTCATCCCGCCTTCCACCTGCAGCACCGCGACCCCGGTGTGGGATGGGTGGTCCACCAACAGCCGCGTGGAGTCGGCGCTGAAGCTGCGGACGGTGGTGTCCGCGCCGAGGTCGAGCAGGACCCTGTCGGAGTTGAGGTCGCGGACCACGGTGTGCCCCGGGCCGTTGTGGGTGGCGTCGGCGCCGTTGATCGCCAGCTTGCCGTCCTGTGACGCCACCAGGCTGCGGGCGGTGCCCCTGGGGTACATCCTGCGCCCCAGCTCGTCGCCCGTGACCAGGTCGAGGACCTCGACCAGCGCCGATCCGTCAGGCCGCACGATCCCGACGGCCGCCGTGCGGTGGGCACGGTTGCACCAGAGTACGGTCGGGCCGTAATCGCCGTTGCCGGCGAAGTCCGGGGGGAGCTTGAACCGCAGGTCGGTGGCGTGGCCCGGGTTGAAGACGAACTGGATGAATGCCGCCGTGCCGGCACCGTAATCGGTCAGGGCACACGCCCCCATGCTGTCCTCCCGCCAGGTGAAGCCGGTCAGGGCACCGTATTCGACCAGGTAGGTGAGGTCGCTGGAACGTCCATCGATGTCGAGGTACTGGGTGCCGGCGAGGAAGCGGGCGCCGTCCGGCGACTGCAGGTCGTCCCATGCCGGGGGGTCGACGGCGCTGACCTTCGGCGCCGTCAGTGTCCCCTCATGACTGCCGTCCCAGCCCACCGCGTCAAAGCTGGTGCCCGCACCGGTCCGGTCAACCAGCAGGGTCTGCACCGTGGGCGCCAGCCGCGAGGCGCGGAACTCGCCGCCCAGCGGGCCGGGACCGTGCCGCAGCCGCGGATCGGCGGTGGCCGAGGCAGTGGGGCGGCCCGCGGCCGCGCCCGAAGCCAGTGCAGGCACCAGCTGAGAGACCAGCAGTACGCCCGCCAGCAGCACCATGGCCCAACCCAGGCGCTGACGGTTCACATCCCAGTTGTACTCCCGCCGCCGGGCGAGCGTCGGCCCTAGGGTACGACCAGTTGGATCGCCGAGGGCACCACGGTGAAGGTCGCGGGCAGGGTGCCGCACATCTCGCCGTCCACGTCGATGAGCACGCGCTCCTCTGACGACACCCGCAGCTGGGCGGTGCGCCACCCCCTCACCTTGGGGTTGACCAGGTGCTTGGCACTGTAGATGTCATTGATCGAGCGGATGGCTTCGAAGCGGGCTATGTCCCCGAAGACCACGACGTCGAAGAGGCCGTCGTCCGGGACCGCTCCAGGGGCGACGTGCATGCTGCCGCCGAAGTACTGCCCGTTGGCCACGACCACGTTCTGGGCGCGGCCCTCGAACTGCCCGGCATCGCTCTCGACCCTGACCTCGGGCGGCTTGAAGGTCAGCAGGGTCATCATCGCCGCGTACTGGAAGCTGGCCCGCCCGCCGAACGCCTTGCTGGTGCGGTTGACACGCTCAACAACGACCCCCCCGATGCCGGCGTCAGCGATGTTCACGAAGTACCGCGTCAGGGGGGTGCCGTTCAGCCCGGTCATCTCGATCCGACCGGCGTCGATCTGGCGCAGGCGGCGCTCTCGCAAAGCGTGGATCGCCGGCTCGAAGTCCGAGGGGATGCCGACCGTGCGGCGGAAGTCCCCGCCGGTTCCCATCGGCAGCAACCCGAGGGCGGCGTTCGAGGCGTCGACCCCGTCCGCGAAGAAGCCGTTTGAGACCTCGTTGATGGTGCCGTCACCGCCCACGGCCACGACGGTCTCCGCACCCTCCCGGATGGCGCGCGCGGCGAGTTCGGTCGCATCGCCCGGGGCGTGGGTCATGAGCGCCTCGTGATCCAGGCCCAGGCCCCGGATGCGGCCGGAGAGCTCGTCCCACTGCTTACCGGTGCTGGCGTTGCCGGACGCCGGGTTGACCACGAAGACGGTCTTCACGCGGGGGGCATTATCCCCTGCGCAGGATCGCGCGTGCGCGCTCCACGTCGTGCGCGATCTGCGCCACCAGGGCGTCGACCGAGTCGAAGCGTTTCTCGTCGCGGATGCGCTGGACGAAGCGGGCCCGCACGTCCTGGTGATAGATGTCGCCGTCGAAGTCGAGGATGAACGCCTCGACCGTCAGCCGGTTCTCACCAAAGGTCGGTCGGTACCCGACGTTCATCGCCCCCTGGTACTCACGGCCCGCGATGTCCACCCAGACTGCGTAGACGCCGGTGTGGGGCACGAGCTTGTTGGGGGTGATGGCGAAGTTGGCCGTGGGGTAGCCGATCCGGCTGCCGGTGCCCGTGCCGTGCTCGACGAACGAGCTGATCGAGTACTGGCGCCCCAGCAGTTTCGCGGCGTGGGCCACGTTGCCCTCGAGGAGCAGGGTGCGTATCACCGTGCTGCTCACGACCTGTCCCTCGAGCGAGTACTGGTCGACGACCTCGACCTGGAAGCCGTGCAGGTCGCCGTAGCGTTCGAGGAACTCGCGGTTGCCGCGGCGTTGGTGACCGAGGGCGAAGTCGTACCCGATGACCAGCCCCTGGAGAGGAACCCGGGCTAGCAGGCGATCCATGAAGTCGGTTGCCGTCAGCTCCGACAGCTTGCGGTTGAAGGGCAGCACCACCAGGTTGTCGATTCCCATCTCCCCCAGCAGCGCGGCCTTCTCGTCCACCGTGGTGAGCGTCAACGGGCAGGCATCCGGGGCGAGGACGCAGCGGGGATGGGGGTCGAACGTCAGGAGCGACGTCGGGGCCGTGCCCGCGGCCCCACGCACGACGCGCTCCAGCACTCGGCGGTGGCCCCGATGGATGCCGTCGTAGGTGCCGATCGTGATCCAACCGGGCGGCAGGGGCTTTGCCGGCAGTCCGAAGTGGACGTTCATCCCAGGTCCACCAGGCGCTTCGGCCGGAAGTGTCCGCCTCCGATGTCGCCGATTGCGAGCAGGCGGCCATCCTCGGCCCGGGCAAAGGCCGCCCCGCTGCCCACGACCGGGGCCACGATCTCCATGCCGTGGGCCAGCCTGCCCTCGTCCGACGGGAGCACGATCACCTCCAACATCGCCGCGCAGGCCACGGTGGCCGGGACCAGGCGCGATCCCAGCGATGCGCCCAGCTGCTCCGCCTCCTCCAGCGGCAACGCATCCGCGACGTCCAGGGAAGCCACGCGGGTGCGACGCAGGCTGCGCAGGTAGCCGGCCGTGCCGAGCTCGCGGCCCAGGTCACGGGCCAGGGCGCGGACGTAGAACCCGGGGCCGCAGGCGACCTCCACCCGCGCGACGAGGTCGGGCCCGCGCAGCAACTCGACCAGGCGCGCCGATTCCAGGCGCACGGTGCGCGCCGCCGGGGTGGGAGCGTCGCCGCGGCGGGCCAGGTCGTAGCTCCGCTCCCCGTCGATCTTCACGGCCGAGTACGCCGGGGGCGCCTGCTCGAGGTCGCCGACGAAGCCCGCCAGGGCTGCCGCCACGGCGGCGCCGTCGATGTCGGTCTCGGCGGGGACTGCCGTCAGCTCCCCCTCGCCGTCGTCGGTCGACGAGGACCAGCCCAGAACCACGTCACCCGTGTACGTCTTCCCCTGCGCGGACAGGTGCTCGGCCAGGACGGTGGCCCGGCCGAAGAAGATCGGCAGCACCCCGGTCGCGGCGGGGTCGAGGGTGCCGCCATGGCCGACCCGCTTCTCGCCGCTGCTGCGGCGCAGGCGTCCGACCGCGGCCGCGGACGTTATCCCCGCGGGCTTGTCGAGGTTGAGGATCCCGATCAGGTTGACGCGGTGATCTCGAGCATCCGCCGAGCCTCCGCCAATACCACCTCCATGGCCTGGCGGATCGGCATCGGGATCTCCGCCCCCGAGGCGCGCTCGTGCCCTCCCCCACCGAACGCCGATGCCAGCACGTTGGCATTGGCCGCGCCGCGGCTGCGCACCGAGATCTTGGTCAGGAAGGGGTCGATCTCCTTGAACAGCAGCGCCAGCTCCAGGCCCTCGACGCTGTTGAGCACGTCGATCAGGCCCTCAGACTCGTCCATCCGCGCGCCGGACTTGCGGAGCATCTCCTGGGTGACCGAGGCGTAGACCAGGCGGTCGTCGCAGTCGAAACCGATGGTGCTCATCGTCAGCGCCTGGAGCCGCATCGAGGTGAGCTTCTGTGACTTGTAGATCCGGCCGGCTATGTCGGCCGCGTTGGCGCCACGCTTGACGAGGTCGGCGGCGATCTCCAGCACCCGGAACGTGGTGTTCTCGTGGCGGAAGCCGCCGGTGTCGGTGAGCACCCCGGAGTACAGGTTGGTGGCCATTGTCGAGGTGATCTCGACGGCCATCTCATGAAGGAGGTCGAAGGTCACCTCGGCGGTCGAGGACGCATCCGGCATGACGAGGTTGAGGGTGCCGAACCGGCTGTTGCTGACGTGGTGGTCGATGTTGACGACGGGGGTCCCCTCGGGCAGCGGTCCGAGCGTGTCGGACAACCGCTCCAGGTTGCTGGCGTCCATCACGACGACCAGGTCCGGGGGCTCGCCGCTCTCCTCGAGGTTGATCGTCTCGTACCCCGGCAGGAAGGCGTAGATGCCGGGCACCGGGGGCGGGACCCGCATGGCCACCGCCTTGCCCCGCGACCGCAGCATCTCGGCCATCGCCAGCGCCGAGCCGAGAGTGTCGCCGTCCGCGTCCTTGTGGGAGATGACCACGATGCGGCGAGCGCCGTCGACCAGCGCCAGGATCTCGGCTGCCTCAGCCCTCATCCTGGCCCTCCTTGAGGGACTCGATCAGGGCCCCGATGTGCACGGCGTACTCGATGTTGCGGTCGTCTACGAACGTCAGCTCGGGCACCCGGCGGAGGTTGTTGCGGAGCCTGGCGGCCAGCTCGTGGCGGATGTGGCCGCGAGCCTTGCCCAGCGCGGTCATCAGCGCGTCGTGCTCGTCATCGCCGCCCAGCGCGCTGACCCGCACACGGGCGAAGCGCAGGTCCGGCGTGACCTCCACTTCGACGACGCTGGCCATGCCGACCCGGGGGTCGTCAAGGGTTCGGAGGACGGCGCTGATCTCCTCCTGGAGCTGGGCAGCGACCTTGTCGACCCTGTGTGGCACCAGGCCCTACGGGTTTTCCTGCTCCAGTACGTAGGACTCGATGATGTCCCCCTCCTGGAAGTCCTGGAAGCCATCGAGCTCGATACCGCACTCGTAGCCCTGGGCCACCTCTTTGACGTCGTCCTTGAACCGCCGCAGGCTCGAGATCCTGGTCTCGGTCAGGAGCTCCTTGCCCCGGTAGACCTTGGCCACCGAGTTCCGGGTGAGCTTGCCCTCGGTCACCTGGGAGCCGGCGATGAAGCCGATCTTGGGCACCTTGATGGGCATCTTGATCTCCGCCTTGCCCTCATACACCTGGCGATAGGTGGGCTCGTACATGCCCTTGATCGCGCGCTCGATGTCCTCGGTCAGGTGGTACACGACGTCGTACTTGCGGATCTCGACCTTGAGCCTCTCGGCGGCCTCGACCGCGCGATCGTCCACCTTGACGTTGAACGCGATCACCATCGCCTCACTGGCGCTGGCCAGGTTGACGTCGGACTCGCCGACGTTGCCGACCCCCTCGAAGACGACCCGGATCCGGACCTTCGTGTCCTGGATCCTGGTGATCGAGGACTTCAGCGCCTCGGACGAGCCATGGCTGTCGGACTTGACGACCAGGTTGAGGTCCTTGACGTCCGCCTGTTGCATCTGTGCGTAGAGGTCCTCGAGGCGCTGCTTGGGCGCTGCCGCGGTCGCCGCCTTGCGGTCCGCCAGCGAGCGCTCCGTCGCCAGGGCCCGGGCCCCGCGCTCCGACTCCATGACCTGGAACACGTCGCCGGCGTTGGGCACGTCGGGAAGCCCGGTCACGACCGCGGGCTGGCCCGGGGCCGCCTGTTCGATCCGCTTGCCATCCTCGTCCAGGAGCGCCCGCACCCGTCCGAAGATCGTCCCGATCAGCAGGATGTCACCGACCCGCAGGGTCCCGGTCTGGACCAGCAGGGTCGCCACCGCACCTCGACCGCGCTCCAGGTGGGCGTCGATCACGGTCCCGGCCGCCGGCTTGTCGGCGTTGGCGTGGAGGTCGGCGATCTCGGTGACCAGCAGGATCATCTCGAGGAGGTCGTCGAGGCCCTTCTTCTCCTTCGCCGAGACCTGCACCAGCGGGGTGTCGCCGCCGTACTCCTCGATCATCACGCCCTTCTCGGTCAGCTCCTGCTTGACCTTGTCGGGGTTTGCATTGTCCTTGTCGATCTTGTTGAGCGCCACGATCATGGGCACGCCGGCGGCCTTGATGTGCTGGATGGCCTCGGCCGTCTGGGGCATCACGCCGTCATCCGCCGCCACGACCAGGATCGCGACGTCCGTGATCGACGCGCCGCGGGCGCGCATGGCGGTGAACGCCTCGTGGCCGGGGGTGTCGATGAAGGTGATCGGACGGCCGTTCTTCTCCACCTGGTAGGCGCCGACCCGCTGGGTGATGCCGCCGGCCTCCCCCGCCGCGACCTTGGCCGAGCGGATGGCGTCCAGGATCGAGGTCTTGCCGTGGTCGACGTGTCCCATGACGGTGACCACCGGGGGCCGGGTGGTGAGCTTGGTCTCGTCCTCGCCCTCGATGCTGAACAGGGCGGACTTCGGCGTCACCGCCGAGGCGCCGTTCTCCTCACCGGCCGCGGCCACGTCACCCAGCGTGGCGGTGACCCCGAAGTTGTCCGCGACGATCGCCGCGGTCTCGAAGTCCATCTGCTGGTTGATGTTGCTGATGATCCCGTTCTTCATGAGGTCGCGGATGATGTCGACCTCCTTGAGCTTGAGGATCTCGGCGAGCTCGCGGACGGTCATGGTCGGGGGGAGCGTGACGTCGTGGGGCCGGCCCGGGGCAGTGCGCGTGGCGACACCGCCGCGCTCGAACTGCTTGCGCACCAGGTCCTCGACATCGGACGGGAGCTGGGCCCCCGGGTGGGTGAAGGACTGGTTGTTCTCGCGCAGCCAACCAAGGACCGCTCTCGGGTCCTGGTTCAGCTCGCGGGCCAGCTGGCCCACGCGGATGCCGCGGTTTCCGCCGCGCTTTGGTCTAGCGATGAGAAGGCCCCTCCATCAGGCGTCCAAACCCGCCGCTGCGGGTCGTGAGATCAGAAGATTCTGCCATGCGGCCTCGTCGAGGCTCACCTTGAGGGCCCGCTCGAGGGCCCTGCGACGCTGTGCCAGCGTCCAGCACTCGGGGTCCCGGCAGAGATAGGCGCCCCGGCCATTGAGCTTACCCGTTGCATCCACGGTCACGCTGCCGCCCTCGTCTCGCACCAGGCGCACGAGGTCGCGCTTGGACCGTTCGGTCCGGCAGGCCACGCAGGTGCGCGTGGGCACGTGGGCACGATTTGGGGACACGGCGGTGTTATTCCCCCGAGGGGGCGGATTCAACCGCGACGAGCCCGTCCTCGCTGCCCGGGCCCTCTTCGACACCCTTGATGTCGATGCGCCATCCCGTCAGGCGCGCGGCGAGCCGCGCGTTCTGGCCGTCCTTGCCGATCGCCAGGGAAAGCTGGGAGGCGGGCACCAGCACGGTGGCCGTGCGGGTATCCACGTCCACGTTCACCGAGTTCACCCGGGCCGGGCTGAGCGCGTTGGCGACCAGCGTGGGCGGGTCGTCGGACCACGCCAGCACGTCGACCCTCTCGCCCCCGAGTTCGTCGACGACCGATCGGATGCGCGAGCCCTTGGGGCCCACGCAGGCCCCGACCGGGTCGAGGCCATCCTCCGTCGAACTGACCGCCAGCTTGGTGCGCAGGCCGGCCTCGCGGGCGAGGGCCTTGATCACCACCGCACCGCTCATGATCTCCGGGACCTCGAACTCCAGGAGGCGCTTGACCAGGCTGCGGTTGGTGCGCGACACCACGTGGTTGGGGCCGCGGCGCCCGACCCGGGGTTCGAGCAGCAGCACCTTCAGGCGCTGGCCGGGCCGGTACGTCTCGTGGGGGATCTGCTCCTCCGGTGGCAGCAGGGCCTCGGTGCCGCGCATACCGTCGGCGCTCTGCTCGGTCTTGACGAAGACCAGGTCGCCGTCGGTGCGGTCGACGATCGCAGCGGCCAGCTCGCCCTGGTGGCGCAGGGCGTCGCGCATCACCTGCTCGCGCTCGGCGTCCCGCAGCCGCCCGAGGATCACCTTGCGGGCGGTGGTCGCGGCGGCATCGCGGAACTGGTCGGAGGGTATGGGGTCGTAGACCCCGTTGCGGTTGTGGACCCCGGCGATCAGCTCACCGGTGTCGATGTCGATGCGCACCTCGACCTCGCCGTCGGGCTCGTGGCGCTGCCGGTAGGCCTCCGCCAGGGCCTCCTCGATCACCTGGAGCAGGGCCTCCTTGGAGAAGCCCTTCTCCTGTTGCAGCTGGTCCAGGGCACCAAGCAGCTCACCGAATCCCACACCTGCGCTCATCGCTGTCTACGGCCTATTTTGTCCCCGCCGCCAAATGCCACCGCCAGGCGCCCCTCGACGACCTGCTCCAACGGCACCCGGGTGTGCTCGTCACGAGCACCCACGACGGTCACGGCGTCTTCTTCGACCTCGCTCAACATCCCCTCGACGGCCGTCTCCGAGCCCTCCTGGCGGAAGCGAACATTGACCCGCTGGCCAAGGTAGCGGCGGTAGTCGTCAAGGTCCCGCAGCCGCCGCTCGGCACCCGGGGACGACACCTCGAGGTCCAGCCTCTCGAGCCCCTCCCCCGCCTCGTCCAGCGCCGGACGCAGGGCACGTGAGATCCGCATGCAGAGCTCGATGTCGACCCCGCCGGGGGCGTCCACGAACACCCGCAGGACCTGCCGCCCGGGCGGGCCTACCAGCTTCAGGTCCCAGAGCTCGCAGTCGCTGCCCGCGACCGCGGAGTCCACCAGCCCCCGGACCGACTCCGGGATTTCATCTATTGCAGCCAAGCTGGTTATTGTGCGCGGTTTAGCGCCTGGACAGCTCCCAATTGCGCCACGCGACCAGCAGCGGGCTGGCGTTGAAGATCGAGGAGTAGGTCCCGCTGATGATCCCCACCAGCAGGGCGAGCGCAAACCCCTTGATCGACGTCGGCGCCAGCAGCAACAGCGCCAGGAGCACGAAGATGACCGTCATCGAGGTGTTCACCGAGCGGGCGAGCGACTGCACGATGGACAGGTTCACCACCGCCTCGAAGTTCTGCCGCAGGCGCTGCGAGCCGCCCGAGCGAAGGTTCTCGCGGATCCGGTCGAATATGACGATGGTGTCGTGCACCGAGAAGCCCACGACCGTCAGCGCCGCGGTCACGAACAGGATGTCGATCTCGCCTATGGCCAGGTTGAAGACCCGCCCGAGGATCGAGAAGACCCCGGTGAGAACGAAGACGTCGTGGAGCAGGGCGATGATCGCGCTCACCGCGAACTTCCACCGCCCGATCCCCGGCACCGAGAACCTCACGGCCAGGTACACGACGATGCAGATGGAGGACAGGATGATCAGGATCGCGGCGGTGCCCACCAGCTGAGCCGCAACCTGGGGGCCGACCGAGTCGAAGGTCTCGACCGCCGGGCCGCCGTTGGGGGCCGGCCCGAACTTGGAGTTCAGGTCCTCGCGCACGGTCTGGCTCTCCGACTTGCCCCCTGGAGCGGAGGTCACACCCAGCGGCTTCGTGGTCACGATCGCCCGGTTGGGACCGGCGTCCTGGACCACGGGGTTCAGGCCCAACCGGTCGGCCTCGGCCTGGATCTGGGCCAGCGTCACGCCGCTCTTGTAATGGACGGTGATGCGGTCGCCGCCCGTGAACGCGATGCCGAGGCGAAAGCCCAGGGTGGCCATCGAGATGATGCCCGGGATGATGATGACCAGCGAGAGCAGGAAGAAGTAGTTGCGCTTCCCGAGGATGTCCTTCATCGGCCTACTGGACCCGCTCGACCGCGAACATCGCCGGCGTTCGGATGCTGTGCACCCGGATGGCCGCCGCCAGGATCATCTGGGTCACGAAAACCGCCGAGAAGAAGCTGACGAGCACTCCCAGGCCCAGCGTGAGCGCGAATCCCTGGGCCACCGTGAACGCCGTGATGAACGGGATCTTGTCGTGCAGGAAGAGCACCAGGCAGGTGATGCCCGTCGAGATGTTGGAGTCGCGGATCGCCGGGTAGGCACGCCTTTCGGCCGCCTCGGCCGCCGCCGCCAGGGTTCGGCCCGCGCGCAACTCCTCGCGCAATCGCTCGAAGATCAGCACGTTGGCGTCGACCGCCATGCCCACCGAGAGCACGAAACCCGCGATGCCGGCCAGTGTCAGGGTCACCGGCACCAGCTTGAAGAGCGCCAGGGTCACCGCGGCGTAGAAGACCAGGGCGAGGCTGGCGACGAGGCCGGGCAGCCGGTAGTAGGCGATCATGAAAATGACCACGATGGCCAGCCCCAGGCCACCGGCGAGGAGGCTGCGGCGCACCGAGTCGAAGCCGAGGGTCGCGCCCACCGAGTTCGACTCGACGATCGTCACCTTGCCGGGCAGGCGGCCCGCGGTCAGCGTCGACGCCAGGTCCTGCCGGTAGTTGGCGTCGGTGGCGATGTTGCCGCCCGTGATCTGCACCTGGCCGTTGGTCAGGGGGGACTGCACGCTGGCGTTGTTGATCATCGTGTTGTCCAGGAAGATCGCCAGCTGGTTCAGCGGTGGCGTCTGCGACGGCATGTTGGCGGTGACCGTGCTCAGGATCGTGGTGCCCTGGTCATTGAGGGTGAACTCGACACTGGGAGCGTTGGTGGTGGGATCGGTGGTGTTCGACGCCCCCGTCAGCATGGTGCCGTCAACGCCGGTCTCCTTGGGCAGGAACCCCGCCGGGATGCACTCGAGGGTCGCGGTCGACGCCACGCACTTGCCGCCGTCGGCCACCGGCACGTACGCGGGGTCGACCACCGGGGCCCCCGTGCTGTCGGTGGGGATCGTCAGCTTGCCGTCAGCGCCCGGCGTGGCGGCGACCCAGGTGCGGAACGTGAGCTTGGCGGTGCGGCCGATCAGCTGGGTGGCGCGGTCGATGTCGACACCCGGCAACTGGACCACCACCCGGCGGTCGCCCTGGGGCGCGACCGAGGCCTCATTGACGCCGATGCCGTTGACGCGCTTGTCCATGACCTTGGCGGTGGAGTCCTGGGCGACGGCCAGGGTCGTTCCCTTCGGCAGCGACCGCGGGTCGATCTCGAGCACGATCTCGGTGCCGCCCTGGAGGTCCAGCCCCTTGTGCAGGTAGATGTCCTTGCCGAGGAAGTTGGGGACCTGGTTCTTGCTCAGCGGCTGGCTCAGGGGGATGTGGTTGGCGGCGCGGTAGATATAGGTGTAGCCGTCGACGAACAGCGCCGCGATAAACACCGCGACAGCCGCGATCACCACCCACCTGTTGACTCGCACTCAGCTCTCCCTAATGCCGCCAGAGGCCCTCACGATCCCTGGGGAGCGCCGGGCGGTGCGGATTATATCGGTCGGGCCTGAGAGTCATGGGATGGCGCCGGGGTCCCCAGCCGGGCCTCCACGAACTCGGCGAAGGTGCCTTCGAGCACCGCCGCCCGGGCCCCCCGCGCCAGTTCCAGGGTGTGGTGGAGGTTGTGCAGCGTGAGCAGCCGGAAGCCGAGCAACTCACCGCGGCGCAGCAGGTGATGAACCTGAGCGCGGGTGTGGCGGGCGCACGCCGGGCAGCCACAGCCCACCTCGATAGGCGCGGGGTCGGCGGCATGCCGGCTCGACAGCAGGTTGACCCGGCCCGGCCCGACGACGGCTGCCCCGGTGCGGGCCAGGCGGGTGGGCCAGACGCAGTCGAACAGGTCGACGCCCACCGCGATCGCCCGCAGCATCTCGCGCTCGGTGCCAACGCCCATGAGGTAGCGGGGACGGTCCTCGGGCAGTCCCGCCGTGCAGACCTCGAGGCATTCGTGGGTGGCGGCCCCGGGCTCGCCCAGGCTCAGGCCACCAATCGCGTAACCGGGGAAATCCATCCCTCGCAGCACCGCCGTGCTCTCCCGGCGCAGCCCCAGGTCGAAGCCGCCCTGGACGATCCCCCAGAGCGCCGATGACCCCTGCGACCACGCCTGGCGGCAGCGCTCCGCCCAGCGGTGGGTGCGGTGTGTTGCGGCAGCCGTCTCCTCCGCCGGCGCGGGATATCCGACAGGCTGGTCCAGGGCCATCATGACGTCGGGCGCCAGGGCCTCCTGGACGGCGATGGCGTCCTCGGGGGTGAGGCGGCGGCCACCGTCGAAGAGCACGCCATCCTCGTCCACCACCGCCCTGCCCACCCTGGCCAGGCTCACCACCTGGTAACCGCCGCTGTCGGTAAGCAGGTTGCCGCTCCACCCCGTCCAGGCATGCAGGCCCCCGGCCGCCGCCACCACCGCGTCGCCTGGGTCGGTCCAGAGGTGGTAGGTGTTGGCCAGGACCATGCCCGGCTCCAGCCCTGCGAGGTCGACCATGTCCAAGGCCTTCACGGTGCCGCGGGTCCCCACCGGCATGAACGCCGGGGTCTCGACGACCCCGTGGGGCAGGGTCAGCAGGCCGGCCCGCGGGTCGGTCGAGCCGCCCGCCAGCAATTCGAACGTCACGCGGGCTCCAGCAGCATGGCGTCGCCGAAGCTGAAGAACCGGTATCCCCTGCCCACTGCCTCCCGGTAGGCGTCCAACACCCGCTCTCGTCCGCTGAACGCCGACACCATCACCAGCAGGGTGCTCTTCGGCAGGTGGAAGTTGGTGAGCAGCAGGTCCACCTCCCGGAAGCGGTGACCCGGCCGGATGAATATGTCGGTCCTACCTGCGTCGGCCCCGGGTTCGCCCTCGGCCCGTCGTGCGGCCGCGGCCTCCAGGGTGCGTGCCACCGTGGTCCCCACGGCCACCACCCGGCCGCCGCGCGCCCGGGCGGCATCGATCGCGGTGCGCGCTGCCCGTGGAACCCGGTAGGCCTCGGAGTGCATCCGGTGTTCGTCAAGGTCGTCAACACGGACCGGCTGAAAGGTGTCGAGGCCGACCTGGAGCGTCACCTCCGCGTGCTCGATCCCGGCCGCGGAGAGCCGCTCCAGCATCGCCTCGGTGAAATGCAACCCGGCCGTCGGCGCGGCGGCCGAGCCCGCCTCGCGGGCGAACACGGTCTGGTATCGCTCCGGCTCCTCGAGGCGTTCGTGGATGTAGGGTGGCAGGGGCATCTCGCCGATGTCCGGCAGGAGTTGCTCGAGCCGGCCTGGCGGGGCGAACCGCAGTCGTCGCTGACCACCGGGCTCCTGCCGCAGGACATCGGCCCACAGCCCGTTCCGCACCTGCAGCCGCGTCCCCGGCAAAGCCCGCTTCCCCGGTCGGACCAGCGCATCCCAGGTGTCAGGGTCACCCCGTTGCTCGAGCAGCAGGACCTCGGCATCCCTGCCGCGGTGATCGAAGCGAATCCTGGCTGGTATCACCCTGGTGTCGTTCAGGACCAGCAGGTCGCCGGGCCGCAGCAGTCCCGGCAGGTCATCGAACTGCAGGTGTCGCGGCGGGCCTGAGGGCGGGAGGTGCATCAGGCGCGAATCGCCGCGGCGTTCGGGCGGGTGCTGGGCGATCAGCTCGGTGGGCAGCGGGTAGTCGAAATCGTCGACCCGCGAGCCGTCGGGGGCGTCAGGGTTCAACTAAAGAGGTCGGCCTGGTCGCTCCGTGACGGTGGCGTTATGCCCAGGTGTTTGTACGCCAGGGGCGTGGCCACCCGGCCTCGCGGGGTGCGGGCCAGGTACCCCAGCTGGATCAGGAAGGGCTCGAAAACATCCTCCACCGTTTCGCGCTCCTCGGAGATGGAGACCGCGATGGTGTCGATTCCGACCGGGCCGCCGCCGTACTTGTGGATCACGGTCTCGAGGATGCGCCTGTCGACATGGTCCAGGCCCGCCTGGTCGACTCCCATCAACTCCATGGTCGCGCTGACCGCCTCCGTGTCGACCTTCCCGCTTCCCCGGACCTGGGCCCAGTCGCGGGTGCGGCGCAGCAGCCGGTTGGCGATGCGCGGCGTCCCCCGGGAGCGCAGCGCGAGCAGGTCGGCGGCCGCGGGGTCGACGTCGATCTCCAGGATTCCGGCCGAGCGGCGAATGATCCGGGTGATGTCCTCGGGCTCGTAGAACTCGAGGCGGAAAACCGCGCCGAAGCGATCGCGCAGCGGCGACGACAGCATGCCCTGGCGGGTGGTGGCCCCGATCACCGTGAACCGCGGCAGGTTGAGGCGCAGCGACTGCGCGCCGGCCCCCTTGCCACTGACCCAGTCAAACTTGAAGTCCTCCATCGCGGGGTAGAGGGCCTCCTCGACCGGCCGGGCGAGGCGATGGATCTCGTCCACGAAGAAGACCCCGCCGGAATCCAGGTTCATCAGGATCGAGGCCAATGCTCCCTGGTGCTCGATCGCCGGGCCGGAGCTGGTGCGCAGGTCGGCGCTCATCTCGTTGGCGAGGATGTTGGCCAGGGTTGTCTTGCCCAGGCCCGGGGGGCCGCACAGCAGGATGTGCTCGAGCGGTTCGCCGCGCTGGCGGGCCCCGCCGATGATCAGGTCGAGGTTGTCCTTCAGCGCCTGCTGGCCGATGAACTCGTCGAGCCGGGCCGGTCGCAGGGACCGCTCGAACTCCTCCTCGGGCGCGCTGGCCTGGGCCTCGAGCAGGCGCGAGCCGTCCATGCTCATGTCCTGGTCATCCCCGGTCGCGAGTTCGATGGCCATGTCGTGGGCTCCTGCTGCGTCGTTTGCTGCATGGCGAACACCGGTTCGCCTCCATCATCGTACGCCGCCGGTCAGGCCAGCGCCACCTCGGCCTCGACAGAGGTGAGGATGTCCCACAGGGCCGCAGACATCTCGGCGGCGGCGTCAGGGGCATCGGAGGTGGCGGGCCGACCCGCGATCACCCGTTCGAGCTCCTCGGAGTGGCGAACATCCATCGTCCGGTGAACCTCGAAGTAGCGCGTCCCGGGGCCGCTCTCGACACCGTATTGAGACAGGCCGGCGAGCTTCTCCACGGATACGCGCGGTGTCTGCGCCTCGAGTGCCCACACCGCGGCGGCGCCGCGACCGGTGGCCACGAGGTCATCTCCAAGCTGCAGGAGCGCCTGGGTGGCGGCGTTCGGCATGGTCGCCGCGAGGGCCTCCTCGCTGACGCCGACGGCGTGGGCGAAGTCCGCCCACATCGGGATATGGGCCGCCTCGTCGCGCGCGTGCGCCAGCAGCGTGGGCTGGTCCTGGGGATCGGTCTCAGCCGCCTGCGCCAGCCAGCGAGGCATGGCCGCCACCACGAAGTTGTACTGGGACGCGTAGTCCTGGAGCTCTGCCATGCTGAGGTCGCCGCTGGTCCAGCGGCGGTAGAAGCTGTGCTTCAGCAGGTCCCAACGGGTGGCGGCTGCCTTGAGCTCGTCGATGGACATAGTGCCCCTCCATGTCGGTGAAATCCGTCGGGTGGAGTCTGACAGGAAGAGGGTCCCGAAGTCCGGTCTAGGGCTTGCGGTCCAGGGCCTTCAGCGCCTGCGAGACGGCCGACTCGAGGGGCATGTCGTCGGTGAGCTCAATCCCCGCGACCACCCTGCGCACCTCGACCTCGCGGTAGCCGAGGGAGGTGAGGGCGCGGACCGCACCCTCGGCCACGCTCGTGGGGGCCCCGGCTCGACCGCCACCAACCGGCGCGGGATCCGCGAGGTACTCCTCCTTGAGCTTGTCCCGCAGCTCGAGGATCACCCTGGCGGCGGTCTTGGGGCCGATCCCGGGCACCGTCGCGAGCAGGGCGCGATCCTCCTGGAAGACGGCCTTCTTCAGGGTCCGGGTGTCGGACTGCGAGATCATCCCTAGCGCCGCCTTCGGCCCGATGCCCTTGACCGACATCAGCAGTTCGAAGAACTCGAGATCCTCGATGGACTCGAAGCCGTACAGCGCCAGCTGGTCCTCACGCACATAGGTGTGGGTGAAGAGCTTGACCTCCGACCCCAACCCGCCGAGGGAGGCCAGCAACCGCCCGGGGGTTGTCACCAGGTAACCCACCCCGCCAACCTCGAGGATCAGGCTCTCCGGCCCGAGGTGGGCGACCCGGCCGCTCAGGCTGGCGATCATCTATGTCCGAAGGCCAACGCCGTGGCGATCAAGAAATGCGGCGCCCCGGTGAGAGGCGCTCGCTCTGCAGGTGGCACAGGGCGATCGCCACCGCGTCGAAGGCGTCGTCCGGCAGTTTCTCCGGCACACTGACCAGGGCTCGGACCATCCGGGTCATCTGCGCCTTGGTGGCCCTGCCGTAGCCGGTGAGGGAGGTCTTCACCTGCATCGGGGTGTACTCCCAGACCGGCACCCCGCTCTCCTCCATCGCCAGCAGGATAACGCCCCGCGCCTCGGCCACCTGCATCGCAGTGGTGGTGTTGGAGGCGAAGAAGAGCTGCTCCACCGCGGCCGCGGCGGGGTGGGCATCCGCCACCAACTCGAGGAGGTCGCGGTGGATGCTGGCAAGGCGCTTCGGGCCGGGCATCCCGGCGGGAGTCGTCACGACACCCACGTTGACCAGCTGGCGCTTGCTGCCGGTGGAGTTGATGAGCGCGACCCCGATCGTGGCCAGCCCGGGGTCGATGCCCAGGACGAGATGGCCGGTGGCGGCCGGCACGGCTCAGACCGCCTGGCTCAGTCTTTCCAGTTGCTCGGAGTCGATGTCGAAGTTGGCGTAGACCTGCTGGGCATCGTCCGAGTCCTCCAGCGCCTCCATCAGGCGGAGGAGCTTCTCGGCCTCGTGCTCGTCGGTGACCGGGATCGTCGTGTCGGGGACCATCGTCAACTCCGCCGACTCGATCTTCGACTTCAGCTCCTCGAGGCCGACCCGGACCTTCTCGAAGTCCTCGGGCTCGGTCTCGACTTCGAGCTTGCCCTCATTGACCTGGACGTCGCTGGCGCCGAGTTCGATGACCGCAAGGGCCAGCTCCTCGGGGTCGCGCCCGGCGGGGTCGGCGATGATCACGCCCTTGCGCTTGAACTGCCAGCCCACCGCGCCCTGCTCGGCCACGCTGCCGCCGTTGCGCGTGAAGATGCTGCGGATGTCGCTGGCGGTGCGATTGCGGTTGTCGGTGAGGGTGTCGACCATGATTGCGACGCCGCCGGGACCGTACCCCTCGTAGCGGAGCTCCTCGAGCTGCGCGCCACCGCCATCACCAGTGCCGCGCTTGATGGCGCGCTCGATGTTCTCTGCCGGCATGTTGACCTCGCGGGCCTTCTGCACGGCGAGGCGAAGCCGGAAGTTCATGTTCACGTCGCCGCCACCTTCCTTGGCGGCCATGGTCACTTCCCGGGTGGCCTTGGTGAACAGGGCGCCCTTTTTGGCATCCGTGGCCGCCTTCTTGTGCTTGATCGTCGACCATTTGCTGTGTCCCGACATGGCGCGATTTTACTTGCGGCATTGCTACCCTCCCCGGACATGTGGCGGGCGATCGCGGCGCTGGGCGTGGTCGCGCTTACCGGGTGCAGCGGCGCGGGCCAGCCGGCCAGCCCCTCCCCCGCGGCCATTGCCGGCGGTCCAGCTCGATGTCATACCGCGGACCTGGAGGTGCGCATCGCGAGGTCCAACGGCGCCGCGGGACACGTCGGGTTGGACTTCGAAGTGCGCAACCGGTCGGGCCAGGGGTGCCAGGTGTCCGGGTACTTCGGCCTGGCCCTGCTCAACTCCGAGGGTGATGTCGCGATCGCGGCGACCCGCTCGACCCGGGTTTTCTCCGCGACCACCGGACCGCCCCGCGCCGTCATCCTGCCGGCCGGGACAGGTCCCTTCGCGCCCCCGTTGCAGGACGGCGGGGTCGCGGCCGTGGCCGGCCATGCCCACTTCGCCGGCGCTTACAGCGACGTTTGCGACAACGCAACGAACGGCACGGGCAATGCCTGGCAGCTCTACCCGCCGGGCGACACGGTGCCCACGAGTGTCCTGACCACCACCGGCCAGAACATCACCGTCTGCGGGCTGCAGGTCACCCCGGTCCAGGCAACCCCACCAGTCCCCTGACGGGGGCCTCTAGCCCTCGACCACCCTCGCAAACCGACGCCGCCCGACCTGGAGCACAGCCCCGGGGGTGGGGTCGAACAGGTAGTTCACGTCCGTCACGGGCCGTCCGTCAACCCTCACGCCACCCTGGCTGATCAAACGTCGGGCCTCCGACAGGCTCTTCGCGAGCCCCGCGTCCTGCAGTGCCGACGCCACGGTCCTGCCGCTGCTGAACTGTGACTTCGGAACCTCATCCATGGCTTCCGGATTCTCACCCCGCTTGAACTGCGCCGCAAAGGCCTCCTGGGCGGCGTCGGCATCGGCTCCTGAATGGAACCGCGTGACCACCGCCCGAGCCAGCGCGACCTTCGCGTCACGCGGGTTGGCGCCGGTGGCCATCGCCCGCTCGAACTCCTGGACGTCATCCTCGGGCATTCCCGCGGCAAGGCGCATGTATCGGCTGATCAGCTCGTCGGGGACGGACATCAGCTTGCCGAACATCTCTGCCGCGGGCTCCGTGACCCCGATGTAGTTGCCCAGCGACTTGCTCATCTTCTGGATGCCGTCGAGACCCTCCAGCAGGGGCATGGTGATGACGTCCTGGGGGGGCTGGTCGTGCTCGCGCTGGAGGTCGCGCCCGAACATCAGGTTGAAGAGCTGGTCGGTGCCCCCGAGCTCGATGTCCGAGCGCACCGCGACGGAGTCGTAGCCCTGCATCAGCGGGTACATCAGCTCGTGCAGTCCCACGGGGCTCCCCGCCTCGATGCGCTTGCGGAAGTCCTCACGGGTGGTGATCTGCGCGAGGGTGACCTTGCCGGCCAGGCGGAGGACTTCGGCGAGGCTCATCCCGGTGAACCACTCCGACTGGTGGCGCACCTCGGTCTGGTCCCTGTCGAGCACCTTGAACACCTGCTCCAGGTAGGTCGCGGCATTGGCCTCGACCTCGGCCTCCTCGAGCGGGCGGCGGGTGGCTGATTGCCCGCTGGGGTCGCCGATGCGCGCCGTGAAGTCGCCGATTATCAGCACCGCCTGGTGACCCAGCTCCTGGAAGTCGCGCAGTTTCTCCAGCACCACCGTGTGGCCGAGGTGGATGTCCGGCGACGAGGGGTCGATCCCGAGCTTCACCCTCAGGGTCCGCCCCGAGTCGAGCAGGTAGCGAAGGTGGGACGCCACCTCCACGTTGACCGCGCCGCGTGTCGCCTTCTCCCAGTCGGGCATGGGGGAAATATAAGGATCGGTTGGTAAGGTCAGGTCGTGGCCCCCATCGTGAACGGCGGAAGACGCCTGCCGTATGCCGAGCGCCGCCGCCGGATGGAGATCATCGTCAGGGCCCGGGCCCGGCGCCGGCGCGGCCAGCGCCGGGCGGCGACAATGCTGCTGGCGATCATGTCGCTGGTCTTCTTCTCGGCCAGCGTCGAGGGCCTCGACCGCTACGACTTCTACGCCTCCGACCTGCCCGACCCCGGCCAGCTCAACCCCCAGGACCTGGCGCAGGCAACCCAGATCCTGGACCGCAATGGCAAGTTGCTGTATCTCAAGCACGGCAGTGAGATCCGCACCGTCATCCCACTGGCGAAGATCTCACCGATCCTGAGAAAGGCCACCATCGACCTCGAGGACCGCAACTTCTACCAGCACCATGGGCTGGACTTCGAACGCCTCATCAGCGCGGGTTACGCCGACATCACCCATTCCGGGATCCGTCAGGGTGCCAGCACGATCACCCAGCAGCTGGTCAAGCGCAAGTACCTGGGCGGGCAGCAGAACCTCGACCGCAAGATCAAGGAAGCCCTGCTGGCCAATGACATCGAGAGTCGCTACCCCAAGGACCAGATCCTCGAGGCATACCTCAACGAGATCTTCTATGGCCACCAGGCCTACGGCATCGAGGCCGCCAGCGAGTTCTACTTCGGCAAGCACGCCTCCGACCTCAACCTCAACGAGGCCAGCCTGCTGGCGGGGATCCCCCAGGCCCCCAGCGACTACGACCCCCTCACCGCCGAGGGCCTGGTCCTGGCCCGGGAGCGGCAGGTCCAGGTGCTGGACGCCATGGTGAACAACGGTGACATCACCCCGGCCGAGCGCACCACCACCGTCGCCCAGCCGGTGGCCCTGCACATCACCAAGCCCGACACCGCCTTCTTCGCCCAGCACTTCGTGAACTACGTGCTCGATTACCTGACGCGGCAGTACGGGGCGCCGCTGGTCAACGGCGGCGGGCTGCGGGTGACCACCTCCCTGGACCTGGGGCTGCAGCAGCAGGCCGAGGGGATCGTGCGGAACGAGGTCGGCCGGTTCAGCGGTTCCGGCGTGAACAACGGTGCCATGCTGGCGATGAACCCCAACACCGGCGAGATCCTGGCGTATGTCGGCAGCGCCGATTTCAACAACACCAGCATCGACGGCCAGTTCGACAACATCGACGGCGGCGGGGACCCGAACTACATCGGCCGCCAGCCGGGGTCGTCCTTCAAGCCCTACGTCTACCTCACCGCCCTCGCCAACGGGTACAACACCAACACCCCGGTTGAGGACCGCCAGGGCAACTACGGCGGCACCACGTTCCATGATTTCGACAACCGCAGCGAGGGCGTCATCTCGCTGCGCCGGGCGCTGGTCGAGTCGCGCAACATCCCGCCGATCCTGCTGATGCAGCAGATGGGCTACCAGCGCATCTTCCAGACCGCCAAGACCCTTGGCATCACCACCAACCTGAAGCCGGAGCTGGGCACGGCCATCGGCTCGAGCGAAGTCAGGATGCTGGACCACACCGCCGCCTACGGGGTGTTCGCAACCGAGGGCATTTACCGCGCGCCCGCGCCGGTCCTCAAGGTCCAGGACGCGTCCGGCAAGACCATCTTCAGCCTCAAGGACACAGGTCGCCGCGTGGTCAACCCCCAGGCCGCCTACGTCCTGGACGACATCCTGCTGGGCTATGCCCGCCAGTGGCAGCTGAACCTGATTGGGCCCGCGGCGGGTAAGTCGGGAACCACGGACGACGGCGCCGACCTCTGGTACATGGGCTACACCCCGGACCTCGTCGTCGGGACCTGGATGGCCCACACCGGGCACGACGCCCAGGGTCACGCCATCGGCCGCTACCCCTTACGCGGTCTCTACGGTGTCACCACCGCCGCTTACATGTTCAAGGACTTCCTGCCGGTGTTCTACAACGGCCGCAAGATCCCCGAGTTCCAGCGGCCCCCGGGGATCACAGGGGGCCCGGCCATATGCAAGGACCCACAGCGGCTGGCCAACGCGCCACTGGGGCAGAACCAGGCGCCGATCACGATCAATTGCGGGGGTGGCGAGCTGAAGATCGAGGGGTTGATCGACGCCCCACCGCTGCGGGCGACAGCCGGAACCTGAGGGGCAGGTCCGCGGCCTGGCGGATGCCCACCCTTGGCCCGACGAGGACCTCCGCATCGGAAACCGCCTCGCCGCCGACCACCGTGAGGTCCCCGGAGGTCAGGTCCCAGCCGTTCATCGCCAGCGTTACGCCCATCTCCCGGCAGAGCAGCCCCGGGCCACGCAGGCGGTCCGCGCCACAAGCCAGGGCTGCCACCTCCACTCCCTCGGGTACCGCCGGCCGCAGTGCCCGCACCAGGACCGCGGTTCCCGAGCCCTCCGGCTCGGTCACGGCGTTGAGGCAGTGGTGCATCCCGTAGATGAAGTACACATAGGCCATCCCAGGGGGCCCGAACATGATGCTCGAGCGTGCGGTTGGTCCCCGGTGCGAATGGCTGGCAGGGTCGTCCACGCCGAGGTAGGCCTCGGTCTCGACGATCGTGCCTCCCACCCACGCTTCGCCGCTACGGATCGCCAGCACCTGGCCCAGCATGTCGCGGGCGACCCGCGGCGCCGGGCGGGCATAGAAGTCGCGCTGGAGGCGCAGTCCGGCCGGGAGGGTCCCGCTCAGGGGGTGAAGGTCTTGGCGAAGTAGGTCCCGGGCTCCGGTGGGAGGACCGGGCGGAATACGAACAGGGCGATATCCTGCGTCTTGTTGATCTGCTTGGCGAGCAGCGACGCCTTCACCTGGTCCTGCGAGGACGAGATGATCGGGGCCTGGCTGACCGAGCTGGGCAGCTTGGTGTCCACGAGCTGGCCGAAGAGGTACAGCAGGACCGCGATCTCCAGGATCGAGGCCACAAGTCCCAGGAGGGCGCCAAAGGCCCGGTCACCCAGCATCGTGTTGAGGAAGGCCAGGGCATCCGCGTAGGCGAACCCGAGTATCTCGGCGACGACGACCATCCCGAACAGAATCGCCAGGTAGACGCCAAAATGCGCCGACGACGGGTGGGCTCCGGTGTTGTAGCCGAACTGTTCCGAGAACCCCGGGCTCAGCGCCTGCGCCAGCAGCATCCCGAGGAAGAAGGCGCCCACGTGGATCGCGCGACGGAACAGCCCGAAGCGGAAACCCAAAAAGGCATTCGCCAGGGCGTAGATGATGAAAACCAGGTCGAAGAACACCGGTCAGGCCCTCATCGTCGCAGCGAACCGGTCTCGCAACAGGCCGGCGATCCTCTCTTCCGCGGAGGCGACCTCCTCGCCCGTGAGGGTGCGGTCGTCCGCCTGGAAGACCAGCCGGAAGGCGAGGCCCTTGCGGCCGCCGTCCACCTGGGTGCCGTGGTACTCATCGAACAAATCCACGGTCCGCAGGATAACCTCTCCCGCGCCGGATAGCGCCTCCACGACGTCGCGGGCGGGCGTCAGATCTGGCACGGAGATGGCAAGGTCCCTCACCACGGCGGGGAATCTCGAAGGAGCGTGGTAGCGGATCTGCCGCGGTATGCCCGCCAGTGCCTCGAAGTCGATCTCCCCGAGGACGACACTGCCCGGGACGTCGAGCCGGTGCGCCAGGTCAGGGTGAAGCTCGCCGAAGCAGCCGATCTCGGTGCCCCCCACGCTGACCCTGGCAGAGCGCCCGGGGTGGAGGCCGGGGACCTGGTCCTGGCGATGTTCGAGCACCACCCCCGACACCTCCTCCGCGACGACGTCGATGAGCCCCTTGAGGGACAGCAGCGCGGAGCGCGTGCCCGCGTCCGACGTGGCCCGGCCAGGGGCGAGGTGTACGGCCAGCCCCAGTGACCGCGGCTCCCGGGGTAGCTCCTGTCCCTCACGAGGCCAGAAGACGTGGCCCAGCTCGAAGACGGCAACCCCGTTGTTGCCCCAGGCAACGTTGCGGCTGACGGTCCGGGCGAGGCCCCACAGCAGCGACGTGCGCATCTGCGCCTGGTCGCGCGACATCGGGTTGGATAGCGCCAGCCTGGGGGTCGGGAAGATGCCCACCTCGGGATCGGCCGGGCCGCAGAACGACGAGTTGATGACCTCGTCGTGACCGGCGCCGGCGGCGATCTCCCGCGCCTGCCACTCGACGTCGGGCGGGGGCAGGATCTCGCGGACCTCGACGCGGCGCCCCGGCAGGGTTGAAGGCAGGGTGTTGTAGCCCCTCATCCGCCCCACCTCCTCGACGAGGTCCACGGCGCCCCTGACGTCGCGGCGGAATGGCGGCTGGACCACTTCGAGGCCGCCCTCGGCGGTCGACCGGACCTGGAATTCCAGCGCCTCCAGGGTGTCCGTCACCTCGCTGTCCGCGACCTCGATACCCAATAGAGTGCCGACATAACCGGCAGCCACCGCGATGACCTCGGCGTCGGTCGCGCCGGGGTTGACATCCAGGGCAGCAGTTGACGGCCCGGCGCCGGCAACCTGCTGCAGGAGCTCGGCCAGGCGCGTGACCGCGGGCGCGGTCAGCTCGGGGCTGAGCTGCTTCTCGAAACGTGTCGACGCCTCGGTGCGCAGGGCCAGCCGGCGGCTGCTGTTGCGGACACTGACCCCGTTGAAGTTCGCCGACTCCAGCAGCAGGCGGGTGGTCTCGGCCGAGACCGCGCTGTCGGCTCCCCCGATGATGCCCGCGATGGCCACCGCGACGCTGCGGTCGGCGATGACCAGGTCGTCCTCGGCCAGGTGCCGGGTCCGGCCATCCAGGCAGGCGATCTCCTCGCCGGCCCGGGCGCGGCGCACGACGATGCCCCGGTCAAGTCGGGCCGCGTCGAAGGCGTGCAGAGGCTGCCCGGTCTCGAACATGACGTAGTTGGCGGCATCCACGACATTGCTGATCGGCTTCTGCCCCACCGCCCGCAGCCTCCGCTGCATCCAGGCCGGCGAGGGCCCCACGCGGGCACCGTACAGGTACCGCGCCTGGTACCGGGCGCACAGCTCCGGCTCGGCGATCTCGACGGTCAAGGGTGATGGCTCCGTCGACTCCTCGGGCGCCGGCATCGGTGCTTTGAGTGGCCGGCGGAGCAGCGCGGACAGCTCGCGGGCGATGCCGAGGTGGCACAGGAGGTCGGGCCGGTTCGTGGTGACCTCGATCACCATGACCTCGTCCGGTGGCATGAGGTCGGCCAGCGGCATCCCGGTAGGGCCGTCAGTGCCCAATACCAGCAGGCCATCCGCCTCGCTCGAGATGCCGAGCTCGACCGGGCTGCAGAGCACGCCCTGGCTGGTAACCCCCTTGAAGCGGCGCTCGGCAATCGTCATGCCGTTGGGCAGTGTCGTGCCTGGCTGAGCCCAGGCCAGGAGGTCACCCTGGCGCAGGTTGGGCGCCCCCGACACGAGCTCGGCCCGGCGGTCGCCCGCCTCCACCACGGCGCGCTTGATGTGGTCGGCGCCCGGGATGTCCGTGACCTCGATGGCCCGCACCACGACCACCCCGTCCCAGCCGGAGCCGAGGGTCACGACGCGTTCGACCTCGGTCCCCGACAGCGTGAGCCGGTCGGCCAGGTCGGCGGCAGACTCGGGCAGCTCGATGTACTCGCGCAGCCAGTCCATGGAGATCCGGAGCGGCATCAGAACTGCCGGATCATGCGCACGTCGTTCTCGAAGAACGACCTCAGGTCGTCGTTGCCGTACTTCAGCATGGCGACGCGGTCGATGCCGCAACCGAAGGCAAAGCCCGTGTATCGCTCGGGGTCCTTGCCTCCAAACCGCAGGACGTTGGGGTGGACCATGCCGGAGCCGAGGATCTCGATCCACCCGCTGTGGCGACAGAGCGAACACCCGGAACCGTCGCACTGCATGCAGCTGACGTGCACCTCGAGGCTGGGCTCGGTGAACGGGAAGTGGTCCGGGCGGAGCCGGATGCGGCGGTCGTCGCCGAACATCGCGCGGGCGAAGTACTCCAGGGTGCCCTTGAGGTCCGCGACGGTGACCCCCTCATCCACCAACAGGCCCTCGACCTGGTGGAACATCGGCACATGGGTGGCATCGTTGTCGCGCCGGTAGGTCTTGCCCGGGATGATCACCCGGATCGGCGCCTCGTGGGTCTCCATGTAGCGGATCTGCATCGGCGAGGTGTGGGGGCGAAGCAGGATCCGTGACTCGGCGACCACCTCCCCGGGCTCGGCCGGGGCGGTCCCCGCGCCGGTGTCGAGGAAGAAGGTGTCGAAGCCGTCGCGGGCGGGGTGCCCGGCCGGCATGTTGAGGGCTTCGAAACTGTAGTAATCCGTCTCCACCTCGGGCCCCCGGGCGATGTCGTAGCCGAGGCCGCGGAAGATGTCCTCGAGCTCGCGCCAGACCCGGCTGACCGGGTGCATGTGGCCGCGCCCCGGACGCCGGCCGGGGAACGTGAGATCGATGGCCTCGGCGGCCCCCAGGGTGCCCGCGCCGGCGCCGCGCAGGTGCTCGCGGCGGTCGTACAGGGCCTGCTGGACGGCGGCCTTGACCGAGTTCAGGCGCGCCCCCGCCTCGCGGCGCTGGTCGGCCGGCAGGCGACCAAGCTTCGAGAGCTGCTCGGTGAGCGGCGCCCTCCGGCCCAGGTACTGGACCCGAAGTTCCTCGAGCGACCCCTCGTCGGGGGCCGCGGCGATGTTTTCTAGGGCTTCCTTTCGGTGTGTTTCAGGATCCAGCTCGGCGCCGGGGGTCAAGCTCCCGCAGGCGCCGGCTCCGGCGCCGATGCGGCGGCCGGGGCGGAATCCGCGGCGGCCGTCCGCGCCATGTCGACGAGCCGTGTGAAGTTCGCCTGGTCCTTCACCGCCATGTCGGCGAGGACCTTGCGGTCGATCTCGACACCGGCGGCCTTGAGGCCGAACGTGAACGTGCTGTAGGTCATCCCGTTCAGGCGGGCGGCGGCGTTGATGCGGGCGATCCACAGGCGGCGCATGTCACGCTTGCGCACCCGCCGATCGCGGTACTGGTAGGCCAGCGCGTGCATGACCGCTTCGTTGGCAACCTTGAAGAGCTCCTTGCGGGAGCCGGACATCCCCTCGGCGCGGTCGAGGATCTTCTTGTGTCGGGCGTGGGCGGTTACGCCTCTTTTCACTCTCGGCATTTGAGTCTCCTTTCAGGCCTACAGGTAGGGGGCGATCTTCTTGATCGTCCGGGCTTCCTTGCCGACGACCACGACCTTGTCACCCGAGAAGGCGCGCTTGCGCTTGGCCGACTTCTTCTCGAGGATGTGGCTCTGGTGCGAGTGGCGGCCCACCACCTTGCCCGAGGCGGTCACCTTGAACCGCTTGGCGGTCCCCTTGTGGGTCTTGATCTTCGGCATCTTTGTTGCTCCTCAGTTGGTCAGGCCTTGGCCGGTTGCGGGGTTGGTGCTGCGTCTTCCCCCTTCGGGGCGTCGGTCGCCGGTGCGTCGCCCGGCTCACCCTTGTGGGCTTCGCCGGCCTTGGCCAGCGGGCCCATGATCTGGCTCATGTTCTTGCCCTCGACGAGGGGGTTGCGCTCCACGTGGGCCACGTCCGCCAGGTCCCTGGCCAGGTTCTCGAGGATCTTTCTCCCGATGTCCTGGTGGACCATCTCCCGGCCCCGGAACCAGATCGTCACCTTGACCTTGTCGCCCTCGGTCAGGAACTCTCGTACCCGCTTGAGCTTGGTCTGGTAATCGCCTGGCCCGATCTTGGGCCTGAAATTCATCTGCTTCATCTTGCCGCCGGCCTGCTTGCGGCGGGACTCCTGCTCCCGCTTGTGAGCGTCGAACCGGAATCTCCCGTAGTCCATGAACCGGCAGACGGGGGGACTGGCCTGGGGCGCGACTTCGACCAGGTCGAGCTCCTTCTCCTGGGCGATCTGACGAGCCCTCTCTGTGGGCATGACACCCAGTTGCTCGTTGCGCTCGTCGATCACGCGGACGTTCGGTACCCGAATCTGCTCGTTTACCCTCAGTTCCTTAAAGGCGATATACGTTTCTCCCTGCGCCGGTCCTGGCCTCGACTGGCAAAAAAAGAACGGACAGCCGAAGCCGTCCGCCAACCCTCGAACTGGTCGAGGGACCTGGGCAACCGGGGCCGCCAGGTGAGGAGCGGACGCTCCTTCTTTCCGCCGGACCATGGGTCCGGGCCGATCGCGATCTTAGCAGTTGAGCGGCCGCCCGGTGAACCCTCAGGCCAGCTGCCAGCGATCCTCGACCAGGATCGGCACCTCGCCGCCGCCGGCCTCGACGCCGCTGACCCGGACCTCAGGGCCCCCGACCATGAAGTCGATGTGCACGGTTGAAAGGTTGGCGCCATCCTCGATGCCGGCCTCCGGGTTCGTCGCGTACGCCAGCCCGGCGCCGAAGGCCATGTGGCATGTCGCGTTCTCGTCCAGGAGGGTGCTGTAGAAGGTCAGCCCGGTCTTGCCGATCGTCGATTCCCCGTCCACAAGGGCGACCTCGCCGAGGAACCGGGCGCCCTCGTCGGCGTCGAGCTCCGCCTCGACCACCTCCGCGCCCGTGGAGGCCGACACCTCAGTCACCCGTCCCTCGTGGAACGTCAGGCGGAGATCGCGGACAAGGGTCCCGCGCAGGGCCAGGGGCCTGGTCGAGACCACGGTGCCCTCGGTGCCCCTGCGGTCGGGGGTGGTGAACACCTCCTCGGTGGGCATGTTGGGGTGGTGAGGGCGGCCGTCACGGTTGGCGAAAACGGCCGCGATCCAGTGCGATGGCTTGCCCAGCCTCACCCGCAGGTCGGTGCCGGGGCCGGCGTAGTGGAGGCCGACGAAGCGGTGGCTGTTGAGGTGCTCGGCGCGAGCCTCGAGCTCGTCGAAGCGCTCCTGCCAGGCGGCCACCGGGTCCGGCCGGTCGAGGCGCATGACCACGTCCAGGGCAGCCCAGAGCCGCTCCACGTCGGGCTCGCCGAAGACCTGTTCGGCCCAGTCGGGGGTTGCGCAGGGGATGATCGTCCAGTTGTAGGCCTGCACCCGCTGGCTCTCGCGCACGACCGCCTCCAGGTCGCGCATCCGGGCCAGGCCGGCCCGCCTCGGGTCGACCCCGTCGAGGAACCCCACCCCACCCCCGTCGATTCGGATCAGCGCCGCGCCCCGACGCGCGGCGTCCTCGACACGCTCGATCATCCAGGACGGGGAATGGCCCAGGCCATCCTCCGGCGCCCCCTCGACGTGCACGCGCCGCGCCAGCGGGTCGCTGTAGACGATGTCGACGTAATGAGCGCCGACGGCGTAGGCCCGCCGCGCGATCTCGCGGGCCATGCCGACGTGGTCAGTGCTCGCCGTCACGAGCACGTCCTGGCCAGGCGCCACGATCGCACCGACCTCGACTGCCAGCCTGGCGTACTCCCCCAGGCGCTCCCCCCGGTCGCTCACGTCCGGCTCGCGACCAGCTCCCGGAGCATGTCCGCGACCTCCTCCGGGGTCTTGCCCCCGAGGTCCCCCTCGTGGCGGCGGCGGAGGCTGATCGTGCCGGCCTCCTCGTCGCGCCCGCCGACCACGCCGACGAACGGGATCTTCTGCAGTTCCGCGTCGCGGATCTTGGCCTGCATCCGCTCACCGCGGGTATCGACCTCGACCCGGAATCCCTGGGCTCGAAGCTCCGTCGCCTGGCGCTGGGCGTAGTCGATGTTCTTGTCGGATATGGGCACCATCTGCAGCTGCACCGGGGCCAGCCAGAGCGGGAATTCCCCGGCGAAGTGCTCGATGAGGTAGCCCATGAAGCGTTCCAGGCTGCCGATGGGGGCGCGGTGGATCATTGTCGGCCGGGCCACGCCGCCGTCAGCGGTGACATATTCCAGGCCGAAGCGCTCGGGCAGGTTGAAGTCGACCTGGGTGGTGGAGGCGCTGAACTCGCGGCCGATGGCGTCGCGGATCTGTACGTCCAGCTTGGGGCCGTAGAAGGCCGCCTCGCCGGGGGCCTCGACAAATGGCCGGCCCACCTCGATGAGAGCCTCACGAATCGAGCCCTCCGCCTCCTCCCACCGAGCGGGATCGCCGAGGTACTTGGCGTCGTCGTCCCTGCGGCTCAACCGGAAGCTGAAGTCCGTGATCCCCAGCGCGTCGTACAGGTCCACGATCAGCTGGGTCGCGGCGATGAACTCCGCCTTCACCTGGTCCGCCGTGCAGAAGATGTGGGCGTCATTGATGGTGAAGCCCCGAACTCGGAGCAGGCCCGAGAGCTCGCCGGACTTCTCATACCGGTAGACGGTGCCCAGCTCGGCGATGCGGATGGGTAGCTCGCGGTAGCTGCGCGGGACGTGCTGGTAGACGCGGATGTGGTGGGGGCAGTTCATCGGCCGCAGGATGTACTCCTCATCCTCGACCCCGAAGGCCGGGAACATCGAGTCCTTGAAAGAGCTGAGGTGCCCGCTGGTCTTGTAGAGCTCCGTGCTGGCGATGTGCGGCGTGTAGACATGCTGGTAGCCGCCGCGCCGCTCGGCGTCGAGGATGTACTCCTCCAGCAGGCGCCGGACCGTGGCGCCCTTGGGCAGCCAGAGCGGCAGGCCCTTGCCCACCTTCTCGTCGATCATGAAGAGGTCAAGCTCACGCCCGAGCTTCTTGTGGTCGCGCTCGCGGGCCAGCTCGAGGCGGTGGAAGTAGTCGGCCATGTCGGCCTCGCTGTTCCAGGCGGTCCCGTAGACGCGCTGCAACTGCTTGTTGCGCTCGTCGCCGCGCCAGTAGGCGCCGGCCAGGCGGGTGAGCTTGAAGTGCTGGATCTGGCCCGCGTCGGCGACGTGCGGCCCGCGACAGAGGTCGAGGAAGTCCCCCGTCCGGTAGCAGCTGACCTCCGTCTCGGCCGCCGCCTCCCCCTCGGTGAGGATCTCGAGCTTGTAGTCCTGGCCCAGCCGGCGAAACTCCTCGATCGCCTGGTCCTTCGGCAGCACCACCTGTTCGTACGCCGGCCGGCGGGCGGCGATCTCGCGCATCCTCGTGTCGATCAGCGCCAGGTCCTCTTCCTTGAGTGAATGCTCGAGGTCGAGGTCGTAATAGAAGCCGTCGTCGATCGCCGGGCCGATGGCGTACTTGGTGTCGGGGTACAGCTCGCGGACGGCAGCCGCCAGCAGGTGTGCCGCGGAGTGGCGGAGGATGTCGAGGTCCACGGCTTCAGGCATGGCTGAGAGTGTAAAGAAGGTCGTTCCGCCGGCAGCGGCCGGCGCGGTGCCGCGTCCGGGGGCGCTAGCGGCGGGCGGTGACCGTGAGCCGGCGCAGGCCGGCGGGGACGCCCTCGACATCCGCGTACACCGGCTCCAGGGACGCCTCCTCTGCCTCCCAGATCCTCAACTCGAGCTGCCTGACCATTGGCAGGATGCGCCGGCGTGAGGCCTCGCGGAGGCGCTCGTTGCGCTCGGGGTCGACCGCACAGCAGCCACGACTGCAGTACTTGTTGGTGGCCTTCTTGACCTGGTTCTGGCACCCGACGCGGGCACACTCACGCATGGAGGAAGGAAGCATGTCACCCCGAAAAAACCCCTCGCCGCCCCGGTGGAGTCGACTCCAAGCATCATAGACATGCCGATGGCAAGGCTGTCAAGGACATGACGCAGAGCAACATATGACAGCCGACGGGGGGGCCTAGAAGTGGTATCCACGCTCACTGTGCATAACCTGTGGTAACTGGGGAGAACGTCTGTTGCATGAAGCTGTGATCGATGTCCACACGGCGACAAACCAGGTAATTGACATCACTGAACGCGTCGCCCGGTTTGTTTCTGACGCAGGCAGCGGCCTGCTCAACATTTTTGTCCCCCATGCCACGGCGGGGGTCGCGATCATGGAGACCGGCAGCGGATCGGAGGCGGACCTCATCGAGGTGCTGGGAAGGATCTTTCCCCGCGACGACCGCTACGTCCATCGGCACGGCTCCCCCGGGCACGGGGCTGACCACGTCATCCCCGCCCTGGTGTCACCGTCCGTCACAATCCCGGTGCCGGCCGGCAGGCTCCAGTTGGGCACCTGGCAGAGCATCGTGCTGGTCGACCTCAACCGGGACAACCCCCAGCGCCAGGTCCGCCTGACCCTGCTCGAGGGCTAGCGGCTCAGCCCGTGATGGCCTCCGCGGTGCGGCTGGCCAGCGCCATGATCGAGATCATCGGGTTGGTGCCGGATGCCGTCGGGAAGCCGCTGCCATCGCCAATCCACACGCCCTTCGTGTCGTGAAGCTCCCCCCAGGGGTTGGCCACGCTCGTGGCGGGGTCCGAGCCGAGGCGGCAGGAGCCCATGTGGTGAAGCGAGAAGGTGGCGTGCTCATACGGGGCCAGGGAACCGTCGTGGACGTCCTGGGCGAACGCCTCGATGTCCCCGCCCCCGTCGCGGTCCCAACGCTTGAGCCTGGTGTGCAGGGAGTAGATCGAGCGCGCCCCCGCGGCGTGTTGCAGCCTGACCAGTTCCTTCAGTCCGCGCCGGAAGTTCCGCTCATCGAGGTCGTCGTCGAAGTGGTAATCGATGACCGACTGGCCCTGGGCGTCAATCGTGACCCGTCCGTGGCCACGGTCCCGGATCAAGAAGACAAATGACGACGCATTCTGCTGCTCGAGCATGAACTGCTTGACCTGCTCACCCGACTGCCAGGGCAGGGCTGACGAGCCCAGTCCAGGGTTGGCGTGGGGGCACTCGACGAGGAACCCATAGCCGCCCTCGATATCCGAGAACTGGTCCGACAGGGCGGTCTGCGGCGCACCCCACCAGGCATCCTGGGGTTCGTCATAGATGCCCACGACGGCCGTGGCCGGGTGAAGCCGCAGGTACTGGCCCACAGCCGGTCCGCCGATGCCCGAGCGCAGCAGGAGGGCCGGTGAGTCGAGGGCCCCGCAGGCCACGACCACGGTGTTGGCGCGGATGCGCACCCGGGCCTGGCGGGTTCCGTCGTCGTAGGTCGCCTCGACCCCGGTGGCCCGGCCGTTCTCGGTCAGCACCCGGTCGGCACGGCAGCGGACGATGAACCGCGCCCCGTGCTCGTAGGCGTCCTCCAGGTAGGTCTTCATCGTTCCCTGCTTGGAACCCGATTGGTCGCCAAACCCCATGAAGCCCGCCGACCGCGGGTCGTACGCGGCCGGGTCGGCGTTGCGGGTGACCCGTTTGAACGAGTAGCCGAGCTTGGCGCACGCCGCCTCCAACCGCTGGTGCGGGTTGTTGTAGTCGCTGCACTGGTCGTTGACCCCGAGGCGCTGCCAGATCGAGTCCAGGTGCTTGTCGAAGGCCGGGCCGTCCAACCCCTCGAGCCCGAATTCCCGGGCCCATTGCTCGCGCACGGCGGGGCGGGTGCGAATGCAGTTGGTCCAGTTCACCGTCGTGCCACCGCCAAGGTTCGACCCGGTCATCAGGGTCAGCGAACCGTCGACGGTCCCGGCGAGGCCGCCGCCACGGTAGAGGTTCTGGTAGGCGGTGAGCTCGTACTGGTCGAAATCGGCCTCGTTGTAGTAGCCGCCGGCCTCCAGGACGATCACCGACCGGCCCTGCTCCGCGAGCCGCGCCGCGATCACGCCACCACCGGCACCCGACCCGATCACCACCGCGTCGGCCTCGAGGTTCCAGTCGTCACCGTCGGGCTGCAGCGGCCGGATGACCTTCGGCGTCGCCGGGGGCGGGGACAGCGGGCCGGGGTATCCCGACAGCTCCCAGGCGGGGTTCTTGCCGCTGGCATCGGGCATCCCGGCATAGAACAACAGGCTCAGCGCCTTGAACGTGACGATGCCGCCAAGCGCCTCGGGGCTGGCGTCCATGAACGCGTGGATGAAGCGCTCCCGGTCGACCGCGGAGGCCTCGGGGAACCCCAGCATCGCCAGCCCGTCCATGAACTCCCTGATGGGATCAAGGAGGTCGGCGGGGAGCGGCGCGAGCGTCATCTCCACCCAGTCGGGGACCTGGAGGTCCGACGCCGCGCGGGCCCAGAAGCCGGCGGGGTCGGGGTCGCGCTGGATGGCCGGGATGAAGGTGTCGCAGAGGACACGGAGAGTGGCGCGCTGGGCATCGCTGAACACCGGGGCTAGGGCCATTCGAGGTTCTCCTCCAGGTCGTCGGCAGCCGCCTGTGGGCGGCGGTTCGGGTTCCCCATGCTAGTGGAATGCCGCGAGCCGGGCGCCGGCCCCGGTGCTAACCGAGGGCCCGCAGCCCGGGGGGGCGTGGCGCAGTCCACAACCCCGCCATCTCGACCTTCGCCAGCATCCTGCGAATGTCGTCGTAGTCTGCGTCCGCGACCGGCACGAAGCGCTCCACGTGCATCGCGGACATGACCTGTCGCTCCTCGTCGGTCTCCCCCAGCGAGGTGATGGCGGCCGCCACGTCCCGCTGCAGCGACGCCGGGACGTGAGGCGCCGCGACCAGCGGCTGGATCGTCGAGGGGCCCAGGCTGTCGACAACCCTGACGCTGTCCCGCACCGCCGCGTCTTGGTCCAGCGCCACCGCGAGGACCTGGGAGTCCACTGCCGCGCCGTCCACCGCGCCCATGGCGACCAGCCGGATCGACTCCTCGTGGAAGCCCGCGTCTACCCATTCGCCGAAATAGCCGGTGGTCTCGCCCAGCCCGGCCAGGCGATGGAGGGTCACCAGGTAACCCGAGTGCGAGCCGACCTCGTTGTAGGCCCAGCGGCGGCGGCGCAGGTCGGCGAAGGTGGCGGAGTCGCCCCGGGCGGGCACGATGACATCAGAGAAATAGACCGGCACACCCCCGTATCGCGGACCGGCCAGGATCGGCGCCGCCAGCGGCTCGAGTGCGGAGACCATGCCGTCCACCATCTCGACGTAGGGCAACCCGCAGACGAAGGCGAAATCGTGTGCCCCGGCGGCCAGTTCCGCGTAATCAGCCCGGGCGTGGAGCCGGCACTCGACGCCGACCTCGCGCTGGACCCGCCGGACCGCCAGCTCGTAGAGCGGCCGGATTGCCGGCGCCAGGTAGGTCACCCAGCGCAGCACGCCGGTCATGGTTCAGGCGCGAACCACACCACGCCCAGCGGCGGAAGGGTCATCGAGGCGGAGTAGGGCTGGCCGTGCCACCCATCCGCCTCGGCCACAACGGCGCCCATGTTGCCCGTGTTCGTGCCGCCGTACGTCTCGGCGTCGGTGTTGAGGACCTCGATCCAGCTGCCCTCGCTTGGCAGGCCCACCCGGAAGTTGTCGCGGGGCGTCGGCGAGAAGTTGGCCACGCAGCAAAGACCGCAATTGCCCGCGGCGTCGTAGCGCAGGAAGGAGATGACGTTCTGGTCGGCGTTGCCGGCGTCAAGCCAGCTGAAGCCATCCGGGGTGAAGTCCCGCTGCCAGAGTGCGGGCGTTGCCCGGTAACCGGCATTGAGGTCCCGCACCAGGTGCTGGATCCCGGCGTGCTTCGGGTCGTCGAGGAGGTGCCAGTCCAGGGAGCGATCATGCGACCACTCGCGGTCCTGGGCGATCTCACTCCCCATGAAGAGCAGCTTGTTCCCCGGGTGCGCCCACATCCACGCCAAAAGTGCCCGGAGGTTCGCGAACCGGCGCCACTCGTCGCCCGGCATCTTTCCCAGTAGCGATCCCTTCCCGTGCACGACCTCGTCATGCGAGATGGGCAGCACGAAGCGCTCCGACCAGGCGTAGATCAGGCCGAACGTCAGCTCGTGGTGGTGGTAACGGCGGTACACGGGGTCGTGGCTGATGTAGTCCAGCGTGTCGTGCATCCAACCCATGTTCCACTTGCGGCTGAAGCCCAGCCCGCCCATCTCCACCGGCCGCGAAACCCCCGGCCAAGCGGTGGACTCCTCGGCAATGCTCAGCACCCCCGGGAACTCCTCCTCGACCATGTGGGTCATCTCCCGCAACATGGCGACCGCCTCGAGGTTCTCGCGGCCGCCGTAGCGGTTGGGGATCCACTGACCCTCCTTGCGGGAGTAGTCGAGGTACAGCATCGACGCCACCGCGTCCACGCGCAGCCCGTCAATGTGGAACTCCTCGATCCAGTATCGGGCGTTGCTCACCAGGAAGTTGCGGACCTCGTTGCGCCCGTAGTTGAAGACCAGCGTGCCCCAGTCCGGGTGCTCGCCGAGGCGCGGGTCCGCATGCTCGTACAGCGCGGTGCCGTCGAAATGCGCCAGTGCCCACTCGTCCTTCGGGAAGTGCGCCGGCACCCAGTCCATGATCACCCCTATCCCCCGCTGGTGGAGCCGGTCGACGAGGTGGCGAAGGTCGTCCGGCGCGCCGTGCCGGGAGGTCGGTGCGTAATAGCTGCTGACCTGGTATCCCCACGACCCACCGAACGGGTGCTCGGCGAGCGGCATGAACTCGACGTGGGTGAAGCCGACCTCGGCGCAGTAGTCGGCCAGCTGGTCCGCGGCCTCGCGGTAGCTGAGGGTCTCGTCGCCAGGCCCGCGGCGCCAGGAACCGAGGTGGACCTCGTAGACCGCGACAGGGCGGGCGTCGAGGTCGGCGGCCGCCCTTTCGCGCAACCACCTGTCGTCACCCCATTCGTGCTGCGAGCGGGTGACCACGCTGGCCGTGCCCGGCGGCAGCTCGGCGGCGCGCGCCATCGGGTCCGCCTTCTGGCTGCCCCGGCCGTTGCCCTGGACCAGGTCGAACTTGTACTTGACCCCGGCGTCGACGCCGGGCACGAATATCTCCCACACCCCAGAGGCGCCGAGGCTGCGCATGAAATGCAGGTTGTTGTTCCAGAAATTGGCGTCGCTGACCAGCCGCACCGCGCGGGCGTTGGGCGCCCAGACCGAGAAGGCCGTGCCTCTTACACCCTGGTGCTCGATAACCCGCGCCCCCAGCGCGTCCCAAAGGCGCTTGTGGGTGCCCTCGCCAATCAGGTGGAGGTCCAGCTCGCCGAGCGTGGGCTGGAACCGGTATGGGTCCTCGACCTCCCATGACGTGTCGCCGGAGAAGAACCGGAACCGATAGCCGACGTACCCCGGCAGGTAGCCGAGGAAGAGGCCGCGACTGTCCTCCTTCTCCATCGGGGTCTCGTCCTGCTCGGTCACGAGCAGGGCCCGGTCGGCCTTGGCGTGGAACGCCCTGACCTCCCACCCGCCCTCGACCGGCTGCCGGCCGAGGAACCCATGGGGGTCGGCGTTGTCGCCTTTGAGCAGGGCTGTGACCGCCGCCTTGTAGTCAACGACCACTGATTCCGTCACGCCAGCAGCTCCGCCTCACGGACCAGGAAGTCGAGCGGGATGTCCACCCAGTCCGGCCGGTGGCCGAGCTCGTAGGCCACCTCGTAGACCCCCTTCTGCAGCTCGAAGGCTCGGCGCAGGCGCACGGCGTCCTCGCCGCTCGGGATCGCGTGGGAGGCACCCAGCTCGTCGAGGTAGGCGTCCCAGAACACCTCCCGGTTGCGACTTGCCCACGCCTCCCCGTACCGGGTGAGGCGTTCGTATTCCGAGTCGCCGGGCGCGCCCCAGTTGCGCAGTTCGACAGCGGCCGCGTAATCGAAAGACCGCAGCATCCCGGCAACGTCACGAAGCGCCGAGGACCGGGACCGCCGCGCGGTGGCGCCGCGTGCAGGCTCGCCCTCGAAGTCGAGGATCGTCCAGCCCCCATCCGTCCGCAGCAACTGGCCGAGGTGGTAGTCGCCGTGGTAGCGGATCGCCAGGCCCCCGTCGCGAATCCCATTGATCGACCGGAACGCCGCGACCAGGGCCTCGCGCCGGCCACGCAGCGGCGCGAGCCGGGTGCCGCCCCGCGAAAGGAGGTCATCGATGTCCTCGACCATCTCCTCTGACCACCGCCGCAACAGGTCCGGGTCCGTGGCCTGGGCGCGCATGTCCTCGGGCTCGGTGACCCCGCTCAGCGCCAGGTGCATCCGCGCCGTGACCCGCGCCAGACGTTCCGACTCCCCCTCGAAGGACGCCCCCTGCTCGCTCACAACGCGGATGGCGTGCCGCCGCTCCTGGGCGCCCATCTCCTCGGAGTGCGCGTACAGGTCACGCAATGAGGCACAGGCCAGCGTCCACCCATCGGTGCCGTTGTGGAGGTAGGGCTGCAACATCGCGACCAGGGAGGTCTCGCCGCCGGGGTCCGCGTACACCACCATCCCCAGCGGCGCCGCGACGTTCTCGAAGCCGGCGGCGCCGAGCGCCTCGAGCATCTCGAGCTCGGGTGAGCGCCCGGGGGTCAGCTTGCGGAAGCATTTCATGACCTCGAGGTCGCCCCGGACCAGGGAGGTGTTGCTCTGCTCGCGGCCCAGTGGCCGGACAGCCTCCGCCCCGGTGTCGCCGAGGGCCAGCCCGTGGTTACGGCAGAGCAACCGGCCCCGCTCCATTTCGACCTCGGTCGCGGCGGCCACCGCCTGCCACAGCGCGAACGAGGGTTCGCCACCGTGCAGCGCGTCGTAGACCAGCACCGGCCGGCCGTCGCGCTCCCCGGCGCCGACGACGACCCCCTCCCAGATGCCCGCGGCGCCGTCCGCCTGGACGGCCAGGGGGACGTGGTACCGCTCCGGCTCCGCGTCCGCGTACTGGACATCCACGATCACCGTAAGCACCGCCGGGTCACCCTCCCGCAGGATGCCGACGTCGGCCACCCGGACCTCGCTGAGGTCACGCTCGCGCCCACCAAACCAGCGCTGCCGCTGCAGGAACTCCCGCAGCCGCTCCTCGGCATCGTTCAGCCCGTGCCGGCTGAGCACGTCAAGCGCGGCGCTCATTTCTCGCCCTCCACCGTGAACCAATAAAACCCGTGCGGACCCATGGTCAGCAGGTACGGCAGCTCACCGATCCGCGGAAACTGCACCCTGCCCAGGAGCTCGACCGGCTGCTTGCCGGAGAATCGGCGCAGGTCGAGTTCGACCGGTTGGGGGAACCGGGAGAGGTTGTTCACGCACAGGATCGTGTCCTTGTCGTTGTAGCGCAGGAACGCGAAAACCGACGGGTTGCTGGCATCGAGCACCTCGAACTCGCCGTCGCCGAACACGGCGTGGCGGTGGCGCACCGCCAAAAACCTGCGCAACCAGTGGAGCATCGATGATGCGTTCCGCTGCTCGGCCTCGACGTTGAGCGCCTGGTAGCCATAGACGGGGTCCATCAGGGGCGGCAGGTACAGGCGCGCGAAGTCAGCGCGGGAAAAACCCCCATTGCGATCGCCATTCCACTGCATCGGGGTTCGCACCCCGTCGCGGTCGCCGAGGTAGATGTTGTCGCCCATGCCGATCTCGTCGCCGTAGTAAAGGATCGGGGTGCCGGGGAGGGAGAGCAGCAGGCCATAGAACAGCTCCATCTGGCGACGCCCGTTGTCCAGGAGCGGAGCCAGGCGCCGGCGGATGCCCAGGTTCAGCTTCATGCGCGGGTCGCGCGCGTACTCCGTCCACATGTAGTCGCGCTCCTCGTCGGTGACCATTTCCAGGGTCAGCTCGTCGTGGTTGCGCAGGAATATCCCCCATTGGGCGCCGGCCGGGATTTTCGGTGTGCGCTCGAGGATCTCCGTCATCGGGTACCGCGTTTCGCGTCGCAGTGACATGAACATGCGCGGCATGATCGGAAAGTGGAAGCACATGTGGCACTCCGGACGCTCCTCGGTGCCGAAATAGTCGACGACGTCCTCGGGCCACTGGTTGGCCTCGGCGAGCAGGACCTTGTCCCCGCCGTACTCCTTGTCCACGGTGGCGCGCAGCTCCGCCAGGTACTCGTGGGTTTCGGGGAGGTTCTCGCAGATCGTGCCGTCGCGCTCGAACAGGTATGGCACGGCGTCCAGGCGGAAGCCGTCCAACCCCAGGTCGAGCCAGAAGCGGATGACGTCGAGCATGGCGTCTCGAACCTGCGGGTTGTCGTAGTTCAGGTCCGGTTGATGGCTGAAGAAGCGATGCCAGTAGAACTGCCCTGCCTGCTCGTCCCAGGCCCAGTTGGACGTCTCGGTGTCGGTGAAGATGATCCGGGCCTCGCTGTACCGCTCGGGGGTGTCCGACCAGACGTACCAGTCGCGCTTGGGGTTGTCCCTTGATGACCGCGCCTCCTGGAACCAGGAATGCTGGTCCGAGGTGTGGTTCATGACCATGTCCATGATCACGCGCATGCCGAGCTCGTGGGCCTTGTCGATGAGCTCACGCACGTTCTCCACGCTGCCGTACTCCGGCAGAACGGAGTAGTAGTCGGCGATGTCGTACCCGCCGTCGCGCAGCGGACTGCGGTTGACCGGCAGCAGCCAGATGCAGTCGATCCCCAGCCACTGCAGGTAATCCAGCTTGCTGATGAGCCCCGGGATGTCCCCGACACCGTCGTCGTTGCTGTCCGCAAAGCCCCGGACCAGGAGCTCGTAGAAAACACCGTGCTGATACCAGAGCCGGTCCTTGGTGGGCTCCGGCGCGGCCAGCTCGCGGGCCTCTCCCTTGCGGCTACCGCGGACCGAGGTCGCCATCAGCCGGTCGCCGTCGTGCTCAAAGAGAAGGCGTGCGCGACCAGGTCGCGGGGATCCAGGCGCACGTAGTTGGACCGTCCATTCCAGGTATAGCTCGCACCTCCGAGCTCATCTTGGACCACGAACGCCCCATCCTGCGGCCAGCCCAAGGCCTCGAGGTCGAGCCAGGTGGTGGCCTCGTGCACGTTGAACGGGTCGACGTTGACCACCACCAACAGTGAGTCTCCGGTCCTGGGATCGGTCCGCGAGAAGCACAGCAGGTCCTCGCTGTCGACGGCGTGGAGGCGCAATGTGCGCAACGTGGCGACCGCGCCCGCGTGGCGCCGGCGAATCGCATTGAGCCGGGTGACGTAGGGAACCAGGCTGTCGGCGGCATCCCATTTGCGCGGACGGAACTGGTACTTCTCGGAGTCCATGTACTCCTCACTGCCCTCCCGCACGGGCACGTTCTCGTAGAGCTCGAACCCACTGTACATCCCCCAGGAGGGACACCCGAGGGCGGCGAGCGCGGCGCGGATGCGGAATGCCGGGCGCCCACCGCGCACCAGGAAGGCGTGCAGGATGTCGGGGGTGTTGACCCAGAAATTCGGCCGGAAATAGTCGACGACGTCGGTCTGCGACAGCTCTGTCAGGTATTCGCGCAATTCCCACGCGGCATTGCGCCAGGTGAAATAGGTGTAGCTCTGCGAGAAGCCGAGCTTGGCCAGCCTCTCCATGACCCGCGGACGCGTGAATGCCTCGGCCAGGAAGATCACTTCCGGATGGTGGTCGTGGATTCCGTGGATCAACCATTCCCAGAAGGGCAGCGACTTGGTGTGGGGATTGTCGACACGAAAAACGCGAACGCCGTGCCCGATCCAGAATTCCACCACGTCACGGAGCGCCGCCCACAATTCCGCGCGCCTGTCGGTATCGAAATTTATCGGGTAGATGTCCTGGTATTTCTTTGGGGGATTTTCCGCGTACTTGATGGTGCCGTCGGGGCGGTGGCTGAACCATTCGGGGTGCTCTGTCACCCAGGGATGGTCGGGGCTGCATTGCAGGGCGTAATCGAGGGCCACCTCGAGGTTGTTGCGGGCGGCCTCCGCGACGAAGGAGTCGAAGTCGGCGAGGGTGCCGAGCTCAGGGTGGACCGCCTTGTGCCCGCCGGCAGCGGAGCCTATGGCCCAGGGGCTGCCGGGATCGCCGGCGCCGGCCGTCAGCGCGTTGTTGGGACCCTTGCGGAAGCTCTCGCCGATGGGGTGGATCGGCGGCAGGTAGACGATGTCGAAGCCCATCGAGGCGATCGCCGGCAGGCGGCCCGCCGCCTCCTTGAAGGTTCCACTCTTGCCGCCGCGCGCGCCCTCGGAGCGCGGGAACATCTCGTACCAGGCGGAGAAGCCGGCCCGCTCGCGGTCCACCCAGATCGGGAAGGGACCGGCGGTTGTCGCCGCCTCCCGGGGCGCGGTGCGCCGCATCAGGGCGACGGCGGTCGGGGCACCGGCGGTCTTGACCCGGCGCGCCGCGGGGCCCTTCGCGCGGAGCGCGACCGCGAGCTTGCGCAGCGCCGTGGCATCGGCGGCGGCGAGGCCCGGCAACGCGACCCGCTCGTCGACCAGGATGGCGCCCTCCTCCAGCTCGACCGCGACGTCGATTCCGGCCTGGACCTTGATCGCGGTGTCCCGCAGCCAGGTCCCGTACCGGTCCACGGTCCCGCCGACCTCGAACAGCCACCGGCCGACAAGGTCCGGCGCGAGCTCCGCGGTCCAACGGTCATTCACGCCGGCCACCATCGGGACCTCGATGCGCCGGTCCACGGTGGCGGCCGGCCAGGCCGCGACCCACGCCATCAGCTGGTCGTGGCCGTCAGCGAACACGTCAGCGCTGAACGCTGTGAGCTGGCCGACCACGGCCTTGGCCGCAAAGCCGGGCGGGTTGACCGTGGGCCGTACCCCCTCGATGGCGACGCGCGACGTGGCGATCATTTCTGGCGCCGCAGCACCACCACCGACCGGCCGGTCACCGCGACCTGCTCCGTCGGCCCGACGTGCCGCGAGCGCTCGGGCTCCCGCGGCCGGGCCGTGTCCAGCACGACCTCCCAGCGATCCACGCCCCCCGGCGGCAGGAAGAACGCCTGGTTGGCCTCACCGGAGTTGAGGATCACCGCCAGGCTGTCGCCGGTGATCCGCTCACCGCGCGGCCCCCGGTCGGTGATCGCCTGTCCGTTGAGGAGCATGCCAACGGCGCGCACGCCGTCGTTGCCCCAGTCGTCGCCGGAAAACTCGTGCCCGTCGGCGCGGAACCAGGTGATGTCCTTGCGGCGCGGGGCGTACTCCCCCTCGAAGAACCTCTGGCGTCGCAGCACCGGCTGGGAGGCGCGCAGCGCGATGAGGCGACGGCAGAAGTCGAGGAGTTCGGCGTCGACTTTCTCCCAATCCAGCCAGGAGATCTCGTTGTCCTGGCAGTAGGCGTTGTTGTTGCCCTGCTGGGTACGGCCGATCTCGTCGCCCGACAACAGCATCGGGCAACCCTGGGACAGGAACAGCGAGGCCAGGAAATTGCGCTGCTGTCGGGCCCGCAGCTTGAGCACCTCGGGATCCGCGGTCGAGCCCTCGGCACCGCAGTTCCAGGAGCGGTTGTCGTCGGACCCGTCCCGGCTCTCCTCACCGTTGGCCTCGTTGTGCTTCTCGTTGTACGAGACCAGGTCGGCGAGGGTGAAACCGTCGTGCGCGGTGACGAAGTTGATGCTCGACCACGGACGGCGGCCGTCCTCCTGGTACAGGTCGCTCGACCCGGTCAGGCGGTAGGCGAGGTCGCGCACCCCGTGGGCGCCGCGCCAGTAGTCGCGCATCGTGTCGCGGTACTTGCCGTTCCACTCGGCCCATCGAACCGGGAAGTTGCCGACCTGGTAGCCGCCCTCGCCGACGTCCCAGGGTTCGGCCACCAGCTTCACCTGGGAGAGCACGGGGTCCTGGTGGATGATGTCGAAGAAAGCCGAGAGCCGGTCCACCTCGTAGAACTGACGGGCCAGCGCGGACGCCAGGTCGAAGCGGAACCCGTCGACATGCATCTCTGTCACCCAGTAGCGCAGGCTGTCCATGATCAGTTGGAGCGTCTGGGGCTGGCCGACGTTGAGCGAGTTCCCGGTCCCCGTCACGTCGAAATAGAACCGTTGGTCGTCCTCGGTGAGGCGGTAGTACGACGGGTTGTCGATGCCCCGGAAGCTGAGCGTGGGGCCCAGGTGGTTGCCCTCACAGGTGTGGTTGTAGACGACGTCGAGGATGACCTCGAACCCCGCGGCATGCAGGGTTCGCACCATCGCCTTGAACTCCCGCACCTGCTCGCCCCGGCCACCCGCCGAGCAGTAGCGCGACTCCGGGGCGAAGTAACCCAGGGAGTCGTACCCCCAGTAGTTGACCAGGCCCCGGTCGACCAGGAACTCGGCGTCGACGAAATGGTGCACCGGCATCAGCTCCACAGCGGTAACCCCGAGTTTCTGCAGGTGTTCCAGGGCCGCCGGGTGGGCCAGGCCGGCATAGGTCCCGCGCAGCTCCTCGGGGATGTCGGGGTGCAGCTTCGTGAAGCCCTTGACGTGGGCCTCGTAGATCACCGTGTCGGCCCATGGGATGTTGGGTCGGTGGTCGTCGCCCCACGGGAAATGAGGGTCGATGACCACCGACCGCGGCATCTGGGGCACGGAGTCGAGGGGGCTGGGTTCGGTGTCGTCCTTGCCGACCACGTAGCCGAACACCTCTGGCCCCCATTTGACGCTCCCGGAGATCGCCTTCGCATACGGGTCGACGAGGAGCTTGTTGGGGTTGTGGCGCATGCCTCGTGACGGGTCGTAGGGGCCGTGGACGCGGTAGCCGTAGCGCTGCCCCGGGCCCACGCCATAGACGTAGCCATGCCAGGTCAGGTCGGTCTTCTCGGCCAGCTCGTAGCTCTGCGTGCCGCCCTCCTCGTCAAAGAGCACCAACTCGACCCATTCCGCGCTCGCGGAGAACAACGAGAAGTTCGTTCCCTCCCCGTCCCAGGTGGCCCCCAGGGGGAAGTTACGTCCTGGCCAGGCGGCCTTCAAACGCGCGCGTGAAGTTGCATGGCCGCGCCTGCCCGAAGGCGTAGACCCGCCTTGCTACGATCCGAGCCGTGTTTGCAGCCGATAGCCATCATGCGCATAAGGTGATACCGCAATTGTATCGACCGCGAGCATGACGGCAGGCGGTCGCGACTACCGGGTGCTGACCACCTACGTCGATGCGTGGGGGCGCCGGCGGGAGGCCAACCCGGACACCGTGAGGCTGCTCGAGGTGGCCCTGGGGACAGGGGTTCGCCCCGCGGCTGGACGACCGGCAGTGGCCGCACCGGGCCGGACCCCGGCCCGCCCGGGGGCCTGCCACCTGCCGGCGGCGCCGCGGTCCTGGGGATGGGCTGCCCAGCTCTACGCGCTCAGGTCCAAGCGCAGCTGGGGCATCGGCGACATGCGCGACCTGCGCGGTCTCGGCACCTGGTCCCGCGGGCTCGGGGCCAGCTTTATCCAGCTCAACCCACTGCACGCCGTGGCCCCGCGGCCGCCGCTACAGGCCAGTCCCTACTATCCCTCGAGCAGGCGCTTCCGCAACCCGCTGTACATCGCGGTGGAAGAGGTGCCCGGCCACCGCGCGGTGGCGGCCGACCTGGAGCCGCTGGCCCGCCAGGCCCGCGACCTGAACGGTCGACGCCTGCTGGAGCGAGACAGGGTGATGGAACTGAAGATGCGGGCCCTGGAGACCATCTGGGGGACCGCGCCGCGCACTGCCGGCGCCGACGCGTACGCCCAGTTCAGCGGGCCCGGGCTCGACGACTACGCCACCTATTGCGCCCTCGCGGAGCGCCACGGCGCGGACTGGCGGAAGTGGCCGGCCCGGCTGCGGCGCCCCGGCACTCTCGACGTCAAGCGCGCGGCCGCGACGCTGGCGCCGCGCATCGACTTCCACCGCTGGGTGCAATGGGTCCTGGACCACCAGCTGGAACGCGCGGCACGGGAGCTACCGCCCGTCTGCGACCTCGCGATCGGCGCCGACCCCGGCGGGGCCGACGGCTGGATCTGGTCCGACGTGCTGATTCCGGGCTTCAGCGTCGGGGCCCCCCCGGACGCGATGAACCTCGGCGGCCAGGACTGGGGCTTCCCGGCCTTCAATCCCCGCTCACTGGCCGAGAGCGGTTTCACTCCATTCCGCGACACCGTCCGCGCCAACCTGCGTCACGCCTTCGGGCTGCGCATCGACCACGTGATGGGCCTCTTCCGCCTCTGGCTCATCCCCCACGGGGCGGCCGCGACCGAGGGCGCGTACGTCACCTACCCGGCGGGGCCCATGCTCGACATCCTTGCCGCTGAGAGCCAGGCCGCCAGGGCGCTGATCGTCGGCGAGGACCTGGGCACCGTCGAGCCCGATGTCCGCACCACCCTGCGCAGGCGCCGCATCCTGTCGTATCGACTCCTGTGGTTCGAGGCCCGGGCGCCCCGCGCCTACCCCCCACTCTCCCTGTCATCTGTCACCACGCACGACCTGCCCACGGTCGCCGGCGTGTGGACCGGCTTCGACGAGCAGGCGATGCTCGCGGCGGGCCTGCAGCCCAACCTCGAGGCCAACCGGGAGATCGTCGACCGGGTGGCGAAGTTCGGGCGCATCGAGCGCACCGCGACTGCCGCAGAGGCGGTCATCGCCGCCTACGGCGCCCTGTCCCGGAGCCCCTCCCGGGTGCTGACCGCGACGCTGGAGGACGCGCTGGTGGTGCCCGAGCGGCCCAACATCCCGGGCACGGTCGACGAGTGGCCGAACTGGTCGCTGGCGCTGCCGGGAGGGCTCGAGGGCCTCCGCAGGTCAGCGTCCGCGCGCCGGCTGGGCGCCGTCATGTCGGGCCGTTGACGCCGCCCGCTCCGCCGTTGGTGGCCACCTACCGGCTCCAAATGCACGCCGGCTTCAAGTTCGCGGATGCCGCTGCGGTCGTCCCCTACCTGGCCGCGCTCGGCATCAGCCACCTCTACCTGTCACCCATCCAGCAGGCCGCCCCCGGCAGCACCCACGGCTACGACCAGTGTGACCCGCGCCGGGTCAGCAAGGAGCTCGGGGGCGAACCCGGGTTCCTGGCCCTCGCGGCGACCGCCCGGTCCCATGGCCTGGGCATTGTGCTCGACATCGTCCCCAACCACATGGCCACCGCCCCGACCAACCCCTGGTGGTGGGAGCTCCTCGCCGGCGGGCGCGAAGGCCCGGCTGGAGCCTATTTCGACATCGAGTGGAACCCCGACGACCCCGAGCTCTCGGACCGGGTGCTCCTTCCCGTCCTGGGCGCCCCCCTGGAGGAGGTGCTGGCGAATGGCGAGCTGCGGCTCGGGCGGCGCGGCGACCAACAGGTGCTGACCTACTTCGACCACGAGTTCCCGCTGCGGACACCGTCCCTGGAAGAAGCCCTCACGCCCGAGGTCCTTGCCCGTCAGCACTACCTGCCGGCATTCTGGCGGGATGCCGGTGAGCGCCTCAACTACCGCCGGTTCTTCGACATCAACTCCCTGGTGGCCCTGCGCGAGGAGGCGCCCGAGGTCTTCAAGGAGGTGCACGCGCTGCCCCTTCGCCTGGTCCGGGAGGGGTTGGTCCAGGGCCTGCGCGTGGACCATGTCGACGGCCTCCGGGATCCTCACGGGTACCTCGAGGCCCTGCGCGACGCGGCGCCGGGGGCCTGGGTCGTCGTGGAGAAGATCCTGGAACCCGGTGAGCAACTGCCGGGGCCATGGCCCGTCGCCGGCACCACCGGGTACGACTTCACGCATCGCCTGCTGGGGGTCTTTGTCGACCCGGCGGCCGAAGCCGACCTGACGCGCATCTACGCCGCCTTCACGGGTGAGACCGCCGATTACGGCAGGGTCGTGCGCGACGCCAAGCTCGATGTCGGACGCCGGCTGTTCGGCAGCGACCTCGCCCGGCTTGACCGCCTGTTCGCGTCGGTCTGCGCCTCCCTGGGCCTCGAGGCGTCGCCCCGGTCCAGGCGGGACACGCTGCTGGAGCTGGGCGCCTGCCTGCCCGTGTACCGCGGGTACGCCCGGCCTGGCGAGGCCATCCGCGAGCCGGATGCAGCCGCGGTCGAGGCCGCGATGGCGGCGGCGTCCGAGCTCCCGCACGCCGATGTCCCGCTCCTTCGGGCCCTCGGCGACATCCTTCTGCTCCGCACCGGGGGCGACACGGGCGCCGAGCTCGCAATGCGGTTCCAGCAGTTCTCCGGCCCGCTGATGGCCAAGGGTGTCGAGGACACCGCCTTCTATCGGTACGTCAGGCTGGTCTGCCTCAACGAGGTGGGCAGTGACCCCGGGGGGTTCGGGGTGGGCCTGGAGGAGTTCCATGACGCGAACACTGCCGCGCTTGCCGGCCACCCGGAGACCATGCTGGCCTCGTCCACCCATGACACCAAGCGCAGCGAGGACGTCCGCGCGCGGCTGGCGCTCCTCTCCCACGTGCCCGGGGCATGGGAGGCGGCGGTACGGCGGTGGGCGGCCGCCAATGCACGCCACAGGCGGGGCGACCTGCCCGATCGCAACACCGAATACCTCCTCTACCAGGTGCTCGTGGGCGCGTGGCCGCTGTCGGAGCAGCGGGCGCACCAATACATGGAGAAGGCGGTCCGGGAGGCCAAGCGGCACACCAGCTGGACCGACCCCGACCCCGCGTACGAGGATGCCGTTCGCGGGTTCGTCAGCGGAATCCTGCGGGACCAGGAGTTCGTGGCCGACCTCGGGGGGTTCGTCGCTCCCCTGGTCGACCCCGGCCGCACCGTCTCCCTGGGCATGACCCTGATCAAGCTGACCGCACCTGGCGTCCCGGACATCTACCAGGGCACCGAACTCTGGGACCTGAGCCTGGTCGACCCTGACAACCGGCGCCCCGTGGACTACGGCCTCCGCAGCCGGGTGCTGCACGGTCTGAGCCCGGCAGCGGTCGGCGCGCCAGCGGATGACGGGGAGCCCAAACTGCGGCTGGTCGTCGCCGCGCTGCGGACGCGCCGGTCGGCCCCGCTGGCCTTCGCACCGGGCTCGAGGTATACCCCGCTGCGGTCCGCCGGCGACGCCGTGGTCGCCTACGCGCGGGGCACGGCGGACGATCCGCTCCAGGTCATCGTGGTAGTGCCGCGGCGGGGCATCATCCCTGCCGATTCGGCGCCCGCCGGGCGGCTCGACCTCGGGGCCGGGTCCTGGGCCGACACGCTGAGCGGCCGGAGGCTGGACGGCGGGTCGATCGCGATCGCGGAGGCGCTGCGCGACTTTCCCGTGGCCCTCCTGGTGCGGGCATGACCGCGGATATCCGGGTCTGGGCACCCGACGCGACGAGTGTCGACCTGGTCAGCGGCAACCATCGCACCGCGATGACCCCGGAGGACGGCGGCTGGTTCGGATGCGCCGCCTCGGCGGTCGGACCGGACGGGCGGTACATGGTGTCGGTCGACGGCGGCGAGCCACGCCCGGACCCGCGCTCGGCCCACCAGCCGGACGGGGTCCACGGCGCGTCCGCACTGGTCGACCATGGTGGTTACGCCTGGGGCGACTCCAGCTGGCGCGGGCTGCCGCTGGAGGAGGCCGTCATCTACGAGCTGCATGTCGGGACCTTCAGCCTCGCCGGGACCTTTGACGCGGTGGTCGAGCGCCTTCCCTACCTCCTGGACCTGGGGATCAACGCCATCGAGCTGATGCCGGTGGCGACCTTCGCCGGCACGCGTGGCTGGGGATACGACGGTGTCGACCTGTATGCACCCCACCCCGCCTACGGTGGCCCGGACGGCCTGAAGCGCCTCGTCGATGCCTGTCACCAGGCCGGCATCGCGGTCGTGCTCGACGTCGTCTACAACCACCTCGGGCCTGACGGCAACTACCTGGGCGACTTCGGCCCCTACTTCACCGACGTCTACAAGACGCCCTGGGGCGCGGCGCTGAACTTCGACGACCGCGGCAGCGACGAGGTCCGCCGGTTCTTCGTCGACAACGCCCTGATGTGGCTGCGCGACTACCACTTCGACGGCCTCCGCCTGGACGCCATCCAGGCGATCATCGACACCTCCGCAACCCACTTCCTGGAACAGGTGGCGGCCCAGGTCGCCCACCTTCGATCACAGGTGCAGCGGCCGCTCTGGGTGATCGCGGAGAGCGACCTGAACGACCCCCGGCTGGTCACCCCGCGGGAGCAGGGTGGGTATGGCCTGGACGCCCAGTGGAACGATGACTTCCACCACGCCCTTCATGCGGTCATAACGGGCGAGCGGCGCGGGTATTACTCAGACTTCGGGTCCCTCGACGCCCTCGCGACCGCCCTGCGCCAGGCCTTCGTTTACGACGGCCGGTTCTCCACCTACCGCGGGCGCTCGTTCGGACGGCGACCTGCGGGGCTCCCTGGCAGGAGCTTCCTCGGCTACATCCAGGACCACGACCAGGTTGGCAACCGGGCGCAGGGGGAGCGAATCAGCCAATTGGTTTCGCCCGGCCTGTGCAAGGTGGCCGCCGCCCTGGTGTTGACCTCACCATTCACCCCCATGCTGTTCGCCGGCGAGGAATGGGGCGCGACCACCCCCTTCCAGTACTTCACCGACCACCGTGACCCCGAGCTGGCGCGGGCGGTGCGCCAGGGTCGCCGGCGGGAGTTCGCGGGCTTCGCCTGGGCCGACGAGGTGCCGGATCCCCAGGCCATGGCGACATTCGAGCGTTCCCGGCTGGACTGGGCCGAGGTCGACGAGCCGGCCCATGCCGATGTTCGGCGCTGGTACCGTGACCTGCTGAGGCTCCGCAGGGCGGAGCCGGGCCTGCGCGACGGGCGCCTCGAGGATGTCGAGGTGGAGCACGCCGACGGCCGGTTGCGGGTGCGGCGGGGCGACCTGGTGGTCTGCTGCAACCTGTCGGGAGAGGTGCAGGAGTTCCCGCTCAGCGGCGAGCTGGTGCTGGCGTCGAGCCCGGACGTTGTCGCGGAGGGCGCCGCGCTGCGCGTGCCGCCCGAGAGCGTCGCGGTGGTGCGGCTGCCCTAGAAGGCCAGGCGCTGGGCCTGTATCAGCGCGAACACCAGGAGCGCCAGGACCAGCACCAGCAGGACCGCGACGTTGAAGCGCGGGTGGCCCGCTTTGTACGGTCGCTCGGAGCCTCGAACGTGGTAGTCGGTGGCCGGGTGGTCGATCGGTGGGCTGTCAGTCATGTCGCTCTCTCTCCGGGCGCATCGATCTCGCGCCTGGATCGCAGCATAGTCCCGAGTGCGTCCCTAGTCCAGGTGCCTGCGCGCCTCTTCGACGGCTTCCCGGGCGGTCACCGCGGCAGCCTCCGCCTTTCCCGCCTCTTCGGCGGCGGACCGCGCCTCCGCCGCTGTGGCCTCGGCCCGCCGGCGCAGGCGGTGCGCGGTCTGCTCGGCGCGGCGCAGCTCCGCCTCTGCATGATCCAGGTCCCGGCGCAGTTCCGCTTTGCGAGTGCGCTCCGCCTCCGCCGCGGCAGCCTCCTCCGCCCGCCGAGCGCGCTCTCGCTCCCGCTCGCCGGCACGAGCCGCTGCCGCAGGGGCCGAGGACCCGGGCTCCCTGGAGGGGGTCCTGGCGCGAGCTCCTGGTCGGGTCGCGTCCGGCGCCCGGGGCGTGGCGGAGGGCTCGGCGGCAAAGGCACCGAATCCGAGCGCCTCGGGTTCCTCGGTGAGCATGCCGGCCGCCAACCGCTCGCGCTGGCCGGCAGGACCAAGCGCGCCGTTGGCCAGCACCTCGCGGACCCGGCGCAGGGTCTCCTCCCCCGCCCCCCGAGTCGCCGCCCGCAGCAGGTCGCGGGTCTCGCGGACCGCCTGGTCGAGCGACCGCTGGTACTCGCCGGAATCCCTGCGCAGGCGATCACCGGCGCCCGCCGATCCCGCCAGCACCTCCTGTTGGGCGGCGGCCAGGTCCGCGGCCGTCGCGAGGAGGCGTTTCACGGCCATCTCACGCTCTCTTGCCAGCTGGTTGACCGCCCAGAGGTGCACCCCCGGTTTGCGCAACGCCGCCACCTCTGCCGCGGCGTCACGATCGCCCACCTTGCGCAGCTCCTTCGCCAGCCGGTCGCGAGCGGGCGTGAACTCCTCGAGGGGCAGAGCCAGGATGTCGGCGACGGTTGCGGCCGGGTTGGCCTGCTCAGGGCTCACCGGCGCATCTTAAGATGATCGCCTTGGCAGAGAAGCGGGGGCTGAGCCGGCGAACCTTCCTGGGCGCCGCCGCCGCGGCTACCGCCGGCCTCGCCGCGGGTGCGCCGGCGGCTCGGACCCTACCGAACACCTCGCGCTGAGGATCCGGTCACCAGAGGCTGCCACCGCCAAAAAGGATGTAGACGACCGGCCCGATTCCCCAGAACACGATGATGAACACCGCCCAGAGGACCTTCTGAGCTGCGTTGTGGTCCTCCCGCCCGGCGACATTGACCAGGGCCAGGATCACGGCGACCGGGTGGAGGAATATGGACAGCAGGATGCCGAGGATCAGTTTCACGCGTTCAATGTAGCGCGCGGGTCCTCAGCCGACTCGTGTCCCCCCTGGACGATCGCCGCCCGCAGGCAGAAACCTCCGACCAGCGTCGCCGCGGCGGCGGCCAACCGGGCGCCGCGCGATCGCCGCCCGGGCACCACGCCAAGGGCCAGGGGTGCTGCCAGCCCCACCAGCTGGTAGGCCCGGTACCAGTTCCGGGTCCGCCCGCTGCGCAGGGGCTTGGCCACGTCAGGGCCGAGCCCGCGGACGTAAGCCTCGCTCAGCGCTGCCTCGGCGCCCAGCGCCGCCAGCCTCGGCGCCTGGAGCTGGGGCGCATCGCGGCCGGCGACGGCCAGGCAGCCTTCGACAGCGGCGGTGCCGGTCGCCGCCGCGGACGACATGAACAGGGCACCGAGGGTCGGGGTCCTGGCCCATAGGGGGATCGCGGTCGCCGCCAGCAGGGTGCCGGTGTAACCGGAGAAATAGATCGCAACCGGCGTGGCCAGCGCGCCCAGCGCCCGCGCCGGGAGGTGGCGACCGGCGGTGCCGACCACGCCGGGGAGGCGGCGGTCCTCCGCCAGGACATTCCAGGCTGCCAGCCCGGAGGCGACGCCGAACAGGCTCAGGGCCCACGCGCCCAGGTTCATCGGGGAGAGCGGCTTGAATACCCGCAGCATGTGGTGGAAGCGACCCCTCCGGCCAAGGTCAAGGATCAGCAGGGCGGGCGCCGGGGCGATCGTGACAATCGAGACCAGGTGCCCGGCGCGGGCGACGTCGCGGCCGCTGGTGCCGCCGAACCAGCGTGCGAGCACGGCCAGGATGAAGCTCGCGCCGGAGATTCCGCCCAGGTAGAAGTACCAAGTGACCAGCCAATGCCACGGCCCGGAGAGCAGGACCTGCTGGCCGTAGTAACCGGGGCCGTCATCGCGGGCCGGGACCTTCCAGCGGGCCGGCTCCTCGAGCGTCACCCCGTAGCGCACAGGCTTGGGGCTCACCGGCGCGAGCGCGCCATCGCCGCCGCTGTCACCGCCACCCAACCCAGGGCCACCAGGGCGTGCCCGAAGTAGCTCTGCTTCAGGTTGTGGCGGCCGGTGCGGGCGCTGGTGGGCAGCCCGAGCTTCTCCGGGGGTTGATTGAGGATGAACAGGGAGTTGAGGCCACCGGCCAGCTCGGGTGAGTCGCCCCAGAGCTGCACCTGCTCACCCCTGGCCTGGAGGTCCCGGATGCGAGTGCGGGCCCTTTCGCGCAATTCGTCCAGCGGCCCGACAACGATCGAGTCCGTGGGGCAGGACGTGGCGCACGCCGGCTCCATGCCCACCTGCTGACGGTCGTAACACATGGTGCATTTGTGGGCGCCGCCGTCCGACTCGGCCCGACCGATCACTCCGAAGGGGCAGGATGGGATGCAGTACCCGCAGCCGTTGCAGATGTCGTCCTGAACGTACACCGTGTCGAACTCGGTGCGGATGATCGCCCCTGTCGGGCAGGAGTTCAGACAGCCGGCGTCGGTGCAGTGCTTGCACACATCCGACATGAATGTGAACCGGCCGTTCTCCCGGTCCGGGCCGAACTCCTCGATGAACTTGACATGGCGCCAGGTCTCCGAGCCGAGGTGCGACGTGTTATCGAGGCTGTTGCCGGTCCAGTGCATCCCGTCGTCCGGGATCTGGTTCCACTGCTTGCACGCAACCTCACAGGCCTTGCATCCGATGCAGAGGCTCATGTCGGTCAGGAAGCCCATCGCCGGCTGGGCGGGTTTCTCGGCCCCGAACTCCCAGGCACGCAGGGGGGCCGGGAGCTCGGTGACCCCGTCAACCTCGTGGGGGCTCACCGCGGCCTCCGGCCGGGACGGACGTTGCACACGAGCGCCTTGGTCTCGTTGATCGCGACGTTGGGCTCCTCGGTCAGTGCCAGCAGGTCGTTGGCGATGTCCCCGGTCACCCGGCCGGCGTAGCCGAAGTGGAACGGGATCGCGACCTGGTGGAGGGTCCGCCCCGCGACCTCGAAGGGACGAATGCGCGCTGTCACCATCGCCCGGGCCTCGACCCGCGCCCGGGGCGTCTCGACCGTGACCCAGCCCCGGTGCTCGATCCCCAGTTCATGCGCCAGTTCGGGGGAGATCTCCAGGTAGAGCTCGGGCTGGAGCTCCGAGAGCCAGCCGCTCCAGCGGCTCATCTGCCCCGACACGTGGTGCTCGGTCACCCGGAAAGTGGTGAGCACGTACGGGTACGCGGGGTCGGCGGGCTGCGCCTTGCGGTTGCCGTCAAGGTCGTCGAACCGCTTCACCATCGGGTTGTCCTGCTGCGCGTAAACGGCGTTGCGCTCCGAGGTCTCGGTGGGCTCGTAAAAAGTGGGCAGCGGCCCGTCGGCCATTCCCGAGGGTGCGAAAAGCCAGCCCTTGCCGTCGGGTTTGGCCTGGAAGGGCGAGTCGCCGGCGATCCCATCCAGGCCCGCGGCGGTCGCCGCGGGGACGTGGTCGGGTCGGGTTTTCACCGGGAAGTCGGGAGTATCCAGACCGGTCCAGCTGCCCGCGGCCTCGTCCCACCAGACGTATCGCTTGCGCTCGCTCCAGGGCTTGCCTGACGGGTCGGCGGATGCCCGGTTATAGAGCATGCGGATGTTCTTGGGCCACGCGAAGCCCCATTCGGGGAACGTCGGCGGCCGGCCCTTGCGGCGCCGCGCGTTGTTGACGCCCTCGTCCGGCATCACGCCCGAGTAGATCCATGCGCCACAGGCCGTGGACCCGTCGTCCCGGCACTCGGTGAAGTCCTGCAGTTGCCGCCGCCGGCCGGACTCGGGGTCGAGACGGTAGCCGTTGATCTCGGCAATGATCCTCTCCACGTCCGGCTCGTCCTTGAGCCGGAACCGGGCGTTCTTCTCGGGGTTGGGCGCGTAGTCCCAGGTGAGGTCGAGGATGGGCCGATCCCGCGGCAGGCTGGAGCCGTGGTAGAGCTCCTTGAGGCGCACGCCGAGGTGGTACATGAACCAGGTCTCGCTGCGAGCGTCCCCAGGCGGGTCCACCGCCTTGTCGTGGTATTGCAGCAGCCGCTGGGTGTTGGTGAAGGTGCCGTCCTTCTCCGCCGAGGCCGCGGCGGGCATGAGGATGACCTCGGTCTTGACCCGCAGGGGATCCACGCCGGGCGACCTGTACCAGAAGCTCGCCGTCTCCGTCTCGAAGAGGTCCCGTACGACCATCCAGTCCAGGTGCTCGAGGGCACCCCGCACGAGCCTGGCGTTGGTGTTGCCCGCCGCCGGGTTCTGGCCCAGGACCAGGTAGCCCTTGACGCGGTCCTCGAGCATGGTGGCGAACGTTGCCTGCTGGCTGTGGTCGCCGGTCCGTTTGGGCAGGTGCTCGTAGGCGAAGTCGTTCTCGGCGGTGGCGGCCGGGCCGTACCAGGCCTTGAGCAGGCTGATGAAGTAGGCCGGGAAGCTGCTCCAAAGTCCCCGCGGCAGGGTGCCCGCCTTGAGGAAGGCGGCCAGGTCCTTGTGTTCCTCCCCTGCCAGGGGCTGGGGGATGTAGCCGGGGAGCAGGTCGTAGAGCGTGGGGATGTCCGTGGACCCCTGGATGCTGGCGTGGCCCCGGAGGGCCAGGATGCCCCCTCCCGGGCGGCCGATGTTGCCCAGGAGCAGCTGCAGGATCCCGGCGGTCCGGATGATCTGCGGCCCCACCGACTGCTGGGTCCAGCCGACGGCATAGCAGACGACCGTGGTCCGTTCGGGGCCGGAGTTGCGCACCATGGCGTCGGCGACCGCCTCGAAATCCACCCGTGGGGTGCCGCACACCCGCTCCACCATCTCCGGCGTATAGCGGGCAAAATGCCGCTTGAGCACCTGGTAGACGCAGCGCTGGTGCTGCAGCGTCGGGTCGGTGTCGATGCTGAACGCCGGGCCCGCGGGATCGGCCTGGCCGTACCCCCAGTGGCCCTCCCTGGGGTCGTAGTGGACCTGGCCGTGACCATGGGCGTGGGTCCCGGCGCCCTCGTGGGCCATGGCCGTCGTACTGACCCCGGACGGCGCCTCGCCGCCATCCCCCGAGCCCTGGTCGGGACGGACGAGGCCGCTGAAGAGCCCCCCGCCGTCCTCCGCGTCGACGTACTCCTCGGGCAGTATCGCCGTGGCGTTGGTGTAGTGCACCACGTAGGGCCGGAAGTCGGCTTCGTTCGTCAGGACGTGGTTCACGAGCGCGCCCAGGAAGACGATGTCGCTGCCCGAGCGCATCGGCACGTATCGCGTCGCGGCGGCCGAGGTGCGGGTGAAGCGCGGGTCGACGTGGATGACCTCAGCGCCCTTTTCGCGGGCCTCCATGACGAAGCGGAAGCCCACCGGGTGGTTCTCCGCCATGTTGCTGCCCATGACCAGCACGCAGTCGGCGTTCGCCAGGTCCATCAGGTTGGTGGTCGCACCGCCCCTGCCGAACGAGGCCCCCAGACCGGGGACCGTGGAGCTGTGTCATATTCGCGCCTGGTTCTCGATCGAGATCACCCCGAGCCCGCCGCCGAGGAGCTTCTTGATCAGGTAGTTCTCCTCGTTGTCCAGCGTCGCGCCACCCAGCTGTGCGACCGCCTCGGTGTGGTTGACGGGGACCCCGTCCTCGTCGGCATCGACCCAGGCCGCGTCCCGCGTCTCCTTGAGGAGCTGGGCTGTGCGCTCCATGGCCCACTCCAGCGACCGGGGCTCCCAGTGGTCGCTGAACGGCGCCCGGTAAAGCACCTGGGTCAGCCGGTCGGGGTTGACGTGAAGCTGGTAGGTCGCAGCGCCCTTCGGGCAGAGCGTCCCGGCGTTGATCGGGCTGTCCGGGTTGCCCTCGATGTCGAGGATGCGGTTGTCCCGGTGGTAGACCAGCTGGCTGCACCCGACCGCGCAGTACGGGCACACGCTCACGGTCTTCTCCGCGCCCTCGATGCGCGGCCTCAGCGCTGCCGTGGCGGGGCTGATCGGTTGCGGGGCCATCGGCAGCTGGAAGAACTGGCGCAGACCCATCGACCTCAGTTTATTGCGCGGTCCCCGGGTCGGTTTCACGCCGGCGCGATGGCAGCGTCAGCGTGAACCGGCTGCCGCGCCCGACCGCCGATTCAACGGTGATCTCGCCACCCTGGAGGTGGGCCAGCTCCCGGGACAGGAACAGGCCCAGGCCGGTGCCCTCGATGTTCGCCGTCTCCGGCCGCTCCAGGCGCCCGAAGCGCTGGAACAGGCGGGGAACGTCGTCCGGCGCGATACCGACGCCCTCATCGACGACCATCACCAGGACCTCGTCATCCACGGTCTCGATCTCGCAAACCACGGCGCCGCCGCCGGGCGAGTACTTGATCGCGTTGGACACCAGGTTGGCAAGAATGGTCTCGGTCTTCTCCGGGTCCGCGAAAACCATGACCTCGCCGCCCGGGTTGTCGATGGCCACGCTCTGCCCGGGAAGCGCCAGTCCCTCGAACGAATCCACGACCTTCTGGACCAGCTGGTCGATCCGCACGTCCTTCGGCGCCAGGACGAGGCGACTGTCCTCGAGGCGGGCAGCATTGAGCATCTGGTCGATCAGGAGGTTCATCTGCGCCACCCGCGACGAGATGGTCGGCAGGACCCGCAGGGCCTCGGCGGACATCTCGCCGAAGACCCCCTCCTGGAACATCGACAGGTAGCCCCGGACGATGGTCAGGGGGGTCCGCAACTCGTGCGATGCCAGCCGCAGGAACTGCGACTTGAGCTGCTCGAGCTCGGCCATCCGGGTGGCGTGCTGCTCCAGGTTCTGCCGCTCCCGGGCCTGCATCGCCACCAGCCGGCGTTCTGCCTCGTATCCCTGCCAGACGAGCGCGGAGGCGCGCGCGGCGACCCGCAGCACCCACTGGTCCTGGTTGGTGAACCCGGACCGGGAGTTGCACGCGACCAGGATGCCCAGCGGCATGTCCGCCGTCTTCCACGGCACCACGACGACGTCCCGGATCCCCATCAGGCGCAGGACCTCCCCATAGGGCCCCTCCAGGGCGGCCGGGGGAATGTCTGCGGTGAGCGCCCGGCCATGGTGCAGGATCCCCTCCAGCGTGTCGCCGCCCCCGTCCACCCGGACGCTCATTTTGGCGAGCAGCTCGGGCGCGAACCCGAACGCGGTGGCCTGTGCCGACAGGAGGCCATCGCGGAGCATCCAGAATGCGGCCTTCTCGGCGTGCATCAGCGCCGCGACACTGGCGCTCATCATGCCGAAGAACGCCGGCAGCTCGTCCGACGACGCGAGGTGGGCGGAGATCAGCGTGAGGGTTTCGAGACCGCGGTCCTGGGCCTCGTGGACCTCCTTGAAGAGGCGGGCGTTGCGCAGCGCCAGCACCGCCAGCACCCCGATCTCCTGGAGGGCCTGGAGCTCCGCGGCCGCGAACTCGCGGTCCTCGCGCCGGCTGAGGATCAGGACCGCCGCGACCGCCCCCCCGAGCGACAGCGGCACCACGGCGGTGTGCAGGATCCCGGCCAGGTCGGGGGCGACCTCGGGGTCGGGGGTCTGTGCGCTGAACGCGGCCCCAATGGCGATCGCGCCGGTCTTGACCGCCTCCTGCAGGAGAGGCTGCTGCTCGATGTAGTCCAGCGGGTACTCGCGGCCCAGCCACGCCGGGCGGCCCTTGCCGAGGTCGTAACTGGCCTCCACCCGCAGGACCTTTTCGTCGAGGCTGGTCAGGGTGCAGCGGTCTGCCGGCACGAGATCGAGGGCGCGCTGGACGAGGCGCAGCACGATTTCACTGGGCTCCAGCGAGGAGACGAGCTCGGCGGCGAGGACCTGGATCGACGACACGACCACTGCAGGATATCGGTTGGGTCTGCGAACCCATCCTCGCCGGCCGCCGGTATTAGGCTCGCGACATGCTGAACGAAGGCAAGATGCACACCGCCCTACCGGTCAAGGACCTCGACCGCGCCCGCAGGTTCTATTCGCAGAAGCTCGGACTGGAGCCCGCCGAGGACAACCCGGGCGGCCTCCTCTACCGGTTGGACGATGGCGCCGCCTTCCTGCTCTACCCCAGCGCGTACGCGCCGGGAGGCCATACCCAGGCCAACATCGCCGTGCCGGATGTGGTGCGCCTGGTTGCCCAACTCAGGGCGCGCGGCGTGGAGTTCGAGGACTACGACCTCCCCGGCCTCAAGACCGAGGACGGCGTTGCGGTCGCCGGCCCCCACGTCTCCGCGTGGTTCAAGGACAGTGAGGGCAACCTGCTCGGCCTGATGCAGACCGGGCCCGCCCGGTAGGCCCGGACCTCAGTCCTTCGCTGCGGCTCCGCGGGCGGCTCGCCCGTCGACCGGCGGGCTGTTGAGCACCAGCCAATAGAGCCCGAGCGTCGCCACCGACTCGGTGAACTGCTTGAAATCGAATGGCTTGACGACGTAGCCGTTCAGGCCCAGGTCGTAGCCTTCTATGACGTCCTGCTGCTCGCGTGACGACGTGAGCATCACGACCGGGATCGACCGGGTCCGATCGTCACGCTTGATCTGCTGCAGGACCTCGAGCCCGCTGACCTTGGGTAGTTTGTTGTCGAGCAGGATCAGCCTGGGCATCGGTTCGCCCGCACGGTGGGCGAACTCGCCGCGACGGAAAAGAAAATCGAGCGCCTCGGCGCCATCGCGCACCAGCTCGATGCGATTGGAGATGAAGTTGCGAGTCAGGGCGTGGACGGCGAGCTCGGCATCGTTGGGGTTGTCCTCGACCAGCAGGATCTCGACGTCACCAACCTGGTCGGGCAGGCGAAAACCGCTGCTCACGGTGCGTAGCTTACTCAGTCGGGGCGATCTCCCGGCCATCAGCGCGGGTTCTGGCGGCGCTCCGGGAACAGCGCCTGGAGCTCCTCGGGCAACGGGATGCCGGCGATGAAGAGCTTGTTCAACGTCGACGGCCGCACCCCGGTGCCGCGGAACTCGCCGATGATCTTGCCGTCGGCGTCCGCGCCGCGAGCCTCGAACAGGAAGATGTCCTGCATCGTCGGGGTGTCGCCCTCCATCCCTCCGAGCTCGGTGATCGCGGTGATCCGGCGGGAGCCGTCGCGCAGCCGGCTGAGCTGGACGATCAGGTCGATCGCCGACGACATCTGCTTGCGGATCGCAGACAGCGGGAGGTCCATTCCGGCCATCGCCACGAGCGTCTCCAGCCGGGAGATGGCATCGCGGGGAGAGTTGGCATGCAGGGTGGTGAGCGACCCGTCGTGCCCGGTGTTCATCGCCTGGAGCATGTCGAGGGCCTCGCCGGCGCGGCACTCACCGATCACAATGCGGTCGGGCCGCATCCGCAGCGAGTTGGCCACCAGTTCGCGGATGGCAACGCGCCCCTGGCCCTCGGCGTTGGCCGGTCGCGACTCCAGCCGGATCACGTGCCACTGCTGCAGCTGCAGCTCGGCAGCGTCCTCGATGGTGACGATGCGCTCGTCCTCGGGGATGAACGACGAGAGCACGTTGAGCATCGTGGTCTTGCCCGTGCCGGTGCCGCCCGACACGATGATGTTGCAGCGCGCCAGGACGCACGCCTTGAGGAACCCCACCGCCTCACGGGTGAGGGTGCCGAAGCGGATCATGTCCTCGACCTTCAGCGGGTCCTTCTTGAACTTGCGGATCGTCAGAACCGAACCGTCCAGCGCCAGCGGCGGGATGACCGCGTTGACGCGCGAGCCGTCAAGCAGGCGGGCGTCGCAGAGGGGGCTGCCCTCGTCGATCCGCCGGCCCACCGAGCCCACGATCTGGTCGATGGTGCGGCGCAGGTGGGCGTCATCGTCGAACTTGACGCTGGTCATCTGGATCCGGCCGTGACGCTCGACACAGACGATCCGAGGGCCGTTCACCATGATCTCGCTGACACTGTCATCGGCCAGGAAGGGGCCGAGGGGGCCCAGGGTGCGGTAGTACTCGGTGTGGTCGACAGGGGCGTCGGGCTGCGGCGGGCTGTCCACCGGCTCGGCGGCGACGAGGGTTTCCATACTCAAACTCCTTCCGGGATCGGCCGCCCCCGTCCTGGGTCAAGCGTACTCCTGGTGCCCCGCCGCCCTGGTCGGGTCAGCCGGGGCGCGGTCCCCGCTCGGGCGGACTGCGGCGCACCGGCAGCCCCCGGCCGTCCGACCAGCGCCGCAACCAGCCGTTCAGGTCGGCCGGCTGCATCGAGATCTTGGTCATCCACGCCTCGATGCCCAGGTCTTCGAGGCGGGCAACCTCGCTGGGCAGGAGGTCCGTGTTGGTGAACACCATCACGGGGATGTGGGCCAGGGTCTCGCTGGATCGGATCCCCGCCAGCGTCGCCAGCCCGTCGAGGACCGGCATGCGCATGTCCAGGATGATGATGTCGGGGTTGTACAGGTTCAGCAGCTGCAGGGCCTGCTGGCCGTCAACCGCCGTCGCGACATCGTGCCCGGCATGCCGGAGCGCTGTGGCATAGAGCAGTGCCAGGTCCACGTCGTCCTCCGCGACGAGGATCTGGAGCGGCCATTGTCCAGCCCGACTCGGGCTTTGTCCCGCCTCTGGGTTCAAGCGCTGACCCCCTAGGTCACTTGCCGAGAACGCTACCTGCCGGGCGCCGGAAGGTCAACGGTTGGTGGGCGACGCTGGATTTGAACCAGCGACCCCTACGATGTCAACGTAGTGCTCTACCCCTGAGCTAGCCGCCCACAGCAGGGCAGATTGTACAGGCGCTATGCCTCGATCGAAGCCGCCGCATCGCGCTTCCAGGGTCGCGAGAGGGCGGCCGACGACCCCAGCAGCAGGCCCATCAGGACCAGCACGATCTTGAGGCCGAAGGTGTCCGCCGCGAGCCCCGCGATGAACAGCGGCAGTGCGATCGCCAGGTTGAGAACGGTGAACATCGCCCCGAACGTGCGCCCCCGCTGCTCGGGGTCGGTCGACTCCTGCAGCAGGGTCACAGCCGGGATGAAGACGGCGCCAAAAGCCCCCCCGAAGAAGAACCCGGCGACCCCCGCAAAGACCACCAGGGCGCCCCCGACGTGGAGGGCGGATATCAGGGCGGGCGCCAGCCCCATGAGGACCAGGATCACCCCGAGAACGATCAGCGCCGAACCGATCAGGCCGGCGCGCGCCGCCAGCTTGCCGCGGCCGAGGTAGACCGCGACGACCCCCATCCCCGCGGCCGCCGGTACCAGGATGAGGTACGAATCGCGAGGATCCAGGTGCAGCTCGGTCTTCATGTAGCCCTGGGCCAGGGTGAACAGCGAGAAGATCAGCATCACCGCCAGGCCGAGCTGGCCAAAGGCCCTCAGCAGCGTGCGGTGATCGCGCAGGAACCTGGCGGTCTCGGTCAGCTCCGACCACATCTGCGTCGCCCAGTTCTTGCCAAGGTCATGCGGGCGCTCCCGGGTGCGCGCCGACAGGTTGGTCTTCATCGAGATGTTGGCGACCGCGGCGCCGAAGAACAGCACGGCGGCGACGAAATAGGGCGCGAACTGGCCCAGCAGTCGAACCAGGACGGATGAGACAGGAAGGCCAACGACAAGGGTCCCGACGATGGTCAGCGTGAACACCGATGTCGCGGTGACCAGGCTGCGCTTGGGCATGATGAATGGCAGGGACGAGGCCTCGGCGGGGGCGAAGAACTGGCCGACCGAGCTGAACAGCAGGGTCACCAGCAAAAGGTGCCACGTGACGTGGCGGAAGTACGGGAGCAGCGAGCTCGCGGGCACCAGCAGGATCAGCGCGCCGCGGATGACGTTGGTCATCATCATCAGCCGGCGCTTGTCGAACCGGTCGGCGTAGACCCCCGCGATGGGCGACAGCAGCACCGAGGGGAACGTGTAGGCGAGGAGGACGATGGCCTCCTGGGTGTTGGCCGCGCTGCGTTCGTAGGTGACGGAGAGGAGCGAGTAGACGAGGAACTTGTCGGCCAGCTGGCTGGCGATCTGGGAGCCCCAGATCAGCTGGAACTCGCGGTTGGCCAGCAACTCCTTGAAGCCCCGGGTTTCGATCCCGCCAGGGCCGGTCGCCTCGGCCGGGACGGCCGGGGAGCCATCTGCCGCCTCCGGACCGGGTGCCTTCAACTCCTCAAACGACATCGCGGTACGCCCGGTAGAGCGCCTCCCAGTCGGCGAGGTTGAGCGTCTGGGGCCGGCGCATCGGATCGAGCCCGGCCTTCTCCACCACCGCACGGGCGCCCTCGACATCGTGCCCCATCGCGTTGGCGACGGCGTTCGGCAGCTTCTTGCGACGCTCCTGGAAGATGGCGCGGGCGAAGTCGAAGAACGCCGAGTCGGCGAACGCCGATTCCGGCCCAGGACGGAGCATGACCAGCGCGGAATCAACCTTCGGCGCGGGGTCGAACGCACGCGCGGGCACCCTCAGGAGCAGCTCGGCCGTGGCGCTGACGCGCACGCCCAGGGTCGCCAGGCTCCAATCCCCGGGTTCGGCGCTGAGGCGCTGCGCAACCTCGAGCTGCACCAGGACGCAGACCCACTGCGGGCGCGGGTCCAGCGCCAGCAGCCTGGGCACCAGCAGGCCCGTGATGTGGTAGGGGATGTTGCCGAACACGGCGTACGCCCCTTCCACGTGCGCCGGGATGTCAACCTCCAGGGCGTCACCATGGACGACTTCGACACCGAGGCCGCGGACGGCCCGCTCCAGGAGCGGGACCATCCGGTCATCGAGCTCGATCGCCACCACCCGGTCGCGACCTTCGGTAAGGGCCCTCGTCATGGTTCCCGGACCGGCCCCCACCTCGACCAGCTGTCCGGGCGTCGCGGGCAGCGCCTCGACGATCTGGCGGGCGATGAGCGAATCGACCAGGAAGTTCTGGCTCAACGACCGTCGGGCCCGCACCCCGGCACGCGCCAGGACCTGTGCCGGGTCCGTGTAGGTCGCGTCCACCGCGGTCAGCTTAGCCGGGGGGAAATGCGGTGGCGGTGGGGAAACGGAAGACCCGGTCGGCGGTCCGGGTGGACACGGTGGCGAAATCCTCCAGCGACAGGCCCTTGATCTGGGCCACCGCACCGGCCGTCTCGACCATCATGTGCGGCCGGTTGGGCTTGCCGCGCCATGGCTGGGGCGGCAGGAACGGGGCGTCCGTCTCGACGATGAGCTGGTCCACCGGCGCGGCCTCGACGGCCTCCCGCACGGCCGCCGCGCTGGGGTAGGTGACGGGACCGGCGATCGACATCACGATGCCCCGCGCTATGCATTCGCGGGCGAATTCCGCGTCCCCGCTGAACGCGTGCATGACCACCTGCACGTCCTCGAAGTTCTCGAGCATCGCCAGTGTGTCGTCGTGGGCGTCGCGATTGTGGACCATCACCGGCAGCGATGCCTTGCGGGCGAGCTGCAGCATGCGGCGGAAGCTCTCCTTCTGGATGTCCGGGGTGACCTCGTGGTACCCGGGTCGCCAGTAGTAGTCCAGGCCGACCTCGCCGATGGCCACCACACGTGGGTCGGAGGCGAGTTCCAGCATCGACATCAGGTCGTCGTCCTGGGGCGGTACCTTCTCGTGCGGGTGCCACCCCAGCGTGGCGAAGACGTTGGGGTACTGGCGCGCCCGGGCCAGGACCGCGTGGTTGTCAGGGCCCAGGCCGATGTTGATGATGCGGTCCACCCCCGCCTCGGTGGCGGCCTCCAGAGCGCCCTCCAGCTCGCCCTCGCCGGACTCGGCGATCAGCTCAAGGTGGCAATGCGAATCGGTCAGCGGCATGGCAGTTCCACACTAGCCATCCGCGACCACCCTGTCGAGCCGCGGGAACAGCACGTCGCCCACCTCGGTCTGGTGTCCTTCCGCCAGGCCGCCCCAGCGCAATACCTCGTCGAGCGCGTAGCCGTCCTTGCCCACCGCCATCGGCCGCGGCACCCGCAGCTGCTGCGCCAGGCTGTCAGCCGCATCCGGCACAAATGGGCTGACCAGGTAGGTCAGGATGCGCAGGGTTTCGACCAGGGTATGGAGCACGGTGCCCAGTTCGTCCGCGCGCGCCGGGTCCTTCTTGAGGTCCCACGGCCGCGCCTCCTCGACGTACTTGTTGGCGCGGCCGACCAGGCGCCACGTCTCCTCCAGCGCCCCGCTGAAGTCCAGCGCATCCATCCGCCGGGCCACCGCCGCCGGGAGGGCCTCGGCGACCTGCCGCAGCTCGTCGTGCAGGCCCGCCGCGCCGGGCGCGGGCGCCGGCACCACACCTGCGGTGTACTGCTTCAGCATCTTCAGGACCCGCGATGCCAGGTTGCCGAAGTCGTTGGCCAGGTCGGCGTTGTAACGGTCGACGAACGTCTCCAGGGTGAAGTCGCCGTCGCGGTCGAACGGCACCTCGCGCAGCATTGTGTACCGGGCCGCGTCGCTCCCTGCCAGCGGCCGGACGTTGCCGGGGGCCTGCAGGCTGTCGGCCAGCGCCAGGGGCTCGAAGAAGATCCCCTTCGACTTGCTCATCTTCTCCCCTCCGATGTTGATATAGCCGTGGGAGTAGACGCGGTGGGGTAGCTCGACGCCGGCGGCCCACAGCATCACCGGCCACATCACCGTGTGGAACCGGGTGATGCCCTTGCCGATGACGTGCACGTCGCACGGCCAGTAGCGCTCGAACTGTGGCGGATCGGTGGCGAAGCCGGCACCGGTGACGTAGGCCAGCAGGGCGTCGAACCAGACGTAGATCACCTGGCTCCTGTCGAACGGCAGCGGGAAGCCCCAGTCGGTGAAGCCGCGCGAGATGGACACGTCCTGCAGGCCTTCGCGGATCACGTTGAGCATCTCGTTGCGGCGCGCCTCGGGCTGCAGGAAGTCCGGGCGTTCGTGCAGTTCGATGAGCCGGTCGGTGAAGGCGGTCAGCTTGAGGAAGTAGTTGTCCTCCTCGAGGTACTCCAGCACGACCTGGTGCTCCGGGCAGCGGTGACCGTCGAGCAGCTCGCGCTCCTGGTAGTACTGCTCGCAGCTGGGGCAGTAGTACCCGCTGTACTTGCCCTTGTAGATGAAGCCGTTGTCGTAGACCCGCTGCAGGAATTGCTCGGTGGTCGCGCGGTTGGCATCCGACGACGTGCGCACGAACTCCGAGTAGTCCACCTGGAGGCGCTCGTACATCCGCTCCCACGTCGGGATCATCGAATCGGCGTAGGCCTGGGGATCCATGCCCTTCGCCGCCGCCTCCCTGGCCACCGACTGGGAATGCTCGTCGGAACCCACCACCAGCCGGGTGTCGAAGCCGGCCAGCCGCTTGTATCGCACCAGCGCGTCAGCCGCGATCTTCTCGTAGGCGTGGCCCAGGTGGGGCACCCCGTTGACATAGTCGATCGCGGTGGTGACGTAGTACTTGGGCGCCTGCGGTTTGCCTGCGGGGGGGTTCAGTGCCGTGACTTCTGCGCTCCTTCGAGGACCAGGGTGATCTCGCCTTTCGCCGGCGACCTGCGGTAGTGCTCCGCCAGCTCGGCGGCGCGACCCACGCGGACCTCCTCGTGGACCTTCGTCAGCTCCCGGGCCACGGCGCAACGGCGCTGCGGAAGCGTTGCCGAAATTATATCGAGGGTCTTGAGGAGTCGCTGTGGCGACTCGAACATCACCAGGGTCTCACGATCGTCGACCAGCTCCTCGAACATCGCCTTCATCTGCGCGCTCTTTCGAGGCGGGAAGCCGAAGAAGCGGAAGCGGTCGCCACGGAAGCCGCTGGCGGCCACGGCAGCCGTGACCGCCGACGGGCCGGGGATCACGATCACGTCGTGCCCTGCCGACCGGGCCTGGTCGACAAGGTACGCGCCCGGGTCGGATACCGCCGGCATGCCGCCGTCGGTGCAGTAGGCGACGTCGCCGGAGTCGAGCGCCTCCAGGACCTGGGGCGCCCGCCGGCGCTCGACGTCGGCATACAGCGCGACCATCGGTTTGCCCAGGCCGAGGTGGGTGAGCAGGGCGCGGGTGCGCCGGGTGTCCTCGGCGGCGACCAGCGCCACCTCCGAGAGGATGCGGGCCACCCGCGGGGAGATGTCCTCGAGGTTGCCGATGGGGGTGCCCACCACGTAGAGGGTGCCCATGGCTACTCCTCCGCAGTGGCCAGCTCCCTGCCCCTCTCCGACAGCTCGCTCACGATCGACGGGTCGGCGAGGGTGGTGGTGTCGCCCAGCGGCCGGTTCTCGGCGACGTCACGCAGGAGCCGCCGCATGATCTTCCCGGAGCGGGTCTTGGGCAACTCCGGGGTGAACAGGATGTTGGCCGGGGCCGCGAACTTGCCGATCTTCCCCGCCACGTGGGTGCGGAGCTCGGCCAGCTTCTCGGGCGAGCCCTCGCGGCCGCCCTTGAGGGTGACGTAGGCGACGATCGCCTGCCCGGTCTGGGCATCGCTGCGACCGCACACCGCGGCCTCCGCGACCTCGGGGTGGCTCACCAGCGCGCTCTCCACCTCGGTGGTCGAGATGCGGTGCCCGGAGACGTTCATGACATCGTCGATCCGCCCCATCAGCCAGAAGTCGCCATCGGCGTCGATGCGGCAACCGTCTCCCACGAGGTAGACGTCCTTGTACTTCGACCAGTAGGTCGCGACGAACCGTTCGTGGTCCTTGTGGATTCCGCGCAGCATCGCCGGCCATGGTTTGCGGATGACCAGGTACCCGCCCCCACCGGGACCGACCTCGTTGCCGGCCTCGTCGAAGACCGCGGCATCGATGGTCGGGAAGGGTCGCGTTGCCGACCCCGGCTTGAGCGTGGTCAACCCGGGCAGGGGCGCGATCATGATCATCCCGGTCTCGGTCTGCCACCAGGTGTCGACGACCGGGGTCCGGCCCCCGCCGACCCGGTCGCGGTACCAGATCCAGGCCTCGGGGTTTATGGGCTCGCCCACCGTCCCCAGCACCCGCAGGGAACTGAGGTCGTGGTTCTCGGCGTGGCCATGGCCCCATTTCATGTGGGTACGAATCGCCGTCGGGGCGCAGTAGAGGATGTCCACCTTGTACCGCTCGACTATGTCCCACCAGCGATCCCTGTCCGGGAAGTCGGGGGTCCCCTCGTAGAGCACCCCGGTTGTCCCGTTGCAGAGCGGCCCGTACACGATGTAGCTGTGCCCGGTGACCCAACCGACGTCGGCCGCGCACCAGTAAACCGACTCCGGTTTGACGTCGAAGATGTAGTGATGGGTCGTGCTCACGCCGACCAGGTAGCCGGCGGTGGTGTGCACGATCCCCTTGGGCTTGGCGGTCGTGCCGCTGGTGTAGAGCAGGTAGAGCAGGTCCTCTGCATCCATTGGCTCGCAGGGACAGGACGCGGCGTCGGCCGCGACGTCGGCGCACAGGTCGTGCCAGTACACGTCTCGACCCTCGGTCATATCGACGTCGGCGCCGGTCCGCCGCAGCACCACCGATTTCCTCACCGAAGGCGACACGGCCATGGCGTCCGCCGACGTCGCCATCAGGGGCACCGGCTTGCCACGCCGCCAGCCCTCGTCCTGGGTGATGAGCACCTCGCACTCCATGTCGTTCAGGCGGTCCGACAGCGACTCCGCGCTGAACCCGCCGAACACCACGGTGTGGGGCGCCCCGAGCCGGGTGCAGGCCAGCATCGCGATCGGCAGCTCGGGCACCATCCCCATGTAGATCCCGACGGGGGTTCCCTTTGTCACCCCCAGCTTCTTCAGCCCGTTGGCGAACCTGACGACCTCGGCCTGGAGGTCCGAGAAGGTGATGCGCCGGCGGTCGTCCTCCGGCTCGCCCTCCCAGAAGTACGCCACCCTGTCGCCGCGGCCTGCCTCGACGTGGCGGTCGACGCAGTTGTAGCAAACATTCAGCCGCCCTCCGAGGAACCACTTGGCGTAGGGCGGATTCCACTCGACAAGCCGGTCGAAAGGCTCGAACCAGCTGACCCGGGCGAGGGCCTCATCGCGCCAGAACTCCTCGGAGTCGCGGTCGTAGATGCCGGGCTGGGCGTTGGCCTGGGCGGCGAAGGCGGGATCCGGGGCGAACCGCCGGGCCTCCTCCTGCATGGTCTCGATCGCGGGCCCGGCCATCAGACCCCCCAGTCTCGGGGATACCTGAAGTCACGGTCAATCGTCCGGGTGGAGAGCTTGGCGATGATCGGGGGCCGCCGCTTGTACTGGTTGACGCGGATGCGCCGCAGGACCGAGTCGACGAACGCCGGGTCGTGGCCCTGCTCGACCAGTTCGTCGCGACGCATCCGGCGGTCCACTGCGTGGTACAGCAGGCGGTCCACCTGGGCGTAGGCGAAGCCCAGCTCCTGTTCGTCGGACTGGCCCTCCCAGAGGTCCGCCGAGGGCGGCTTGCGCACCACCGCCTGTGGCAGGTCCATGTACGCGGCCAGCTGCCAGACCTGCGACTTGTACAGGTCCCCGATCGGGTTGAGGGCCGAAGCCATGTCCCCGAAGATCGTCCCGTAGCCCAGGAGCAGCTCCGTCTTGTTGCTGGTCCCGACCACCAGGGAGCCGTCGCGGGCCGAGACGTCGTAGAGGATCGTCATCCGCTCACGCGCCATCTTGTTACCGCGGCGCGCGTCGCCGGCATCGGGGATCGCCTCGAAATAGGCGTCAACCTGCGGGGTGATGTCAACGACTTCCTGGCGCATGCCCAGGCCGGCCGCGACCAGTGTCGCGTCCTCCAGGCTCTGCGGGTTGCTCAGCCGGTAGGGCATCGACACCCCGGTCACATTCTGGGGGCCGAGGGCCTCGACCGCGAGCGCCGCCACGAGCGCCGAGTCGACCCCGCCCGACAGCCCCAGCACCACCCTCGAGAAGCCCACGCGGCTGGTCTCGTTGCGCAGGAACCCGACCAGGATGCTGCGCACCAGCGGCAGGTTGACGGCCAGCTCGCCTGTGTCCAACGGTTCGGCGGCGTCGACCTCGACGGTCGGAGGCGGTGCTCCTGTCAATTCAGTAGGGGCCGCTGGTGCGTTCGTCCCAGACCCGCTCCAACTCGCGGAGGGTGAAGTCGACCTTCTCGTCGCGCAGAAGGGGGGTCATCTGGCGCTGGCGCTCCACCTCCCGGGCGTCGATGTCGGCGAACACCACCTGGTTGCCCTGGGGCAGCGGCTCGCCGGCCGTGACCTCGGCGCCCTCGGCCGCGACGACGGTCGAGCCGTCGGGAGCGTAGACCGCGGACCCGCCCCAGAAGTAGACCCCGTCCTCGTAGCCGGTGCGGTTGCAGTAGGCGACGTAGCTGCCGCTGAACTGGGCGACGGTCCGGCACAGGTCGCCCCACGACTCGGCACTGCCCAGGCCACGCTCGGACTCGGGGTCGGCCAGCACCCCGCGGCCGGGACCGGCGGAGATGCAGACCATCAGGCTGACCCCCTGGACAAAGAGCAGGTAGGGGGTGCTGAGGTGCCAGAGGTCCTCGCACACCAGCATCCCCGTGGCGAAGCCGTCGCTGACGAAGGCCCGCACCCGGTCGCCGGCTGCGAAGTACCTCTGCTCGTCGAACATCCCGTACGTGGGCAGGTAGACCTTGCGATGCACGTGGGCGACCTCTCCCCCCGAGAGGTAGACGGCCGCGTTGTAGTGGCGGAAGTCCTCCGACTGGAGGACCATCCCGAAGGCCAGGTCGATGCGCCTGGAGAGGTCGAACAGGGGGGCCAGGCGAGGGTCCTGGAGGGTCATCGAGACCTCGGGGACGAGGTCCTTGAGGAGGTAGCCGGTGAGGCTCAGCTCGGGGAAGATGCAGAGCCCGGCGCCGTCGGCCGCAGCCTGCTCAGCGAGGTCCCGGTGAAGGTCGAGGTTCGCCTCCACGTCGCCCAGGCGTGGCGCGCACTGCGCCAGGGCCAGCCGGCGTCGCGGTCCGCCCTGCGAGGTCGCCGGCTGAGTCGCCATCTGTGAAGGATATTCGGCGGTCGCTCACCCACCGCTCGATCGCGTCGGGAACCTCCGCGGCGGGGCCGGTGAAGCTGCTGCACTGGGGCAGCGAGGCGAGAAAGTGCTTGCCGTAGCTGCGGGTCGACACGCGCCGGTCGAAGATCACCACCGCACCACGATCGGTCGCGCGGCGGATCAGCCGGCCAAAGCCCTGCTTCAGGCGGAGCACCGCCTCGGGCAGCGCCAGCTGCAGGAAGGGGTCCCGCAGGTGCTCCGAGCGGGCCCTGAAGACGGGGTCGCTGGGCGGCGAGAAGGGCAGTCGCACGATCACCACGCAGGAGAGCGAGTTCCCGGGCAGGTCCAGCCCCTCCCAGAAGCTGTTGGTGCCACACAGCACGGCCTCCGGGAGGCTGGCGAAACGCTCGGTCAGCGTCCGCCGGCTACCACTGCCGCGGCCCTGCGCGAGCACCTCGATGCCCTCGCCGAAGAGGCGCTCGCGCACCCGCGAGGAGACGTTGTTGAGCTGCTCGGTGGACGTGAAAAGCACCAGGGTTCGACCGCGCAGCCGCAGCGCGGCGCCGGCGATGACGTCCACCAGGGCGTCCTCGAACCCGGGCTCGCCGGGCCCGGGCACGTCGTCGGGCAGACACAGCAGGGCCTGCTCGAGGAAGTCGAAAGGACTGGGCAGGACCATCTCGACCAGGCGGGATGATGTCAGCCCGATGCGCTCGCGGAAGTAGTCGAACCCACCCTCCACGGTGAGGGTCGCGCCGGTCAGCACGACAGAGTCGCGGTCCATGAAGACCGCCTCGTTCAGCGCCGATGCGACATCGACCGGCGCGGCACGCACCGAGGTGCGGCCATCGCGGCCGAAGGAGAACCAGACCACCCGCCCCTGCCTGCCGGGGGTGAGCATCTCAAGGACCGACGCCAGTCGCGGCGCCACCACCGCCGACTGGGGAGCCGGGAGCGCGCGGACGGCATCGCGCGTCACGTCCGCCGCCGCCAGCACGGCGAGCATCCAGTCCTGGCTCCAGGAGGCGGCGTCCAGGGTCAGCTCGCGCCCGGTTTCGAGTCCCCAGACCGCCCTGCCCGCCAGGCGCACCGACTCGAACAGGTCGCGCACCGCCCCCTCCAGGCGGCTCAGCTCGGCTCCGGGGCCGGCACCCCGCGGGACAGCGCCCGCCGCCAGCGCCAGGGATTGCAGGACGTCATCCTCGCGCGCCTCGGTGGTCAGGCCGCGGGTCGCCGCCTCCTCCAGGTGGTGGGCCTCGTCGAGCACCAGGCACCGTACCGAGGCCAGGGTGTCGCGTTCGTTGAAGGCGTCCGCGAGGAGCAGGGCGTGGTTCACCACCACGACGTCCGCCGCCCCGGCGCGCTGCCGCGACAGGTGGTAGAAGCACGGCGTCCGCCCCTGCAGGCAGGAGCTGTCCGGGCAGTCGGCCCACTCGGAGGCCACCGCGCGCCAGATGCGCTCCTCCTGGCCGAAGAGGCGCAGCTCATCGCGGTCACCGGTCGCGGTGCGGTCCAGCCAGACGGTGACCTTGAGCTGGAAGATCAGCAGCTCGTCCGCGTTGATGCCCTCGAGCTCGGTGTCGGCGGCCGTGCGTCCGCCCTGCGTGCCCAGCAACAGCTGCTGCCAGCGCAGCCGGCTCAGGTAATGAGCCCGTCCCTTGAGGAGGACGGCGCGCAGCGGGATTCCCAGGATCCGAGCGGCCAGCGGCAGGTCCTTGTGCAGGAGTTGCTCCTGCAGGTTGATGGTGTAGGTGGACACGTAGACCTGGCGCTTGCGGGCCGCGGCGTGGGCCAGCGCGGGCACGAGGTACGCGAGCGATTTGCCCGTCCCGGTGCCCGCCTCGACCACCAGGTTGAGGCGGCGGTCGAACGCCTGGGCCACCGCCCGGCACATCTCCAGCTGGGCCTCGCGGAGCTCCCAGCCGGGCTCGGCCGCCAGCGGGCCCTCCGGCCCCAGCAGCCGCACCACGTCCTCGACCTCCAACGGGGCCATCTCCAGGCTTGCCCCAGCCGCCTGGCTCACGGGTGATGTCGGGCGGGCCGGCTCGCGCCCGGAGGGCACCACGATGTCGTGGAAGAATGTCCGCAGACTGTGGTCCGACGGTGCGGCCAGCTCGCGCAGCCGCTCCAGCGTCTCTGCCGGCAGCTTCGACGCCAGGTCGGCCAGCGCCAAAAAGACCCGGAACGTGGCCTCGGCGTCCTCGAGCGCGTGGTGAGGCCGCGGGTGCTGCAGGTTGACCAGTTCGCAGAGCCCCCCCAGTGAGTAGGAGGGCGCGCTGGGCGCCACCACGCGGGCCACCTCGATGCTGTCGAAGACCCGGCGCCCGCGCAGCGCTCCGTCGCCGAGGGTGGTCTCCAGGAACGTGATGTCGTAGCCCGCGCCGTGGGCCAGGAGGTCGGATTCACCGATGAACTCGGCCAGCTCCGGCAGGACGGCACGCAGCCTGGGAGCCTGGGCCAGGTCCTGGTCGGCGATGCCGGTGAGGCGGCGGATCATCGGCGGCAGGCGCACCCCCGGGTTCACCAGCGTGTGGTAGCGGCCGAGCACCTCCGGGCCGCGGAACTTGACGGCCCCGATCTCGATCACATGTTCCACCGAGGCGCTCAGCCCGGTCGCCTCGAGGTCGAGGGACACGATGACCGGGAAGTCGCCGGCAGGGCCCTCGGGAGGCTCGGCGGCGGCGGTGTCAACCGTCCAGTGGTCGCCGACCCGGCCGCGGGGCTGGGACGGCCGGCGGAGCGGCCGCGCCCCCGCGAAGCCGCGGGTCACAGTAGGATCGCCGCCAGCTCCGCCAGCTCGGAACGCTGGCCCTTGGTCAGGGTGACGTGCGCCGCCAGGGGACTGTCCTTGAACTTCTCGACCGCGTAGCACAGGCCGTTGCTGCTGAAGTCGAGGTAGGGGTGGTCGATCTGGTAGGGGTCCCCGGTGAGCACCATCTTGGTCCCCTCGCCCGCCCGGCTGATGATCGTCTTGACCTCGTGCGGGGTCAGGTTCTGGGCCTCGTCCACGATGATCAGCTGCTGGGGGATGCTCCGTCCGCGGATGTAGGTCAGCGCCTCGACCTCGAACAGCCCCTTGTCCTGGAGCCGGTTGACCATGTCGCCCACCATCTGGTCCTTGTACATCGTCGACATGAGGAACTCGAGGTTGTCGTAGATCGGCTGCATCCAGGGGCGGAGCTTCTCCTCTTTGTCCCCGGGCAGGTAGCCCACGTCCTTGCCCATCGGCACCACCGGGCGGGTGACGAGGAGCCGGCGGTAGCGGTGGGAGTCGAGCACCATGTGCAGGCCCGCGGCGAGCGCCATCAGGGTCTTGCCGGTGCCCGCCCGCCCCGTAAGCGTGATGAGCCGGATGTCCTCGTTGAGGAGCGCGTCCAGCGCGAACCGCTGACCGAGGTTCTTGGCGCTGATGCCCCAGATCTCCTTGGGCACCGGCGCCAGCGGCACGACCTCGTTGCGTGCGAGGTCGAACCGCCCGATCGCCGACAGGCTGTGATGACCGGGCACCTGGAAATGCACGAACTCGTTGCTGCGCAGGTCGTACTCCGCGCCCGGTAGGCCGCCCTCGCGGTTGAAGCGATCCATCACGTCGGGCTGCACGTCGAGGACCTGCACCCCGCCGTACAGCTCATCGGTACCCCGGACCACCTTGTCGCGCTCGTAGTCCTCGGCCGGCAGGTCGAGGGCCTCCGCCTTGACCCGCACGTTGATGTCCTTGCTCACCAGGATCACTGGCTGTTTGGGCCGCGCGCGCTTGATCTGGGCGGTGACCGCGATGATCTGGTTGTCCGGCTTGTGCAGGTCCAGCTCGCCTGGCATGTCGCCCTTGGGGTCGTGGATCTCGATCCAGAGCTTGCCGCCGCCCGCTGTCGGCACCCCCTCGGACAGCTTGCCCAGGTGGCGCAGTTCGTCAAGGTGATGGGCGACACGGCGGGCGGACCGGCCGACCTCGTCCTGGCGCTTCTTCTGGGCGTCGATCTCCTCGATCACGACCAGGGGCAGGACCACGTCGTTCTCCTCGAAGGCGTTGAGCGCCTCGGGGTCGTGGAGCAGGACGTTGGTGTCGAGGACGAAGGTCTTGGTGGTGCTCACGCAGTGCGGGGCTCCGGGCGTCGCAGGCGGCGATGGCGGCCTGACGCCGCCGGCTCCCAGTCCAGGTAGTAGCCGCGATACTCCTCCGGGAGGAGCTCGGCGACACGGGACATCATGTACTCGGCCGCCTCCTGGTTGTCCATCTCGCCGGCGGGCAGGGTGAACGGCTCACCAAAGACCAGGTGCACGTCGATCTTGGTAGGGCGCGGGAACCTCGCCCCGGTGGGCAGCACACCCTGCCCGCCCCAGGTCGCGACCGGCAGGATCGGCACACCGGCACGCCTGGCCAGGAACCCCGCGCCCGCCTCGGGCGGGTGCATCACCAGGTCGCGGGAGCGCGTCCCCTCGGGGTAGACACAGACGGCCTCACCCGCCGCGAGCAGGGTCAGGGTGAAGCGCAGGGCATTGCGGTCCGCGGTGTGACGGATGACCGGGAAGCACAGGAAGGACCGGCCGAGGAATCCCAGGACGGGGTTGCGGAACCACTCCGCCTTGGCCATGAAGTGCAGCGGCCGGGGGAAGTAGCCGCCGAGCAGGGGCGGGTCCGCGGCCGCGATGTGGTTGCTGATGACCAGCAGGCCGCCCTTTTTGGGGACGTTGTGTTTCCCGGCAATGTCGAAGTGCCGGAAGAGCAGGACACTGGCAATCGCCTGGACGAACCAGCGCAGCGGCAGGTACAGGAGGCCCGCGCGCATCCGTCCACCGCGGGGCAGCGCGACGGGCTCAGCCACGGGGTGCGGGGATCAGCCGCAGCACCTCCGCGAATACCTGATCGGGGCTGCGATCATCTGTGTCAATCGTATAGGCGTCATCCGCCACCCGCAATGGCGATATCGACCGCCCCGAGTCGGCCGCGTCACGGTCGCTGATCTCTCCCTTCATCAGCTGCCTATCGGCCTCCCGCACCTGGTCGGCGCGCCGCCGCCGGCGCTCCGCGTCGGACGCGGTGATGAACAGCTTGAGGTCGGCGTCCGGGAACACCACCGTGCCGATGTCGCGACCCACCATGACGACCCCCGACGGCCGGTAGCGGCGCTGCCGGGCGACCAGGGCCTCCCGAACCCGGCCGGCCTGGCTGACCCGGGCCAGGGCGGGCGCCAGGGAGACGTCGAATACCCGGTCGGTCAGGTCGTGGTCGCCGGCCCTGACCTCCCAGTGGCGGCCCTCATCGGTCGTGGTGTTGACCTCGATATCCACGTTCTCGGCGATCCGGCCCACCGCCTCCTCGTCGGCCGGGTCCACGCCGGCGTCGCTGGCCAGCACGGTGACGGCGCGGTACATCAGGCCGGTGTCGACCAGCGGCAGGTGAAGGTGGCGCGCAAGCATGCGGCCGACCGTCGACTTGCCCGAAGCGGAGGGGCCGTCTATGGCAACGACCAGGCCGTCACTCACCTGCGAGGCCCACCGCCGCCTGGAGCTCACGGACCTCAGCCTCGGAGAGCGGCCGGGACTGTCCCTCGGGGAGCTCGCCCAGGCGGAGTGGGCCGATGCGAACGCGGCTCAGGTCGACGACCACGGTGCCCAGCAGCGAGAAGGAGCGACGGAGCTGGCGCTTCCAGCCCTGGCGCAGGACCACCCGCAACAGCGAACCGTCCGGCTCCGATTCCAGGACGTCGACGTCCGCGGGCGCGGTCCGGCCCTCGTCGAGGTCCACTCCCGACCGCAGGCGATCGAGCTTGTCGTCGTCAAGGGCGCGGCGCACGCGGACCAGGTACTCCTTCTCGACGTGGTGACGCGGGTGCTGGAGGCGGAAGCTCAGCTCACCGTCGTCGGTCAGGATCACGAGCCCGCGGCTGCGCAGGTCGAGGCGCCCGACCGGGTGCAGGCCCCCGGCGCGGGCCTGGCGATGGACCAGCTGGGTGACCAATGGGCGCCGGCTCTTGTCGCTCACCGCGCTGAGGTACCCGGCGGGCTTGTTGACCGCGAAGTAGACGTGGGTGGAGGCGGGCGTCACCGCCGCCCCATCGACCTCCACGCGGTCCTGGCCCGGTCGCACCATGATCCCGCCCGGTGGGGTGGGGTCGCCGTTGACCGTGACCCGCCCCGCCGCGATGAGCTCGTCGGCCTTGCGCCGGGCGGCCACACCGCACATCGCCAGGTATCGGTTCAGGCGAACGGCCTCGGGCATGGTGCTCAGGACGTCACTGACGATCGTCATCCTCGTCGTGCGCCGGCGCCCCCGGCTCCGGGGCCAGGCCGGGGAGGTCCTCCAGCCGGCTCGCGCCGAGGATCTGCAGGAAGCGGATCGTCGTGCCGAAGGTGCGCGGGGTGCCGGGCGCCTCCAGCCGGCCGCGCTCCTCGATCAGGCCGCGGGTGATGAGGCCCTCGATCACCCGCTCACTGTCCACCCCGCGGACGTCATCGATGGCGGCCTTGGTCACGGGCTGGCGGTACGCGATGACCGCCAGGGTCTCGTAGGCGGCGGGCGAGAGCCGGCCGGTGACCTCGGGGTTGAGGATCCGTCGCACCGCCTCGGAGGTCTCGGGACGGGTGACCAGCTGGACCATGTCGAGGTGGCGCTGGAGCATCAGTCCGCGGTCTTCGAGGGCATCGTCGAGCGCCTCGAGCACCCCGTCGAGGGTTGCCCGGTCGACGTCCAGCGCGTCGGCCAGGCTCCGCTTCTGCATCGGCGCGCCCACGCTGAACAGCACCGCCTCGGCGTGGCGGCGGAGGTCGTCCACGCCCGGTACCGCCTCGAAATCAGGCATGCGCGCCCGGCATGACCTGGATCTCGCCAAACGTGGTGGCCTGGCGGACGCCCGCCTCACCCAGCCGGATCAGTTCCAGCAGCGCCAGGAAGATGACCACCGCGTGGAGCCGGCTCTCGGCCTGCCGGAAGAGCTCGCCGAACGCCACCTCGCCCCCGAGCAGGCGGCCGCGGACGCGCTCCATCTCCTCGATTAACGAAAAGTGGCTGATCTCGACGGACACCTCCTCGGGGCTCGGGAGGCGGTCGAGCACGGCCTGGAACGCGGCCGCCAGCCCGTCGGGGTTGATCGCCAGGCGCTCACTCGGCACGACCTCGCCCTCGAACATGGCGCCGAAACTGGTGCCGCCCTCCTGGTGGCGCCGCATCAACTCCTGGGCCGCCTCCTTGAACCGCTGGTACTCGCGCATCCGCTCACGCACCTGCTCCTCCCAGCGCTCGAGGTCCTCCTCCTCCGCCTCGCCGGTCGCGCCCGGGAGCAGGCCCGATGCCTTGAGCGCCAGGAGCTTCGAACCCACCAGCAGGAATGCCGCCATCTCCTCGGCCGGCCTGCGCCTGCCGCCCTCCGACAGGCTGTCCAGGTACTCCCATGTCAGGTCGGCAAGACGGACCTGGTTGAGGTCCACCTGCTTGCGCTGGGCGAGCGTGAGGAGCAGGTCGATGGGGCCATCGAACACGTCAGTGTGGACGCGCAGGGCGCCGGCCGGGTCGCGCTGGGCGGTGATCACCTCGTCACTCACCACTGTCCGCCTGGCGTAGCCGCAGTGTCTCCGGGAGGCGCGGACGCGCGGCCTGGTGCTCGGCCACGATCGCCACCAGCTCGGCCGATGCGCCCGCCTCGCGCAGCATCTCGGCGCCGATCTCGGGGTGCAGATGGTAGTTGGCGACCCGCGGGCCCAACCAGGGCAGGCGGGTGACCAGCGGCACCGTGTTGGTTGCCCGCGCCAGCACCACGAGTGTCCTGCCCGGGGTCCCCAGGAACGCCCGGGCCTTGCCCACGTCGTGCAGCAACGCCGCCTGGCGCAGGACTTCCGAGGCGGGGCCGATCCGGCGCAGGACCCCGACGGCATGCTGCTGGTCGCGTGGGCGCATGCTAAGGAACAGGGGCCGCAGGTTGTCGGGCAACTCGGCCACCGCCTGCTCGGCGGCCGCCCGGTCGAGGCCGCCGAAGCTTCCCTTCAACGCCTGCCCGACCCGGTATCGCAGCTGGTGGCCGAAGCGCGCCGCCGGGGATCGGTGCCCGCGGTCGATGCTCACCGGCGTCCCTCGCGGACCAGTGGCTCACCCCAGCGCATCTTCTCGCGGAGCTGGGCGTAGAAGTCCGAGGTCCCAGGACAGCGCACGACCTTCAGCACCGGGCCGTCGAGCCGGCAGAGGAGGGTCGAGTGGCTGGGGATGTCGATGTTGGTGGCGCCGTCCAGCAGCAGGCGCGTCGCCTCGTCCACCTGCAGGCGAACCGGGGCGTCGCCAGGGAGCACCAGGGCCCGGCTGGCGAGGGTGTGCGGGTTCAGCGGAACCAGGACCATCGCCCGGACCGACGGATCCAGGATGGGGCCGCCGGCGCTGGCCGCGTAGGCCGTCGAGCCGGTCGGCGTCGCCACCACGACACCATCGGCATGGAACATGCCGACCTCGGCGCCGTCCATGCTCACCTCGAGCTGGATGACGTTGGCGGCGGGGTCCTTGAGCAGGGCCGCCTCGTTGATCGCGATGTTCTGGCTGCCGTTGAACTCAACGGTCAGGGTGGCCCGGGTCTCGATGCTGGTGCGCCCCTCGGTCCAGTCGCGCAGCGCCGCGGGTGCCTCGGCAAGGGTGATCCAGGCCAGGAAGCCCAGCCTGCCGAGGTTCACCCCGAGCAGGGGCAGGTCGTGCCGGATCGCGGTGCGGGCAGCGTGCAGGAACGTCCCGTCTCCGCCGAAGGTCACGACCAGGCAGACCCCCTCGGTCTCCGGGTCCGGCAGCTCCCACCCGCCGTCGAACCGACCCGGGCGGTCATCGGGGCCGTGGCGCTGAAAGACCCTGACGGGGTGGCCGTGGGCCTCGAGGTACGCGCGGGTCTCGGCGACCGCGGGCTCCGACTCGGACACCCGCGAGTGCATCACGAACAGGACCGCCGTGGGGGGGCTCACCGTACGGGCTCCCTGAGGTGGACGAAGATCTCGAGGTTGCCGCGGGCCCCCGCCAGGGGCGAGTCGATCGAGGTCACGAGCTCCAGCCCCGCGGCCTGGGCCCAGTCGGTGAAGGCGGTCAGCGCGTCCTGGCGGGCGGACTGGTCACGCACGATCCCGCCCTTGCCGATGCGCTCGCGCCCCACCTCGAACTGGGGCTTGAGCAGTAGGACCAGCTCTGCCCCAGGAGCCAGCAGCCGGCGGATTGCGGGAACCACCCGCTCGAGGGAGATGAAGGAGAGGTCCGCGACGGCGAGGCCTGGCGCCGGGCCCGGGAGCACTTCCAGCTCGCGGATGTTGGTGCGGTCCATGACCACCACCCGGTCGTCCTGGCGCAACTTCCAGTCCAACTGACCGTAACCCACGTCGACGGCGTAAACCCGGCTCGCACCGTCCTGCAGGAGGACGTCCGTGAACCCGCCGGTCGATGCCCCGGCATCCAGGCAGACCCGGTCCTGGGCGCTGACCGCCAGCACGTCCAGCGCGCCGCGCAGCTTGTCCCCTCCACGGCTGACGAACCGCGGCTGGGCCATGACCTCGAGCTGCGAAGCCGCGCCGACACGGGCGTCGACACGGTCGACTGGGCGGCTGTCGAGCCGCACCATCCCGGCGCGGATTAGGGCCTGGGCCTTCTGCCGCGAGGTCACCAGGCCGCGGTCAACGAGCGCCTGGTCCAGCCGGGGGGCGGTCATCACCTGCCCAGGAAGAGGGCGAGGAGGATCCCGAGGGCGCCCCCCGCGTAGACCTCGAATGGCGTGTGCCCGATCAGCTCGCGCAGGCGGTCCTCGTTCAGGCCCTGCTGGCGCAGGAGGTCGTCGACGATCCGGTTGAGGACCCGCGCCTGGATCCCCACCGCGCGGCGCACGCCGGTGGCGTCGTACATCACCACGGCGCTGAAGATGGCGGAGACGGCGAACTCCGGGCTGGCGATGCCGCGGCGCGTCCCGATCAGGGTTGTGAGTGAGAGCACCATCGAAGTGTGGGAGCTGGGCATGCCCCCCGCCGAGCCGATCCGGCTGATATCGAGCCTGCGGTGGCGTGCGGAGTCGATGATGACCTTGAGCACCTGGGCCAGCGCCCACGCGACCAGGGGGATGAACAGGTAGGGGTACTTGCTCAAGCGTCCTCCTCGCTTTCGACCGGCACCTCGACGGCCTCCCCTCGCGCCCCCAGGACCAGCCGCTGGACCTTCTTCTCAGTGTCCTCCAGGAGGCCCGAGCAGTGGGCGGCCAGGGCCACCCCGCGCTCGTAGGAGGCGATCGAGTCGGCCAGGTCGATGGTTCCCGTCTCCAGCCTGCGGATCAGGGTCTCCAGCTCCGCCAGCGCCTCCTCGTAGCTCAGTTTGTCGATCGGCTGTTCCACCGGCTCAGGCATCGTCATCCTCCCTCCCGGCACGCGCCGGCACCTTCTCGACTGAAACGAGCTCGCCGACCGCCCGGCCGTCGGCGAAGACGGTGACCAACCGCTGCCCCACCTCCAGCCGGGCCACCGAGGTCACCACCACTCCGTCCTCCGTACGGGCCAGGCTGTAGCCCCGGCCCAGGACCCGGAGGGGACTGAGCGCCTCGAGCTGGGCGCGCCCGGCAACCAGCTGCGCGCGGGCGCGCTCGAGGCCCACCCGGAGCGCCGCGTCGAGCCGCTCCACCCGGTCGTCCACCCGCTGGCGCATGAGCGGCAGCTGCAGCCCCGGGCTCTGGCGCGACAGTCGTGCCGTGGCGCTCTCCAGCCTCTCGCGCTTGGTGGCGGCCTCGCGCGCCACCGCGCCGTCGAGGCGGTCCCGCAGCTCTCGCAGCAGGTCGCGCTGGCGGCCGAAGGCCGGCAGCGAGGAATCGAGGCGATGGCGCAACTGGAGCAGGTGCCGGCGCATGTCGGCGAGGTCGGGGACGGCCAGCTCGGCGGCCTGCGAGGGGGTGGCGGCCCGGACGTCCGCGGCGAAGTCCGCGATGGTGAAGTCCGTCTCGTGTCCGATCCCGGTGACCACCGGGACCGGGCAGGCGCGGATGGCGCGGGCCAGCTTCTCGTCGTTGAACGAGGCCAGGTCCTCGAGCGAACCCCCGCCGCGCACCAGCAGGACGACGTCCACCTCGGGAAGCGCCGCGGCACGTTGCAACGAGAGGATCAGCTTGGTGGGCGAGACCAGTCCCTGGACGGGGGCGTGGGCCACGACCACGCCGACGATGCCGCAGCGGCGCCGGATCACCTTGATCACGTCGCGCATCGCCGCCCCGGCCTCAGAGGTCACCACCGCCACCCGCCGTGGCAGGTAGGGCAGCTGGCGCTTGAGATGGGCGGCGAAGAGCCCCTCGGCATCCAGCTTGGCCTTGAGCTGCTCGAATGCCAGGTAGAGGGCGCCCACCCCGGACGGCTGCGCGGCGTCCAGGATCAGCTGGGTCTGGCCGCGGTCGCCGTAGAAGTCGAGCTTGCCGTGGGCCAGGATCACCATGCCGTCCTGCATCTGGAAGCGCACCCGGCTCAGCGCGACCCGAAACATGACCGCCTGCAGCGCGGCGCGGTCGTCCTTGAGCGTGAAGTAGCAGTGGCCCGACGCCGCGATCTTGCAGCCGGCGACCTCGCCCTCGACCCAGAGGTCCTGCAGGCCCTGCTCCTGGGTGAAGACCTCCTTCACCCAGCCGGCGACGTCGCTGACCGAATGGACTTCCATCAGGCCGACCTCGAAAGGTGGCTGGCGACCCGGCCGAGGACGCCATTGATGAAGCGTCCCGCCTCGTCGCCGCCGAAGGTCTTGGCCAGCTCGATCGACTCGTTGATCGCGGCCTTCACGGGCACCTCGGGCGAGAACAGTAGTTCGAAGAGCGCCAGGCGCAGCACCGCGCGCTCGACGCCCGCCATCTGCGCCAGGCTCCAGTTCGTCGCCGACGCCACGATCTCGCGGTCGATCTCCTCCTGGTGCTCAAGCGCGCCCCGCACCAGCCCGAGTGCGAACCGGACCTGGTCCTCGGTGCCCGGCTGGTCCTCGAAGTGGTAGCGAACGGCGGCCTCGACGTCGCCCTCCTCGCGGTGCTCCATCTCGAACAGCACCTGCATCGCCACCTCTCGCGCCAGGTGACGCCTGCCCATGACCGCTCTCAGGCCGGGGCGGCGAAACGGACGTCGGCGAAGTAGACGTCGACCGCGGTTACGTTGAGGCCGAGCATCCGGTCGACAGCGCCGGCGACCCGCTGCTGCACCTCGGACGCCAGCGCGGGGAGGTTCTTGCCGCTCTCGGCGACGAGGTAGATCTGCAGGCGCAGGTCCCGGTCGCCCGTCATCTCCAGGCGGACACCCTTGTGGATCCCGCCGCGCCGGACCACCCGGGTGATCTGGTTGGTGCGGTCCGCCATGCCGGAGATCCCCGCGACCTGCAACGCGGTGAGTGCGGCGATCTGGGCGATGACCTCGTTGGCGACCTTGACCTGGCCTGGCGTCGGGCTCATCACCGGGGTGCCGGCCTCCTCGCTCATCAGGCGCGCTCCACGTACTCGCCCGACCGGGTGTCGACCCTGATCCTGTCGCCCTGGTTCACGAAGAGGGGCACAGCGACCACCAGGCCGGTCTCGACCTTGGCCGGCTTGGTGCCGCCCACGGCGGTGTCGCCCTTGAAACCCGGGTCGGTCTCGGTGATCTCGAGGTCGACGGTGGTGGGCAGCTCGACCCCGATCGCGCTCCCGTCGTATGTCTGCACGACGATCTCGGTGTTCTCCTTGAGGTACTTGAGCGCGTCGCCAAGCTGACCCTCGTCCAGCGCAACCTGGTCGTATGTCTCGCTGTCCATGAAGTGGTACTGCCCGCTGTCGGAGTAGAGGTACTGCATCTTGCGGCGCTCGATCCGCACCAGGGGGAACCGCTGCTCGGGGCGGAACGTCTCGTCCATGGTCGCCCCAGTCTTGAGGTTGCGGATCTTGGCCCGCACCTGGGCGGTCCCGCGGCCCATCTTCATGTGCGAGTACGACACGGTCACGAAGAGGTTGCCGTCGCGCTCGAAGACGGTGCCGTTGCGCAGGTCGCCGGCCTCGATCATCCCAGCACCCTGAGCTTCTGCGGTTGCTGGGTGGCCTGGGAGCGATCGTGGAGCAGCTGCAGCGCCTCGACGTATCCGTCGATGCCATGCCCGGCGATCATCGCCACGCAGGCCGGGGCGGTGACCGACGTGCGGCGCCAGTCCTCGCGGGCGGAGATGTCGGAGATGTGGATCTCGACCGCCGGGACGTCGACCGAGACGATCGCATCGTAGAGCGCGTAGCTGTAGTGGGTCAGGGCCCCGGGGTTGAGGATCATCCCGGCCACCCCGGCGTCCGCGCCGCGGTGGATCTCGTCGATCAGGGCGCCCTCGTGGTTGGACTGGAAGGCCTCAACCTCCCATCCCAGCTGGTCGGCGCGGGCACGCACCAGCGCGATGACCTCGTCGAGGGTCGTCGTGCCGTATACGTCTGGCTCGCGCTTGCCCAGGCGGTTGAGGTTCGGTCCGTTGACGATGAGCACTGTTGGCATGCTCCTGCAAGGCTAACGGACTGGGGCGCGTTTCACCCCCGATCGGTCAGCCGAGGGCCTCGGTCACCGCTTCGAGCACCAGGCCCGGGTCCACGGCATGGCCCCACGACGCCTGCCCGACGCGGTCGAGCAGGACCCAGCGGACCGTGCCCGCCTCGGATTTCTTGTCGTAGGTCATCGCCTGCAACACCTGGTCAACACCCACCACCACGGGTGAGCGCAGCGGCAGGCCATACGCCTCGAGCAGCTCGCGCTGCAGGGGCCCGATGCTGGGTGGGGTGACCCCCAGGCGCTCGCCCAGGCGCGCGGCGACCACCATGCCCGCACTCACGGCCTGGCCATGGGAGAGGTCGGGTGAGTAGCCGGAGGCGGCCTCCAGGGCGTGGGCGAACGTGTGCCCGTAGTTCAGGATGGCCCGCTCTCCCCGCTCGTCCTCGTCACGCGACACGACACCGACCTTGACCGCGCACGTCCGGGCCAAGACATCGAGCAACACCGTGGGGTCACGCCGGCGGACCGCTTCACCCTGCTCGCCCAGCACACGCAGCAGCTCGGGGTCGGCGATCAGGCCCGACTTGATCACCTCCGCCATGCCGCTGGCGAACTCGCGGTCCGGCAGGCCCTGGAGCAGCTCGGCGTCGGCGAAGACCGCCTCTGGCGGCTTGAACGCACCGACCAGGTTCTTGCCTGCGTCGAGGTTGACGCCGACCTTGCCGCCGATCGCGCTGTCGACCATCGCCAGCAGGGTCGTGGGCACCTGCACCAGCCGGACGCCGCGGAGATAGACGGCGGCGGCGGTGCCGGCGAGGTCGCCCACCACCCCACCGCCCACCGCGACGACAATCGACCCCCGGTCCAACCCCGCCCGGGCCATCGCGGCGCACAGGTCCTGCAGCCGGTCAAAGCTCTTGGTCTGCTCACCGGGCTCAAGCTCGAGGACCTCGGCACCGGCGGCATCGGCGATGCGCTGCCCGGCCACCCCAACGGTGTTGTGGTCGCAGACCACCAGCACCTTCGAAGCGCCCGCCCGCTCGCGCACCCATTCGCCGACCACGCCGGTCAGCCCGGCTTCGACCATGACGGGATACGACCCACCCCGGGCCTCGACCTTCAGCTCAGGCACCCGCTCGCTCCCCAAGGCCGGCGTTGCGCGCGACGCGTTCCAACGCGCGCGCCACCACTTCGGGTGACCTGCCGGTGGTGTCGATCGTGACCGGGGCCTGGGCATAGCGCGGCTCGCGCTGCCGCATCAGGGCCAGCACCCTGCGCCGCGCGGCGGAGGGCCAGCGGCGGGCATCCGCCGGGACGTCCGCGAGGGGCCGGATGTCGCGAGGGCGGCTACCATCGGGACCGCGGGCCTCCTCGCGGTTGCGGATCCGCCGGAGCAGCGCCCGCGGCGAGGCGTCCAGGCGGACCACGAGGTTCCCGTCGAGCATCCGCCGCCAGCTCGCGTCGTCCATGACCGCGCCCCCGCCGGGGGCGATCAGCTGGCCGCTGGCGGTGGTCGCCCGCCGCACCGCCTCCCGCTCGAGGTGGCGGAACTCCGGCTCGCCGCTGTCGCGGAAGATCTCGACGATGCTGCGGCGGGTCGCGGCCACCACCTCGTCGTCGATGTCAACGAAGCGCAGCCCGAGCCGGGGCGCCACCCGCCGCCCGATGGCCGTCTTGCCGCTGCCCATGAACCCGATCAGCACCAGGTTGCGTGGCGCCACCTAGCGGGTGCTGCGCAGGAAGCCCGCAAGGTTGCGCTTCGCCTCTTTCAGGGAATCGCCACCAGTCTTCTCGAGCAGGGCCTGGGCCAGCGCAAAGGCGACCACCGCCTCCCCGATCACCCCCGCCGCGGGGACCACGCAGATGTCCGAGCGCTCGTAGTGGGCCTGGATCTCCTTGCGCGTGGCAAGGTCGACGGTGGTCAGCGGCTTGCGCAGGGTCGAGATCGGTTTGATGTACCCGTTGACCACCACCGGCATCCCGTCGGTGACCCCCCCGGTGAGGCCACCCTGGCGGTTGGTGAGGTGGAAGAAGCCCCTTTCCTTGCTGTAACGCGGCTGGTCGTGCACCTGCGACCCGGGCAGTGAGGCGGCGCGGATGCCGTCCCCCAGCTCCACGGCCTTGACCGCGGGAACCGCCATCAGCGCCTGCGCCAGCCGGCCGTCCAGGCGCTGGTCCCACTGGGCGTACGTTCCCAGGCCGATGGGCACCCCGGTCGCCACGACCGTGAAGACCCCGCCGAGGGTGTCGCCGTCCTTCTGGGCCCGGTCGATGGCGCGCACCATCCGCTTCTCGGCGGCGGCGTCCGGCGTCCGCACGGGAGACGCCTCGACCGCCTCCCAGTCCAGCTCGTCAGGCACCGCCGCCTGGATCGCGCCGATCCGGGAGACGAAGCTCCGCACCTCGATGCCGAAGTTGCGCAGGAGCTGCTTGGCCAGGCCCCCGGCCGCCACGCGGCTGGTGGTCTCCCGCGCCGACGCGCGCTCGAGGACGTTGCGCACGTCGTCGAAGCCGTACTTCAGCGCGCCGGCCAGGTCGGCATGGCCCGGCCGGACGCGGGTGACCTTGGTCGGCGCGAACCCCGTGGGCTGCGGCGACATGGTCTTCTCCCAGTTGGGGAAATCGAGGTTGGTGATGATCATCGAAACCGGTGTGCCGAGGGTGCGACCGAGCCTCACCCCGCCGACGATCTCCGCGTGGTCGCGCTCGATCTTCTGGCGGCCGCCGCGCCCGTAGCCGCCCTGGCGGCGCCGCAGGTCCGCGTCGATGTCGGCCGGGCGCACCCGGACCCCCGCAGGCATCCCGTCGACGAGGACCACCAGCCGGGGGCCGTGGGACTCCCCGGCGGTGAGGAACCGCAGCATCACCAGCCCTGAGGCGTGGCGCCGTGGCCGCCCTGGTGGAGCTGCTCGAAGAGGACGTTGCGGAAGTTGGCCGGGTCGGGCACGTGGTCGAACACCTCGGCGCCGTCACGCGCGGCGGACTCCACCTCGACGGTTCCGTAATTCAGGAGCCGCCCGAAGACCCCCTGCGCGGTGGTCACGTCCTGAACCCGGGCCAGCCCGGTGGACCGCGAGAAGCGCCCGAACACCCCACGCCGGTAGAGCACCCGCTGGTCGGTGATGGTCAGGGTCTCGGATCGCCAGAGGATCCACTGGATGTCGAGGTACACCAGGAAGGCCAGGAGGAGGACCGCCTCGACGAACCAGGGTGCAACGGTGGTCGTGACCCGCGAGCTCACGTAGGCCCCCGCACCCAGCACCACGATGGCCACCAGCAGGGGGACCAGGACCCGGCGCAGGATCACCACCGGGTGGCGGTGGACGCGGAGCAGGACGGTCTCGCCCGGAACGAGGTCGCGGTCTTCAGCCATCCGCGAATCTTAGGTTGGCGCCGGTCAGCAGGTCGTGGCCCCGAAGAGCCCGCACGGGTACAGCAGGGCCAGGATCGCCCCCCCGCACAGGAACGGTCCGTAGGGGATGAAGTCGCGCATCCGCCGCACCCGGGTCACCAGCAGCAGGGCGGAGATGATCCCGCCACCGAAGATCCCCCAGATCAACGCCAGGGCGATCGGCGGGACCGGGAGCGGCAACCCGCCGAGGACCGCGCCCATGAAGAACGCGAGGTTGGCGTCGCCAAGTCCGAAGCCGCCGCGGGTCAGCGTATACATCAGGAAGAAGAGCCCACCGGCGACCAGCGCCCCCGAGACCGAGGCCAACAGGCGCGCCTGCCAGGTGCCCAGCAACAGCGGGCTCACCGGGGACACCAGCAGGGCGACCAGGGCCGCCGGGTAGATCACCCGGCTGAGGATGAGCCGGTGCCGGGCGTCGAACACCAGCACCTGGACCAGCACCAGGACCACCACCGCCCCCACGATCGAATGGGGGTTCAACCCGAAGCGATAGAAGAGCATCCCGAGGACCGCGGCGTCGAGGACCGGGGCCCACAGGAACTCTGCCGGCAGGGGTGGCTCGACGTCCTCCGTCTCCTCGCGGATGAACCACTCGTTGAGACGGTGGGTGCCGAACCCGGCCGCGGCACCGAGGACCGCGGCCACGAGGGCCAGGACGAGGTTGTTCATCCCAGGGCCTCGAGCAGGGCGCGGCGCATGACGTCGATCGGGGCCTCACGACCGGTCCACAACTGGAATGCGGCGGCGCCCTGGTGGAGCAGCATCTCGTCGCCCTGCAGCGCGATCGCCCCCTCCGCCCAGGCGCGCCGGAAGAGGACCGTCCCACCGCGACGGTAGGCGAGGTCCAGCACGATGCGCCCGGACACCGGGATGCCCTCGAGGGGGTCGTCGTCGCCCAGTCCCAGGGGAGTGCAGTTCACCAGCACATCCGCCGTCCGGACCAGCTCGCCCAGCTCCCACCAGGCCGCGGCCCGCGCCGGCAAGCCCAGGCTCACCCCGAGCGCCGCGGCCTCCACGGCCGCATCGGAGCGGCGGGTGGCGATGGCCACGTCCTGCGGGCCGTCGGCGTCGCAACGGGTCAGCGCCAGCAACATCGCCCGCGCCCCGCCCCCGGCACCCAGCATCAGCACCCGCGCATTCCGCAGCGACGCGCGGACGGGCAGGAGCAGGCCCTCCCATGCCCCATCGACGTCGGTGTTGTACCCGCTGAGACGGTCATTTGTGGCGACGATCGTGTTGAGCGCCCCAAGCGCGCGCACATCGGCGTCAACCGCGTCGACCGCGGGCACCACCGCGAGCTTGTAGGGCACGGTGACATTGGCACCCAGGTGGCGCCCGTCGCGCAGCCGGTGCAGGACGCCGGCGAGTCCCTCGGGCGCGGTGTCGACCGCCTCGTAGGTGTGGGGCAACTGGAGCGCATCGAAGGCCGCGGTCTGCATCAGCGGGGAGAGACTGTGGGCCACCGGGTGGCCGACGAGCAGGACGCGCACCGCCTCAGGGGAGGGTTGGGCAGACGGAGAGGTTGACCTGGCACTGCTGGTGCTGCGCGTACGTCTTGCTGAAGTGGGCGTGGCCGTCCTTGTCGGTGAGGTAGTAGACATAGTCGGTCTTCTGGGGGCTGATGGCGGCGGTGAGGGACGCCAGCCCGGGGTTGGAGATCCCGCCGGGCGGCAGGCCCGTGTGGAGATAGGTGTTGTACGGGGAGTTGATCTTCTTGTCGTCCTCGGTGATGTCGGCGCCCCCCTGGCCCTTGGCGTACGCGACGGTGGCATCGGACTGCAAGGGCATGCCCGCCTTGAGCCGGTTGTAGAAGACCCCGGCGACCGCGGCGCGGTCCTTGTTGAAGAACGCCTCCCGCTCGACGATCGAGGCCATCACCACCGCCTGGTTCAGGGTGGTCCCGGCGGGCAGGCCGGCCCGCATCTCGGGGGTCAGCTTCTGGCCAAAGCGCTTCAGGAGCACCGCGATGACGTCGACGGGGGTCGCCTTCGCGGCGAACTGGTAGGTGTCCGGGAACAGGTAGCCGTCCAGGCCCAGGGAGGCATCGTGCCCGACGAGGAAGTCGTTCGGGTAGGGCTGCTTGGTGGCCGCGATGAAGGCGTCGGCGCTGAACAGGCCCTTCTTCTCCATGAGCGCGCCGATCTGCTTGGCCGTGTAGCCCTCGGGGATGGTCACCGTGACCGACGTCCCGCTCTGGTTGTGCGAGAGGAGGGCCACTATGTCGGCGAGGCTCGCGCCACCCGGGATGCTGTACTGGCCGGCCTCGAGGTTGATGGCGTTGAGTTTGACGTAGGCCTGGAAGACAAACGCGCTGCCGATCACGCCCTTGCCCACCAGGATGTCCGCCACCCCGGCCGTCGAAGTCCCGGGGGGAACGGTGATCGACACCGCCGGCTGCCCCGCGCGGTTGGCGGCGTGGACCTGGCCGTTGTAGTAACCCGCGGCCCCCAGCGCCGCCCCGCCAAGCAGGAAGAGGACGATGACCACCGCGATCACGAAGGTGCGCAGCCCACCACCGCGGCGCCGCGGCAGTTTCCTGTCAACGCTCAATTGACGATGTTCAAGGCGCCGGGGGCCGGCGGCTGTCGAGGAATGACTGCAACAGCACCGCCGCGGCGACCCGGTCCGTGTCCTCGCGCCGGGCGGCGGCGGCCTTCCGTCCCCGCCGTGGTCTTGATTCCCGCAGGGCTGCGGCGGCCATCACGCTGGTGAAGCGCTCGTCCCACAGCTCCGCGCCCAGGCCCTCAGCGCTGATCGCGGCAGCCAGCTCGCGGGCCTGCGCGGCCTCCGGGCCCTCGCTGCCGTCCAGGCGCCGGGGCAATCCCACGACCACCAGCTCGGCTCCCGCGTCGCGGGCGGCGCGGGCGACCCGGGCACCCAGGCCACGCCCCGATTGCAGGGTGCTCAGGGGGGTGGCCAGGCGCTCACCCTCGTCACTGAGGGCGAGGCCAACCCTGACGGCGCCGGGGTCGACGGCCAGGATCCTCATGAGGTGGGGGTGGTGTTCTCGACCTGCTCGCGGAGGTGGATGTTGCCGCTGATGAACGGCAACCAAGGCACGAACGGCGGGCTGATGCTGACATTGGCGGCCTTCGCGTCGAGGTGGCTCTGGACGTAGGTCACGGCCTCCTTGGGTGACTTGCCGCTGATCTTCCCGCGCAGGTCGGCGTCGTTGATCGCGGTCGCCATGAACCCGGAGGCGGTGCCGTCCCAGACCATCCCGCCGGTCTCGTCGTGCTGCACCTCCTTGTAATCCAGCTTGGGTTTGTCATCGGTGAGGTGGTAGCCGGAGATCACCTGGCGCTTGAGGGCGGCCAGCAGCAGGTCCTTGACCTTCTGGTCGTTGACCGTCGTCGCCTTGCCCTTGACGGTCACCGTCTCGCTGAAGTTGGCGACCTCGTCCCCGGGCTGCTTGTCGGTGGACGTGGACACGTCGATGCCGATGCTGTCGGCGATCACCGTGTCCTTGCCGGCCTTGTTCTTGAGGTCGTCCTTGACCTTCTGGGTCAGGGTGTCACCCACCTGCTGCTTGACCTTGTCGATGTCGGCCTGGCCCACCACGGTCTTCTTCTGCTCGTCCACCCCATTGATGGTCGGGTTGGCGTTGTCAACGATGATCCCGGGCGGCCCGTTGGTCATCGAGTTGATGGTATGGGCGGGCACGTTGCTGGCGGTACCTCCCGCGCGGGCGGCGATCGGGAAGTCCTGCCGCTCACCCGGGCCCACCACGTAGTTCTTGTCGGGCACGAAGATGAACTTCTTGCCGTCCGCGGTGCTGACCTCGTACGTGTTGCCGTTCGTGAAGGCGCAACAGAAGGCATTCGACCCGTTGTTACCGACCGATACCGACCCCTGCGCCTTCACCGCCGGGATCACCTTCTGCCCGGTCGAGGTCACCTGTTGCTGCTGCTGCTCCTGGGCCTGCTGCAGGGTGGTCTGCACCGCCAGTGGCTGGTCGGCCGCAGGGGGCTGGGTCGACCCCGTGATCGTGGGGTTGATGCTCACCGGGCGCGCCGACACGATGATCGTCACCGTCGCGCTGGGGAGGACGAAGAACAGCAGGATCATCGCGATCAGGAAGATCCCGACGGCCCCCAGGACCCACGGCAGGAAGCCGATCCGGCGCTCCGAATGGACCGTGCTCGCGGCGGCCGCGGCGGCGGCGGTCTGCGGCCGCGCGGCGACCGGCTGGGGGCGGGGGCTGGCCACCGGCCCGGGCGCGACCGTGGAGCGGCGGCTGGTGCCTGCCGGGATGCCGGCCACGGCGCCGGCACCGAGGGCCCCCGCGGCGATCGGCGAGGTGGATGATGCGCGCGCGTCGACCGCCCGCTCCAGCGATCGCCCGGACTCGTAGGCCGCCATCGACGGGAAGGTGTCGAAGCCGGTATCGATCGCGACCCCCTGGGTGCGGGCGTCCGGGCTGACCACCGAGGTCTTCTTCCCCAGTGAATTGCTGTACTGCATCAGGAGGCGGGCGTTGAGGTTCGAATGCATCACGCGCGAGGCCGCGGGCAGCACGAAGACCAACTCCTTCTCCGTCTTCTCGGAGCGGAGCCGGTCGACGAGGTTGGTTATCTCGTCGTCGGGCTCGGCGTAGACCAGCTTGGCCAGGGCTAGACCTTCATGGCGCGCATGATCTTGCGCATCGTGCTGTAGAGCAGGTCGGAATCTCCGTCGTCTTCCTGGAGGGCCTGGTAACCGAGGCCCATGGGGGTGATGTCCTGCTGGTTGAGCAGGAGCCCCGTGGAATCGTAGATGTTGCGCACGTCGGCGGGGTTCAACAGGCGGACCTGCGGGGCCCGCGGGAAGGGCAGCCGATCCATCCAGGGATACACCCGCAGGTACTCGGCGATCTCCGGCAGGCCGCTGCCGCCCCCGGCCAGGTAGATGTTGGGAGGCAGGCGGTCGTTGCGGCAGAGCTGCTGCAGGGTCAGGGCCACGCCGTTGACCAGCACCTCGGCATCGGGCGCCAGGATGTTCCGGAGCTGCTTCTTGCGGTCCTCGTTGACGTCGCCCCGGGAGTAGCGGATCTTGAGCTCCTCGGCGTCTGCGAAGGAGACCGAGAGCTGCCCGGCGATCTTCTTGGTGAAGACCCGGCCGCCGATCGGGAACATCTTCGTGCCCTCGATCCCACCGTTGCGGATCAGGGCCACGTCGGTGGTGCCGCCGCCAACGTCGACGAAGATCCCGCCGAACTCGTAGACCTCGTCGGTGGCGCAGCAGCGGGCCATGGCGAACGGCTCCGCGACGGTGGCCATGAGGTCGAGGTCCAGCTCAGCGGCGATGGTCTGCAGGGCCCCGATGTGGGTCAGGGGGGCAAAGGTGTTGAATACCGTGACCTCCATCGTCTTGCCCTGGAAGTCCAGGGGGTTGGTGACGAGGTAGCCGTCGATCCGGACGGTCGTGATGGTCGAGTGGATCAGCTTCAGGTCGACCTCCGGGATTCCCAGTTCCTGGCCCATCAGGTGGGTGGCCTCCCGCATGGCGCGCTTCTGCACCATCTCCAGCATGGTCTGCAGCTCGACGCGGTTGATGCGCTGGTGGGCGTCCGAGCGCGGGATGGTCACCGAGGTGCTGAACCCCTTGACCTGCTCCCCTGCGATACCGATGACGGCACGCCCGGGGATGGCCTCGGCCATGTCCTCGGCCTCCTCCAGCGCCGAGTTGCAGTTGTCTATGACGGCCTGGATGTCGGCGACCGCCCCGGAGGCCATGTCGGCGTAGGACTGCTGCTGCCGGCCGACGCCCAGGACGATCCCGTTGTCCCCCTCGCGGCGCAGGATCAGGGCCTTGATGTACTCGGTGCCGATGTCCAGCGCGGTGTAGTGCAGGGCGGACTCGGAGCGACGCTGCAGGATGCGTCTCATTGCTGGTCCCGCGCCTCGCCGCGCTCGATGACCCAGGCCTTGACAACGGGAACGATCCTCGCCAGGTCCGCGGCGGCGAAGCCACCGCCCTGGGCCAGGGTCTCGTTGCCCCCACCCTTGCCGCCCACCGCCTCGCGCACCCGGGCAAAGATGTCGGCCGCGCTGACCCCCGCGCCCCGTCGTGTCTTCACGACCAACCGCGCGCCCTGACCCGAGCTGCCGATGACCAGCGCAGCCTGCGCCGTGGTCTCGATCTCCAGCAGCCGATCGGCCAGCATCCGCATCTGGTCGGGGTTGTCGTTGTCGATCGACTGGAATGCCACGCCGTCCTCGAACCCGTGCCCCCCGGCCTGGCCGCTGCCATTACCCGCCACCAGCAGCTTGCGCTGGAGCTCCTCGACCTGCTTCTGGAGTTGCCTGCGCTCCTCCACCAGCGCCTCCACCCGAAGGGGCAGGTCCGCCGGCGAGACTCGCAGGGTTGATGCGGCGTCCTCAGCGGCGTCGACCAGGGCCTTCACATGGCGCTCCGCCGGCTGGCCGGCCAGGAACTCGAGACGGCGGACGCCCGCGCCCACGCTGCGCTCGGCCACCGCCACCACCGGTCCGACCTGGCCGGTGCGGTCCACGTGGGTCCCGCCGCACAGCTCCACAGAGAAGTCGCCGAAGCTCACGACCCGGACCTCGGCCCCGTACTTCTCGCCGAAGAGCTGCATCGCCCCGCTCGCCCTGGCCTGCTCCAGCGGCATCACACGGGTGCTGCGCTGGATGTCGTCGCGGACCGCCCGGTTGACAATGCCGAAGACGCTGTCCAGCTCCTCGCGGCTGACGGCCCGGTCCAGGCTGAAGTCGAACGTGCAGCTGTCCGGCGCCACGTACGAGCCGGCCTGGGTCGCCCCCTCGCCCAGGACCTCGCGCAGCGCCCGGTGCACCAGGTGGGTGGCCGAGTGGTGCCGCATGGTCGCCCAGCGGGCGGCCTCGTCAACCTCGGCGCGGACCTCGTCCCCCACTCGCAGGATGCCGCTGGTGACCCGGGCATAGTGGGCGTAGGCCTCCCCCTGCTTCTGGACGTCGCGGACCTCGAGGGTCCCGTCGGAGGCCTCGATCACGCCGGTGTCCCCCACCTGGCCCCCGCTCTCGGCGTACATCGGGGTGCTGTCGAGGTAGACCTCGACCTCCTCCCCTTCCGAGGCCTCCTGGACCTCCGCGTCACCGCGGAACAGCCGAACCACCTTGCCACCCCCGGTGGTCGAGTCGTAGCCGGTGAAGCTGGTGGCAGGCAGCCCGGAGCGCGGCACAGCCAGCTTCCGAGCCCCCCGGCGGCTGAGCTGGCGCGCCTCGGCCAGGGCGGTCTCGAAGCCCTGCCGGTCGACCTTGAGGCCTCGCTCGGCCGCCAGCTCGACGGTCAGCTCGACCGGGAAGCCGTAGGTGTCGTGGAGCTTGAACGCATCGGCGCCCGACACCAGGTGCCCCGAGCGCGCCAGGACGTCGTTGAATGCCGCCTCGCCCTGCTCGAGGGTCCGGCGGAACGCCGCTTCCTCACCCGCGAGCACGCGGCCGATCTCGGCGCGGCGCGCCAGGACCTCCGGGTATGCGTCCCCCATCAACTCGCCAACGATATCGGCCGCTCCTGAGAGCCCGTCCGGGATGCCCAGGCGCCGAACCCCGTGGAGGGTCGCCCGGCGCACCATCTTGCGCAGGACGTACCCCCTCCCCTCGTTGCCGGGCCGGACCCCGTCGGCAATCAGGAAGGCCGTGGCGCGGCTGTGGTCGGCGAGCAGCCGCCGGGCGTAGGCCTGGGCCTCCGCGGCGGCGCCGGTGGACGCCGTTCGCTGCCGGAAATGGTCGCCGAGCGTCGCGAAGAGGTCGGTCTCGTGGATGCTGCCGAGCCCGTTCAGCACCATCGCCAGGCGCTCCAGGCCCATGCCCGTGTCGATCCCGGGCGGGTCCAGCGGCGGCATCTGGCCGTCGGGTTGGCGGTTGAACTGCGGGAACACCAGGTTCCAGAGCTCGAGGTAGCGCTCGCAGTGGCCGGGGTGGCAGTCCGGACGGCCACAGCCGATCCCCGGGCCGAGGTCGAAGTAGATCTCGGAGTCGGGGCCGCACGGTCCAACCCAGCCCTCCAGGCTCGACGGCCAGTAGTTGTCCGCGAGTGGGTACGGATCGCGGCCGCAGACCCTGCGCCAGACGGCCGTCGCCTCGGGGTCGTCGGTGTAGACCGCGGGTGCCAACCGCGCGGGGTCGAGGCCCAGTTCACCGGTGAGGTAGGCCCAGGCGAGCTCGATCGCACCCTCCTTGAAGTAGTCGCCGAACGAGAAGTTGCCCAGCATCTCGAAGAAGGTGAGGTGGCTGTCATCCCCGACCTCCTCCAGGTCGACCGTGCGAAAGCACTTCTGCACCGTGCAGACCCGGCGCGACGGCGGTTCGGCCGTGCCGGCGTAGTAGGCCTTGAACTGCTGCATCCCGGCCGTGGTCAGCAGGACTGACGGGTCGTTGTGTGGGATCAGCGAAGAACTGGGCAGCACCTGGTGGTCCCGCCCAGCAAAGAAGTCAAGAAAGGAGTGGCGGATCTCGGCGCTTCGCATACCAGCGTCGGGAGCATCCTAGCAGAGGGCCGGGGCCGTTCTGTATTCGATTTCGGCCCTCAGGGCCGGGCCCGGCGGCGCCTCCCGAGGAGTAGCAGGGCCGTGCCGACCGTCACCAGGGCCGGCGCCAGCGCGAGCTGCTGGATCCAGCCCTCGCGCCCGGTGACGGGCAATTTTGGTGGCGGGGGCGGCGGGATCGAGCTCACCAGCCCGGTGGAGCTGCTGGTGTCGTTGCCCGAGTCGACGTCGCCGCGGGTGGTGACCGTGGCGGTGTTCATGACCTGGCCGGCGGTGCCGGCGGCGACCCTCACCACGACGGTGATCGTGCTCGCCGCGCCGACGTCCATCCCACCCAGGTTGACGCAGGTGACCACCTGACCGGCCGCTGTGCAGGTCCAGCCGGTCCCACTAGCGGACACGAACGCCAGGCTGGCGGGCATGGTATCGGTCACGGAGATCCCCGCGAACGTCGGCGCCGTGCCCTGGTTGCCGACCTCCAGCAGGTAGGTCGCCTCCTGGCCCGGGGTCAGACCGCCCTGCAGGGTCTTGTGCAGCTGGAGATCGACGAACACCGGGGACACCCCCGCCGAGGCGGCGTCGTTGGTCGCGTTGCCGTCCACCTGGTCCTCCGCGGTCCTGGTGGCGGTATTGCTGATCGCCCCCCGCTGCGCCACCGTGGCCACGACCACCAGGTTCGCCGAAGCGCCGTTGGCGAGGGCGCCAAGGGTCCAGGCGCCGGTCCCGGCGTTGTAGGCGCCCTGGGTCGGGGTGGCACTCACAAACGTCAGACCCGCGGGGAGCAGGTCGGTCAGCACCACGCCGGTCGCCCCGTTCGGACCATGGTTGGTGGCGGTGACGGTGAAGGTGACATTCGTGCCCACCGTGGGCGTGGCCTGGTCGACCGTCTTGGTGACGCCGATGTCGGCGAGGGCCCGCACGCTCACCGCCGCACTTGCCGTGTCGTTGCTCGAGACCGGGTCGAACTGCGCTTCGGCCGTTTTGGTCGCCGTGTTCGTGATCGCGCCCACCTGGTCCGTGATGACCGTCAGGGCGAGGTTGCTCGTTGCGCCATTGGCGAGGTTGCCGATGTCCCACGTACCGGTGGCGCCCGTGTAGGTCCCCTGGGAGGGCGTGGCGGCCACCAGTGTCAGGCCGGCGGGCAGCAGGTCGGTGAGCTGGACGCCCGTGGCATTGTCGGGACCGTTGTTGTGGGCGGTCACCGTGTAGTGCAGGGTGGCGCCGAACAGGGGGCTGGGGTCGTCCACGCCCTTGGTCACCGCGATGTCGGCGGCGGCCGGGACCTGGACCACGGCGCTCGACGTGTCATTGCGCGGGCCGGGGTCGACCTGGTCCTCCGCCGTCCGGCTGGCGGTGTTGGTGATCGTGCCGGTGCGGGTGACCGTCGCCGTGACCTGGAGGGTGACCGCAGCGGTGTTGTTGAGGGTCCCGATCGTCCAGGCCCCGGTGTTGGCAGCGTAGGTGCCCTGGGAGGGGTTCGCGGAGACGAACGCCAGGCCGGCGGGCAGCAGGTCGGTGAGCTGGAGGCCAGTGGCCTGGTCAGGACCGTTGTTCGTCGCGGTGACCGTGAAGACGACATTCGAGCCGTAGTTGGGCGTCGCGTTGTTAACGGTTTTCAGGACGGCGATATCGGCGGACGGCGGTGAGTTGAGCGACGCATGGGCCTGGTCGTTGGCCAGGTTCGGGTCGAACTCGGTCTCCCCTGTCTTGGCGGCGGTGTTGGTCTTCGGGCCGGTGGTCGTCACCGTCGCCGTGATCCCGAGTGAAGCGGTGACCCCGTTGGCCATCGAGCCCACGGCCCAGACCCCGGTGACCGAGTTGTAGGTGCCCTGCGAGGGGTTCGACGACACGAACGTCAGGCCGGCCGGTAGCTGGTCGGTGACCTGGACCAGGGTCGCCGCCTGGGGACCATGGTTGATCGCCTGGACGGTGAAGACCACGGTGCCATTGACCGCGGGAGCGGCGTTGTCCACCGCCTTGGTGACCTGGATGTCGGCGGATGGGGTGCCGGTGATGTTCACCGTGCTGGTGTTGTTGTTGGGGTTCGGGTCGGCCTGGACCTGGGCGGTCTGGGTTGCGGTGTTGCCGACGACCCCGAGCTGGGTCACGGTCGCGGCCAGCTGCAACGTGGCCGTGGCGCCATTGGCCATGCCGCCGACGACCCAGTTCCCGGTTCCGGCGTTGTATGTCCCCTGCGAAGGTGTGGCCGAAACGAACGTCAGGCCGGCCCCGAGCAGGTCATTCACGATGACCCCGGTGGCAGCCAGCGGGCCGTTGTTGTGCTCGGTGATGGTGTAGGTCACCGCCTGTCCGAAGGGAACGGTCGGGCTGGATGCGGTCTTGATGGTCGCGATGTCCGCGGCGGGCTGGCCGGTGGTGGCCGCGCTGGCGCTGTCGTTGGAGGTGTCAGGGTCGAACTCCACCTCAGCGGTCTTGGTCGCCGTGTTGACGACGCGGCCGCTGCGGGCCATGGTCGCGGTGATCCCGAGCGTCGCGGAGGCGCCGGCGGCCACGGGCCCGACCGTCCAGGCCCCCGTTGTGCTGTTGTAGGTGCCGGCCGAGGGGGTGGCGCTGACGAAGGTGAGCCCCGAAGGCAGGAGGTCGGTCACCACCACCCCCGTGGCCGCGCTCGGGCCGGCATTGTGGGCGGTGACCGTGAAGGTGACGTTGCCACCGACGTCAGGGGTTGCCTGGTCCACCGTCTTGGCCAGCTGGACGTCGGCTGCCGGCGGGACGTTGATGGTCGCCGTGGCCGTGTCGTTGGGGGCCGTCGGGTCTGGCTGGTCCCCAGCGGTGCGAGTGGCGGTGTTGCTGACCGGGCCGGGTTGGGTGGTGGTGGCGACCACCTGCAGGGTCGCTGCGGCCCCGTTGCTGATCCCGCCCACCGTCCAGGCGCCGGTGCCGCTGTTGTAGGTGCCCTGGGAAGGAGTGGCCGCGAGGAAGGTCAGGCTCCCGGGCAGGAGGTCGGTGACCACCACACCCGTCGCATCGCTCGGGCCGTTGTTGGTGGCCGTCACGGTGAAGGTCACCTGCGCCCCCACGTTGGGCGCCGCGTTGCTGGCGACCTTGGCGATCGCGATGTCGGCCTGCTGTCCGTTCACGGCGGCGCTGGCGGAGTCGTTGGCCGCGTTGAGGTCGGGCTGGTCGCCGCCGGCCCTGGTGGCGGTGTTGGTGAGCGAGCCGGCCTGGGCGACGGTGGCAACGACAACCAGGGTCCGGGAGGTGCCGTTACCGATGGCGCCGATGCTCCAGGCGCCCGTGGTGCTGTTGTACGTCCCCTGCGACGGCGTGGCTGAGACGAAGGCCAGGCCGGCCGGGAGCAGGTCACTCACCAGCACCCCGGTGGCGTTGTTCGGGCCGTTGTTGGTCGCCGTCACGGTGAAGCTGACGGCAGTGCCCACGTTGGGCGTGGAGTTGCTCACCGTCTTGGCCAGCCCGATGTCCGCCTGCTGGCCGTTGACGCCGGCCGATGCGCTGTTGTTGCCGGGGATATTGTCGGGCTGGTTCTCCGCCGTCCTGGTGGCGGTGTTGACGTGGCTCCCCGCGCTGGTCACCGTGGCGACCACCTGGAGGGTCGTACTGGCCCCGTTGGCAACGGCGCCGATGTTCCAGGCCCCGGTGGCGCTGGTGTAGGTGCCCTGGGAGGGCGTGGCCGACACGAAGGCCAGGCCGGCAGGCAGGAGGTCGGTGACCACGACCCCGGTCGCCCCGGAGGGCCCGTTGTTGGTGGCGGTAACCGTGAAGGTCACGTTGGAGCCGACATTCGGGGTCGCGTTGCTCACCGACTTGGTCACCGCGATGTCGGCCTGCAGGCCGACGACCGAGGCGGAGGCACCGTCATTCGCCGCAACCTGGTCGAACTGGTCCTCGGCGGTCCGGGTGGCGGTGTTTACGTGGTTCCCCGGCGTGGCCACCGTCGCCGTCACCTGGAGGGTGCCGGCGGCGCCGTTGGCAAGCGCCCCCACCGCCCAGGCGCCCGAGCCACTGGCGTAGGTCCCCTGGGACGGGGTCGCCGACACGAATGACAGGCCGGCAGGAAGGACGTCGGTCACCACCACCCCGGTGGCGCCGGCGGGCCCATTGTTGGTCGCGGTCACCGTGAAGGTGACCTGGCCCCCGACGTTGCGACTGGCGAAGTTCACGGTCTTGGTGATGGCCACGTCGGCCTGCTGGGGGCTCACCGAGGCACTGGCGCTGTCATTGGCCGGGTTCGGGTCGGCCTGGTCCTCGGCGGTCTTGCTCGCGGTGTTGGTCAGGGTCCCGGGCGTGGTGACCGTTGCCACCAGCTGGAGGGTCGGCGCCTGGCCATTGGCGACGGCGCCGGCGTTCCACGCGCCAGTGCCGGGGTCGTAGGTGCCCTGCGACGGGGTGGCCGAGACAAAGGCCAGCCCCGCCGGGAGGATGTCGCTCAGCACCACCCCGGTCGCGCCGGACGGCCCGTTGTTCGATGCGGTGACGGTGAAGGTGACGTTCTGGCCGACCAGCGGGGTGGCCGTGTCGACGGTCTTGGCGACCGCGATGTCCGCCTGCTGGCCGTTGAGCGAGGCGGAGGCACTGTCGTCAACGGTCGTGGGGTCGAACTGGTCCTCGGCGGTCTTGGTTGCGGTGTTGGTGATCGTCCCGGGCTGGTTGACGGTGACCAGGATCTGCAGGGTCTTGGCCGCCCCGTTGCCGATGTTGCCGATGTTCCAGGCACCCGTGGCGCTGGTGTAGGTGCCCTGGGACGGCGTCGATGACACGAAGGTCAGGCCGGCAGGGAGAAAGTCGGTGACGACCACCCCGGTGGCCAGGCTCGGACCGCTGTTGGTCGCGGTGATCGTGAATGTCGCGTTCTGGCCGACGTTCGGTGCCGGGTTGTCCACGGTCTTGGTCAGCGCGATGTCCGCCTGGCGGCCACTGACACCGGCGCTGGCGCTGTCGTTGGCCGCGTTGGGGTCGAATTGGTCCTCGCCCGTCTTGGTCGCGGTGTTCACCTTGTTCCCGGGGGTCGACACCGTGGCGACGAGGGTCAGGGTCCGGCCCTGCCCATTGCCGATCGCGCCGATCGTCCAGGCCCCCGTGCCGCTGCTGTAGGTGCCCTGGGAAGGGGTGGCGGAGACGAAGGTGAGGCCGGCCGGGAGCAGGTCGGCGACCACCACGCCGGTGGCGCCGTTGGGCCCGTTGTTCGTCGCGGTGATCGTGAAGGTGACGTTCGTGCCAACGTTCGGAGTCGAGACGTCGACGGTCTTGGTGATCGCGATGTCGGCCTGGCGACCGTTGACGGATGCGCTGGCGCTGTCATTGCCGGCGACGGTGTCCGGCTGGTTCCCGGCAGTCCTCGTGACGGTGTTGGTCTTGTTACCCGGGGTGGCCACCGTGGCGACCACCTGCAGGGTCGCGCTGGCGCCGTTGGCGATGGCGCCGACAGCCCAAGCGCCGGTACCGCTGGTGTACGTCCCCTGCGAGGGCGTGGCCGAGACGAATGTGAGGCCTGCGGGCAGCAGGTCGGTCAGGACCACCCCCGTGGCGTTGGAAGGCCCGTTGTCGGTCGCCGTCACCACGAACGTCACGTTGCTGCCGACATTCGGGTTGGCGCTGTTGACCGTCTTGCTGACCCCGATGTCCGCCTGCTGGCCGTTGACCGAGGCATTTGCGGCGTCATTGAGGGTGTTGGGGTCGAACTGGTCCTCCGCGGTCTTCGTGGCCGTGTTGGTGCTGGTGCCCGGGGTGGCCACGGTGGCGACCAGCTGGAGCGTCGCAGCGGCGGTATTGGCAAGGCTGCCCACCGACCACAGCCCGTTGCCAGCGGCGTAGGTGCCCTGCGAGGGCGTGGCCGACACGAACGTCAGCCCGGCAGGCAGCAGGTCCGTCACCGCGACGCCGGTGGCGGCACTGCCGCCGTTGTTGGTCGCGGTGACCGTGAACGTCACGTTGGCGCCGACGTTCGGCGTCGCGCTGTCCACCGTCTTGGCGATGGCCACGTCGGCCTGTGGCGGGGTGACCGAGGCGCTGGCGGAGTCATTCGCGGGAGTCGGGTCCGGCTGGTCACCCGCGCTCCGCGACGCGGTGTTGGTCTTGCCTCCCGACGTGGTCACGGTGGCCACAACCTGGAGGGTGGGCGCGGCGCCGTTGGCGAGTGCGCCGACGGCCCAGGTGCCGGTGCCGCTGGTGTATGTGCCCTGCGAGGGCGTCGCCGACACGAACGTGAGCCCGGCCGGCAAGACGTCGGTGACCACGACCCCGGTGGCGCTGCTCGGGCCATTGTTGGTCGCGGTCACGGTGAACGTGACGCTGGTGCCCACGTTCGGGGTGGCGTTGTTCACGATCTTGGTCACGGCGATGTCCGCCTGTTGGCCGTTGACCGAGGCGCTCGCGCTGTCGTTGGCGGGCGTCGGGTCGGGCTGGTTCCCGGCGGTGCGGGTCGCGGTGTTGGTCTTGTTACCCGGTGTTGTCACGGTGGCCACGACCTGCAGGGTCGCGCTGCCGCTGTTCGCGAGGCCCCCAACCGCCCAGGCGCCGGTGCCGCTGCTGTAGCTGCCCTGGGAGGGGGTCGCCGACACGAACGTGA
>JAXDLW010000034.1:0-27753 GCA_034666405.1 Chloroflexota bacterium | reverse complement strand
CGGTGTATGAGGGGGCGGAGGTGACCTGCATGAGATTGAACCCGCCCCGAATCCTGGTCCTTGGCCTCGCGGCCGTCACGGCAACCCTGACCGCCGGCGCCCAGGCCGTTCCCGCGGCCGCCGGCGGCGGCGGTTGCCACACGACCCCGTACTCGGATGCCCCCGCGGACAACGTGGACATCAAAGAGCTCTGTTTCCACCCCAACGTCGTCCGCATCGCAAACGGCACCACACTGACGTTCCGCAACGTTGACGGCATGGACCACACGGTGACCGGGGTCAGCGACAGCTTCGGGTCGATGGAGGTCCTGAGCTCGGGCAAGTCGGTGAGCTACAAGTTCCAAAAGGACGGCGTCTTCCCGTACTTCTGCCTGTACCACCCCGGCATGGTCGGAGCTGTGGTCGTGGGCACCGGGAGCCGCAGCCCGGGGTCGCCATCGGGGCTCATCACGCCGGTCAAGCCCGCCGCAGCCAGGGTGATAACGACCCCGCCGACCGCCGCGGGGATCCCGACCCTCCCGCTGGTGCTGGCGGCCCTGGCCCTGCTGGCCGCCGGCTTCCTCGGCGGCCGCCGGGTGGCCTCTAGGTAGAGGCCAGCGCGACGGCCCCCGCGACCATGGTGCGCATCCCCACCCGCAGGCACTCCTCGTTGATGGCGAAATCCGGGGCGTGGTGCATGGCGGGGATGCCGTTGCCGGGGCGCGCGCCCACCAGGTAATAGACGCCGGGGACCCGGTTGAGGAACTCGGACACGTCATCGCTGGGCTGAACGGGCGGAACCTCGATCACGTTCGACTGGCCGATCGCGGCCGCCGCGGCGCCCTGGAACACCCGGGTTGCCCCGGCGTCGTTCAGCACCTCCGGGATCGGAGGTCCCATCCGGACGTCGACCCGCACCTTGAATTCCTCCTCGACGGCCACGCACAGGGCGCGCAGGCGGCTCGCGGCGATGTCGTACTGCTCGGCGCTGAAGGTCCGGAAGGTGCCGTCCAGGGTGGCCTGCCGGGGTACGACGTTGGGCGCGGTGCCCGCGCGGATCATGCCGGCGCTGCAGGCACAGCTGACGAACTCGTACTCGAGGTCCTCGACCACCCCGGACAACCGGCTGTTGAGGCTCGACACGGCCAGTACGACGTTGCCCTCCGCGCCGGCCATTGCCGCGTGCGCGCCCGCCCCCGAGAGGGTCAGCCGGAAGGCCTGGGCGCGGCTGTACTGCACCCCCTCGCGCACCCCGACCAGCCCCGTGGGCAGTGGCGCCGCGAGGTGCAGGCCGATCATGCTGTCGGCCTTGAAGCCGTCGAGCACGCCGCCCTCGATCATCCGGAGCGCGCCGTACCCGAACTCCTCACCCGGTTGAAACAGGAAGACGTAGCTGCCGGGAAGGTCCTCCGCCCGCGCCGCCAGCACCGCCGCCGCCGAGGCCAGGATGGCGACATGACCGTCGTGGCCGCAGGCGTGCATCTTCCCCTCGACCTGTGACCGGTAGGGCAGGTCCAGCTCCTCGCCGACAGGGAGGGCGTCGATGTCGGCTCGCAGCAGCACCGTTTTCCCCGGCCGCCCGCCATCCAGCCGGAAGACCGCGCCGGTGTCGGTGGGACACGGCAACCGGGCCATGCCCAGGCCCCGCAGGCGGTCTACGACCAGGTTCGTGGTCGCGGTTTCCTCGAACGCCAACTCCGGTCGGGCATGGACCTGGCGGCGGAGGTCGACCGCGTCGTCGAACTGGCCGTCGACGAGGTCCAGCACTGCCGTGACGGTTTCTGTCATTCCCTGCAGATCATGGCAGGGTGGGTGAAAATCGAGCCGTGAAGGTCGCGGTCCTGGGCACCGGCAAAATGGGTGGGGCGGTGGCCCGCCGCCTGGCGACCATGGGGCACGACCTGACGACCTGGAACCGCACCCGCGAGAAGGCCGAGGCACTGGGCGTCGGCATCGTGGCGGCGACCCCCGCCGAGGCCGCCGCCGATGCCGAAGTCGTCCTCAGCGTCTTCACCGACGGCGCCGCGGCGCGGGCGGCTTACAGCGGGGAGGATGGCGCCATGCTTGCGGCCGAGGGGCGGGTCTTCGTCGACATGACGACCGTGGGCCCGGAGAGCGCGCGGTGGCTGGACCGCGAGGTCACCGCCCGCGGAGGTCGCTTCCTGGAGGCCCCGGTCATGGGCGGTCCCGCGTCCATCGAGAATGGCAAGTTGATGATCCTGGCCGGGGGCGAGCCCGGAACCCTGGACGTCGCCAGGGAGGTGCTCGTGGTGCTGGGTGAGGTGAGGCACATCGGCGAGATCGGCACGCCCTCGCGACTCAAGCTGGTGTCCAACTCGATGCTCGCGGGCCTGAGCGCACTGGCGGCCGAGCTCCAGGCCGGTGGCGAAGAGGCCGGGCTCGGCCGCGACGACGTTTTCTGGGTGCTGCAGCGGATGGCGCCCTACCTCGAGGTTCGCAAGGCCGGCTACCTGGAACAGCGATACCAGCCGTCGATGTTCAGCCTGCGCGACATGGTCAAGGACCTCGACCTCGCCCTGGAGGTGCTGCGGGGGGCCGGCGCCGAGGTGCCATTGATCGAGCTGACCCGCGGGCTCTACGCCGGCGAGCTCGACGGCCACGGCGGCGATGACATGTCGGCGATCAACGCTCGGTACCGCGGACAGGACGGCTAGACGGTCAGGACAACCTTGCCGCGGGTATGCCCCGCCGCCACCCGCTCCAGCGCCTCGCGCACCTGGTCGAGTGGGAGCTGCGCCTCCAGCTCGACGCGCAGCCTGCCCTCGTCGGCCATCCGCGCGAGCTGGTCAAGGCGCTCCGTGCCGGAGCCGGCGCTGAACCGCTCGAACCTGACCCCTTCGGGCGCCTCCATGCCATAGACGATGCCCACCGCGTGGCCCCCCGGCTTGAGCACCTCGAAGGCCCGGGCCAGGGTCTCCCCGCCGGCGGCGTCGAACACTTTGTCGACCCCGTCGGGGTAATCGCGCCTCACCTCGTCAGGCCAGTCTTTGTCGTCGTAATCCAGCACCACGTCTGCCCCGAGTGCCCGCAGGTAGTCCATGTTGGTGGCGCTGGACAGACCGATGACCCGGGCTCCAGCGTCATGGGCGATCTGAACGGCGATGGTGCCCACGCCACCGGAAGCCCCGGTGATGAGCACCGTGTCGCCCGGCCCCACGGCGAGTTTCTCGACCAACCCCTCAAGGGCCGTCGTCCCGCCGACCACCAGGGCCGCCGCTTCCTCGAAGGTGAACTTCGACGGCTTGTTCGCAAAGGTCCCGCGGGCCGCCACCCGCAGTTCGGCGCAGCTCCCCGCCTTCCAATCCGTGCCGAACACCTCGTCGCCGACAGCCACATCGCTGACGCCCTCGCCCAGCTGGTCGACGACCCCGGCAAACTCGAAACCGATGATGTAGGGGTTCGCGAGTTCGCCGAACCGGCCCTGTATGGCCTTGGCGTCCCAGGGGCCGAGGCCCGCGGCGCGCATCGCCACCCGGACCTCGCCCGGACCGGGCACCGGTTCGGGCAACTCCCCCAGTTTGATCGTGCTCAGCTCCCCTGGACCTTCCACGTATGCAGCCTTCATCGAATCCTCCTGGCGATCTGCGTCCGAACGCCCGCGCCGAGGCGCGTATTGCCTGAAAAAGAAGAGGGGCCCGGCTGGTGCCGGACCCCGCGCTCGCCTGTTGGCTCCAAGTCTAGGAGGAGCCGTTGCTCCCCGCGGACCGCGTTTTCGAGGCTCGCGTGGAGCGCGCGGACGGCGACGCCGGTCGGCGCTTGGCCGTGGTCCCGTTGGAACCGCTGGCCGCCCGGCTCGGGGACTTGGAACTCTGGCGGCTGCCGGCCGTTGGCTTCGCGGCCGGGCTGGCCCCGGCGGCACGAGCCGCGGCCCTCGTGGCCGACGCTGCCGTCGACCTCGCGGCCGGCTTCTTCGCCGCGGGCTTCCTGGTGGTGGCCGTCCGGGGTGCCGGCTTGGCGGCCGGGGTACGGAGAGGGGCCGTCGAGGCGGTCGCGGCGGCGCCCAGGCCGCCCTCCACGCCGGCGGCGACCCCCTTCAGGGCCCTCTCGACCCGGGCCTCGGCCTGCACGAGCTTGGCCTGCGCCTTCTCGAGCCGTGCCCGGGCCTTGGCCAGGCCCCCTTCGGCGCGCTTCACGCGCCCGGTCTGCTTCTTGCTAGGTGCCGCCTTTTTCTTCGCCATGGCGCCCATTCTGACAGTGCCCGCGAAAAACCGACAACAGCGCTGGGTCCAGACCCGGCGTTGGCGTCAGGCCGAGCGACCCTCCCGGGTCATGATGTCCTCGCGGTGGGTGAGGGGGTTGACCATGACGACCGTGAACAGGTCCTCGAAATCGGTCTCGAATAGGTCCATCAGCTTCTGCCGCAGGTCGGGCCCGGGGTTGCGGGTGCCGAGCTCGAGCGCCGGGATGTAGTTCTGTGTCACCCCGAGCCGCTTGGCCAGCTCACGCTGGGTCCAGCCCTTGCCCTCGCGATGGCCGCGCAGGCCAGTGGCGCGAACCTCCACCCTCATGGTTCGATTTTCCCACCGCCCAGTTTGTTTGTCAAAGCACATGGGGGCGTCCTGTCGAACGCCCGCCCCCCGGTCAGTCCTGGTCCGGCCAGCGCGGCGGCCCGAGCATCAGGAACCCGATGAACGCCGCCGTCAGCAGCATCATCGCCCCGGTCATGATCTCTCCCTGGCTCATGGTCTGTTGACAGCCCTCCGTACGACACTACAAGAATACGACAGCGGGACTATCATATTCAGCTTCCAAACGGCTCCAATCCCGCCTTCCGGCCCAACGGTCAGACCGTAGACTTGGCCCATGGATCGCCTCCTCCTGCGCCAGATGAGCTTCTACGGCTACCACGGTGACGTCGCGGCGGAGCGGGAGCTGGGCGGCAGGTACACGGTCGACCTCGAGATCGGGGTCGACCTCGTCGAGGCGGCCCACAGTGACAGCCTCGAGTCCGCCGTTGACTACGTCCACGTTTACCAGCTCGTGCGGGAGGTCGTCGAGGGCCAGCAGTTCCGGCTGCTGGAGTCGATGGCGGAGTCCATCGCCGGCAAGGTGCTGCCCCTGGAGCGAGTCAAGGAGGTCAAGGTCCGCGTCGGCAAGGTGCCACCCGTCGCGGGGGTCTTCGGCGAATTCGCGGTGGAGATCGTCCGCCCGGCCGCCAGTTGAGGGTCGCGCACTTCGACTGCCTGTCAGGCGCCTCCGGCAACATGCTGCTGGGGGCCTTCCTGGACGCGGGGGCCCACCTCGAGACGCTGACCGGCACCATGCAGGCCCTGGGGCTGGGTGACGCCGCCGAGGTTTCCGCCAGTCAGCGCATGAAGGGCAGCCTGCGCGCGACCCACGTGGATATCGAGGTGACGGCGCCGCAGGCGTGGCGTCATGTCGGCGAGATCGACAGCCTGATCGCCGCCGCACCCCTCGATGAGGGCGTCAAGGAGCGCTCGCGGCTCGCCTTTCGTTTGCTCGCCGGCGCGGAGGCCAGGGCCCACAACGTGCCGGTCGAGTCGGTGCGCCTGCACGAGGCCGGCGCCGTCGACGCGGTGATCGATGTCGTCGGCACGTTTGCGCTGGCCCACGAGCTTGGTGTGGAGGCCTTCTTCAGCAGCGCCCTGCCGCTCAGCGACGGGGAGACGGAGTCCGCCCACGGGCGGATCCCGCTACCGGCCCCGGCAACCGTGAACATCCTGGAATCCGTGGCCGCACCGACATACCACAAGGACGGCGGTGGGGAGCTCGTGACCCCGACAGGCGCGGCGATCCTAGGGGCATGCGCGCGTTTCGAGTCTCCCCGGATCGAGGCTGAGCTGGAGGGTTACGGGGCCGGGACCGCCGACCTCGACTGGCCCAACGTCCTCCGCCTGACCGTTGGTGAGCTGGTCGAGCCCGAGGTCGAAGAGTCACCGGCCGCACCGGTCCTCAGTACCGGCCCGACCGCGTGGCTGGCGTCGCCATCACCCACTTCCGTCGCGGCGCCGCTGGTCGACCTCGCACCCGGGCTCGAGCGCGACACCGTCGCCGTCCTCGAGACGAACATCGATGACATGCCCGCCAACCTGCTGTCGGACGTGCTGGACGCCATGCTCGCTGCCGGCGCGCTGGACGCCTTTGTCACGCCGGTGGTGATGAAGAAGGGCCGGTCGGCGCACCTCCTCACCGTGCTGTGTGAGCCGGCCGCGGCCGCCGGGTTGGCGGCCCGGCTGATCGCGGAGACGTCGACCCTGGGGGTTCGCGTCAGGCATGAGGAGCGGTACGTTGCCGGGCGCCGGCTCGAGCGTTTCAAGAGTTCGATCGGCGGGGTCGGGGTGAAGCTGAAGCTGGTTGGCGGGGACGTCGTCGACGCGGTCCCCGAGCACGATGACGTCCTGGAGCGCGCCGCCGATGCGGGGATCCCCATCGCCGAGGCGCACCGTCGGGTGACCGACGAGGCCAGGCGTAAGTACGTCAAGCCCCGATGACGGCACGCCTGATCGACGGCCTGGGCATCGCGAAGTCGATCCGCGGAGGCATCGCCCAGGAGGTGGCCTCGCTGGTGGCCGCTGGGGGGCGCCCGCCCGGCCTGGGTGTGGTGCTGGTGGGCGACGACCCCGCCTCGGCGGTGTACGTCCGCAACAAGACCGCCGCCTGTGCGGAGGCCGGTTTCCACTCCGAGCAGGTCAATTTGCCCGGCACCAGCACCCAGGAGGAGGTGCTCGCCCAGGTCCGGCGGTTCAACGAGGACCCACGCGTGCACGGCATCCTGGTGCAGTTGCCGTTGCCGTCGCAGGTCGACGAGGACGTGGTCGTCAGGGCGATCTCGCCCGCCAAGGACGCTGACGGTCTGCACCCCGACAACGTCGCCCGCCTGGCCATGGGCACCCCCCGCGTCATGCCCTGCACCCCGGCCGGCATCATGGAATTACTGCGCCGGGAATCGGTGGAATTGCGCGGCCGCGAGGCGGTCGTGGTGGGGCGGAGCAACATAGTCGGCCGGCCCATGGCGCGGTTGCTGCTGCTGGCGGATGCCACCGTCACGGTGGCCCACAGCCGCACCGCCGACCTTGCCGAGGTCACCCGCCGGGCGGATGTGCTGGTGGCCGCCGCGGGACGCCCGGGGATGATCACCGGGGAGATGGTGAAGCCCGGCGCGACGGTCATCGACGTCGCCATGAATCGGCTGCCCCCGGCGGCACCCGGCGAAAGAGGCAAGCTCGTCGGCGATTGCGACCGCGACAGCGTGGCCGCGGTCGCCGGCTTGTTGACGCCAGTGCCCGGCGGGGTGGGGCCCATGACCATCGCGATGCTGCTCAACAACACCCTGGAGGCCGCCCGGAGGTTGCCGGCGGCCTGAACCACTTGCTCGATTACGACGAGGCGCTGCGGTACATCACCTCCACGGGGAGGTTCGGGATCAAGCTCGGCCTCGATCGCACCAGGGCGCTGCTGGACGCCGTGGGCGCGCCCGACCGGGGCATGAGGGGCGCACTTGTCGCCGGCACCAACGGCAAGGGCTCGACATGCGCGTTCATGTGCGGAATGCTGCAGGCCGCCGGGCTGCGGGTGGCGTCGATGCCCAAGCCCCACCTCAGCTCCTACACCGAGCGGGTGGTTGTGGACGGCCAGCCGATCGGCGAGGCGGAGTTCGCCGCGGCGGTCAGTGCGCTGGTGCCGGCGATAGAGGCGGTCACCCCCGAGCACGGGGCGCCAACGGAGTTCGAGATCCTCACAACCCTGGCGCTGCGCCACGCCCGCGACCGCGGTGCCGACCTGCTGGTGTGCGAGGTGGGCATGGGCGGCCGGCTTGACGCCACCAACGTGACCGACCTCGGCGTCAAGGTGATAACCGGGATCGACCTCGACCACCAGCAGTACCTGGGCAACTCCATCGCCGAGATCGCCGCGGAAAAGGCCGGCATCATCCGGCCCGGGGACGTCGTCGTCAGCGGCCCCCTGTCAGCGGACGCACTGGCGGTGGTGGCCGGCAGGGTGGCGGCGGCGGGTGCCGAGCAATGGCAGGCCGGCCGGGATTTCGAGGTCCGCCTGGCCGGCTCCGGGTGGGACGGCGTCGGGCTGGATGTCGAAGCACCTGATGGCAGCCCGGTGAACGCGGTGGCCGGGTTGCGCACCACCATGCTCGGGGCCCACCAGGCGGCCAATGCCGGGCTGGCCGTCGTCGCGGTCCAGGCCCTGGCTGCGCGCCTGGCGATGGACGTTACCGAGACCGCCATTCGCGACGGGGTGCGGCGCACGGTGTGGCCGGGCAGGCTGGAGCTGTTCGGCGGCTCCCCGAGGGTCCTGGTGGACGGGGCCCACAACCCCGCGGCGATCGCCGCGGTTGTGGCTGCCGTGTCTGACCTGGTGGCCCCCCCGGGCGAGGTCCAGGTGGTCTTCGGGGCGATGTCCGACAAGGACACCGGGGCCATGCTTTCCGCGCTGCCGACGGCCTGGCCGGCCGTTTTCACCGCGGTCGACGAGGCGCGCGCGCTGCCCGCAGCCGATCTCCTCGCGGCCGCACGCGCCATGGGCCGCGACGGCGACACCCAGGCGGCCGACATCGATGGAGCCATCAGGGAGTCATCGCGGCGCGCCGGGCCAGACGGCCTGGTCCTGGTACTGGGCTCCCTGTACCTGGCGGGTGAGGCGCGCGGGGCGCTGGCCTATCGTCGTGAGGTGGCTCACCGTGAAGCGTGACTTCGACCTCGGGCCGGTGATCTTCGTCGTGGCGATGATCATGCTCGGGGTGGCCGGCGCCGTCGTCGTCCTGCGACACGAGAACGCCCCTGTCAGCCAGGGACCTCGGCATCATTACCTGGACTCACCGTACCAGTCGATGCTGTTCCACCGGGGCCAGCTGCACGTCCAATCCAACCGCGGCGTCGGCCACGCGTACCCGCGGGACCTGGCGCGCGCATACCAGCGGGCGGGCTACGAATGGGTGTCGATCACCGACCAGAACACCCTCACCCCCACGACCCAGTTCACCACCCCCGGCATCGTCCCGCTGGCAGGCGCCGAGGCCCAGTTCTCGTTCGGCCGGTTGCTGCAGTTTGGTGTCGACACCATCCAGGCCCCGGCCAACCTGCAGGCGGCGGTGGACGTCGTCCGCCAGCAGGCCGGCCAGGTCATCCTGGCGCGACCCAAGGACCCACCGGTGGTGACGGTTGACCAGATCGCGGCGCTGAAGGGCCTCGACGCCATGGAGATCTATGACGCGCGCCTGCACCACGACAACCCCGTCGTTTCTGACGCCACGGACATGTGGGACCAGCTGCTCACCGGCAACCACCGCATATGGGGGGTCGTCGGCGACGACACACTCGAGGCTGACGGGCCCCTGTCGACCCTGGGACAGACGGCGGTCGACGTGCAGGTCCCGGAGGTCACCCCGCCCCTGATCTCTGACGCGATTCGCCGCGGCGCGTTTGTCGACAGCACCGGGATACGGGTACTCGGTGTCGACGCCACCAGCAACGACAGGATCCGCGTCATCACGACCGACGCCACCAGCATCGAGTGGTACGGCGCGGGCGGTGCGCTGCTGGCCACCACGACCGGCCCGGACGGCACCTACACCGTCAAATGGACGGAGAAATACGTGCGCGCGGTGGCCACCCGGGCCGACGGCGCGAAGGCCTGGACCCAGCCGGTTTTCGTGGTCCCCTGACCCGGCGGCGGCAGTATCAGCCGAGCAGGTGCAGCGTCAGGGCCGGGAAGACCACTCCGACCAGCAGGCCCAGGACCAGCAGGCCGCCCGCGCGGCGGGTGTGCAGGAAGGCCGCGGCGACGTACCACAGGGGCCAGACAGGGTAGTTCGCCGGTGGGGCGTCGGGCTTGGGTTTGCGGTAGTACTTGAGGACCTCCAGCAGCCGTGGCACCGCGGCGAACACCATCAGTGCGGGGATGGCCAGCGCGCCCGTCAGGACCAGCAGCACGACGACCGGGTAGAAGGCGATCATCAGCACCTCTGTGATCCGGCGGGCCCGCGCCTCACCCAGGAGGTAGGGCAGGGTGCCCACTCCCTTGGGGCCGTCCCACGGCAGTTTGTCGATGTGCTTGCCCATCAACACCGACGTGACCAGCAGGCCGTAGGGCACCGACGCCAGCAGCGGCTGCCACGTGAGGTGCCCGGTGGCCGCGAAGTACGTCCCGCCGATCATCAGTGGGCCCCAGATCAGGAAGACGCCAGGCTCGCCCAGGCCGCGCTTCTTCAGCCGCAGCGGAGGCGCGGTGTAGCCCACCGAGATGAACAGCCCGGCAAGGGCGAAAGCGACGATCAGCCAGCCGCGCTGGGAAACCAGGAACAGCATGATCCCGAGGTCGACCAGGTTCACCAGGAGGACCGCCCGGATCAGGCCGGCGCGGGTGATCATGCCGGACAGGATGGGGTGGGGGGCGTAGAGCGCCCGCGGGTACTCCTTCGTGTCGTTGCCGACGTCGAGGTCGAAGAGGTCGTTCATCAGGTTGTTGTTGGCGTGGGCGAACACCGCCCCGACCGCGGCCAGGGCAAAGAAGAGCGCATTGAAGCCGGGGGCGCGCACCGCCAGGAGGCCGGCCGTGAACACCGCGATCAGGGTCATCGGCTGGACGCACGCCCGCGTCAGCACCAGCCATCGTGTGATGCCGTCGATGTCGCTGCCCTGGGGGCAATTGCAGGTGGCGATCGAGTAGCGCCAGTTGTAGAGCAGCCGCGAGAGGCTGAGGGGGGTGGTGGCGGCTGCCGCGGGCGCGCTCATGAGGTGCGAGCCACCGCGAGGACAGCGATCTCCCTGAAGCGATCCCGGGCCGGCCCGTCGGGGATGGCCTCGAGGGCCTGCAGCGCCCGATCGCGGAACTCCGCAGCCCGGGCCATTGTCCTTTCCAGCGCGCCGCTCTCCTGCACCAGGCGCACCGCGGCCTCGGCGTCGAAGTCGTCCTCGAGGAGCAGGTTCGCCAGCCCCTGGCGGATGGCCGGGTCCTCACCGGCGTACACCAGCGGCAGCCCCACCGATTGCCGCAGGTCCTGCACCAGGGTCTTCCCCGAGGTGGGCGAGAAGTCCAGCACGTCGTCGACCATCTGGAAGGCGATCCCCAGGTTCTTGGCGTAATCGGCCATAGCCTGGACCACCCGCGGCCCGGCGCTAGAAAGGGCGGCGCCCGCCGCGCATGCGCCCGAGAAGAGGGCCGCGGTCTTGCCCTCGACGATCTTCAGGTAGCGCGCCTCGTCCAGGTGGTCCATGCCGCGGGAGCTGAACTCCTCGATCTGCGCCTGGCACACGAGGGCCACGGCGACGACGACGAGGCGGGTGCTGTCGGCATTCTCCAGCGACGCCAGGAGTGCGGCCGCCCGACCGAAGTAGTAGTCGCCGACCCTGACCGCGGCCTGGGCCCCGAACGAGACGTGGGTCGCCGGCATACCCCGGCGGAGGGGGCTGTCGTCGACCAGGTCGTCATGGACCAGGGTGGCGTTGTGGATGAACTCGATGACGCATGCGAGCGTCGAGGCCCGCGAAGGGTCATGTTGCGTGCCCAGGGTCGAGGCGAGGAACGCGAGCTGTGGCCGCAGCCGTTTGCCGCCGGCCTCCAGCATCGCGCCCATCGGGCCAGCCACGACGGGCGGGTCGGCGGCGACGATGTCGCGCATCCTCGCCTCGATCACGCCAAGGACGGCGGCGCTGTCGAGCGGTCCCGGCGCGTCAGCCGTCAAGAGCACGGGCCGCTTCTCGCCAGGAGTCACCGCAGTCTCGACGGCCCGCTCCAGGTGCGCCTGGTAATCGTCGCCGAGCGCTGCGGCCATCGCCGCGCGGGCAAACTCGAGGTCCACGTCGGACCGGCCCATGCGGGTGGCCAGTTCGGCGGCGCAAACCAGGCAGTAATCGCCGAGCAGCAGCTCGTCGTGGCGGCATGCCGCATCACCGCTCATGTGGTGGAAGCGGAACCCCCGGTCCACGAGCTCAGCGGAGACAATGGCCTCGGCCACCGCGCTCCAGTCCCGGCCCTCGGAGCACCTCTCGGCGATCGCGATGTAATGGTCGAGGACCTCGTGGTCCGCGCTCGGCAGGGGCCGGCCCGCGCGGACCTCCGCCAGCAGCTCCGCGAGCCGCGCCGGCGGATCCTGCACGGGCGCCAGCGCAGCGGGCTTGCTCACCTACCTTCCTTCGATCCTGGGCGCTGCACGGATCAATCCTAGTGGGGCCCGGCGGTCAGCCCTCGGTCGTAAAGCTCCAATCCCGGGTGAATGGCGACCCCTCGATGGTGCCCCGAACGTGCACCTGGTAGGTGGTCCGCGGGGTCAGCGGGGCCTTGGGCAGGATTGTCAGCACGTTCTCGTCCGACCGGGTCGCCGGCAGGACGTAGCTGTCGACCAGGTTGCCACCGGCATCGCGCACCTCGGAGACCGACACCGAGACGTTCACGTAGGGGTTGAAGTTCAACGTCACGGGGTAACCGGTGGGGTACTTGCCGCCGGGCGGCACCGGGTCCGGGAGCTCGTTGCCGACAAACGCGTTGGGCACCGCGGCCTGGCCCTCGGCCGGGAAGACGACCATCGAGCGCGGGTCGCCGGCCTCGTTGAGGTACCCCATGTCGAGGACGTCGATGGGCAGCCCGCCGCCCGTGGCCTCACCAAACCCGACCGCGTCGAGGGTGGGGATCATCAGGGGGAACCGGTGGTAGACGCTGTCGACCCAGTCCTTGATCGCGGGGGCCGGCTGGCCGCGGTGGGTGATGTCCTCGGCCATCGAGGCCTGGGGGTAGCCGAACCTGGTTGAACGGTCGCGCATGGTCACGCCCGTGAAGCCCGGGGTGCTGGCGACCTCACGGTGGATGCCGAGGCCCTTGACCGCGGGCAGCGATAGGTTGAACAGCCACCAGTACGCGTGGGCGGTCGCCCCGCTGCTGATGCGGTCGTCCAGGTGAACCGGGTTGAGGTGGGCCAGTTTCCTGGTGGCGTTGAGGGCGTCCAGCGCGCCCTGCTGCTGGCCGTGGCGGATGTCAGCGACCGTGGTTGGGAACGATGCGCGGGGGCTGAGCGGCTCGCGCGGGACCGCACCGACGCGGATGGCGTCGGCGCCCGCGGCATCCCCCTTGATATAGCGGAGGAAACCCTCGAGCAGGGTCGCCGCGTCGACATCGCCGGGGGCGTCGGCGGTGGCCTGTCGCAGCAACTTCTCGGCCTCGGCCACGTCGTGGTGAAGCGTGAAATGGGTCATGGCAAGCGTCGACTCCACCGCCGCGTTGTGGGGCTTGAGCGTGTTGGCGGCGGCGAACGACTCGTCCGCCAGGGGGACGTCCTGTCGCAGCAGCGCCTCGTTGCCCAGGGTGAGGCGGAGGGTTGCGTCGCTCGGGGCCATGGCGATCGCCTGGCGCACCAGCGCCACCGCCTCGGTCGGCTTGTCGTTGACGAAGTCGTACTCCGCCAGTTCGCGGGTGCGCTCCGCCCAGCCCGGCTGCAGGTCCTGCGACGCCTTGAGGTGGGTCAGCTGGGCCGCCTTGTCGCCGGTGTCGAGGGCCAGGTTGGCCCTCTCCCTTTCGAGCTCCGACCGCTCATACGCCGATTTCGCCAGTGGCCCGGCGAGGTCCAGCTCGCGCTGCGCGCCCTTGGTGTCGCCGCTGTCCGCGAGGGTCTCGCTGTAGAAGATGTGCGCCAGCGCCGTCCGCGGGCCGATCCGCACCGCCTCGAGCCCCAGCGCGGCCGCCGCCTTGATGTCGGCGCTGCCGCTCGCGGACCAGTCGTGCACCCGGGTGTCCACGGCCGCCGCATAGCCTGAACGGCCGTCCAGGCTGCGGGCCTGCGCCACCTCGCCCACGGCCTCGCTGAAGCGGTGCTGGTAGTTCAGGAAGAGCCCGAAGGCCGCGTGCACGTCGGCCGACCAGGGATACGTGGCGACCGCGTCGCGGTACGCGGTCTCGGCGTCGTTGTAGTGGTTGGTGAAGAACAGGCCCTCGGCGCGGGTGATGGCGTTGGCGGCGGCCTGGGGGTCGTGCTTGACCCCCGGGTCGGAGGTGGGGGTGGCCCCGGTGGGGCTGGTGCACGCGCCCAGGAGGAGGAGGGCGAGGAGTGAAGCGCGGCGCGCCCCGGCGCGGCGCAGGGAGGAGAACATGCTCGCTCGGACACTACCAGCGCACCACGCCCGCCCGGTCAGCCGGGCCCGGGCACGGCAGGACACTAGTTGGTGGCCGGCCTCCTGCTACCGAGGCCGCGCTGCTCGCCGCCCTCCTCGCGCTCCAGGAACTCCTCCTGGAGCTCCCAGACCCGCTCGATCAGGTCGGTGATGTTGGGCCGCGACGGCACGCGGATCCCGGTGGCCTCGAGGTCCTGCTTGAGGTCCGACGGCAGGCGGTTGGAGTCGGCGAGGTTGAGGCGCTCGAGCGCGTCGAGGATGACGTCCAGTCGCTGGAGTTGTGTCCGTCGAACCCTGTTTTGCATCGCGCTCTCCCGGCCCCCCGCGGGTGCCCGGCTGCAACCGGCCCCCGCAACGGCAGGCGCCCATTATATGGCGGCTGTACGCCCCCCCGAAACGTCCCTGAATACGTTTGTCGGTCTCCGCTGGTAGGCTAGGACTATACGAAGAGCATCAGGAAACATGATACTGGGGCTCTAACTAGGGGGTTCGTGATGAACCACGCAGGAGGGAGAGCGCAACTGACCCGCGACGCGGGCGGTTTCCACCTGTCCTCTCTGCGGCTGGTTGCGGGCGACGAGTCGGCGGCAGTCGTGTTCGGGGTGGCCGCCTGCCTGATCCTGCTGTCCGTCGCGCTGCTGGTCAACGTGGCCTATGGCGTGATCATCCTCTACGCGTTCCCCATCGCCATGTCGGCCTGGCTTTTCGGCCGTTGGATCGGGATGGGCGTGGCCGGCTTCGCGGTCCTGGGCATGGTCAGCGTCTCGGTGATCGGCCACCGCACCGAGGAGGCCCTCCCCGTGGCCATCCCGGCTCTGGTCCTGGTCACGGTCGTGTCGATCGCGGCTTCAGAGTGGGCGCGGCGGTCGGCCAGCCTGGTCGTCCTGATGAACCAGCGCGAGCGCCGCCATCGCCAGATGCTCGAAACCATGACCAAGGTCGGCCAGGAGCTCGTGACCTCCAAACGCTGGGAGGCCATCGCCGAGCACAGCATGTCGAGCCTCGCCCGTGACCTCGAACTGGACATGGCCTGGATGTTCCGTCGCGGCGGCACGGTCTCGGACGGCCACATGACGCTGCTGGCGTTCCACGGCCAGGCGCCGGTGCGGGACACAACACGGGTGGCCGACGGCAGCATGGGGCACGTCATCCGCACCGGGGCGCCGCTCTGCGCCGAGTCGGTCGAGTCCCTGCGGTTGCACCACCCGGATGTCAAGCCGTCAAAGCTCGAGGACGGCATCCAGGGGCGCCTGGTGTTGCCGGTCTTCGTCAAGGGGACGAGCTCCGGGGCGGTCCTGCTGGGCACCAACCGTCCGAGGGCGTGGTCCGACGAGGAGGTCGGGATCGCGTCTGCCATCGTCAACCAGCTGGGCCTGGCGATGGAGAACGCCAGCGCCTATCGGTCGACGATCGAGGCCCTGGTGCGGATGGAGGAGATCAGCCAGATGAAATCCGACTTCCTCAAGACCGTCTCCCATGAGCTGCGCACACCCATCACGGTGCTGATGGGCTACGTGGACATGATGGAGGACGGCTCGCTGGGGGTCGTGCCCGAGGGCTGGACGAGGCCCATGACCCAACTGCGAACCAAGGTGGGCGAGCTGAACGGCCTGGTCCAGATGATGCTCGAGGCCTCGCGGGCCGAGGGACCGACGCTCAAGGTCAACCTCGAGGACATCGACATCAAGGCGACGGTGGCGCGGGCCGTCCAGGCGCAGCAGGACGAAGCCGAGCGCATGGGCCACGCCCTGACCCTGCACCTGCCGGACTCCGAGCTCTCCGCCCGGTGCGACCGCGACAAACTGCTGGTGGTGCTGCGGAACCTCGTCGAGAACGCGGTCAAGTACTCGCCCGGGGCGCCCGATGTCGAGATCGGGGTGGCCTCCGACACGGAGGCGGTCAAGGTCTGGGTGGCGGACCGGGGAATGGGTGTGCCCGATGCCGAGAAGGCCCACATCTTCGACCAGTTCCACCGCATCGACAGCCCGGACACCGCCGCGATCGGCGGTAGTGGCCTGGGGCTGTTCATCGTGCGCCAACTCGTCGAGGTCCAGGGCGGCCGCATCAACGTTGCCGACCGGGACGGGGGAGGGAGCGTCTTCAGCTTCACCCTGCCGCGGGACCCGCTGCTGTTGCCTGGCACCGGCCAGGTCGCCACGGTGGACGCCGCGTCCGGACGGCGGCAGCACGATCTCAGCCTGATCAGCTGAGACTCCGCCCAGGAGGGCGTCCCACCAGCTGACACATTCTTGTTGCGTCAAACGTATTGATGCACGAGCCCGGGTGCGCTGAAATTCTGTTTGCAGGCATCATCCCTCCCTAACCCAGAGAGGACCCGGCCCCCAGGGGCCGGGTCTTTTCTTTTGGCCGGCAGATCCCGGGGCTAATATCCGGGCATGCGCCGGGTGGCCGTCATCACGGTGAGCGACCGGGCCTCCGCGGGAAGGGCCGAGGACGTGAGCGGGCCCGCGGTCGCAGAGCGGCTCCGGCTGAAGGGCTTCGACCCCGAGCCGGTGCAGGTCATCGCCGATGACGACGAGCAGATCAGGGAAGCGGTATCCACGGCCGCAGCCCGTGCCCGCCTGGTGGTCACAACCGGGGGCACCGGGATCAGCCCACGGGACCGGACCCCCCAGGTGACGACGGAACTCGCCGCCTACCTGGTCCCGGGCATGGCCGAGGAGATGCGCCGTGCCGGCCGCGACAAGACCCCTGCCGCGGTCCTCTCACGCGGCGTGGTGGCGGTGGTGGGCCGCAGCCTCGTGGTGAACCTGCCCGGGAGCCCCGCCGGCGCGCTCGAGAGCCTGGAGGCGCTCCTGCCGGTTCTCCCGCACGCCCTCGACCAGCTGGCCGGGGGCGACCACCAGGGGTTGCCGGCCTAGGCCCCCCGGGTGCGGCTGCCGCTGCGCCCGCCCGACTTGGCCAGGACCCGGACGTCGGTCAGTGTCGACCAGGGGTCGACCGCCTTGACCATGTCGATGACCGTCAGCCCCGCGACCGCACAGGCGGTCAGGGCCTCCATCTCCGCCCCGGTGCGGTCGACGCAGCGCACCAGGGCCCGGAGCCGAGCACCGGGGAGTGCCTCGTCGAACGTGACCTCGACATCGATGTCGGTGAGCTTCAGCGGGTGACAGAAGGGGACCAGGTCGGCCGTCCGCTTGGCGGCCATGATCCCGGCCAGGCGCGCCACCGCGACCAGGTCGCCCTTGGGCAGGTCCCCGGCACAGGCCGCCTTGAACGCGGCCTCGGACATGGTCACGGCGGCCTCCGCCCGGGCCTCGCGGGTGGTGACCTCCTTGCCTGAAACATCGACCATCCGCGACCGCCCGGCACCATCGACGTGGCTGAGCCTGGCCGCTATTTGGCCCTCGTCCCGGCGCTCTCCTTGATCAGGGTGCGCACGACCCGTCGCAGCCCCTCGAGGCTGTAGGGCTTGGTGATGAACCGGTCGGCGCCGGCTGCGCTCAGCTCCTCCTCCTGCATCTCGGCGGCAGTGAAGACGACAACCGGGATGTCCTTGAGGCGGCGGTCGGCGCGCACGTGCTGGCAGACCTCCAGGCCGCTGACGTCGGGCATCATGAGGTCGAGCAGGATGACGTCAGGGACGTACTCGGCGAGCATCGTGATGGCCTCGCGCCCGTCCCTGGCCTGGACGACGTTGTATCCCTCGAGTTCGAAGAACATCGAGACGACATGGCGTAGCTGCGGGTCATCGTCCACGAGCATCACGGTCTGGGCCATCCGGCTACTCTAGCCCTCCTCGATGCCGTCGCGAACCGCATCGAGGTCCTCACGGCGGAAGTCGAGCTGGCGCCCGCCCACGGCCGGGCCACGGCGCACGACTGAAGCGCCGAAGCGGTCACGGAGCTGGTCCATGGCCTGGTCCAGCGCCCGGTCGCGGGCCCCGGCGCCGTCCAGCAGGTCGGGTTGCGCCGCCTCGCTGAGCCCGGCCGCCCCGATCCCGATCAGTCGAACCGGGCGCTGGGACGCCGTGGCCTGGGCCAGCAGCCGGTCGGCCATCTCCAGGAATTCCCGGTCACTGTCGGTGCCCCCGGGGAGGGTGGCCTGCAGGGTGTGGGTCTCGAAACCGGCGTAGCGCACCTTCATCCGGATCGTGCGCGCCCACAGCGACTGCGACCGCAGTGAGCGCGCCACGTCCTGGGCCAGGACCCGGACCTCGCGACGGAGCGCGGCGGCGTCCTCGATGTCCTTTTCGAACGTGATCTCCCGAGAGATGCTCCTGGGCGTGCCGGGAATCGACACGGGGCGCGGGTCCTGCCCCAGCGCAAGGGCGCGAAACCCGGCTGCGGAGTTGCCCAGGCGTGCCCTGAGGACCTCCTCCGGCAGCGCGGCGAGGTCCTCCACGGTGCGCAGGCCAAGGCCGGCCAGGCGCTTTTCGGCGGCCGGTCCGAGGCCCGGGAGGACGCGCATCGGCAGGGGCGCCAGGAAGGCCGCCTCGGTGCCCGGGGGCACCACCACCAACCCATCCGGCTTGCGGAGGTCGCTGCCGACCTTGGCCACGACCTTGCAGGTCCCGATCCCCACCGACGCGGTCAGTCCACCGGTGGCCTCGCGGATCTCCCGCTTCAGCCGGCCGCCCGTCGCCTCCGCCGCGGCCCGGGCATCGCGGTCGCCGCTGAGGTCGAGGTAGGCCTCGTCCAGCGCCAGCGGCTCGATCAGCGGGGTATACCGGCGCAGGACCGAGAAGACCTGGGACGAGGCATCGCGATATGCCACGAAGTCGGGGGGGATGAAGATGGCCTGGCGGCAGAGGCGGCGGGCGGTTGCCGACGGCATCGCCGAATGGATGCCGAACCGCCGGGCCTCGTACGAGGCGGCGGCCACCACCCCGCGCGAACCGTCATGCCCGACCACCACGGGCTTACCTCGCAACTCGGGGCGACGGAGCTGTTCGACCGAGGCGTAGAAGGCGTCCATGTCGACGTGGGCGATGCACCGACCGAACGCGGTGGCGGCCGGCGGGGTCAGGGCGGGGAGGTGCTCGCCGAGTACTCGGAGAGGTCGGCGTCAGAGAGGTAGCCGGCCTGGATCAACAGGTCGACGTAGGCCACCCCCAGCAGCGGCGCGATCCGGCGAAGCACCCAGGGCGGAGGGTTCTCCTTGTTCTTGTTGACCGACTGGTAGAAGTAGATCTGGTTCAGGTCGGCCTGCACCGCGAGCCTGTGCAGCGACAGCCCGCGCTCCGCACAGCGCTCCTTGAGATAGGCGCCGAACTCCTGGGTGGACATGAGTGAGGTGAACCCAGTATGCATCCAGCCGGCCGTGATGGCGCCGTGACAGTGGCGTCACAGCGCTGGGACGACTGTTCCCCCAAGAGGGACCTGTTGATATGCTGCGCCCAATTGGCCCCCAATACGAAACAGCTTTAGTGACACCGCAGCGCACATTCCAGGTCTCAGTCGCCGCCTTCGTCCTCGCCCTGGCCGCACTTGTCGTTGCCGGCCTCTATGCGGCGGGGATCATCGGGAGCGGCCAGAAGCTCGCGCCCACCGACCGCAGTTCGCGAACAGGCAGCCTGCGGACCGAGGGCAACCTCCACGTCGACCGCAATGCGACGGTCTCCGGCACCCTCGACGTCACCGGCCTCACCACCCTCAACGAGCTGATCGCCAACGGCGCCGCACGCCTCAGCTCGGTGCACGGGACCGGCGCCGCCCAGTTCGAGTCGACCCTCACCGCGACCCAGGGCATCTTCACCGTGGGCACGGGCCGACCGCCGCTGGTCGTCAACAGCAGCACGCTGGTGCCCAACCTGTATGCCAATAACAGCGTCCTGCTCGCAGGGCAGCCGTCCGACCACTACATCGACGTCTCGGCATCGGGTCAGAGCAAGGCGGGCGCCTTTGCCGTCGGCTCGCTCACAGCGGGTGCCCTGGGGGTCAATGGCGCCGGCACCGTCTCGGGTCCGCTCACCGTCGGGGGGCAGACCACGCTCAATGGCGGCCTGGTCGTGCCCGGCACCGCCACGCTCGGGACCCTCAACAACACGGGTAACGCGAATATCGGGGGCAACCTGACCACCGCGGGCAACAGCACCGTTGGCGGCAACCTCACGGTCAACGGCTCCACGACCCTGGCCCAGCTCAACGTCCAGAACCTCGCGGTGGCCAACAACGCCACGGTGGGGGGCACGCTGACGGTGGGCGGGGCCACCGCCATCAACAACTCGCTGACGGTCTCCGGGCCGGCGACGCTGCAGAACGGCGTGACCGTCGCGGGCAACGCGGGCGTCAGCGGCAACGTCGGCGCCGGCGGCACGGTTACTGCAGGCAACGGCCTCATCGCCACCGCCGGCGGCCTGACCGTCAACAACGGCGGCGCCACCATCACGGGCAACTCCACGATCAACGGGGACCTCGGCGTGAGCGGGAGCACCAACACCAACACCCTGAACGCCGGCACCGGGAACATCACCACCGTCAACACCACCACCATCAACGGCAGCACCGGCAACCTGACGACGATCAACTCGACCACCGGGAACATCGCGACCGTCAGCGGCACCACCGCCAACTTCAGCGGCGTGACCACCCTGGGCCCGACGAGCGGCAGTTGCCCCGGGGTGACGCCCGTGACACTGAATGTCTGTGGCGACGCCCAGGTCACCGGCAACCTGACCACGGGCACCCTGACCAACAGTGGCACCTTCACCGCGACCGGGGTGATCAACGCCAACGGCGGCATCAACACCAGCAACGGCGGGCCGCTGAACCTGGGCTCGGCCAATGGCACCGTGGCGGTGACCGGGCTGCTCACCACCAGCAACGGGGCCACGGTCAACGGCGGGTTGCTCACCAGCACCGCGGGCTTCAGCAACACCGGCGCCCTGACCAGCGGCGGTGGCACCGTCAGCCTCACCGGCGCACCCGGGAACTCGCTCACCATCGACGGGACGGGCAGCACCGTCGGAGGCCCGCTGACCGCCAGTAACGGCGCGACCGTAAACGGTGGGCTCCTGACCGCGAACGGCGGCGCCACCGTGAACGGCGGGCTGCTCACCGCCAATGCCGGGGCGACCGTCAACGGCGGTCTCCTCACCACCAACCTGGGCCTGAGCAACACGGGCACCCTGACCAGCACCGGCGGGACGGTGACCCTGACTGGCGCGCCCGGGAACTCGTTGACGATCGACGGCAGCGGGACGACCGTGGCCGGGCCCCTCACCGCCAGCAACGGGGCCACGGTGAACGGCGGCATCCTCAGCAGCAACGCGGGGTTCAGCAACACCGGGACACTGACCAGCCTGGGGGGGACGGTTTCGCTCACCGGGGCCGCGGGTAACTCGGTGACGATCGACGCCGGCGGCACCACCGTCGCCGGGCCGCTCACGGCCTCCAACGGTGCCACGGTGAATGGCGCCCCGTTCACGGCCAACCTCGGGGCCACCGTCAACAACGGCGTGCTTACCGCGAACCAGGGCCTGACGGTGAACGGCGGCCCGCTGACCGCCAACGGCGGGATCACCGTCAACGGCGCGATCAGCACCCAGGGCATCACGAACACCGGCAACCTCTCCAGCAGCGGCGGCGTGATCAGCCTCGCCGACGGCGCCAACTCGGTCACCATCAACGGGGGTGGGGTGGCGATCACGGGCCCGCTGTCGGCGGCCAACGGCGCCACCATCAATGGCGGGCTGCTCACGGCCAACCAGGGGGCCACGGTCAACGGCGGGACGCTGACCAGCAACTCGGGCTTCAGCAACACGGGCGCCCTCAGCAGCGCGGGCGGTGCCGTCAGCCTGACCGGGGCCCCGGGCAACGCGGTCACGATCAACGGCTCGGGCACGACGATCGCCGGTGCGCTGACCGCCGGTAACGGCGCCACCGTCAACGGGGGCCTGTTCACGGCCAACCAGGGCGCCACCGTGAACGGCGGCCTGCTCACAGCCACCCAGGGCGCCACCGTCAGTGGGGGCCTCCTCACGGCGAACCAGGGCGCGACCGTGAACGGGGGCCTGCTCACAGCCACCCAGGGCGCCACGGTCAGTGGTGGAACCCTGACGAGCAACTCCAACTTCAGCAACACCGGGAGCCTGACCAGCACCGGCGGGGTCGTGAGCCTGACTGGTGCGGCAGGCAACTCGGTGACGATCAACGGGACGGGCACCACGGTGACGGGCCCGTTCACGGCGTCGAACGGGGCGACGGTAAACGGCGCGCTCCTGACCGCCAACCAGGGCCTGACGGTGAACGGCGGCCCGCTGACCGCTAACGGCGGTATCACCGTGAGCGGGGCGATCACGACCCAGGGCATCACCAACACCGGCAGCCTGTCGAGCAGCGGCGGGGTCATCAGCCTCGCTGACGCGGGCAACTCCATCACCATCAACGGCGGCGGCGTGGCGGTCGTCGGCGCGCTCACCGCGGCCAACGGCGCGACGATCAACGGCGGGCTGCTGACGGCCAACCAGGGGGCGACCATCAATGGCACAACGCTGACCAGCAACGCCGGGTTCAGCAACACGGGTGCGCTTACCAGCGGCGGCGGCGTGGTCAGCCTCACCGGCGCTCCCGGCAACTCGGTCACGATCAACGGTTCCGGGACCACCGTTGCAGGTGCCCTCACGGCGAGTAACGGGGCCACCGTGAACGGGGGGCTCCTCACAGCGAACCAGGGCGCCAACGTGAACGGCGGCGTGCTCACCGCCAACCTTGGCGCCACTGTGAACGGAGGGCTGCTCACAGCCAACCTCGGCGCCACCGTGAACGGCGGGACGCTGACCAGCAACTCCAACTTCAGCAACACCGGGACCCTCACCAGTACCGGTGGCGCGGTCAGCCTGACTGGCGCGGCGGGCAAATCGGTCACCATCAACGGCTCGGGCACGACCGTCGCCGGCGCCCTGACCGCGAGCAACGGCGCCACCGTCAACGGCGCGCTCTTCACCGCCAACCAGGGGTCCACTGTGAACGGCGGGCTCCTGACGGCCAACCTTGGCGCGACGGTGAATGGCGGGTTGTTCGCGGCCAACCAGGGAGCGACGATCAGCGGCGGCCTGCTGATCGCCAACGCCGGGATCAGCAATACCGGGCCGATCACGAGCAGCGGTGGCACGGTCTCGCTCACCGGCGCGCCGGGCAATGCCGTGACAATTGACGGCACCGGCACCACCGTCACCGGCGTCGCCAACCTGCAGGGCGCCACGACCGTCGGCACGAGCTGCTCGACCGGCGCCCAGCTCACTGTCTGTGGCGACACCAACACGTCCGGCCAGCTCACCGCGGGCGGTCTGACCCACGTGAACGGTGGCATCACGGCCGCCGGCGGCACCGTCACGGTGACCGGGAACCTGACCACCGGGGTCTCCAACGGGACCATCACCGGTTTCCAGCTGATCTCCACCGTCGCCAGCACCTGCCCGCTGCTGGGCGTCTGCGGCCTGACTCCCACCCCTCCGCTCACGGTGAACTCACACGACCAGGTGACCAACCTCAACGCCAACTTCCTGCAGGGCCACCCGGCCGCAGACTTCGCTCTGACCGGTGGGTCCGCGCCGGCGACCGGCAGCGCCAGCTACATCCAGAACTGCTCGGTCGTCGGCAACCTCTGCCCCCAGGCCGCCAACATCAGCCTCACCAACACCGGGCTGGCCGGTAACCCGGTGACGGCGGTGCTGACGTCGACCATCGGCGGGGTCGACGCGCTACAGGTGACCGGCGGGTCGACGTTCAACGGCGCGTCGGTGTTCAACGTCGGCCTGGCGACCTTCAATGCCGGGCTGACGGTCGCCGCCGGCCAGCCCACGACTCTCAACGGCGGTATCACCGTCGCGCAGGGTGGCGCGACGATCTTCCAGACCGGCGCCAACACGATCGCCTTCGGGCCGCTGGCCCCGCTGACCACCTTCACCGTGAACGCGACGAGCGTCGCGCTGAACGGCGACACGACCATCACCGGCAACGCCACGGTGACAAAGGACCTGATCGGAGGGAACTTCGCCGGGTCCTGCGTGGTCACGGCGGCCGACGTCCTGCTCTCGACCACCCAGTTCACCTGCCAGACCCAGATCACAGGGGCGCCCAAGGAGGTCGTGATCACCCCTGGCTTCAACGGTGGGACCTACTTCGTCGACACCTTCGGGGTGGGCGGACCCGGCCCTGACCTGGGCAAGGGGAACTTCGTGGCGCACTTCCCGACGGCCACGCTGGCGGCCGGGAATACCGTCTACTACGTGGTGGTAAGGTAGCCGCGCATGGCCGAAACTGCGCTCTCGGCGCGAGGCGACAACGTTCGCATGCGGGTTCCCTTCCTGGCCCTGCTGGCGATCTCGGTCGCCCTCAACCTGGCCCTCGCGGCCGTGGTGATCCTGGTCAAGGTGAACCCCGCGCAGTCCGCTGCGGCTGTGACCGCGGGACCGGCGATCGACCCCAAGGCCTGGACCGCTGTGTTCCTGACCAACAACCAGCCGGCGTTCGTCGGCCACCTGACCTCGGCCTCGGCCAGCGAGCTGGCGGTGGACGACGTCTGGTACCTGACCTATCTGGCCAATGACGCCAACGGCAAGCCGATCACCAACCCCAAGCCTGACGACTTCAAGCCCGTGCTCTGCCAGGTGGGGGCCTCGGCCTGCGGCCAGCTCTACGGTTCCAAGAACTTCGTCCGGGTCAACCGCCAGAACGTCCTCTACTACACCGAGCTCAAGCCCGACTCGAACGTTGTGCAATCCATCCTGAAGTTCGAGAAGTCGGCGGCCCCACAGCCCACCCCGAGTAAGTAGATGGCCGCCGTGAGGCGCGCGCTGACCGAGCTGCGGGGGATCCGCGATTGGCGATTGTCGACCAAGATCATGGTCGGCTTCCTGGTGCTGTCGATGGCCGCGATCTTCGCCCTCGCCAAGCTCACCGAACAGCGCAGCACCGAGGTCCTCACGACCACCGACGCCAAGCTGCTGACGAGCCTCGCCGGCTCGCTCGCGATCCAGGTGGACAGCCAGGTCCTGCAATACCGGCGCGATGCGACCCAGGTCGCCACCGACCCGGAGACGGTGAACTTCATGTCAGCCGGCGGCGTCGACCAGCAGTCGCGCGGCGGCCCGCTGCTGAAGCGGCTGACCCCGCCACTGACCGCCGACCCCGACTACCGGCTGCTCCTCCTGCTGGACCCGAGCGGGCACGTCGTCCTGTCGAACGAGGCGGGCGAGCAGGGCCAGGACTTCGGCCAGAAGGAGTTCTTCACCCGCGGGATAGTGGCCCCGGCAGACCAGCCCTACGTCTCGGATATCAGCCTGGCCGAGGACCACCGCACCAAGATCATGTACATCTCGATGCCGGTGCGCGACGCCATCGGCAAGGTCCTGGGCGTCGCGGCAATCCGCCTGGCGCCCGACCACGTCGCGTCGCCGCTGTTCAGCAAGGACCTATCGAGCCAGCACCGCTTCGGGTTCCTGGTGAATCAGCAGGGGGTGATCCTGGCCAACAGCGTGAGCACCGGGCTGGACTACCAGACGCTCGGCTCGCTGGACCCGGTGCAGAGCGACTCGGTGCGCAAGCAGTTCAACCTGGACAAGGTCACGTCGCTCAAGCTGGACGAGCTGGCCGACAAGGTCAGCGGCGGGACGGGCGACAACGGGTTTACGACCGCGCACCTGCTCAGCTCCCACGAGAACGACGTGGTCGGGTTCTCCTCGGTCGCGCGCCAGCGCTGGGTCGTCATGGTGGTGGAGGACCAGGCGGTCTTCACGGCCGAGGTCAACGACCTGACCCGAAACCAGTTCTACAACACCCTGATCCTGGCGTTGATCATCGGTAGCCTGGTGATCCTTGCCGGCCGGATGTTCGAGAACACCGAGCGCGAGTCACTGTCGGATCCCCTCACAGGGCTGGCCAACCGCCGCTTCTTCCAGGAGATCCTGCTGCGTGAGATGCGCCGCGCCCAGCGCAGCAACCAGCCGCTGGCGCTGATCATCGCGGACATCGACCACTTCAAGGGCGTCAACGACACGTATGGCCACAACGTCGGAGACGAGGTCCTGGAGCAGGTGGGCAGCATCATGCTGTCCAGCGTCCGCGCGACCGACTTCGTGATCCGTTACGGCGGCGAGGAGTTCGTGGTGCTGATGCCCGAGACGCGGGCTGCCGACGCGGTCCAGGTCGCCAACAAGCTGCGCAAGACCATCGGCGACACCATCCTGGAGTCGACCTCGCGGCCGGGGATGACCCTGAAGGTGACGATCAGCGGAGGGGTCGCGGCCTTCCCGGCCGACGGCCAGACCGGTGAACAGCTGATCCTGCGAGCAGACCGCGCGCTGTACTGGGCGAAGGAGCATGGGCGCAACCAGATCTCGACGATGGCCGACGTCGATGGTGGCGGGGCCGCGGACCACGGGCCCAAGGGGGACAAGGGGGACAAGGTCAAGCCGATCGCGAACGCCAAGTAGGGCGGTCTCGCTGACCTGGAATGCGCCAGGCGGTCGGGTCAACCGGGACCGCCGAATGGGTCGGACCAGAGCACCTTGCCCGATTTGTAGTCGACGATGACGCGCCCCGGGTGATCGCCGGCCACGTCGACCTCCCAGACCCACCCCCGTCCACAGCTGGGCGCCCTGATCCAGCTCCTCACGATGTCGGCACATTGGCCGAGGTGCGTCCGGGTCACCGGCGCCCCGCCTAGCTCAGTAGAAGCAATGGATGACGCCTTACCCCCCGATACGCCGTCCTGAGGTGGCATCGAGATGGACGCCGTCGTGAGGACCCACGCGATGACCCCGTACAGCACTACGATCGTAGCCAGGGCGCATAGGAGACTGACGACCGGTAGGTTACGCGGCACTGTCGCGGTCATGTCCAGCAGCGGGGTTTGGGGCCGCCCGCTAACGGGACGAAGGCGTAGTTGTCAACGAGGCCCCAGCGGACCCGCCCCTCGCACGAATCCCGGCACCCGGGGGCGCACGGGCCCGCACCTGCGACGGCCCGATATCCGCCCGGGACGAGGACCAGGGAGACCGTCATGTCATGCGGAGGATCCGGCCAACTGGCAACTGCCGAGCCTCCGGCAGAACACATGGTTTCGGCGTGGTGTTTCGAGAGCGGAACCCGCAAGACTCCTCGGCCGACCGCACCAGCAGCGATGCCGGAGCCTGCATTCTCGGGATGGAAGCCGTACCCGGCTGCCATCGCCTCGAGATATAGGGCCAAGACGGTGAGGAGAGCGAACCCAATCAAGGCGGCGCGCCAACCGTGAACGTGATTCGCCATGCCGAAGGCATCGCGTTTGCTCATGACCTGTCTACACCGCCGGGGCTCGAGACCCAACAGTTAGTTGCGGGAGGTTCCCCCGGGGCCGCGCGCCAGGTTGGTCAGGTGCGGCGGCACCACCACGACCGAGTCGTCCGCGGCGAGGATGAGCTGCCAGCCACCCTCGTGCACCCGCCAGTGGTGCTGGGCGCATAGGAGTAGCGACCTGTCGAGCTTGGTCCTGTGCGTCCGCGACCACCACTCCACGTGGTGGCCCTCGCACTGCGACGGCGGACGGTTGCAGCCGGGGTAGCGGCAGTGCCCGTCGCGGGCGTTGAGCGCCTTGCGCTCGAGCCGGCTCGGTGCGCTTCATGTGGCCGACGGCCACGGGGACCAGCCTGTCGTCGAGCAGGATCTTGGTGATGCCGGCGTTGCAGGACAGGCGACGGACGGTGGCTCCGGGGATGGGCTCCCCGAACTCGATGTCC
>JAXDLW010000033.1:0-25732 GCA_034666405.1 Chloroflexota bacterium | reverse complement strand
CTCGAGTCCACCGGCCAGGCTGAGCAGTGTGGATTTGCCCGACCCACTGGCGCCGACAAAGGCGACCTGGGAACCGGCCGCGACCGCCATGGTGACCCCGTCGATCGCCCGCACCACGCCCGCTGCTCCGTGGTAGTGGCGTGCGACAGCCTCGAACTCGACCGCCGCCGGACGCGCGCTCATTGCTGCACCACGACGCCGTCGACAATGCTGAGACGGCGACCTGCCTGGGCTGCCAGCCACGGGTTGTGGGTCACGGTCAGGACCGACATGCCACGCTGTCGCTGGACCTCCAACAGCACCTCGAGCACGGCCTCCGACGTCCCCGAGTCCAGCTCGCCGGTGATCTCGTCGCCGAGAAGCAGGGCCGGCTCATTGGCGAGGGCCAGGGCGATGGCCACGCGCTGGGACTCCCCACCGGACAGCTGCCGGGGGTAATGGTGCCGCCGGTGGTCCAACCCCACGCCTGCCAGCAGGTCGCGGGCACGGCCGTTGGCATTCCTGCCGCCGGCCAGCCTGACCGCCATGGCGACGTTCTCCTCGGCCTTGAGGAACGGGATGAGGTTGCCGCGTTGGAAAACGAGCCCGATCGACCGCGCCCGCACCCTGCCTCGCTCGGCCTCGTCCAGCCTGGTGATATCCCTGCCGTCGAGAAGCACCTGGCCGGCTGCGGGCAGCGTCAGCCCCGCCATGATCCAGAGGAGGGTCGTCTTGCCGCTGCCCGACGGACCGACGAGGCTGGCGAACTCGCCCTTCTCCAGCCGCAGGGCCGCTCCCCGCAGAGCCACGGTCTCAGCGGTTCCCTCGCGGTAGATCTTGTACACGTCACGGACGTCGATCAGGGCTGGGGCGGAGGGCTCAGTGGCCGCCTCGGGCCACCGCTGCTGGAGCAAGTCCGGTCTCACAACCAGGCAAAGGTGCTTACGACGTCGTCCGCGCCCTGGGGGTCGTATTGGTTGGCGGCGATCGAGTAGGTGACGATCGCCAGGGTGGCCCGGTCCCTGGGGATGTAGTAGCGCACGGACACCAGCAGGTTCGGCTTCGAAGTCACCGCGTTGACGCCGTCGGTCCAGGTGTAGACGGTCTTCTGCACCGCGCGGTTGGAGATGGTGACCTGGGCCGGCTGGCTGACGACTTTGAACGAGGGCTTGGACCCGAGGCTGCCGAGGTCCTGGCCGGCGAAGGCCTTCGGGTCCGCGGCCTGGGAGCCGCTGACGACGACGATCTCGAGACGCTCGGCGGCGCCGAGGTACGCGGCGGAGCCGTCTGCCGACTCCTTCATCGCGCCCGGTGCGTCCACGCGGTAGTGGAACTTCGCGTTGGTGTACCGGACGCCTGGTGCCTCGCCGGTGGTGGCGTCGGCTCCCCCCGCACCGCCGGCGCCATCCTGTCCCGCCGGCAGCTTGGACGTGGCCAGGTTGGTGGTGCCGCAGGCCGCGACCAGGCCCAGGGAGGTCGCGGCAAGGAACAGGGCGACGCACCGGACCGCGCCTCCCGGGGGACGTACGCCGCTCGTCGGAATCGCTTCACTCATGTCCGGTTCAGTGTGCTCAGGGATCCTGAATCCCCACTGAACCTCGGCGGTCAGCCGCCCGACAGCTCCCGCTGGATGGGGGTCCGAAAGCGCGGTGTGACCCTGGTCCCGGCCGTGGTGGCGGCGAGCGCCCCGGCAGCCTGGTCGACCGCGGTGGCGACCGCCGTCCCGGCGTCCTCGAGCAGGCGGACGGCGATGCTCCCGTCCTTGCGCTGCGCCCACCCGCCGATGACCCGGCCGTCGGCCCAGACCGTCGGCCCGATGTTGCCAGTCATGTCGAAGAGCGCGGGCGCGTGCGACCCGACGTACCACTCGCGGCCGCTCCACCCCATCGGCGTCGGGTCGAGCGCAGGCAGGAGCGCGACCCAGGGCGCCGGGGCTTCGACGGGCTCGGCATCGGCGGCGAGCAGGAGGCCGGGGGCGCCATCGAGTTCCACGGGGATGGTGTCGAGGCCGGCGATCGCGGCCCTGGTGTCTCGCAGTGTCCAGCCGGCCCACCAGCGCAGGTCCGCTTCCGTGGCCGGGCCGAACGCCCTCAGCCAGCGCCCGGCCAGCGCCGTCCTGGCTTCATCCGCGGACATCCGGTCGGGCGCGCCCGGCAGCCATTGCTCCATCGCCGACCACCGGTATTGACTGCTGATCCACGAGCCGAGCGGCCTGCCCCGGACAATCCGCCCGTCAGCCGACAGCAGCATCAGGACCATGCTCGTCACGTTGCTGCTCCCGCCGTAGCTCTTGCCCTCGTTCATCATGATCCTGGTGCGCAGTCGAGGTTCCGCGGCGGCCAGCTCCTGGGCGGTCAATTCGTCCGCCCGCTGTAGCAGCGAGACCACCGACTCGCCCACCTCCCGCAGCCAGCGGGCGGGGTCCGGGCTGACACCGCCCCGCTGGAAAAGGGCCTCGTACAGGCGGCGCATCCGGACCGCGACCGCGTCCGTCGCCCCGGCCTGCACCACCGGCACAAGCTCCCGCGGGACGACGAACATCGTGCGCCGCATCCCGAGCATGCGCACCACCTCGCGCCGGTCGTAGAGCGCCGCGCCGACCTCCTCGACTGATGGGACGAGAACGCGGGCGAACACTGAGAGGTAAACGCTGGCCGGGTCGGTGGAGTGCAGTGCGACGAGGCTCTCCGCCACCTCGGTCGTGCTCCTGGCTCGGGCCTCCGCGGCGAGGCGGTGGTTGCGGCCAAGGCGTGCCCGGCGCTCGCCAATCGTGACCTTGCGGATCACCTCAGGCGCCCCCCATTCATCGATCTTGCCACGCGTCTCAGAACGGCTGGCTAACATGATCGAGTCCGGACGAGTCGCGAGTCGAAGCGGGAGAGAAACTTGAGCAGCGATGTGACCGAGAGGGCGGCGGCGGCGACCACCCTTGGCCTCCTGGTCATGGCCGGGGCGCTGGTTGCCATGGCGACGCTCCTGGCCTTCCCCGCCATCGATCTCCAGGTGGTCGTACCCATCGAGCATTTCTGGGTCGTCAGCGCCGTGGCGCTGCTGGCGCTCCTGGTGGCGGTCATGCTCGCCTTCTCCGCGGCCCAGCTGCAGCACTACAAGCTGCTCCTGCTGAGCGTCGGGTTCATGACCATGGCCGGCCTCTTCACGATCCACGGGTTGGCGACCCCCGGGGTGATCGCCTCCGCGACCGGCGAGTACGCGACGGCAGCCACGCAGTCGGTTGTCGGGGTTGCCGGGTTCCTCAGCCTGGTCGTCCCGGCCGTGTTCTTCGCCCTGGCCTACCTCCCGCTGCTGGCGCTGTACGAACGGCGGTTGCCGTTCTGGCCGGCCGGCGCCCTGGTCCTGGTCGCGCTGGCGGCCGTGGGCGTGTTCGGAGTACTCGCCTTCGCCAGCGAGGAGGCCATCGCGGAGCTGCCGCTGGTGTCGAAGCCGGTGATCTATGCGACGGCCGCGTTCGGCATCGCATGCCTGCTCTTCGCGGGCTACGAGCAGTTGATGAGCTACCGCGTGTCCCGGTTGCGGCTGCAGGGCTCGCTGGCACTGGCCTTCCCCCTCCTGGCCTGCGCGCTGCTGGCCCAGCTGGTCACGACCCCATGGACGCTGGCGTGGTGGGAGTACCACCTCCTGATGCTCGTGGCCGTGGGCCTGGCCTTCATCAGCCTGCTGCGCGAGCGCCGCCGCGGCAACAGCTATCGGACCATTCTCGAGGCTGCCCTCGACCTCCAGGTTCGCGCCGAGATCGAGATGGAGCACGTTGCCGAGATCTCGGCGCTGGCCGCGGCGATCGAGGCCAAGGACCGCGACACCAAGGGCCACACGATCCGGGTGGCAGAGCTCACCGTCCTGATCGCCCGCGAGCTGGGCCAGCCCGCACCCGCGCTGCGCTACCTGGCCCGGGCGGGGCTGCTCCATGACATCGGCAAGCTCCACATCCCCGACTCCATCCTGCTCAAACCGGGCCCGCTGGACGACGAGGAGTGGGTGACCATGAAGAAGCACCCGGAGATGGGCCTCGACATCCTGCAGCGCATGGGCAAGTTCGAGAAGGAATCGGAGGTGGTCATCGCGCACCACGAGCGGATCGATGGGTCGGGGTACCCGCGAGGCCTCAAGGGCGACGAGATCCCGACCGGGGCCCGGATCCTCGCGGTCGCGGACACCTACGACGTCCTCGTGTCGGATCGGCCCTACCGCAAGGCGCGGACCAGGGCCGAGGCGATGAAGATCCTGGACGAGGAGTCGGGGCCGCACCTCTGGACCCCCGCGGTCGAAGCTCTCCAGAAACTCCTCGCACGGCAGCCTGAAGACGATCGTCGCAACACCCCGCGGCTGGTGGCCAGCCCCGAGGCGGTGAGCGAGTCAGTGCCCGGCGCTGTTCCCGAGGCGCCCCCGGCGTAGCCGCAGGGCGCCGGCGCCCAGCAGCACCAGCACGACGAACCCGCCCACCAGCAGGAACGTGGTGCGCCGGTGCAGCTCGATCAGGTGCCCGATCCGGCCGCCGAAGACCACCCCCAGGTACAGGAAGACCGCGACCCAGGTCCCGGTCGAGATCGCGACACTCACGATGAAGGTTCGGTAGGAGACCCCGGCGATGCCCGCCGCCACGGTCAGCGGCACACGGAACCCCGGGATGTGGCGCCCGACGATCAGCGCGGCGGGCCCGTACCGCCCGAACCACGCCCGGGCGCGTTCGACCCGCGCCGGCGTGACGTGGAGCAACCGGCCCAGCCGGTGCTCGGGGAGGCCGGTACCGATCCGGCGGGACAGCCAGAAGAGGTTGGTGGCCCCGAGGACCACGGCCGTCACCAGCCCTGCCCAGGCCAGCCCCAGGGCCAGGGGCGTGTGCGGGATGTGGTGCGCCACGTACATCACGAAGACGTCGCCGGGTAGCGGCAGCGGCACCCCCGACTCCTCGATGTACAGGAGGGGAATAGGCGCCAGGTGGCCATAGCTGCGGAGCACATAGGCAAACGGCCGCGCGACATCGCGCAGTGCCTCGGGGATGTCGCCCTCGAGCAGGGCGAAGACCCCAGCCCCGCAGATCAGCAGGAGCGCCCCGGCGACGGCGGCGGCGCGGCGACGGCCGATGTGGATCCCGCGAACCCTCAACCCATCGGCCGCTCGCGGAGGCTCACAACGAAGCGCGCACCGCCCGCGCTGTCAGCCAGCACGACCTGCCCGCCGTGCAGCCGTGCGATCGTGTCCGCCAGGGAGAGGCCGAGACCTGCTCCGCCGGTTTCCCGGCCCCGGGCTGGGTCCGCCCGCGTGAAGCGGTCGAAGAGGGTGGGTCTGAGGGCCGCGCTCACCCCGGGCCCGGTGTCCTCGATCGCTATCGACCAGCCGTCGCCCGCCCGCTCGCAGCTGATGTGTACGGACCCGCCGGCGGGAGTGTTGCGCACCGCGTTGTCCAGGATGTTGTCGAGCATCCGCCGCAACAGGTCGGCATCACCCTGGAGCGTGCCCGTATCGGGCAGGCTGGTGGCCAGGACGACACCCTTCTGCGCCGCCATCGAACGCCAGCGCGCGATGGTCTCCTCGAGCAGGTCCGGGAGGTCGAGGGCCGCCAGGTGCAGCTCGAGCGCCCCGGCGTCGGCTCGCGCCAGGACCAGCAGTTGGTCGACCATGCGTCCCAGCCGGAGCCCCTCGGCGCGCACACTCTCCAGGCTTTCTCGATAGGACTCCGGGTCCCGCGAGCGTTTCAATGCGACGTCCACCTCGACCATCAGCAGTGCCAGCGGCGCCCGGAGGTCATGGGCGGCGTCCGCGGTGAACCGGCGCAGGCTGTCGAATGATCCCTCCAACCGGGCCAGCATGCCGTTGAAGGTGTCGGCGAGCTCACCGAGCTCGTCGTCCGGGAGCTCGAGGTCGATGCGACGGTGCAGGTCCCGCTCACTCAGGTCGCGCGCCGTCGCAGCGATCTGCCGCACCGGCCTGAGGGCGCGGCCCGCCAGCAGGTACCCCGCTCCCGATGCCGCCACCGCCATGATCACCACCCCCATGGCGAGGAAGAGCGCGGTGCGCGCCAGCGTGTCATCGAGCTCCCCGGTCGGCCGTGTCATCACGAGGCTGCCGTTGCCCCCCGTGGGCAGCTGGACCGGCTTCACGAGCACCCGCTGGCGCTGGCCTGCGACCACCGCTGTGGTCACCTCGGCCTTGCCGGCGGCCCCGGCCGCGGCGACCAGGGAAGCGACGTCCGAGACCTTGGGGCCCTGGCCGGAACGGTCCAGCGCGACACCCCCTGGTCCAACCAGCGTCGCCGCTATCGCGATCCCGTCGGGGCTCTCATTGGGCAGGCTGTCACTGCCCTGGAACGTCACCCTGCCGCCCGCCTCATCCAGCCCGGACAGGACCGAGTCCGCCTGGGCATAGAGGCTGTCGTCAACGGCACTCATCTCTGCCTGCTGGAATGCGAACCAGAACGCGGTCGCGCCGACAATCGCGACCACGGTGAAGACCGTGGTGTACGCCGCGGTCAGCCGAACGCGGGTACGGCGCATCGCGCGCCGCATCAGGGGGGTGGGTCGAGCCGGTACCCGGCGCCGCGCACCGTTGTCAGCAGCCCGTCCATGCCGGCGGCCAGGAGCTTGCGGCGAATGCGACCGACATAAACCTCGACCAGGTTGGACTCGCTCTCGAAGTCGTAATTCCAGACATGCTCCTCGACCTGGCTGCGCGTCAGCAGCCGGCGTGGGTTGTGCAGGAAATACTCCAGCACCGCGAACTCCTTCGACGTGAGGTCGACGGGCCGGCCGTCCACGGTCACCAGCCGGGCGGCGGTGTCGAGGATCAGCGCGCCCGCCGTCAACGCCGCCGAGCGGTCCTCCAGGTGTCGCCGGGTCAGGGCCCTCACCCTCGCCAACAGCTCCTGGAACGCAAAGGGCTTGACCATGTAGTCGTCGGCCCCCGCCTCGAGCCCGCGGACCCGGTCCGAGACGGCGTCCCGGCCGGTGAGCATCAGCACCGGGATGCTCACCCGGCGCCGGCGCAACTGGGCGCAGACCTCGAACCCGTCCATTCCTCCGGGCAGCATCACGTCCAGGATGATCGCGTCGAAGGCCGTTGCCGTGGCGGCATCCAGTGCCTCGGCGCCAGTCCCAACCAGGTCGACGGTCACGGCGGCCTCCTGCAACCCCTTGCGCAGGGTGGTGGAGAGGCGCAGGTCATCTTCAACGATCAGGACGCGCACCGGCCAATCATCCGCGGCCATGCTGAACGGCACCTGAACAGGACCTAAGGGCCTGAGGCGGGTGCCGCCCCCGGGGTCAGGTGGTCGCGGGCTGGGGTGCGGGCGCCGGGCGGCGGGTCAGGAAGCCCGCCAGCAGCACGAGCGCGGTGACCGCGACCAGGGCCCCATCGAGGGCCTGGGGCAGCCGGACGCCAAGGGCCCCGTCCAGCGAGTAGCGACCTGCGCCCATGAGCGCGGCGCCGACCGCGACCGCCAGCAGGGTGAGCGGGAACTCGTAGCCGCCCTTGCTGGCCCAGAACCCCTTGGTGCGGTGGACGGTGAGCGCGGCGACGACCATCGTGGCGGCAACCCCGAGCGGACCGAGCGGGTCGAGCAGCCCGAGGGCCATGAACAGGCCTCCGCCAAGCTCGCCGGCGATCACCATGAGCGCCCAGGCCGGTGCGGGCCGGAACCCGAGGCGCACGGTCATCGCGGTCGTCCCCTTCATTCCACCCCCGCCAAACCATCCAAACGCTTTCTGGCTGCCATGGGCGGCAACCACCAGTCCGACCACCACGCGCAACACCAGCAGACCAAAATCCATCACTCAATTCCTCCCTGGGCCGGATTTCGCCGGCCAGTCTCCTAGCTTACAATCAGTAAGCTGACCTCGCAATTCCCTGGATAGGTCCTAACCGCGTTCGGGGGTGGGATCAGCCGCGCGAGCCGGCATCCTCTGGTCGATCAGCTGGTTGATCGAGGTGAGCATCTCCTGGGTCCGGAGCTCGATGGACTCGATCTTGGCGTACGCCTCCTGGTTCACCTGGTAGTCGTGCTCCCAGAGGTCGCGGTCGCGGTCCGCGGCAACGTTGCCGGCCATCAGGATGAGCGGTGAGGCGTAGGCCGCCTGCACGCTGAACATCAGGTTGAGCAGGATGAACGGGTACGGGTCCCACCGGTTGACCAGGCCGATGATGTTCAGCCCCACCCAGAGGATGACCAGGACGGTCTGGATGATGATGAACCGCCAGCTGCCCATCACCCCGGTGACGCCGTTCGCCAGCCGGATTCCCAGCGGCACGTCATCGCCGTGGTAGCGCATGAGCGCCGGGTTGACCAGCGCGCGCAGGTGTTTTTGGGCGTCCTCCGCGGCGGCCACGGCGGCCTGCCCGGACCTGGTGGCGGCCTCTGCGATGTCGCGGGCGATCCTCTCGGCGATGACATCGGCCTGGCCGGGCTGGGACGTGCTCATCTCACCCTGGGGATCGATATGCGGTTCGTCTGGCATGGTTTTCTCCCTCAGGATTTGGACATGGTGGTCAGATCAGCTTGCGCCAACGAACAAAGAGCAGCGTGGCGACCGGCAGCAACAACAGCAGGACAACCATTACGGCGAATGCCTGCAACGAGCGCAGACTCCCGATGCCGGTGAAGTTCGTGGAGAAGAACCCCACAACCAATGTTGCCGGAAGGACAACCGTGGATATCAGCGTCAGCACGCGGATCAGCTCATTGGTCCGATGCGAGACCTGGGAAACATATATGTCGAACGCCTCCGTCACCGACTCGCGGGCCGCGACCAGCTTGTCGATGAGGCGCGCGAGACTCTCCTGCAGGTCACGGAAATATGGCTCGACTTCGGGACCCTGCACCGGGGTGAAGTCGGGCCGGGTGAGGACCGCGAAAACACTGCGGTGCTGTTCGGCGAATCGACCCAGCACGAATATGTAGCGCTTCAGCGCGAGGAGGTCCGCGAGAAATGCGTCCGACGACTCGGTCAGGGCCTTTTCCTCCGCCTGCTCGATCTCCTCGTCGATGTGCTCGAAGAGGCCCTGGTAATACTCGACCAACTCCTCGAGGATGATGTACAGCGCATAACCCGTGTGCAGGGTGGCGACCTCCGGGCTCTGCTTCAGCCGCTGCAGGACCTTGTCCGCAAAGCCCAGGGGCTGCTTGTGCGCGGTCACCATGAAGTTGCGCCCGACCACGATGTTCAGCTCCGCGGCCACGAGCTGGCGCCGCCGCTGGTCGGCCTGCACCACGGTGACGCTCATATAGAAGTAGTCCGGGAAGACGTCGACGCGAGGGCGCTCCCAGTCGGTCAGCGTGGCGCGCACCGTGAGCGGGTGGAAGTCCAGCAGCGAGGCGACCGCCTGGAAATCGTCCTCGGCGTACTCCGACAGGTCGACCCAGGCGAGGTTCTGGTCATGCCGGATGAGGCCCGGGATCGCATCCAGTTCGACGTCCTCGTCACACGTCCCCTGTTTGAAGAGGTAGCCGTGGACCGCGCTGCCGCCCTTCTTGCGCCTCGACCGCGCCACCTTGCCCTCTGTCTTCACCTCGGGTGGCGCGGGTATGTTATCCGCGGCGTCCGGGGCGCCGGTCGGCGCCAGGTTCACGGCTTTGGCAACGACCCCACGTCGCCCCCGTTGGGTGGCGGGTGTTCGCCCCGGCGGCTTCCGGGCGCGGGGCGCAGAGTTCACCGGTTGATCGTACGCGCCGTCGCCGGGCATGCGGCGGGGGCGTGATCACCTGAATATTGGAGTCATGGAAACCCCCGGCCCCAGTTACCGCGCCACGTTTGCCGTTCCCGGGTTTGGGCGGCTGGTCGTCGCCGGGCTGATCGGGCGAGCCGCGAGCGCGATGCTGAACGTCGTCCTGGTCCTGTTCGTGCTGGAGCGGTTCCACTCGCCGGGGCTCGCCGGGGTCGCGGTGTTTGCCTCCATCGGGCCGTCACTCTTCCTCAGCCCGATCGCCGGCGCCCTCCTCGATCGCTACGGCCGGGTTCGGCTGATCATGCTCGACTACCTGGTGGCGGCCGCCGCGCTGGGCACGATGGCCGTGCTGTCGTCGGTCGGACAGCTCAGCCCGCCTCTCCTGGTGATCCTCGCCATGGTCAGCGGGATCACCGGCATGCTGAGCGCGGCGGGGATGCGCACCGTGGTCCCGCTGATGCTCCCCGACGACCTCTGGGGGCGTGGCAACGCCATCGACAGCTCCGGCTCCACCATCACGATCATTGTCGGGCCGGCCCTTGGTGGGCTCCTTGTCGGCCTCCTCGGTCCCGAGGCGGCGATCGGCGTGACGGTCGGGCTCTACGCGACCGGTGCCGCCAGCCTCCTGGGGTTTCCCGAACCTGGCGAAAGGGGCATCGAGGGCTCGCTACTGGCGAGTTCGCTGGCCGGCATGCGCTACGTCCTGCGGCACGCCATCCTGCGCGGCATGGCGATCTCGCTCACGGTGCTGAACATCGGCGCGGGCATCCTGGTGGTCGCGATGCCGGTGCTCGTGCTGCGCCAGATGCATGGCGACAGCACCACAGTCGGGGTGCTCTGGGCGCTCCAGGGCGTAGGCGGGGCGGTGTCGGGGTTCATCGCGGGACGGTTCGAGACGCGGCGGCGCGAGCGCCAGATCATCCTGGCGGGCATCCTGGCGACGGCGGCGGCAACCGCGGTCATCGCCGCCGCGCCCAACGTTTATATCCTGGGCCTGGCCTGCCTGCTGCTGGGACTCGTGACCGGGCCGCTCGACGTCACCCTCTTCTCGCTGCGGCAGCGAGTCACCGGCCAGCAGTGGCTGGGTCGGGCAATCGCGGTCTCGATGAGCCTGAACTTTGCGGGCTTCCCGATCGGCTCCGGGGTGTCGGGCGCCTTCATCGCGGTCGATGTGCGTTTCGCCCTGGCGGTCGCGGCGGGGCTGTCGCTGGCGGGGGCCGGGCTGGCCGCACTGTTGCTGCGGCCACCACCGATGGCCGCACTCGAGCCGGAGCCGGAGCCGCTGGCCCTCAGGGGCTGACCGCGCGCTCCGGCGCCGCGCCGCCGGTCTCGCCGCGCGAGACCAGCAGGACCGCTGCGAGCACGAGTGCGCCGCCGGCCAGCTGCCCGGTGGCCAGCGTTTCGCCAAAGACCAGCGCGGCAAGCAACGCCGTCGACACCGGTTCCAGCGTCGAGATCAGCGATGCACGCCCGGGGTCAGTTCGCCGCAGCCCCGCCAGGAACGCCCCTGCGCCGATGACCGTTGAGATCGTCGCCAGGCCCAGCACCGCACCCCACCCCTGCGCGTCGACGGGTAGGGTCAACGTCCCGGTACCCACCGTGAACGCCAGGTAGGCGCCGCCGGCGCTCAGCGAGATGATGGTCACCGCGGTGATTGGATCGACATCCTCCATCACTCGTTTGCCCACCAGGATGTACGCGCTGTAGACCACCGCGGAGAGCAGCCCCAGCACCACGCCCTCCCACCGCAGGCCGCCGCCCGGGCTGGCGACAAGGGCCGACCCCGCCAGCGCCAGGAGCAGCGCGCCGCCACGCGCCCAACCCATCCGGGCGCCATACAGCGGGACGCTCAGGACGGTGACGATCGCCGGGTAGGTGTAGAGGAGGATGGCGGTCACCGCCGCGGGGACAAATCGCAGGCTGTTGAAGTAGGCCGCCGACTGGCCCACGTATCCACCTGCCCCAAGGAGGATCAGCCCCATCATCGTGTTCCTGCCGGGCAGGGGGCGGCGGCGGGCCAGCACCACGACGACCAGGATGGCTCCGGCAACCGCGAAGCGCAGGCCCAGGAGGCTCTGGACGTTGACCCCCGACCGGTACGCCAGCTTGCCGAAGATCGGGAGGGTTCCGAAGGAGAGCGCCGACACAACCAGGAATACCTCGGCGGCGCGGAAGCTCTTCTCAGGAGGCGAGGGCGGCATCGTCCTCCGAAAAGTCGCGGTTGTCCGGGTGGGGCGGGTTGGCCAGGTGCCACGTCACGCTCGCGGCCAGCGCCGCCACGGGGTCGCCGGGACTGAACCCAAGGACGCGCTGGGCCTTTGCCGAGGTCGTCGTGACGTGCTGCGAAACCGAGCCCGTCTCCTCCATGTCACCGGGTAGCCGGTCGTCCGGGACCCGCACCAGGGTCGCAGTCGAACCCGCGGCGTCGAGGATCATCCGGGACCAGAGCGCCACGGAGAAGGCCGTCTCGTACCCGAGGTTGAACACCTCGCCCGCGGCGGCGGGATTCTCCAGCGCCAATCGCGCCCCGAGCGCCACGTCCCGAACGTACCCCCGGCACGGCAGCCATGTCCCGGCGCCGATCGGGACCCGGTCGCGGCCGGCGCGCACCCGCCGGAGGATGAACTCCTCGCGGCGCTGGTAGTCGCGCTCCCCGAAGACCATCGGCAGGCGCAGTGAGATGACCCCGCGCGGGAGGTAGACATCCTCGACGTCCAGCTTGTCGTAGTCGTGGCGGTCAGGGCTCAGGTTGCGGTAGGGGTAGCGCTCGGTCCGGGTCGGCGACGCCTCGCTCAGCGGCACCGGGTCGGTCTCGCTCCCGGCCAGCACCGCGCCAAAGGCGCGGTAGACGTCGCAGCTGGAGAGCACCGCGCCGTGCAGCCCCGCCGGCAGGGCTCGCAGGACTGTCTCGGCATCGCCCCGGGTGAGCGCCAGGCAGTCGATGAAAGCGTCGGGCTCGAACTCGGCCAGTGCCCGCCGCTCACCCTCGAGCCGGCCACGGTCGACATGCAGGTGGCGCACGTCCGGGAGATCCTCGGGCTCACTCTCCCCCCGGTGAACGACGAGCAGATGGTGCCCCGCGGCGGCCAGCTCCTCGACGATGGCCCGGCCGATGTAGCGGGTGCCACCCAGGACGACGACTCTCATGATCGCCGAACGGTATCAGGCGGTCGAGGTCGGTTCCTGGGTCTCCTCCTGGTGGCTGTCGGCCGGCCCGCCCACGAAGCCGTACGTCTCGTCGCCCCCGGATTGGCCTGCCTTGGCCTGGTACATCGCGGCGTCGGCGCGGGCCAGGAGTTCCTCGGGCTCGGCACCGTCACGCGCGATCACCCAGCCGATCGACACGGACATTTCGAGGGCGCCACCGGCGACGCTGAAGGGAGCACAGAGCTGGGTGGCGAGTCGCCGCGCCAGGTCCGCCGCGCCCTCACCGCCTGTGGCCGGGGCCACGACCACGAACTCGTCCCCACCCAGCCTGGCGACCATGTCCATGTCCCGCACCGTCATCCGCACGCGGTTCGCCATCTCACAGAGGTACCGGTCCCCGGTCGCATGTCCCCGGGTGTCGTTGACCTTCTTGAGGTTGTCGGCGTCCAGCATGAACACCGCGAAGGGGCTGGCCGTCCGGCGCAGCACGGCACACTCGTGCGTCATCCGCAGGTCAAGCGCGCGGCGACTGGCAACGCCGGTCAGGGCATCGGCCAGGGTCTCGGCCTGGAGCCGCCGGAGCTGGGCCTCGAGGTCCCTCGAATCCCGGCGCATGCCCCGGATGCGCTCCTCGGCGGAGCGGCCGGCCTGCAAGGTCAGGTCGAGCGCGCCCAGCGCCTCGCCGTGGACCTCACCCAGGGCCCTCGGGTGCAGTTCGAGCCACTCGGCCAGGCCGTTACGCTGCGCGCGCACGGGCAGGTCCCGCCTCTCGGGGCCGGTGTATGGCTGTGGCTCAGTTGATGTCATCAATTCCAAAAGGCACCGTTTGAACGACCCGGCCGCGCGAACGACCGTGCGGTGGATGAGTCCCCCGACTTCTCCAGCCCACACTCGGTTCCCGCCAACGTGGGGGCTGGCCCCGCAGGTACAACGTCCACCCGGGCGATTTCTTGCGACCGTCAGCGCGACCTGACCGGCCGCGGACCCCTTGCCCTCACGCTGGAAACCAGCGATAACTTGAACCTGAGATGCAACTGTTGCCGTTCCCGGGGCGGAAAAGGCACAAGGTTGCCTTTGTCCTGTCCGGTGGGGCCAGCCTCGGCGCCGCCCAGGTGGGCATGCTCCAGGCCCTGGCCGAGGCCGGGGCGCGGCCGGACCTGGTGGTGGGCAGCTCCGCCGGCGCCCTCAACGGCGCCTGGATAGCGTGGCACTACGACGAGGAATCGCTGCGTCAGCTGGAGGCGATCTGGCGCGCGGTGCGAAGGGCCGACCTGTTCCCTGTGAGCCCGCGTGCCGCGGTCGGCGGGCTGATGGGGCGTCGCGGCGGTTTGATCCCGTCCCAGGGCATGGAGGCGTTCATCTCCAGACACCTGAACTTCGAGCGGCTGGAACAGGCGCTGGTCCCGCTGCACGTGGTCACGACGGACATCGTCACCGGCAGCGAGGTCGTGCTGTCGTCGGGGCCGGCGCTGCCGGCGCTCATGGCCAGTGTCGCGATCCCGGGGATATTCGCGCCCGTAACCATCGACGGCCGGGCCCTGGTCGACGGAGGCATCGCCAACAACACCCCGATATCCGTCGCCGTGGCGCTCGGTGCGGACGAGGCCTACGTACTGCCCACCGGCGACCCGAGCACCATCGGCGTCGCCCCGAAGTCGGCCCTCGGGGTCGCCGTGCAGGCCACGATGCTGATGGCCTGGCAACGCCAGGCCGGCGATATCGCCCGGTTCGAGCGCCAGGTCCGCCTCCACGTCCTGCCGACGCCCCGGTCCCTCCGGACCTCACCTGTGGACTTCGGACATTCGGGCGAGCTCATTGACGAGTCCCGACAGCTCACCCGCGAATGGCTCAGGCACCAACCCCAGGCGCGCCGCGACTCGCAGGGAGCCCCGCACCCGGGCCGATAATCCCTCCAGCTCACTCAATCTCGGCTGGAGGACCACAAATGAACTTCGATGCATCGGAAGGGGACCAGCAGGACCTGCCCTGGAACGATTCCCCGGCGGACAGCGAGGCGCCGGTGGGGTCGGCGGAGCCCGAACCTGCGGAGGTGGTAGGGGACGAGGGGGAGGAGGAGGACAGCTCCGGCTCGGCCGCCCAAGATCCCTATGCCCGCGATACCCTGGACCAGCGCCTGGCCGAGGAGGAGCCTGACGCGGCATCTGGACGGACGGACGAGCCGGGGGTGCAGCTGGTCGACCCCGCGCGGGGCGGCGGCGATGTCGAGCTGGGTGAGGACGACTCCTCCGACGAGGCGGACCCCGCCGATATTTCGGCGGAGGAATCCGCCGTGCATGTTCGCGACGACATCCAGTAGATGGGGCGCGATATCAAGCAGATCCTGGAGGAGTCCCGCACGGTTGCGGTCGTCGGCGCGTCCCGTGACCCCGAGAAGCCCGGCGGGCGCGTGCCGCCCCGCCTGCAGAAGCGCGGCTTCAAGGTGATCCCGGTCAGCCCCGCGGGTGGCCGGCTGTTCGGCGAAGACGTGGTCAACTCGCTGGCCGAGGTGGACGGTCCGGTTGACATCGTGCAGGTCTTCCGGCCTTCAGAGGAGGCACCGCAGATCGCGCTGGCGGCGGCGGCCATCGGGGCGAAGGCCCTCTGGTTGCAGGAGGGACTCACCTCGGCGGACGCCAGGCGCATCGCCGAGGAGGCCGGCATGGACTATGTCGAGGACCGGTGCGTGGACGTCGAAAGCCAGCGGCTGGGGATCGAGAAGACCCTCGCCTGAGTCAGCGCGTCCCGGCCAGCTCCGCGCTGCCCGCGACGGCAGCTGCGACGGGGCGAACCTCGACCGGGATCCCGTTCAGCACCGCGTTACCGGAGAGGGGGTCGATCGCCAGGTCGTCGGCCAGGATGTTGCTGTTCACGCCTGGGTGCGCCGCCGCAACGGACATCCGGGTGCCCTTGACGCCATGACCCCAGCCATGGGGCAGGCTCACAACCCCGGGCATGACCTCGTCGGTGACCTCAACGATGGCCACCAGCGACCCGGCCCGTGAGCTGACCTCGGCGTCGCCGTCGTCGTGGAGCGCCAGGCGGCTCGCGTCGTCGGGGTGCACCTGGAGCGTGCAGCGTTCCTGGCCCGTCATCAACATCGGGACGTTGTGCATCCAGCTGTTGTTCGAGCGCAGGTGGCGGCGGCCCACCAGCACGAGGTGGTCCGGGGGGTGGGCCAGGCGTTCGGCCAGTCGCGGCACGTCGGCCGCAACTGCCGGCGGGCAGAGCTCGATGTGGCCGCTGGTGGTGCTGATGATCTCCGGCACCCGCGGCATGAGGGGACCGAGGTCCACGCCATGCGGGTTGTCCTTGAGGGCGGCCAGCGAGATGCCATCCGGCCTGGCGCCGAACCCATCGCCGTAATGGCCGCCGCGCAGCGCGACGTCCAGCAGCCGTTCGTTGATGTTGTCGCCCGTGACCTTGCCGCGGCTCACCACGGGATCGCCGCCGTGGGCTGGGGACTCGGTGTCGCGGACCACGCGGGCGATGGTGAACTGCAGCAGCGCCTCGGCCGCGGCCTCGATGTCCCCGTCGCCCTGGCCGCTCAGGATCAGCGCCATCCGGGCGAGGATCGTGGAGTCGTCCATTCCGCCGGGGTCCGGCGGCAGCACGGCCGGGGAGTATGTCGCCGTGTGACGCACCGCCAGTTCGTTGAACGCGAAGTCGTAGTGGCCGACGCGCGCCGCGTCCGTCGGGGGCAGGATCACGTTCGCGTGGCGGCTGGTCTCATTGAGGTAGGGGTCGATGCTGACCATGAACTCCAGTGACTCCAGCGCGGTATCCAGGCGCCCGCTGTTGGGGGTTGACACGACAGGGTTGCCGGCCATGGTGACCAGCGCTCGGACCTGGCCCTCACCGGGCGTGTCGATCTCCTCGGCCAGCACCGCAACGGGCAGCTGGCCGAATATGGCGGGGAAGCCGCGCACCCGGCTGTGCCAGCGCCCGATCCCGAAACCCTTGCCGCCGGTGCGCGAGCGGCGGCGGCGATGCGCCGCGAGCGGGAAGAGCGCCCCACCAGCCCGGTCGAAGTTGCCGGTGAGGATGTTGACCACATCCACGAGCCAGTTGGCCAGGGTGCCGAACTCGACCGTCGACGCGCCCACCCGGCCATAGACCACGGCGGTCGGCGCCGCGGCCAGCTCGCGGGCCAGCGCGCGGATGCTCTCCGCCGCGATGCCACATGTCGCGGCAACGAGCTCGGGCGGGAAGTCGATCGCCAGCCTGCGCATCTCGTCGACCCCGTCGACATTGTCCTCGACGTCACCCAGCGTCACCAGCCCCTCTTCAAAGAGCACGTTGACGATCGCCAGGAGCAGGAGCGGGTCGGCCCCCGGACGGATGCGAATGTGCTGGTCCGCCTCTGCCGCGGTGCGGGTGCGCCGGGGGTCCACCACGACGAACTTGCCGCCGCGCGCCTGGATGGCCTTCAACCGCCCGCGGAAGTCCGGCGCTGTCGCCAGGCTGCCGTTCGATTCCCACGGGTTGGCGCCGATGATCAGCATGAAGTCGGTCCGGTCGATGTCGGGAACCGGGATCGTCAGCGGGTCGCCGAACATCCACCCGCACGACACGTGCTTGGGCATCTGGTCGACGGTTGCCGCGGTGAAGCTGTTCCTGGTCCGCAGCGCGCGCAGGAAGGGGCCGAGCATCTGACCCCCGGCCATCGAGTGCACTGACGGGTTGCCGACGTACGCCGCCACGGCGTCGTTGCCGTGCTTTTCGCGGATGGGGATGAGCCCCGCTTCGACCGCGGTGAAGGCCTCGTCCCAGCTCACCTCCCGCCACTCGGCGCCCTGGCGGATCATCGGCCGCCGCAGCCGGTCCGGGTCCTCCACGAGCTCGCCGAACGCCGCGCCCTTGGGACAGATGAATCCCTTGCTGAACACGTGCTCGCGGTCACCCCGAACGTGGGTTATCCGCTCGCCCTCGACGGTCAGCTCGAGGCCGCACGTGGCCTCGCAGAGAGGGCAGACGCGGTATGCCACCCGGGGCTCGCTCACGCCCTCAGCCTATCTGATCCCGGCTTGACCCACTGAGCTCATTCCCACCTGAACCAGGCGCCGGCGGCGGCGATGCTCACCACCGCCCACGCCAGGAGCACCGCGGCGTCGTGCAGGGGCATGGCACCCCCTCGCTGCAGGACATCGCGCAGACCGGAGGCCAGCGCGCCCGCGGGCAGCTGCCGCAGGACCGAGGCCGCGGCAGCCGGGAATTTGTCGAGTGGGACGACCACGCCACCGCCCACCAGCAACAGCAGGAAGACGAGGTTCGCGCCCGCCAGGGTGGCCTCCGCGCGCAGGGTCCCGGCCATCAGCAGGCCCAACCCCGAGAACGCCGCAGTGCCCAGGACCAGCAGCACCACGACATCGACGATCGAGCCCCGCGGCGTCCAGCCCAGCAACAGGCCGACCACCACCAGCAGCGCCACCTGGATGAGCTCGACGAGGACCACCGACCCGGTCTTCGCGGCGATGAATCCCCAGCGCGGGAGCGGCGACAGGGCCACCCTCTTGAGCACGCCATACCGCCGCTCGAAGCCTGTGGCGATGGCCTGGCCGGTGAAGGCGGTGGACATCACCGCGATTGCCAGCACCCCGGGCAGGACCGATTCGACCCGCCGCCCGGCGCCCAGGTCGACCACGCTGACTGTGCTGAACAGCACCAGCACGAGCGTGGGGATGACGATCGTGAGCAGCAGCTGCTCGCCGTTGAGGAGCAGCAGACGGGTCTCCATTGCCAATTGGGCGCCCATCATCTTGGTCAGCGGCGCCGCCCCTGGCCTGGGGCTGAAGGTGCCGGGGCTCACGTTCGCATGTCGTGGCCGGTGAGCTCGAGGAAGACGTCCTCGAGGCTCCGCCGGTCGGTCCCCAGCGCGCGCGGCATGACGTCCTGGGCGGCGCACCAGCCCGTGACGGCGGCCAGCAGCCCCGGCCCGCCGGCACCCTTGACGGCATACCTGCCGGGAGTGAGTTCGGTCGCGCTGGTGCCCGGGGGGAGTGCCCGCTGCAGCGACTCGAGGTCGAGCCCGGGCGGCGCCTCGAACCGCACAGTGCCCTCCGCTCCGGCGCGGGTCAGGTCGCGGGGCGACCCGGCCGCCACCACCCGGCCGTGGTCGATGATCACGACCTCGTCGGCGAGCTCCTCGGCCTCGTCCATCAGGTGGGTGGTGAGCACCACGGTGACACCGTCGTCGCGCAGCTCCCTGACGAGGTCCCACGTTGCCCGGCGCGCCTGGGGGTCGAGCCCCGAGGTGGGCTCGTCGAGGAAGACCAGCTCCGGCCGGCCCACCACGGCCATCGCCAGCGAGAGCCGCTGCTGCTGGCCGCCGGACATGCGCCGGTAGGTGGTGCGCCGGGCGGTCTTGAGGCCGAGGCGCTGGATCAACATCTCGGGGTCCAGCGGGTTGGCGTACAGGCGCGCGGTGTGGTGAAGGATGTCCCCGGCGCGCACGCTGGGGTAGATGCCGCCGGACTGCAACATCACGCCGACGCGCGGGTAGAGATCGCCCGCTCTGCGGGTGGGGTCGACCCCGAGCACCGACACGGAGCCGCCGTCCGGCCGGCGGAATCCCTCGCAGCATTCGATCGTGGTGGTCTTGCCCGCGCCGTTGGGCCCCAGGATGGCGGTGACCGCGTGGCTCGGGACGCTCAGGGTGAGGCCGTCAACCGCGGTCAGCGCCCCGTAGCGCTTGACCAGGCCATCGACTCGGACCGCGGGTTCCACCATCGAGGCTCAAGGGTACGGGAGCGCCCATTGGCCTCTTTGTGAGACGCTGGGCGGCGATGATCGAGGAACTGTTCAGGCACAGCCGGTGGGCCAACGCCAGGGTCTTCAAGGTGTGCCTCGCGGCCGACCCCGCGCTCCTCACAGCAGGTGCCGGCGGGACCGTGGAATCGATCGACGCCAGCCTGCGCCACCTGGTCACCGTCGAGGAGGGCTTCGCGGCGGTGATCGCGGGTGAAGGGGTTGTCCCCGAAGGCAGCAGCGCCGAGGACGCCTTCACGGCGCTGGTCACCCCGACCGGGCTGGCCGATGGCTACATGAAGCACGAGCTGTCCTGGTACGCGGAACGCGCCGGCGAGCTCGACTCCTATTTCCTCGACCTGGTCTCCCGGGTGGACGAGGAGGGTCTCGCGCGCCACGTCCAGGTGCCCTGGCTGAGCTTCAGCACCACCGTCTCGGATGCGCTGGTCCAGGTGCTGGTGCACTCCGGGCACCACCGTTCGCAGGTGTTCTCCGCGCTCGGCGAGCGCGGTGTCAAGGTCCCCGACCTCGACTATGTGATCATGCTCGCCAAGGAGCGAGCCGCGTCGCCCTCCGCTTAGTATCGGCGTCTCACCGGAGGATTGAAAATGCGGACCATTTCGGGACTCGACGCCCTCGCCGGGCTCGTCGGCACAACGCTCGGCACCGGCGACTGGCACCAGGTGACCCAGGAGCAGATCGACCTGTTCGCGGAGGCGACCGGCGACCACCAGTGGATCCATGTCGACCCTGCCAGGGCCGCAACCGGGCCGTTCGGTACCACGATCGCGCACGGGTTCCTGACGTTGTCGATACTGCCCATGCTGGTCAGCAGCATCTCGAAGGTCGAGGGGATCCGCATGGGTATCAACTACGGCCTCAACCGCGTCCGTTTCCCCGCGCCCGTGAAGGTGGGGTCCCGGGTCCGCGCCACGACGACACTGAAAGAGGTCACCGAGATCCCCGGCGGGGTGCAGGCGATCAACGAGGTGCTGATCGAGATCGAGGGCTCGGACAAGCCCGCGTGTGTTGCGGAGTCGGTGGTGCGCTACCTGGCCTGACGCCTCACGGCCGCCCGGCACCGGCGACCGCGACCCGCAACTGCCGGATTTCGCCCGTCCGCCCGGTCTCGGCGCGGCTCCAGTCCGAACCGTCGGCACAGCAGATGAACAGGGTGCGCCGATCCACGCCGCCGAGCGCGCAGGCAAATGCGCCCCGGCGGCCGGAGGCGATCCTGTCAGTGACCTCGCCGCCCTCGCGCACCCGGATCACCTCGCCGCCCCGCGCGGTGCTGACCCACACGGCACCCTCGGCGTCGAGGCAGATGCCATCGGGGTGGACACCGTCCAGTTCCGCGAAGACCCGCCGCCCGGACAGCGAGCCGTCGTCGCCGACGTCAAACGCCGTGAGCCGCGCGCCGTAGGTCTCGGCCACGACCATCGTCCGGCCGTCGGCCGACAGCACGACGCCGTTGGGGAAGAGCAGGTTGTCGGCCGCGACATGGACCGACCCGTCGAGGTCGACGCGCGCCAGGGAAGCCGCCACCGGCTCCCTGGACGCACGGTAGTCCCACCCGAAATTGCCGATGTAAGCGCGACCCACCGCGTCCACGACCATGTCGTTGGCGTGCCAGGTTGCGACGCTGCTGAGGTCGGCGACGGTGGACGCGTCGCCATCGCGGAAGGCCAGCAGCAGGCGGTCCTCCATCGAGACGACCAGCAATGTCCCATCGGGCCGCCACCCCAGCCCCGAGGGGCGTCCGGGAACATCGAACTTGCGCTCCACCCGGCCATCGGCGTCGAGCGTGAAGACCGCCCGCAGCGCCATGTCGCAAAACCAGAGCCGCCCGTCGTGCCACCGCGGGCCCTCACCGAACCCCAGCCCGCCTGCGACAGGGGCGGGCTGGTCGCCGGTCACGAGTTGACGGCCTGGGCCGCCTCCTCGGCGAAGACCTGGCGCACCGCCTTGCGGTCCACCTTGCCCACCGGGGTCAGCGGCACCGCCGCCACGATGCGCACCTCGCGCGGGTACTTGTACGCGCCCAGGCGGCCGCGACTGAACTCCACCAGGTCTTCGCCGCTGACCTCCATGCCCGGCCGCAGCGAAACGAACGCCACCACCTCTTCACCACTGACCGCATCGGGTTTGCCCACGACCGCGGCCACCGACACCGCGGGGTGCTCCAACAGGACATCCTCGACGTCGCGGGGGTAGACATTGAAGCCGCCGCGGATGATCAGGTCCTTCTTGCGGTCCGTGACGTAGACGTAGCCGTCGGTATCGACGTGGCCGATGTCGCCGGTGCGCAGCCAGCCGTCCTTGACCGTTTCGGCCGTCAGCTCGGGCGCCTTCCAGTAGCCCTGCATGATGGTGCCGGAGCGCGCGGTGATCTCGCCCAGCTCGCCGACCGGGACCTCGGCGCCCTCGTCGTCGACGATCCTCACATCGCAGCCTGGCACCGGTAGCCCCACCGACCCCAGGCGGCGCCGGCCGGGGGGGTTGCTGCTGATGATCGCCGCCGACTCGGTGAGGCCGTAGCCCTCGCGGATCTCGACGCCCGGCAGACGGCGCTCCAGCTCATGGATCACCTCAGCGGCGAGTGGTGCCGCGCCGCACCCGAAATACCTCAGCTCCGAGAGGTCGTAGCTCTCGAGGGGCATCGCCAGCAGCACCTGGACCATCGACGGCACCACGGGCACGACCTGGACCCTGTGCTCCTGCGCCAGCTCCAGGAACGATGTCGGGTCGAACCACTTCATCAGCACCGACGAGCCGGGCTCGGTGGCGTGCAGGCCGATGACGGTGACCAGCAGCCCGAATGAGTGCGAGAGCGGCAGCGACACGAGTGAGCGCCGGATGCCCTCGACGTACCCGGCTTCATGGGAGCTCCAGCCGGCGCGCCAGAGGTTCTCGTGCGACAGCATCACGCCCTTGGCGCGGCCCGTGGTGCCGCCGGTGTACATCAGCGCCGCGAGGTCGTCGTCGGCGCGTTCCACGATCTCCAGTGGGGCCGCGCTCTCGAGGCTCGCCAGGGCAACCACCGCGCCGGAATCGTCGTCCGCGCAGATCACCCATTTCAGCGTCTCCACGCCGGCCGCGGCGCCCTGCACCTTTGACAGGAACTCCGGCGTGGTCACCACCGCGGTGGCCTCGCTGTCGACCAGGATGTTGTGCAACTCGCTGTCGGACAACAGGAATATCGCCGGGGTGATGGCCGCGCCCGCGCGCCACAGCGCGGTGTACAGGGTGCCGACGTCAGGGGTGTTGGACATCATCACGACGACCCGGTCGCCTGGCTTGATGCCCAGCTCCCTGAGCCCGCCCGCCAGCCGGCGGCCGCGCTCGAAGAGGTCGCCGGACCGGTGCCAGGCGCCCTCGAAGAAGAGCGCGTCGCGGTCGCCGTGGCGCTCGAACGACTGCTCGGCGAGGCGCGCGAGGTTGTGCTGACCGGCGCCCATCAGACCCTCGCCGGTTCCGGGGCGGCCAGGGCGGCCGGCGCGTGCGCCTCGGCACCCTGTGCCGGCGCGGGATCCAGTCCGTAATGCCCTGCGACCCGGTCCCTGTGCTGCGACGCGCTGCCGAACAGCCGCGCATCAGCCGCGGCGCGCTTCATGAAGAAGTGGAGGTCGTGCTCCCACGTGAAGCCGATGCCACCGTGCACCTGCAGGGAGGACGCGGCCACGTTCCACCCGGTCTCGGCCGCCTGCGCCTTGGCAACCGACGCCGCCAGTGACAGCTGGGACGGGTCGGCATCCGCCGCCCAGGCCGCGAACAGTGTCGCGGACCGCGCGCTCTCGACATCCACGAGCATGTCGGCGCAACGGTGCGACACGGCCTGGTAGGAACCGATCGGCCGGCCGAACTGTTGGCGCACCTTGGCGTACTCCACCGCCATCTCCATGGCGCGCTGGGCGACGCCGGTCAGCTCGGCCGACAGCGCCACCTCGACGCGGTCGAGGCCGGCGGTCACGTCACCGGGCAGGGGTACGCCGCCATTCCCGGTCACCCGGAAGTAGCGCCGTGTCGGGTCGATCGCCTTGACTGCGGTTATCTCTGCCTCAGCCGGCAGCACCAGGCGCGCGGCGGCGCCGTCGACCAGCACCAGCACATCGGCCCCCTCGGCGTCGGCCACGAGCGCGCTGCCGTCGCGGGTGACGCTGCCGGCCGCGCCGCGCTGCTCGCCCGCCGCGATCGCGCTGAGCCACTGCGATTTCTGGGCTTCGGACCCGGCGTGCTCCAGCAGGATCGCCGCGGCGGTGTTGGAGAGCAGGGGAGAAGGGGCGCAGGCGTAGCCGAACTCCTCCATCACGACGGCCAGCTCGACGTACCCCAGCCCGGCGCCACCATGCGCCTCGGGGATCGCGATGCCGGTCCATCCCTGGTTCTTGACACCCTCCCAGAGCGCCCCGTCGTAGGTGCCGGCGTCGACCTGACGGCGGACGGCGCGAAGGTCGGATTTGCCCGCCAGGAAGTCGCGGGCGGCCTGCTTGATGGCCTGCTGTTCGGTGCTCAGGTCGAAGTTCATATTTCCCCCGTCAGCGCAACCGCGGGAGCGCCAGCACCCGCTCGGCCAGGATGTTCTTCTGGATCTCGCTGGTGCCGCCCTCGATCGAGTTCGCCCGGGCGCGCAGCATCCTGTAGCTCCACGGAGTGTCGTCCAGCAGCCCCTCGGTCCCGCGCACCTGCACCGCGAACTCGGTCATCGCCTGGTTCACGGACGCCCACTGGATCTTGGTGATCGACCCCTCGGGACCGGGCATGCCCGACTTGATCACGTAGCTCAGGCCGCGCGCGCCGTTGAGCCGCATCGTCTCGGCCTTGACGCACAGCTCCCCGAACTTCTGGCGCACGGCCGGGTCGCGGTCCTTGCCCAGGTCGCGGATCATCGCCGCCAGTTCGCGGAGCTGGATCTGGATCGCCACGGCCGAGCCCAGCGACAGCCCGGCGCGCTCCAGCGCCAGGGTGGTGATCGCCACCGACCACCCCTGCCCCGGGTTTCCGATCACGTTCTCGTCAGGGACGAAGGCGTCATCGATGAACACCTCGTTGAACTCCGACTCATCGGTCAGCTGGCGCAGCGGCTTGGCCTGTACGCCGGCCTGTTCCATGTCCATCAGGAAGTAGGTGATCCCATCGTGCTTCTTCGCCTCGGGGTCGGTGCGGGCCAGCAGCATGCACCACTTGGCGTGGTGCGCAAAGGACGTCCAGACCTTCTGGCCGTTGATCTTCCAGCCGCCGTCCACCTTCACCGCCCGGGTCTTCAGCGACGCGAGGTCGGACCCGGCATCGGGCTCCGAGAAGCCCTGGCACCAGATCTCGTCGGCGCTGAGGATGGGCTCCAGGAAGCGCTCCTTCTGCTCTGGCGTGCCGTGGGCGATGACCACCGGACCACCCATCACGAGTCCCAGGATGTTGGCCGGCGACGGCACCTTCGCGCGCACCATCTCCTCGTTGAAGATCGCCGACTGCATCAGCGTCGCACCCCGGCCGCCGTACTCGCGGGGCCACGTCAAACCGGCGTAGCGGTCCTGCTGCATCCGGTGTTGCCACGCGCGCCGGAACTGGAACGCCTCCTCGGCGCCGTCGGGCTCCGGTCCGGGGTGGTTCTGTTCCAGCCAGGTGCGCAGTTCCGCCCGGAACTGCTCCTCTTCAGGCGTCAGGGTCAGGTCCAACTCTCACCTCCAGAGCGGCCCGTCCCGCGAGCCGAAGGGCTAATAAGCTAGCACCGGTTCGTGAGTTGCCGGGGGCCCGCGGAGCGGAGTAGAGTGACCGCTCAGTACTCGAACGAACACCACATGTTCTTAACACCGGCAGGGGAAATTGCCGGCGAGTGCGCGGGGATTGATTGGATTGCTGATTAGCGTGTCCGGGGGGAACGCTCTGCGTTGGCTGCATCTATGAGCTTCTGGCAGCGCCTGGTACTGACCCGTCGTTACGCACCATTCCTGGTCCTGGCGGCGGCGCAGCTGGTGCTTGTCCTGGTGGCGCCATCGGTCGGCCTGACCAGTGCCAACGGGAGCTTCGGCAACTTCGGCAATGCTCCCGACCTGGGTTCTGGTGCGCAGGCTGATGCCACCCCGGGTGCCCTGCAGCCCAGCGCCGGGCCGAGCGGTGGTGGCGTCGGCACGGTGGGGCCTGGGGGCCGCAGCACCGTCCCGGTCAACGCGCTCGGGATCCCGGCCGCCGGCGA
>JAXDLW010000032.1:0-9975 GCA_034666405.1 Chloroflexota bacterium | reverse complement strand
GGGCCTGCACCTGCGTCTTCTCCACGAGCATCGTCAGGCCGCGGTAGGGCCCGCGCGCCTGGATGTAGAAGGCGCGATGACCCGGCTCACCCACGGTCCCGACGGCGATTTGCTGGGTTGGGTCGAGCTCGATCTCTTCGGCCATGCCTAATTCTTACCTCGCCGTGGCGGTGGGGGCTTGAGGTCGGCCATGGTCCCGACGTCATTCAGCCGCAACAGGACCGGCGGTCCCTCGCCCAGGCGGAGTGCGGTGATCGAGCCGGCCGACACCACCAGGCGCTGGTACAGGTCGAGGTGGACTCCGGTGAAATGGGCCACGGCCAGCCGGATCATGTCGGCGTGGCTGAACGCGGCGACCACGTCCTTGGGGTGCTTGCCGGCGATCTCTTCAATCGCCGTCACAACCCGGCCCTGGGCCTCCCGGACGGCCTCGCCACCGGGGAATCGTGCTGCGCCGGGTTGCCGCTGCACCATCTTCCAGAGCTCGGTCCTCATCAGCACCTTGTATTCCTGCCCGGCCCACTCCCCATAGTCCACCTCCACCAGGCCGGCTGCCTCGGTGACGGCGATCGCCTTCTGAGCGGCCAGCGGGGCGGCGGTCTCCATGGTGCGCTCGAGGGGGCTGGAGAAGATCGCGGCCACCGGCAGGGGGGCGAGCCGTTCGGCCGCGGCCTCCGCCTGCCGGCGGCCTTCTTCGTTCAGGCTGATCCCCGGGAGACGGCCGACGAGCTTGGTCCTGGTGAGGTCGGTCATGCCATGGCGAACCAGCAGCAGGAGCACGTGAAGGAGGCTACGCAGGACGTCACAAAGTCGTCACGGGCGTTACACCGTTGACCGCGCAAAAGGTGTTATCGTGGCTATCACTTTGGACGGGGCCTCGCGGTGCTCTCGCGTTTAACCCCGTTGTAATGCGGCACCTGTAAAACCGAGGGACAAGATGGAAGAGTCACTCACCGAGTTCAAAGACCGCCACGCGCTACTGCTGACCGAGATCCGCCGCCTCGAGGACGACACTACGGATGACGGAATGCTGGCCCGCACCCGCGAGCTCAAGAGCATCCTGAAGGTCGTCGCGCGGAGTTTCCTCCGCGAGAACGTCGACCCCCAGGTCTCCGAAGAGCAGCTGCAGACCTGGCTGATGAGGTTGGAAGCCGCCTGACCCCCCCGCGGGCCGGCGCCGGCGTCTGCCCGCACTAGACTTTCTGCCATGGAACCGGGTGGCCACGGCCGGGTCAAGCTTTCGCGCGCCGAGCAGCGGTACAACTACGCCCTGGCCATCGGCGCCGTGGCGATCGTGGTCGTGCTCGTGGTCCTGTCGCCGCACGTCGTGGTCGATGGAACCGACGTCCCGGTGCTGGTCGTGGCCCTGCTGGTGGGCGCTTTCCTGTTCGGCCTGGGCCAGATGCTGGTGGGGATCAGCCGGCGTCGCACGTACCTGCGGTCGCTCGAGGCGCCGCCGCCGCCGGGGGACGGACTGGTTTGATTGGTGGCATTCCGGGTATAAGGTGTGCCACCGTAACAACTTTGAAGTGGAACTAGGAGCGGAGCAAGCATGGCGAAGGCAGTAGGAATCGACCTGGGGACGACAAACAGCGTCGTTGCCGTCATGGAAGGCGGCGAGGCGGTGGTGATCCCCAACTCGGAAGGCGGGCGCACCACACCGTCGGTAGTCGCGTTCACCAAGAGTGGCGAGCGCCTCGTCGGTCTGTTGGCCCGGCGCCAGGCCGCCGTCAACCCCGAGAACACGGTGTACTCGATCAAGCGCTTCATGGGGCGGCGCCTCGCCGAGGTCGGGAGCGAGAAGCAGATCGTGCCGTACAAGGTCGTCGCCGGGAAGGATGGGCGCGTCGAGGTCGAGGCGGGCGGCGAGACGTACACCCCCGAGCAGGTCTCGGCCATGATCCTCCAGAAGCTCAAGGCTGACGCCGAGGCCTACCTGGGCCAGGCCGTCAAGGACGCGGTGATCACGGTTCCCGCCTACTTCAACGATGCCCAGCGCCAGGCAACCAAGAACGCCGGCGAGATCGCCGGCCTGAATGTCATCCGGATCATCAACGAGCCCACGGCCGCGTCCCTGGCCTACGGCCTCGACAAGAAGACCAACGAGAAGATCCTGGTCTTCGACCTGGGCGGTGGCACGTTCGACGTGTCGGTCCTGGAGGTGGGCGACGGGGTCTTCGAGGTCAAGTCGACGAACGGCGACACCCACCTCGGTGGCGACGACTACGACCGCCGGGTCGTGGACTGGATCGCCGACGAGTTCAAGAAGGAGAACGGGATCGACCTGCGCGAGGATCGCCAGGCGCTCCAGCGACTCACCGAGGCTGCCGAGAAGGCCAAGATCGAGCTGAGCTCGCGCCAGGAGACCGAGATCAACCTGCCGTTCGTGACCGCCGACGCGTCGGGTCCCAAGCACCTCGACATGAAGCTGAGCCGGGCCAAGTTCGAGCAGCTCACCGATGACCTGACGCAGCGCTGCCGCGGCCCGGTCGAGGCGGCCCTCAAGGACGCGGGTCTCAGCAGTCGCGAGATCGACGAGGTGATCATGGTCGGCGGTTCGACCCGGATGCCCGTCGTCCAGGAGTTGGTCAAGCAGCTCACCGGGAAGGACCCCCATCGTGGCGTCAACCCCGACGAGGTGGTCGCGATGGGCGCGGCGATCCAGGCCGGGGTTTTGCAGGGTGACGTCAAGGACGTGCTCCTGCTGGACGTGACCCCGTTGAGCCTCGGCATCATGACCGAGGGCGAGGTCAACACCGTGATGATCCCTCGCAACACGACCATCCCCACCAGCAAGACCGAGACGTTCTCGACCGCGTCGGACAACCAGTCCAGCGTCGAGATCGTGGTCCTGCAGGGTGAGCGGCCGCTGGCCAAGGACAACCGCGAGCTGGCCAAGTTCAAGCTCGACGGCATCCCCCCGGCGCCGCGCGGGGTGCCCCAGATCGAAGTCACATTTGACATCGACGCGAACGGCATCATCAACGTCCACGCCAAGGACCGCGCGACCAACCGCGAGCAGAAGGTGACGGTCACCGGCTCGACCACCCTTGACCCGAGCGAGGTCGAGAAGATGGTCAAGGCGGCGGAGGCCAACGCGGCCGAGGACGCCCGCAAGCGCGAGGAGATCGAGGCTCACAACAACCTCGACGGGCTGGTGTACCAGGTCGAGAAGTTCATGCGCGAGAACGACGACAAGATCCCGGCCGGCACCAGGGGCGAGGTCGAGGCCAAGATCCCCGAGGCCAGGGCAGCGCTCGAGAGCAAGGACACCAACCGCATGCAGGAAGCGTTCCGCGAGCTCTCGGACGCCTTCCAGAAGGTGGGCACGGCGATGCACGAGGCGGCCGCCGCGACCCCGGGTCAGAACGGCGACGGCGATGGCGCCGAGGCCAAGCCCGAGGGCGATGTTGTCGACGCGGAGTTCAAGGAGGTCTGACCCTCCCTGCTCGAGGCCGGGGCTTTTGGCCCCGGCCTTTTTCATTTGCACAGACGTTTTTCGGTGCGGACCTGGGGGTAAAACAGTAGGGCGATGAGACTCGACAGATTCACCGAGAAATCCCAGGAGGCCCTCCAGGCTGCCCAGCAGCTGACCGAGGACGCGGGCCAGCAGGCCGTCGAGCCCGCCCACCTGCTGGTGGCGCTGATCGACCAGCCGGAGGGCATCGTCCGGCCGATACTGCTCAAGCTCGAAGCTCGTCCCGACGAGGTCGCGCAGAAGTGCCGCGAGGAGATCGCCCGGTTCCCCCGCGTCAGCGGCGTCGACGCCTCCGCCTATATCGGGGCCGACCTCAAGAAGGCGCTTGACGCGGCCTGGTCCGAGATGGAGAAGCTCAAGGACGAGTACGTCTCCACCGAGCACCTGCTGCTCGGCCTGGTCGCCGGCGGGACCAAGACCGCGGCGCTGCTTTCGAGCCACGGCGTCACCCGCGACGCGGCCCTGAAGGTCCTCTCCGAGCTCCGCGGCAGCCAGCGCGTCACCGATCCCAACCCCGAGGGTAAATACCAGGCCCTCGAGAAGTACACCCGCGACCTCACCGCACTGGCCCGCGCGGGCAAGCTCGACCCGGTCATCGGTCGTGACGAGGAGATCCGTAGGGTCATCCAGGTTCTCTCCCGGCGCACCAAGAACAACCCTGTCCTCATCGGCGAGCCGGGCGTGGGCAAGACCGCGATCGCCGAAGGCCTGGCCCAGCGCGTGGTCAACGGCGACGTGCCCAGCACGCTCACCGACAAGCGGGTCTGCTCGCTGGACCTCGGGGCGCTCATCGCCGGGGCCAAGTTCCGCGGCGAGTTCGAGGACCGCCTCAAGGCCGTCCTCAAGGAACTGGAAGCCGCGGCCGGGTCTGTGATCCTGTTCATCGACGAGTTGCACACGCTGGTCGGCGCCGGCGCGGCCGAGGGCTCGATGGATGCCTCCAACATGCTCAAGCCCGCGCTCGCGCGCGGTGAGATCCGGTGCATCGGAGCGACCACCCTGGACGAGTACCGCAAATACATCGAGAAGGACGCCGCGCTGGAGCGCCGGTTCCAGCCGGTGATGGTCGACCAGCCGTCCGTCGAGGACACGATCTCGATCCTGCGCGGCCTCAAGGAGCGCTACGAGGTCCACCACGGCGTCAAGATCAAGGACACCGCCGTCGTCGCGGCGGCCGTGCTGTCGCATCGCTACATCACCGACCGGTTCCTCCCGGACAAGGCCATCGACCTGATCGACGAGGCGGCCAGCCGGCTGCGCATCGAGATCGACTCGCTGCCCGCCGAACTGGACGAGGTTGAAAGGGCCATACGCCAGCTGGAGATCGAGCGCCAGGCCCTCAAGAAGGAGAAGGACGCCGCTTCCAAAGACCGGCTCCAGAAGCTGGAGCGGGAGCTGGCTGAACTGGAGGAGCGCGATCGCTCGATGCGCGCCCACTGGGAGCAGGAGAAGGAGGCCATCGACCGCATCCGCCACCTCAAGGCGCAGCTCGAAGAGGCCCGCCTGGAGGCCGAGCGCGCCGAGCGCCTCGCCGATTTCGGGCGGGCGGCAGAGCTCAAATACGGCCGCATGGGCCAGCTGGAGAAGGAGCTGGCAACCGAGTCCGAGAAGCTCAACCACCTCCAGAAGGAGCGGCGGATGCTGAAGGAGGAGGTGGACGAGGAGGACATCGCTGAGATCGTTGCCCGCTGGACCGGGGTGCCCGTCACCCGGATGCTGGAGTCGGAGTTGCAGAAGCTGATCAGGATGGAGGAGCGGCTACACCAGCGCGTGATCGGGCAGGATGAGGCGATCAAGGCCGTGAGCAACGCTGTTCGGCGCGGCCGCGCCGGCCTCGCCGACCCCAACCGGCCGGTCGGTTCGTTCATCTTCCTCGGCCCCACCGGCGTGGGCAAGACCGAGTTGGCCCGGGCGCTCGCGGAGTTCCTGTTCGACGACGAGCAGGCCATGGTTCGGATCGACATGTCCGAGTACATGGAGAAGCACACTGTCGCCCGCCTGGTGGGCGCACCACCCGGCTATGTCGGGTACGACGAGGGAGGCCAGCTGACCGAGGCGGTCCGCCGCCGTCCCTATTCGGTGCTGCTGTTCGACGAAATCGAGAAGGCCCATCCCGACGTCTTCAACGTCCTGCTGCAGATCCTGGAGGACGGTCGCCTCACCGATGGCCAGGGGCGGACGGTCGACTTCAAGAACACCATCGTCGTCATGACGTCGAACCTCGGCTCGGACCTGGTCCGGGAGCTGGCCGGGGACGAGCAGCGGATGCGCGAGGCCGTGATGACTTCGCTGCGCGAGCACTTCCGCCCGGAGTTCCTGAACCGGGTGGACGACGTGATCATCTTCCACCCGCTCACACTCGAGCAGCTGCGCGGCATCGTCGACATCCAGCTGGATGGGCTGCGCCGCCGCCTCGCCGACCGCACGATGGAGCTGGCGGTGACCGACGCGGCCAAGGACCTGCTCGCGAGGGACGGCTACGACCCCGTCTACGGCGCCCGTCCCCTGAAACGGACGATCCAGCGCCTGGTCCAGGACCCGCTGGCGATGCGGATCCTGGAGGGCGAGTTCCGAGAGGGCGACACCGTCAGGGTCGACGTCGCTGGCGACGTGCTGACCCTGGAACCGGTCCACGGGGTCGGGGAGGGCAACCCCGCCGAGCAGGTGGCCGTCGCCGGCCGCGGCGAACCCGAGCTCTAGGACCGCCCCCGGCGCACCTACTTCTCCAGCAGCGACGGCCAGGCGGCGGCCTGGATCTCGGCGACTGCGAGGGCGTTGAGTACCGCGGCCGCGGTGGCGACGTTGGTGGCGAGGGTGATGTCGTGCAGGCTGCAAGCCTTCATGACCGGCCCCAGGCCCGGCTCGTGTGGCCGGCTGCCAAACGGGTCCACCAGGAAGATGACCGCGGCGACCCCGCGGCCCGCGACCGCCTGGGCGACCTGGCGGTCGCCGCCCGCCATGCCGCTGCGGACGCATTCGACCTTCAGGCCAACCATGTCGGTGAGCATGCGGCCCGTGGTGGCCGTCGCGATCAGGCGGTGCCGCGCGAGGATGTCGCGGTAGCAAACGGCGAGGTCCACCAGGCGCACCTTCTCGTGGTCGTGGGCGATCAGGGCGATCGCGGGCCTCGGGTCCAGCCCCATCGGCGCCGGCCGGAACGCCTTCAACTCCAGCATTACGACAAATCCTGGCAGCGTGGCATCGACGGCAGGAGGACATCTGCTTAGCAGCTGGTGAAACCACGGTTAAATCTTCTGGCGCGGGCTTAACCTTGCGGGCGTGCCGGTCGTTGTGGGCGTGGACCTCGGGGGGACCAAGGTCCAGGCCGCCGTGGTGCGGTCCAAAAAAGTGATCGGGCAGGCCCGCAACCGCACTCCCCAGGGCGGTCCTGAGGATGTTGTCGAGGCGATCCTCGCCACCGTCAACCAGGCCCTCGAGATCGCCACCGTGAAGCCGGCTGACGTGACCGGGGTGGGCATCGGCTTCCCCGGCCAGTTCGATCCTGAAACGGGCGACACGCTGGGCGCGGTGAACCTGAAGGGCTTCGATTCGCGATACCCCCTGGGGGCGGTCGTCTCGAAGGCGGTGAATTCCGCGCCGGTGGTCCTCGACAATGACGTCCGCGCCGCACTCGTGGGCGAGCACCGCCTGGGGAGTGGGATCGGCTACCGCAACTTCCTCGGCGTGTTCGTCGGGACCGGGGTGGGTGGGGGCCTGGTGCTGGAGGGCAAGCTGCGGCGGGGCCGGGGGGCCGCCGGCGAGATCGGCCACACCGTCGTGAAGGACCGCGGGCGCCTCTGCGGCTGCGGCCGCAAGGGCTGTCTTGAGGCCTACGCCGGGCGAGGTCGCATGGAGCTGCGTGCCCGCGAACTGCAGAAGAGCGGGAAGAAGACCAACCTGTTCGACGTCATGGAACGCAAGGGCCGCGACCGGCTGACCAGCGGCGTCATCTTCACGGCGTTGGAGCAGGGAGACCAGGTGGCGCAGATGCTGGTCGACGACGCCGTGTGGGCCCTGGGCATCTCGCTTGCGTCGGTCCAGAACGCCATGGACCTCGAGGCCATCATCATCGGCGGTGGCCTTGGGGACCGCCTCGGGCAGCCGTTCATCGACCGGGTCAGCAGGGCGATGCGGCCGCACCTGTTCATGGACAAGAACCCCCCGGTGATGCTCACCACCAAGCTCGGCGACCTCTCCGGCGCGGTGGGGGCCGCGCTGCTGGCCGCCGACGCCGGGACTTCACATCGCCGCTCTTAGGGCGCTGGATTGCGCCTGAGACTCGGTTCTCGGACCCCGGGTGTGCCGGCTCCCGCCGCGGGTGGAGCGACCCCGGATGACTGGCGGGTGCGAGCCCTGCAAGGGGCCGGCCTCTGGCTTGCGGTCGACGCCTCCCTGCGGGTCCACGACGCGTCCGCGATGGCCCGGGATTTCCTCGGCCGGCCCACCCTTCCCGGCAGCCTCGTCACGGTGACCCGGAGTGCCGCGGCCGAGGCTGCGGCGAGGCGGGCGGTGCAGGGGGAGCCTGGTCCCTGGGATTTCGAGGCCACCCATTTCCGGCGGATCCTGCGGATGCGCGCCGCCCCTGTCTCGGCGGATTGGACGATCCTCTACCTCGAGGACATCACCGAGTTGCGGCGCCTGGAGGCGATGCGAGCCGACTTCGTCGCGAATTTGGCCCACGAGCTGCGCACCCCTGTCGCCTCGTTGAGCCTGGCGGCCGAAACCCTCAGCAGCGGTCTGCCTCCGGCCGAACAGCAGCGCTTTGTCCAGCGGATTGCCGAGGAGACCCGGTACATCGAGGGCTTGCTCAGGACGGTCTCGGAGTTGGCCCTGCTGGAGGGAGCCGTGAGCCTTGCCGTAGGTGAATTCGCCCTGCATGAGGTGGTCGAGGAGTCCTGGCGCCGGGTCGTCGATCGCCAGGGCGAGGCCTTGCTGAAGAACGCCGTTCCCCGTGACCTGCTGGTGCGGGCGGACAGGGTCCGGCTCTCGGAGGTGCTCCAGAACCTCCTGGAGAACGCGCACCGTTTCAACCCGACCGGGCAACCGGTCACCGTCATTGCGCGCGAGGTCGACGAATCGATCGAGGTGGCGGTCGAAGACCGCGGTCCCGGCATACCTCCTGATGACCTGCCCCGGGTCTTCGAACGCTTCTACAAGGTCGACCGGGCGAGGACGCGCCGGGGCGACGGCTCCGGGCTCGGCCTGGCCATCAGCAAGCACCTCATATCCGCGCACGGTGGCACGATCCGAGCGGAAGCGGGGGAGGGCTCCGGCACTCGAGTCGTGTTCGCGCTGCCCCGGCGGATCGAACTGGATTTAACCCAGATTTAACCTGGGGCGTCGACCGGGTTAACCGGCGGCTGCCTAGCCTCGACGCATGAAACATCCAGCGTGGAGGAACCCCTTGAAGCGATTTCCAGTTGCCACCCTCGTCGTCTCCGGCTCATTGCTGTTGGCCGCGTGCGGCGGCACGACCGGCAGTGGAGCGGGCAGTGGCCCATCGCCCGTCAGCGGGACGGTGACAGCCTCTGGCTCCACCGCGCTCCAGCCACTCGTCGCGGCGGCGAAGGACCAGTTCGAATCGGCGAACGCCCAGGCGACCGTCCAGGTGACCGGGGGCGGCAGCGGCACCGGCCTCTCACAGGTCGCCAGCGGCGCCGTGAACATCGGCGACTCGGACATCCCCGTGAGCCAGTCGAGCCTCACCGACAAGGGCGCCCTGGTCGACCACCAGGTGGCGGTCGTTGCCTTCGCCATCATCGTCAACAAGTCGATCACCGCGACCAACCTGACCAAGCAGCAGGCCCACGATGTCATCACCGGCAAGGTGACGAACTGGAAGGAGGTCGGCGGCAACGACCAGAAGATCCAGGTCGTCCTGCGCCCGGCGACATCGGGTACCCGAAAGGTTTTCAAGGCCATTGTGCTCGGTCCGGACACCGAGACGTCCACCCCTGCCAGCACCCAGGACGCCACCAACACGGTGATCCAGCTGGTTTCGCAGACCCCGGGGGCCGTGAGCTACGTCGCGCTTGGCAGCATCAAGTCGACCGACGACGTGAAAAAGCTCAGCTACGATGGAGTTGTGCCGTCTGTGGCGACTGTCGAGAGTGGCAAATACGCGATCTGGTCGCACGAGCACATGTACACCAAGGGGGAGCCGACAGGGGCTACCAAGGCATTTATTGACTTCATGCTCTCGAGTGGGTTCCAGAATGGCAACGCCTTCAGCACCCTGGGCTTCATCCCTGTGGCCAAGGTCAAGGGCACCTCGCCGGCGGATGCCTGACCAGGGGCGGCTGTAACCAGCAACGTCGTGGGGGGGGGGGGGGGGGGGGGGGGGGGGGGGGGGGGGGGGGGGGGGGCCGGGGGGGGGGGGGGGGGGGGGGGGGGGGGGGGGGGGGGGGGCCCCCGCCGCCGCGGCAGCCCGCCCACGCGGGCTAGGGCCCTTTATTTATATAGATATATATATAATTATAATACTTTCCTCTCATATA
>JAXDLW010000031.1:0-135304 GCA_034666405.1 Chloroflexota bacterium | reverse complement strand
CTGCAACGGCTCGTCAAGCTCGAGCTGGAACTGGCCAAGCAGGAGATCACCGAGCTCGTCAAGCGCAATGCCATCGCCATCGGCATGCTTGCCGGCGCGGCGCTGTGCGGGCTGTTCGTGCTCTACACGCTGGTCGCGATGCTGGTCTTCCTGGTCATGAGCTTCTTCTTCCACCGCGGCATGGGCCATGACGCCGTCGGACTTGGGGTGGTCCTGCTCATCTGGGGAATCGCGGCGGCCGTGCTCGGGCTGCTGGGTAAATCGCGGCTCGTGTTCAAGATGCCGGAGGGCACCATCCAAACACTCAAAGACGACGTGGAATGGGCGAAAACGCAGATAAGACCCGCGACGAGATAGTCCAACTCCGGCAGGAGATGTCGGCGAAGATCGCCAACCTCCGCAAGGCTGCCGAGCGCCCGATCCAGCTTGCCCGCATGGCAGCGGTGGGGACCGTCGCGATCATCGTGGTGGGCGGTGTGGCGCTGGTGGTGGTGCGGGCGCGCCGGCGTGCGGAACTGCGCACGCTGCGTGGCCGGGCGAGGACGCTGGCCGAGGCTGCCGCGGGCGCTGCCGCCGACCCGCGGAAGACCGCCAAGCGCGCGCGCAAGGGGGCCGAGAAGGCGGTCGACGACACGAAGGACCAGCTGCGCGAGCAGCTCCGCAAGGAACTGGCCGACCAGATGAAGGACAGCCGCCCGCTGCACGAGAAGATCCTGACCGGAGCAGCCCAGTCGGCGGCCAGCGCGGCAATACCGATCGTGCTGCGCAAGATCCAGGAGCGGGTCGAGACCGCCCCGGCAGCGGCCAAGCGCAGCTAGCCGGCCGCCGCGGGCCGCCGCGACGCCTCAGCTGTCCAGGTCGTACTCCAGGTAGCTCAACAACTCTCCGTCCTGCTCCAGCCCGACCTCGACCGCGAGGGGTCCGCCGCGGCCGGGCAGCCCGACCTCTGCCTCGTAGATGGCGGCGGGCTCATCGGCACGCGGCAACCTGACCTCGATGTCCCCGCTCCGGTCTCTGAGGAAGGGCAGCCAGCTGGACTGCTCCAGCTGCTTCAGGCGCCAGCGAATCGTCGCGCCGCCAACCACCGATGCGTCGTCATTGACCACGTGGAAGCGCAGGCGCATGGCATCGCGGTCCGGTAGCGGGCTGCACTCCAGGAGCGCGACCGTCGCCGCGAGGACACCCTCCGCGTCGACCAGGTCTGGCAACTCGCGTAGCACCAGCGCGGTCGCCGGGGCGAACTTGGCGCGGCGCACCTGCTCCACCTCGTCGCGCGCTGTGCCGGTGATCGTGTATGGCTCGTCGGTGGCTTTCGCGGTTGGCAGGCCGGCCTCGATGCCGGAACCGCCACGCTGCAACAGGACCGCAGCGCTGGCATGGGAGCTGACCAGGCCGATCGCCTCTCTCAGGTGGTCGTCATGGGCCTCCTCGTCGCCCTGACCCGGACTGAAGGCGGGCGGATCGACCACCAGCAGCACCCCGGCGGCGTCCGCCGATGCGGCCGTGCGCTCTGACGGCACCTGGCCCCGGGACACGGCGAGGTCCAACCCTGCCAGCCTCCAGGCGCCGATCGGGTCACCGCCCTCGCCTGGTGGCAGCGGCGGTAGCACGGCGCCCCGGGGGAAATGGCGGCGACCGTTCACGGTCCACGACATCCCGCCGGACGCCGGCTCCAGCGCAATCTCCCGGATCCCCACGAGCCGCGCCGCGGTGGTGCTGCGGCGGTCACCCTGGTCCACCTGGGCGACCGCGGTGTAGAGGTTCTGTTCGCCGAGCGTCCAGGGCCACCAGAGCATCGGGCGGTCCACCGCGATGCGGGTTTCCAGGGTGGCCGCCTGGCGGCCTCCAACCGTCGCCGACCGACGCAGGCGAACCTGGGCTACGTCGGTCTCGGGTGCCACCAGCTGCCAGCTCACGAGCACGTCCATCTCACGCGCATCGAGGTTGCGGATCGAGGTCCTGAGAGTCGCCTCGGCCACGCCGGGCTGCAGCCGCCATGAGCTCTCGAGCGACTCCACCACCACGCTTCCGACCTGCTCCAACCACGCGCGCCCCACCATTCCGAGCGGCCACCAGGGGCCGTCGTCATCGGCGAGGTTGCCGAGTGCCGGCGGCAGTTGCCCGGGGCGGCTGCCGGCCTCGACGCAGACCGCTACGACGTTGGTCGGCTCGAGGAACGACGAGATGTCGAAGCCGAAGTGGCCGGGGAAGCCGAAATGGCTGCCGAGGAGGCGACCGTTCAGCCAGACGTTGGCAGCGGTGAACGCGCCGTCGAAGCGGAGCAGGGTGCGCTCGCCCCAACCGGGGTGCGGGAACTCCGTCCGGTACCAGGCAGCCGAGTCGTCCGGTCGCCCGCGGAGGGTCATCCTGTCGATCGCGGTCCACTGTCCGGGTGGGGTGCGAGCCCGGTGCAGGCCCTGCTCCTCGCCCTCGCCCAGGGGGAAGCGCCGGTACTCCCAGCCCTCCAGCCGCTGACGCTCCAGTCCCTGGGGTAATGCCAGCAGAAGGCAATCCGAACTCACGCGCCAGAGTGTACGGGCTGACCGGGGCCCCGGCTCGCGGGTTTCTAGTCCAGCGCGCCTCGGACCGCACGCACGCGGTGGATCTCGCCCCCGCCGCGCCGGGACGGTCCATCCGCGGGGCGGAACCGCTCGGCAATCACGGCGGCTGCCTCCTCGGCCATGTCGGCGGCGACCAATCCCAGGACCGACCCCCCGAAGCCGGCCCCCATCACCCGGGCGCCTGAGCAGCCGGCCTCCATCATGATGTCGACCAGGCGATCGAGCTCCGGCAGGCTCACCTCGCAGTCGCGGGCAAGGCTGCGGTGGGAGGTGATGATGAGCTGGCCGAGGGCGTCCAGGTTGCCCGCCTCCAGGCAGGCCACCGCCAGGCGGACCCGCAGCGTCTCGCCCACGATGTGCCGAGCCCGCCGGTCGAGCGGCGCCGGCAGGCGCAGGTCCTCCACCTCGGCCGGGTCGAGGTCGGTGAGGAAGCGCAGCCCGCGGTAGCGCGCTCGGGCCAGCTCCAGGGCGCGGCTGGCCTCGGCCGGCCGGTCAGCGTAATCGCCGCCGCGCAGCGAGCGCACGATCCCTGACTCGCACACCAGCCAGGAGGCCTCCGACGGCAGGGGCACGGTCTCGACGATCTCGTTGTCGGCATGGAACAGCAGGGCGGTGTCCTCGCGGCCCATGACGCAGGCGACCTGGTCCATCAACCCACTGGGCACGCCGAGAAACTCGTTCTCCGAGCGCCGGCACAGGCGCGCGACGTCGTACGGTGCCATCTCGCGCCCGGCCAGCTCCAGTGCGACCAGGGCCGTGGCGACCGCGATCGCCGCCGAGCTGCTGAGGCCCGACCCCGGCGGGATGTCCGAAACCACGGCCAGCTCCATCCCCACCGGGACGGCCTCCAGGGTGAGCTGGGCGAGCACACCAAGGCAGTTGTCGCTCCAGCCGCCGCCCGGCCGGATGTCCGTGGTGCTGGAGCGCGCGTCCTGGCCGGGAAACAGCTCACTTGACGCGCGGATCTCGCCGGCGGGCGCGGCCGCCACGGCAAGGTAGCGGTCAACAGCGGCGGGAAGGCACATCCCGCCTGCGTAGTCGACGTGCTCCCCGATGATGTTGATGCGGCCGGGGCACGTCACCACCGTGCGCGGTTGGTGGCCGTAACGCCTCTCGAAGAAATCGGCCGCGCGCGAGGCGATCGACTCGCGGGTGACGTCCGTGGTGCGCAGGCTCACGGCCCAAGTTTGACCCCAACGGGGGCCCGGCGGAGCGGAGCCTAGCCTATCGGGGTGAAGCCCGGGCCGGGCTTGAAGGGCAGCGCCCCCATCGAGGCCACGGTCGCGACACTGACCTGGCCGGCGATTGCCTCGGCAACCTGGTTGAACACACGTCCCAGTTCGGAGTCGGGGTCAGAGACCATCAACGGTACGCCGGCGCCGCCGCCCAGGCGCACCCGCGGGTCGAGCGGCAGCTCGCCCATGAACGGCACGCCCAGCTTGTGGGCGAGCGTGGCCCCGCCCCCGTGGGAGAAGACGTCGGTGCGCTCCCCACAATGCGGACAGAGGAAGAAACTCATGTTCTCGACCACCCCGAGGATGGTGACGGAGAGGGTGGTGAACATCGTGGCGGCCTTGGTCACGTCCTCGACCGCCACGTCCTGCGGGGTCGTGACCAGGACCGCGCCGGTGATGGGGATGCTCTGGACCAGGGTGAGCGGCGCGTCGCCGGTGCCCGGCGGCAGGTCCACGACCAGGTAATCCAGCTCGCCCCAGGCGACGTCGTAGAGGAACTGCTTGAGGGTGCCGGCAATCATCGGCCCGCGCCAGATCACCGGCTTGTCGGGCGGGAGCAGGAAGCCGATCGACATCAGCTTGATGCCGTGGGCCTCGAGCGGGATGATCTTGTTGTTCTCGCCGTAGGGGGTACCCTGCGCCCCCATCATCGTCGGGATGTTGGGGCCATAGACGTCGGAGTCGACCAGGCCGACGCTGGCGCCGGAGTTCCTGAGCGCGACGGCCAGGTTCGTCGCCACGGTCGACTTGCCCACGCCGCCCTTGCCGCTGCCCACCGCGACCACGTTCTTGACCCCGGGGATCGGCTGCTTGTCCCCCACCCCACGGAACGACATCACCTGCGCGCCGAAGTCGATGTTGACCGCGGTCAACCCGGGGACGCGTTCCAGGAGGGCGCCGCGGACGCTGTTGCCGATCTCGTCCTTGAGCGGGCAGGCCGGCGTCGTGAGGATCACGGACAGGGAGACGACCCCGCCGCTGACGCTGATGTTGCGGATCATGTTCAGCTCCACGAAGTCGCGGTGGAGCTCTGGATCCTGCACGCCCACCAGGGCCTGGAGGATGTCGGTTTCGGTGATCTCGGGCACGCTCAAGCTTATGTGACCGGGCGGGCCCGCTCGGTCACGGCTTGCGGGCGGTCCTCCGTCCCACCAGTGGCAGGGCCAGGGCGACCGGGCACAGCAGCAGGAGCAGCAGCACCCAGGGGCTCAACCCCGTCGAGGTGGTCGGCGTGCCGCCCGCCCCGCTCGATGCCGGGCCGCCCGAGACGCTGACCGGCTGCGGCGACGATCCCGCGCTCGGGGCGGCGCAATCGCCGCCGTTCAGGCCTGGGCCGGAGAGCTGCTTGATGAAGATCGGGTGACTGATCGGCTGGTCCAGGCCGGTGACCGGGTCGGGCAGCGACGTGTCCCCGCTGACGATCATCACGCAGCCCGCGGCGTCGACCGCGTTGGTCAGGAAGTCGCCAAGGCGCCGGTCCTGGCCGGTTGCCACGCAGCCCGTCCCGCCCTGGCAGATGCCGGCGGTGTGGATGGCGCGGTCACTGGCATTGATCCTCTGGACCTGGGGGTTCGCGGTGAGTGCGCCGAGGACGTGCGCATCCCAGATGTAGACGTTGCCATCCGTGGCGCAGTCGGGGTCCACGACCTTGTCGTACTCGTACCAGACGACGGAGACGTTTCCCGGCGATCCCACCTGCACCCACGGCCACAGCACCCGGTGGGTCGGGGGCGAGGCCACGGTGATCGGCTGGGACCAACTCCACTGCTGCGGGCCGATGTGCTTGCCCACCACCAGCATCACCTGGTTGGCCAGGGGCGTCGCCGACTGGCTACACCCGTTGGCCTCGGTGGCGGAACGAGGATCGGTGTCCCAGGTCAGGTAGACGTTCTCGGCCGAGTCCATGGCCATAGCCGGCCAGTGGGCAAAGATGGTCGTGGTGGGGACGACGTCGATGGCGGTGAAGCGCTTGCTACCGTCGGCCGGGAAGGCCGCCTGGGCATGCGGCAGGTAGTCCACGCCGAGCCCGTAGGAGCCGTCCTTGTTGCTGAATACCGTGGGCTCGACCAGGCTGCCGTCCACGTGGTCGTAGTAGAGCTTGCCGTCGCCGGTCCAGCTCACGCCGTCAAGCGTGCCGTCGGCGGGCACCGCGCCCATGCCATTGAGGATGCCCCCGGGAGGCACCCCATCACAGCTGCTGCCGCCGTCGCCGCTGTGCAGGATGGCGTGGCCCGCGGTGTTCAGGTTCGATGACATGTAGACGTTGTCTGCCGTCCCGCCCGCCAACCACGGACGGTCGCCGGAGGCGCACTCGGTGGTGGCGCGGTCGAAGGTCTTGCCACCGTCACCGGAGGAGAACAGGGCGTCGTTGGCGAGGTTGATCCCGGTGTTGTAGATCCTGCCGCCCTCGTCGGCGGTGAGGTCGGGGTCGCTGAAGCCCGTGTTGCCCGGCTGGTTGATGCCGGTGCCCAGTGCGGAGACGAACTGCCAGGTCTTGCCACCGTCGGTCGAGGTCCAGTTGTTCACCTGGTTGCGGTAGTTGAGCACGAAGCTGGCGAAGCTGGGGGTCCCGGTGAAACCGCTGCGGTCGAGGTGGGTGGTGCCCTCGTGGGAGCTGTAGAGCAGGGTGCCGTACTTGGTGCTCTGGATGACAAAGGGCTCGCCGCCGGCGAGGGTCTTGTCCACCCACACCGGGGCGCCAAACGTCAGCGGCAGGCTGGAATCAGCGACCGGCCTCGCGGCGGTTGCCAGGCTCCCGGTGAGCGCGACCACGACGATCGCCATAGAGCGCATGAGTCTGTACATCCAGAACCTCCCAAACCCATTCCCCCGGGTTTGACCAAACATTAGTCACCGCGTCGCCCCAATGCAAAGCGGCTCACGAGCCCGTGGTGGCGAACCTGTAGAGGATGTTGTCCACCAGCCGTTCAACCGGGGCCTGGTCGTCGGTGTAGATCGGCAGGTGGGGCTCGTCGTGGACGATCACCTTGTCGCGGCTGTCCGCGACCACCTGGGCAACGAGGTGGAGGTCGGTGTCCGCGACGTGGTCCAGGTTGGCACGCACCTCGTTCGGTTGGGTGGGTAGGGCGGGCGCATAGATGACGGTGTTGAGGTATGCCGGCGTGTCTTGCTGGTAGACCTCCGGGAAGACGGCCCCCATCGTGCCCGTGAGGGCGTCGACGAGGCGGTAGTCGTTCGGCGCCCGGCCGGCGTTGACCGCGACCACGCCGTGGGCCGTGAGATGCAGGCGGCAGGCCTGGAAGAACTCCTTGGTGGTGAGCTGGAACGGGATGTATGGCTGGCGGTAGGCGTCGACGATGATCAGGTCGTACTCCTTGTGGGTCGTCTCCAGGTAGTAGCGCCCGTCAGCAACGATGGGGTGGATGTTGGGCGAGGTCATCGCGAAATACTTCCGCCCGACGTCGACGATGCGGGGATCGATCTCCACGCCGTCGATCTGAACATCGGTGCCGTACGCCGCCGTGAGCTGGCGGGCCGCCGTCCCCCCCGCCAGCCCGAGGATCAGGACGGACCTGGGCCTCTCGCCCTTCCATGTCCGGTAGCCCATGACGGGCGCCGTGGTGAGGAGGTCCCAGTAACCGCCGGTGAGCAGGCTGTTGGGGTCGTAAATGGAGTGGATGGCCTGGCCCTCGTTCAGGACCAACTCCCGGCGGCCCGCCCGTTCGACCACCTGGATGTAGCCGTACTCCGATTCCGATTCGTAGACCAGGCGTCCATCGCTGGCTGGCCGGATGCCGGTCCCACCGAGGCTCGAGACCACGGTGACGACGAGGCCGATCGCCAGCGCGGCGCCGGCGCCCCGGCGGTTGCCCCGGGACCAGCCCACCAGCGAGACCAGCAGCAGCACCGCACCGAGGCCGAGGATCGTGGCGCGGGTACCGTAGCTGGGGATCCACCAGAAGGCCGGTAGGAATGCCCCCAGGATCGAGCCGGCCGTCGAGATGGCGTACACCGCACCGGCGGCCCGCCCGGTCTCGGCCACGGTGCCCACCCGCAGCCGGATGACCCAGGGCGACACCATCCCCAGCAAGATCACCGAGGGCGCGAAGAGCACGATCACCGCGATCAGCGCCCCGATGAACCCGGTTGCGTCGTAGCCGGAGCCGGGGCTGGGGTTCAGCGCACGCTGGGAGAACAGCAGGATGGGGCGCGAGACAAGCGGGATCAGCAGGACCAGGATGGCGGCCGCAGAGGTGATGCCATAGAGGTAGTCGGGCCGGGGCCAGCGGTCGGCCGCGGCGCCGCCGATGTAGTAGCCGATGGTGAGGTAGAGCAGGATCAGCCCGATCAGGGCGCCCCAGATGTAGGTCGAGGTGCCGAAGAAGGGCGCCAGGAGCCGTGAGGCGGCGATCTCCAGGCCGAGGCTCGTGAGGCCACCGACAAAGGCCAGCAGCAGGAGAATCCACCCAGTCCGCGCGCTCACTTTGTTGTCCAGCGGAGCGAGCACGGGATATGATAACGGCGACTTTTGTATTCAGGCGTCGCTCGAAGAGCGCGAGCCGGGTTGCCGGCGCCCCCCTTCGAGCCATCCCGTTCGTCGGATCGGTAGCGCGCGCTCAAACCAGACAGGAAAGGAGCAGACATTTGGCAGAGAAAGGTCGGAAGGTAACCCTCAGTCTGATCAAGGCTGACGTCGGCGGGTGGGTTGGTCACAGCTCGTCGCACCCCGCCCTGCTGGCCAAGGCCCGCGAGATCCTGGGCAACAGCACGGTCATCGAGGACTACTACGTCACCCAGTGCGGCGACGACGTCCAGCTGATCATGACCCACTACCACGGCACCGACAACGAGGGAGTCCACAAGCTGGCTTGGGACGCGCTCGAAGGCGCCGCCAACGTGGCCCACGAGATGCACCTGTACGGTGCCGGCCAGGACCTCCTGGTGGACGCGTTCAGCGGCAACGTCAAGGGCATGGGTCCCGGCGCGGCCGAGATCGAGTTCGTCGAGCGTCCCTCCGAGCCCATCCTCTGCTTCATGGCCGACAAGACGGCGCCCGGTGCCTGGAACATGCCTCTGTTCCGGATGTTCGCCGACCCCATGACGACCCCCGGCCTGGTCATCGACACCAAGATGCACGAGGGCTTCGTCTTCACGGTCCACGACGCGCTCGAGGGCAAGACCATCGACCTCGAGACCCCCGAGGAGACCTATGACCTGCTGATGTTCCTGGGCGCCCCCGGGCGCTATGTCATCGACCACATCCGGCCCCGCAAGTGGACCGATGAGTGGTGCGCGGTGGCTTCGACCACCAAGCTGACGATGATCGCCGGCCGTTACGTCGGCAAGGACGACCCGGTTTGCATCGTGCGCTGCCAGTCGGGATTCCCGGCTGTCGGCGAGGCGCTCGAGCCGTTCGCGTTCCCCCACATCGTCCCCGGGTGGATGCGCGGGTCGCACATGGGGCCGCTGATGCCCACCTCGCAGGCCGGGTCGCACCCCGCCAGGTTCGACGGCCCGCCGCGGGTGATCTGCCTGGGCTTCCAGATGGCCGACGGCCGCCTGGGCGAGCCGCGTGACATGTTCGACGACGTCAGCTTCGACATGGCCCGCGAGAAGGCCAACGAGGTTGGCGAGTACCTCCGCCGGCACGGGCCGTTCGAGCCCCACCGCCTCCCCCTGGAGGAGTTGGAGTACACGACCATGGCCGGGCTGCAGAAGAGCCTCGAGAGCCGCTGGAAGGACGAGCATGTCCACAAGATGGACAAGTCCAAGGCCAAGGCCGAAGGGGCGATGGAGCTGGACTGACCCAGCACCGTTGACCTGCCGGGGCGGCCTCGGATCCGCCGCCCCGGCCCTATCCCTTTCCGAGTTTCTCCAGAACGATGCGGGCGTCCTCACGGGCCCGACGATCTATCTCCGCCGAACCGTGCGCCGGCCCGTCGAGGAACTTCTTCAGCTCCAGAACCCGCTTCGTCCGCATCTCCACGCGCTGCTCGGGCGTGTACGCCTTGTTCCCCTGGAGCTTGCGGTTGCCCTCCATCCCGCCCTCCGGGAAGTACCAGTCCTTGAAGCTGTCGCCGGTCCCGAGGTCGAACAGCAGCGCGCCGAGAGGGGTGGCGATGGGCGGGATGCCGGCCAGCAGGCCGCGCTGGGTGGTTTGCCAGTCGAGCTTCTCGTACTCCGCCATCAGGTGGCCGCCGGCCGGGATCGCGTCCGCGACGGGCTGCAGGTAGGCACCCAGGTCGGGCGCGAAATGCTCCCGGCCCCGCAGTGGTTGAGGCAGGTCCAGGTCGAAGATCTCGACCCAGTTCTGGCCCGGGTACGGGCCATCGTTGTAGAGCGCCTCGATGAAGCGTTGGGGGCCGTCTCCGCTGTCGAGCTGGAGCCTGAAGTAGCGCTTGCCGACGATGCGTGGTCCGACCAGGACGCGCAGCCTCCCGCCCGGGACGGCGGCGCCGTCGATCCCGCCCAGGTCCAGCCGGTCCTCACCCCGCCGAAGGCTCCCCATCTCCGCGAGTGGGGTGAAGCTGAAGGGGCTCAGTTGGCGGCCTCGCGCAGCATGGCGATGTAGTCCTGCTCGGGGATCAGCGAGGACAGCTCCCGGCGGCCGGGCTCGAGCTCCATGGCCTTCTCGTAGATGAAGCTGTAGACGTTGCGCAGCGTCCAGTCGCCCCAGCGCTCCGAGATCAGGCCCTGGTGCGCCGCACGGTCGTTCTGGCCCGCCTCGAGGACGTCCAGCGCGGTGAGGTAGAAGGAGTTGAGGATCCGCAGCTCGGCCTCCAGCTCGTCGATGATCGCGAGGTCGCCGTCGTGCGCCTTCAGGGAGGCAAGCCGGCGCTGGATCTCCTCCATCTCCAGCTGCCACTCGTCCATGCGGAGAGGGTATCGAACCCGCCTAGACGCACCTCCAGGACCCGGTCACGTGGATCTCGGCCGAGCGCGGGGCCTCGCCGAGGTCGGCCGCCAGCGAGCCTGAGGTGAGGTCGCGGCCCAGGGTGTAGTGCGCCGCGAAAGAGCTGTAGGAGTGGCCGCCGGCGTTCAGGACGAAGGCGCCGCCGATTGGGCCGGCGCGCCGATCCGTCACGAACTGGGCGACCGCGTGGCGGGTGCCGATCGAGCCGCTCAGGATCGATTCGATACTGGGTTCGGATGGGTCGCAGAGACCGGCGGTCGAGGTCGCGGTGACCATCTCCCCCGTCACGGAGCCACTGAACACGAAGTCGAGCTCGAACTTCCGGCCGGATCCCTGGACCGTGTTCCGCGGGAGCTGCGGCGATGCCGACGTGACCGGCTGGACCTGGCGAACGTCAGCGTTCGCGGACGGAGGCGGCAATGAGCACGAGAGCGTCGCGATGAGCAGCGGGAGCGAGGCCATCGATCGCTTGCTGGGCATCACCACTTGATGATGTGCCGCCGGCCCCAGAATCGGGCAATGAAGACCCATCCCCGGCAGGCCTTGATCGTCATCATGGCCGGCCTCGCCCTCACCGCCTGCGGCGGTCCGGGCCCCAGCTCGGGGTGTGTCTTCAGCTCCTGTGCGCCGAGCGGCTTCGTCCCACCCGGGTCGCCGTCCCCGGTCAGCGCCACGGACCATGGCTGGACCACGACCGTGTTGGTCGTCTCGGACAAGGTCCAGGTCCGGGTGACGGTGGTGGGACCACTCTCTGTGGATGCGGGCTGCGCGCCGACGTTGACCACCTGGCTGGTGCGTGCTGACGGCACGAAGATCGAGCCCTCGCCTGGCACCGGCGTGCGCTGCCAGGCGATCGTTATCGACGACATCGCCGCCGGCCAGACCCGCGACTACAGCCTGGTGATGGACGCCCCAAGAGAGCGCGGAACGTACACCCTGCACGGGCTGGTTCGGCTGCACCTACCGATTGGCGCGGGCGCGCGCGTTTCAGAGAACGTCCCGGTCGTCACGGTGCAGGTGCCCTAACGACCAAAACTGCGCCTCAGGTCGACTAGATGCACGGCCGGGTGGCCGATCATTGGGGTCAGCCAGAGGCGCGATCGACCCCGACTCAGAAGCCGGTTGTCAGCGACCTCTGCGAGGGCCCCGAGCGCCTCGCGGTGGGCGGCGCGGTGATCCACCACCGCCTCGCGGGCCGGCCGGTCTCGAGTCCGGGTGATGAGGTCGGCGTTGAAGGCGTCGGTTCGGAAACCCAGGACCTGGCCCGGGAAGCCGTTGACCGGGCGCGTCCGAGCATCAGCCTGGCGCCGGGCCACCTCCGCGGCGTTGCGCTTCCAGGCCGCGATGTGGGTGAGCACATCCTTGACCGCCCAGGTGTCGGCCCCCTCCCCCAGCCCGGGAACGCGGGTCAGCAGCGCCGTCTCGTCGAGGCCCCGGACGAAGCCATCCAACTCATCCCAGGTCGCGTCGATCACCGCCATGAGGCCCGCGCGGTCGCGCACCAGGGGCGGCCTGTAGGCGGGGAGGATGTCAGCGAGGCGCGGCGGCGGCACCGGCCGATTATGGCCCCGGCCGGCCGGAGTTCCGGTCTAGTGCAGGAGGGAGTGGGTGGCGACGGCGCCGGCGATCAGGATGGCGATGATGTTCACCACCTTGATCATCGGGTTGATCGCCGGTCCGGCGGTGTCCTTGTAGGGGTCGCCAACCGTGTCGCCGGTGACCGATGCCGCGTGGGCGTCGGTGCCCTTGCCGCCGTAGGCCCCGTCCTCGATGAACTTCTTGGCGTTGTCCCACGCGCCACCACCGTTGGTCATCTGGATGGCGACGAAGACGCCGACGACGATCGACCCGACGAGCATGCCTCCCAGCGCCTTGGGGCCAAGGATGAAACCGACCAGGATCGGCGCCAGGACCGGGATCAGGCCGGGGATGATCATCTCGCGCTGGGCGGCGGCGGTGACCAGGGCGACTGCGCGGCCATACTCGGGCCGCTGGGTGCCCAGCATGATGCCCGGGAACTCCTTGAACTGGCGGCGAACCTCGTTCACCACCATGCCGGCGGCGCGGCCGACGGCCAGCATGCAGAAGCTCGCGAAGAGCACCGGCAGGATGCCGCCGATGAACAGGCCCACGATGACGTAGGGATCGGAGAGGTCGAAGCGGAAGGCGTGGGCGGCGTCGAGGTGGAGGGCGTCGTTCAGTTCCTGGGTATAGGAACCGAAGAGCACGAGCGCGGCCAGCGCGGCCGACCCGATCGCATAGCCCTTGGTGACCGCCTTGGTGGTGTTGCCGACCGAGTCGAGCGGATCGGTGACAGCCCGGACCTTCTCGTCCATCTCGGCCATCTCGGCGATGCCACCGGCGTTGTCGGTGATGGGACCGTAGGAGTCGATGGCCACGATGATCCCGGTCATCGAGAGCATCGCCATGGCGGCGATCGCGATGTAGTAGAGGGACTGGCCGCCGCCGCCGCCCAGGGACGCCGCGATGATGATGCCGGCCGCGATCACCGCGACGGGGATGGCCGTGGACTGCATGCCCACGGCGAGCCCCGCGATGATGTTCGTGGCATGCCCCGTGGTGGAGGCCTCGGCGATCCGCTTGACCGGCTTGTACTGGGCGCTCGTGTAGTAGTCGGTGATGTAGACGAGCAGGCCGGTGATGGCGATGCCGATCAGCGCCGCGAAGAAGAGCTTGTTGGTCTCGACACCCTTCACATTGCCCATGTACGAGTTGGTGACGAAGAAGAAGCCGATGAGCGCCAGGATCGACGCCACGCCGAGGCCCTTGTAGAGGGCGTTCATGATGTTGTTGCTCTTGCCCAGCCGGACGAAGAAGCTGCCGATGACCGAGGCGATGATCGAAACCCCGCCGAGCAGCAGCGGGTAGATCACGAACTCGACCCGACCCGGGAAGACCAGGGCACCGAGCAGCATCGCCGCAACCGACGTGACGGCATAGGTCTCGAACAGGTCGGCGGCCATGCCGGCGCAGTCGCCCACGTTGTCACCAACGTTGTCGGCGATGACCGCGGGGTTGCGGGGGTCGTCCTCGGGGATCCCGGCCTCGACCTTGCCGACGAGGTCGGCGCCCACGTCCGCCGCCTTGGTGTAGATCCCGCCGCCGAGGCGGGCGAATACCGAGACCAGCGAGGCGCCGAAGCCCAGGCCCACCAGCGCCTTCGGGTCCTTGAAAACGACGTAGCTCAGGGTCACACCGAGCAGGCCCAGCCCGACGACGAAGAGCCCGGTGACCGCGCCACCACGGAACGCCATCGCGAGCGCGCTGGCCAGGCCGTCGTTGGCCGCCTGGGCGGTGCGGACGTTGGCCCGCACCGACACGTTCATCCCGACGTAGCCGGCCGCCGCGGAGCAGAGCGCCCCGACCAGGAACAACAGGCCGGTGCGATAGCCCAGCAGGATGAACAGGGCGATGAAGATCACGACGCCGACGACCGCGATGATCGTGTACTGCCGGTTGAGGTAGGCGGAAGCGCCCTCCTGGATATAGCCGGCGATCTCCTTCATGCGCTCCGTGCCCGCGTCGCGGCCCACGATGTAGAACGCCAGGTACGCCCCGTAGCCGATGGCCACGAGCGCGGCAAGAACTACGAGAGCGAGTTCAGTCGTCATCCGGTCTCCTGTTGCTGAATGCGGGACGGCGGGTACGCCACCTGCCGCAGGTTCAAGCGCCTTGCGGCCGCCCCCTCCGGGCGGCGGGGTAGTTTACCAATTCAGAACTGTCGAGTTCCACTAAGGGGAGGCGGGGACGGGGCCCACGGGCGCCGCGCTGGGCGTGGCCGGGGCGGCGGCGCCCGGGGAGGCCGTCGGTTGCGGCACCGGCGGCTTGTCCACGAACGCGAGGAGGGCGTCGATGCTGCCCACCGCCACCGCCAGGATGTCGTTCGAATCCTGCCGGCGGAGGAAGTAGCTGGAGCTGTCGGGCGACTTCCCGCCGACGATGATCGTGACCTGCTGGTTGGTGCTGCCCTTGACATCGATCTCAGCGGTGGTGGGCTTGTCCACGCCGTACGCCGGCAGGCCCTCCGGGGCGCCGAAGATCACCTTGCTGGGCCGCAGCGCCGCCAGGGACTGGAACACCTGGGCCGACGGCGTGGCGTCCGCCGTCGACGCCGCGCACGGCGCGACCCCCTCGTTGCAGAGCGAGTAGGTCCAGGTGCTGTTGGCCAGCGCGAGGGTCAGGACCTTGGACTTCGAGTGGATCACGACCTGCTGGATCTGCGAGGGTGCCAGTCCGAGGACCGGGCTTGGCTGGGGGGTGGGCGAGGTCGTCGGCGCCTTGGCCGGCCCCTTCAGGTCGAAGAAGTAGAAGAGGACACCGACGGCCACCAGGATGGCGGCCGCCACGACCAGGTTTCGGTTCTCGCGCACCCTCGGTTTTAGCGGCGCCGGAGGTAGGCGTTGACGCCGAGCCCCAGCATCAGCAGCGGCAACAGGACCGGGTAGCCCAGCAGGACAAGTTGCTTCTGGGCGTCGGTGAGGAAGATCTGGGCGGCCGCGGCTGTGTGCGGCGCGACGTTGATGATCTTGTCCTGGCCGGCCAGCCAGTTCACGGCGTTGACCATCAGCGGCTGGTTGCCGGGCGGCGGGTTGCTGCTGAGCGCCACGAGGTCGGCCGCGAAGACGGCGCCACCCATGACCACGGCCCGCCCCTGCTTCGCGCCCGCCTTGGCGTTGCTCTGCTCGACCGCGACCATCACGTTGAACGGCCCCTTCTTGTCGTTCGCGTCGCAGGCCGGGTTCGGATTGGTGGCGTCAACCCGCTCGCACGCGTCGGTCTGGCTGTTGATGATCGGGGTCACGGTGAAGCCGGTCGCGGCCGTCCCCTCGACGGGCGCCGCTCCCAGCAGGATCGTCGTGAGTGTCTCCATGCCCCGGCTGACCAGGTGCGAGCCGTACTTCGAGATCTGCAGGATGCCCCCCTGCGCGTTCCGTACCTGGAGTTGCTGGTCGATCACGATGCCCGGGCCGAAGCTCAACCCGAAACGCTTGATCAGCTGGCCCACGTTGGACTTGGCGAACGGCCCCTCACTCACCATCAGGTGGCCTCCACCATCCATGTACTTGTTGATCGCGGCGATCTCGTCGGCCGTGAGGTCGGACTGTGGATCCAGGATCACCAGCTCATCGGCATCGGCGGGCACCGCGGCCGCCGCCACCGACGGTGGGCTGGGCGAGGGCGACGGCCCCGCCGCCGGCGTAGCCGTGTCGGTGGGCGCGGGAGTCGGGGCGCTGGTATCGGTGGGAACCGGGCTCGGGGTTGCGCCGAGCGACGGGGTGCCCGGGGCGAGCGTGCCGCCGCCACCGCCGGCGGACAGGTTGAGCTTGGCGACGGTGATGCCCTGTTTCTGGAGGGCCCCCGCCAGGACGGTGATCGAGTTGCCCGACTGAGACTGGGCCGCGGTGTCCGGCTCGCCGTGGCCGGTCAGGAAATAGGCCTTGGGTGACCGGCCAGTGCTCAGCCGGGAGAGAACGGTGTCGAGGCCCTGCTCGCTCGCGTCCGTGGTGACCTCGGACGGGTGCCCGGCACTCTCGAAGACCACCGACCCGGCCTGCTGGATCTTCTGCGACCGCGCGAGCGTCGGTCGCTCCAGCACGGTGTAGCGGTTGATCGTTATCTTGCCGTTGAGCGCGCGGTACCTCTGGAGGAGGTCATAGGCCGCCTGCATCTCGGTATTCGACTGGCTGGACCACAGGGTCGCGGTCACCGGCTTGTCCAGCGACTTGACGATCTGCACGGTCTGTGGCGCCAGGCTGTTGACGCTGCCCTTGGTGAGGTCCCACTGCTTATCGGCGAGTTTGTCCCGGACGAACACGTTGACCAGGACGACCGCGGCGATGACCAGCAGGACCGAGGCGAGGGCCCGGGTGCCGGCCTGCAGTTGACCCTGGCCGAGGAAGCTCCGCATCGTATCCGGCTCGAAGAACCCGTACACGACGATGAGCAGCAACCCCCAGATCGCCGCGGGCAGACCTGGGCTGCTGAACCCGAACAGGATCAGGAGCGACAGCCCGACCACCACGAAGAGGACGCCGACGACCAGGATGCCGCGGGCGGCCCACCCGGCGGTACGGCTGGGGGCCTGGTGCTCTGGCGTCAGTGCCACTTGCGGGCTCCCAGCACGACGATGGCGAGGAAGAGGGGCAGGCCGATGAGGCTCAGCGTGTAGACCACGTCAGGCGCGGTGACGAGGCCACGCGCGAAGGCGTCAGCGTGCGACCTCGGGCCCACGTTGCTGAGGAAGTCGCTGACCGGCGGCTGAGCAAACTGCGCCGCCGTGTCGACCACCAGCAGCGCCAGGAGCATCACGAAACTGATCAGCGCCGCGATGATCTGGTTGTTGGTGATGGTCGAGGCGAACACCCCCAGGGAGAGATAGCCGCCAAGGATCAGGATGTTGCCGATGTAGCCGGCGACCAGGGTCGCGGTGTCGATGTCCCCGATGCTGATGAACAGCAGCTTGTGCTTGTCGACCGCCGCCACCATCAGGACCAGGACCTGCAGGAGCGTGGTGACGAACATCGCGCCGAACATCGCCAGCGCGGCCAGGTACTTGCCAAATACGAGCTCGGTGTCGGTGACGGGGTTGGTGAGGAGCAGCTCGATGGTGCCCTCCTGCTTCTCCTGCGAGATCAGCCGCATTGTCAACAGCGGGCCCAGGAAGATCATCACGAACAACGTCGTGTTGAACGTCGAACGAAGGTTGTCCGTCTGGCTACCGGTGGCGCTGGGCTGAAGGATGGTCAACGCGAAGAACAGCCCGGTGACCAGGATGAAGAGCGCGGTGACGACGTAGAAGAGCGGCGACGAGAAGTAGACCCTGAGCTCCTTGCGGGCGATCGCGATCGCGTTGTTCATGCTCGCGGCTCCTCCTCGGTGCCTGCGTCAGCCTCGAGGCCGACCTCACCGGCAGCGCGCTCGGCCGCCCAGTCAGCGGTGTCGCGCTCGCGAGCGCTGGGGGCCTCTTCGCGGTGCTCGGGGTCGGCCGTCGTGAGGCGCAGGAAGATGTCCTCGAGGCTGATGGCCTCGGCGCGCAGTTCGAACAGGTCGATGTCTGCGGCGATCAGCGATCGGGCGACCAGGTGCCGGAGCTCGATGTCAGGCAGGCCCTCGATGTCCACCCGGCGGCGGTTTTCGGGCATGTCCTGGGAGGTGATCTTGGTGATGCCATCGATGCCGTGGAGGGCCAGGCGCACATGCGCCTCCTCGGCGTGGACCAGAACCTCGAGGCGCTGCCCGCGCTTCAATGTCGTGGAGAGCCCCTCCGGGGTGTCCGACGCCACGATCTTGCCCTCGCTGATGATCAGCACCCGGTCGCAGGTGGCCTCGACCTCGGGCAGGATGTGCGTGGAGAGGATGACCGTGTGCTCCTTGCCCAGTTCCCGGATCAGCGCCCGGGTCTCGGTGCGCTGGCGAGGGTCGAGGCCCTCGGTGGGCTCGTCCAGGATCATCACGTCGGGCTCATGCATGACGGCCTGGGCGATGCCGACCCGCTGCCGGTAGCCCTTGGAGAGCTTGCTGATGTACCGGTCGGCCACCGACCCCAGGTTGAGGCGCTCGATCGCCTTGTCGATCTTGGCCGGGCGTTCCACCTTTGGGATGCCGCGCAGCTGGGCGATGAAGTCGAGGTAGTCGTAGACCTTCAACTCGCGGTAGAGGGGCACGGACTCGGGCAGGTACCCGATGTGCCGGCGGGCCTGCAGGGACTGGGTCTCGACGTCAAACCCGGCCACGCTGGCAGAACCGCTTGTCGGCGGCAAGAATCCCGTGAGGATCCTCATTGTGGTTGTTTTCCCCGCGCCGTTGGGCCCGAGAAAGCCAAGGATTTCGCCGCGTTCGACGGAGAAACTCACGTCGTTTATGGCTCGCCGGCCCGCGTACTCCTTGGTCAGTCCATTGACCTGTATCATGAGCCGGGCGAATTATGCCATAGGGTTCTTTGAATTCATTAAGACCCTCTAATGACCCCTGAAGGAACCCACTTGTGACAGACCGTTTCTCCGTGGCGATTGCCGTTGGCGACGAGCTCCTCCGCGGCCACACGCAGGACAGCAACACGCATTGGTTGGCGCAGAGGCTCTACGCGCTGGGCTTCCCGCTGCGGCGCGCGCACATGATCTCGGACATCCAGGACGAGATCGTCACGATGGTTCGCAGCGAGGTCGCGAGTGGCGCCAGCGCGGTCCTCTGCTGCGGCGGCCTGGGGCCCACGCCCGACGACCGCACCCTGGCAGCCCTGGCCGTCGCCCTGGACCGCCCGCTCACGCTGGACGAGGCCGCTCGCCAGCACGTCCAGGACCGGATCGACTGGCTCCATGACAACGGCCGGATCCCGAGCAACGAAATGCGGGAGGCCAACCGCCGCATGGCCGAGATCCCCGCGGGGGCCATCGTCCTCAACAACTCGACGGGGATGGCGCCCGGGCTGGCGGTCCCGATCGGCACACCCGGCGAGGCGGAGCCCCGCCACCTCTTCGTGCTGCCCGGCGTGCCCCGGGAGCTCAAGACCATCTTCGACGAGGAGATCGCCCCGCGCTACCTGTTCGACGGCTCGGCCCACACCACCGAGGAGGTGCACTTCCCGCGGGCCGTCGAGGCGGAGTTCTGGGACCTGCTCAGCCGGGTCGAGCGCGAGTTCCCCGACGTGTCGGTGGGTTCCTACCCTCAGCCCAACCGCGGCCACCTGATCATCCGGCTGGCCGGCGCCGATCCCGTGGAGGTGGCTCGCGCCGCCGAGATCGTCCGGGCCGCTGCCCCTGCCCAGGCTCGCCCCCGGGACTGAGGCCCGGCGGAGCCGCCTACCAGGAGTCGATGTAGCGGTTCGGGCGGCGCTTCCGCGGGGTAGCAGCGGGGGCTGAGAAGAGCACCCGGGCGACCAGCTCGCGGGTGTCGGCGGGGTCGATCACATCGTCGATCTCGAAGTAGCTGGCCATGTTCAGGGCCTTGCCCATGTCGTAGGCGGCCGCGACCATCTTTTCCATGGCGGCCGCGCGCTCTGCCTCCCCCGGGATGGCCTCGAGCTCCTTGCGCATTGCCAGCTTGACCGCCCCCTCGAGGCCCATGGCGCCAAACTCACCGGTGGGCCAGGCCACGGTCATCAGCGAGGCGTGGAAGCTGCCGCCGGCCATCGCCTGGGCACCAAGGCCGTAGCCCTTGCGCAGGACCACGGTCATGAAGGGCACCGTGAGCGCGCCGCCCGCGAGGAACAGCCGGCTGACGTGGCGGACGAGACCGGTGCGCTCGGCGTCGGGGCCGACCATGATGCCCGGCGTGTCGCACAGGAAGAGGACGGGGAGGTCGAAGGCCTCACAGAGCTGGAGGAACCGCGCCGCCTTGTCCCCTCCGTCGCTGGTGATCGCGCCGGCCAGGTGCATCGGGTTGTTGGCCACGATCCCGAGCGCGCGGCCGTCGACCCGGGCCAGGGCCGTGACCATGCCCTTGCCGAACCTGGGGCGCAACTCGAGGACGGATCCGGTGTCAGACAGGATCTCGATCACCCTGTGCACGTCGTAAGCCCGGCGCCGGTTCTCGGGGACCACGTCGCGAAGAGCCGCCTGGTCCACGGTGCGGGCGGCGGGCTGGGGGTGGTCCTGGCCGGTCCGGACCGGGCCCTGGAAATAGCCCAGGCACTGCTTCGCGAGGCGCACCGCATCGGCCTCGTCGGCCGCCTCGATGTCGACCGCGCCACTCTTCACGTGCATCTCGGCGGGCCCGACCTGGTCGGCTTCGACGACTCCCAGGCCGCCGCCCTCGATCATCGCCGGGCCGCCCATCCCGATACTGGCCTCGGGCGTCGCGATGATCACGTCGCACATCCCCAGGAGCACCGCGTTGCCGGCGAAGCAGCGGCCGGAGGCGATCCCGATGCGGGGAGCGATGCCCGACATCCGCGCCCAGAGGGCAAAGGCCATCGTATCGAGGCCGGCGACGATCGCGTGGTCGGTGTCGCCCGGGCGCCCGCCACCGCCCTCTGTGAAGAAAACCGTGGGCAGCCTGAGACGCTCGATCACGTCGAAGAGACGGTCCTTCTTGCGATGGCCCATCGTGCCCTGGGTCCCGGCGAGAACGGTGTAGTCATAGGAGAGCACGGCGCACGACGCCCGCTCCTCGCCCACCAGGTCGGAGTTCACCAGGCCCACGCCGGCCACCAGGCCGTCGGCGGGGGTGCGCGTCACCAGGTCGTCCAACGGGCGGCGCCCCCGCTGGGCGGCGATCGCCAGGCTGCCGTACTCGACGAAGCTGCCCTCATCGCAGAGGTCATCGACGTTCTCCCGGGCGGTGCGACGGCCCGATTTGTGCCGGCGCTCGACGACCTCGGGACGGCCCTCGTCGCGGGTCAGCGCCCGGCGGCGGAGGGCCTTCTCGAGGTCAGGTCGGGTGGGTTTGTCCTCGGCTATTTGCCGGTGAACTCCGGGGTCTGCTTGGAGAAGAAGGCCATGATCCCGATGACGGCGTCCTCGGTCTGGACCGACTCGACAAAGGCCTTCATCTCGACCTCCAGCGCGTCCTCGATCCTCTCCTTGCCCAGGCCTTCGTTGACGGCCCGCTTGGTCAGGCCCTGCGCCACCGGTGCCCCGGCGGCGAGCTTTTCGGCCTTGGCCTTCACGGCCGCCTCGAACTCCTCCGGCGAGGGGGCCTGGTTCACCAGCCCGATGCGCTCAGCCTCGTCGGCTGTCACCCGGGTGCCCTCCAGCATCATCTCCAGGGCCCGGCCACGGCCGATGAGGCGCGGCAGGCGCTGGGTACCGCCGGCGCCCGGGATGATCCCGAGGTTGATCTCGGTCTGGCCGATCGTCGCCCGGCCGTCGTTGACCATGATCCGGTAGTCGCAGGCCAGGGCCAGCTCGCAGCCGCCGCCCAGCGCGTGCCCGTTGATGGCCGCGATCACGATCTTGGGTGACTTCTCCAGGCGGGTGAAACAGGCCTGCAGGAAACCGACGCTCTCGCGGATGGCCTTGTCCACCGCGGCGTTGTCGCTGCGATCCACGGACGCCATGTTGGTGAGGTCGGCACCGACCGAGAAGTACTTCTCGTACCCGCTCCGCACCACGATCACCCGCACCTCGGGGTCGTTCTCCAACTCTTCGAGTGCGGCGACGAGCGCCTCGCCAAGGTCAGGTGCGATCGAGTTGTTGCCCTTGCGGGTCAGCGTGATCGTGCCGACGTGGCCCTCCCGGGACGGGGTCGCCAGCTTCTCGGTTGTCGTCTCAGTCATCTGCGTTCTCCTAGAAGGTGAACAGGTCGATGCCGCCGGCCACGTGGATGACCTGGCCCGTTATGTACTTGGCCTCGTTCGAGCAGAGGAAGGCGATGGTGTTGGAGATGTCCTCGGGCTCGCCGGGCTTGCGGAAGACGGTGCGCTTGACGATGCGCTCGTTCATCTCCGGGTTGCCCATCTGGAAGGCCTCGGTCCCGATCACGCCGGGCGCGATGATGTTGGAGGTGATGCCGTAGCGCCCACCCTCCAGCGCCATGGTCTTGCCCAGGCCGATCACCCCGGCCTTGGTGGTCGAGTAGCTCGACTGGCCGAAACCGCCAAGCGTGCCGGCCACCGACGCCATGAAGATGATCCGGCCGAAGTTGTTGGCCTTCATGTGCGGGAAGACCGCCTTGGTGACGTTGAACGCACCGCTGAGGTTGACCTTCAGGTCGCGGTCCCAGAGGTTGTCCTGCTGGCGCTCGATCGGGCCGACGTGGTCCAGGGTTGCCGCGTTGTTGATCAGGATGTCGATGTGGCCGTACTCGGCCATCACCTTCCCGATGACCTCGGCAACCTGCTCCCGGTTGGTGACGTCCATCTTGTAGGCGCTGGCCTTGCGACCCATCGCGATGATGTCGGCAACGGTCTTCTCGGTGTAGATCGCGCCCTGCGACTGCATGACGTTGGCCAGGATCGACTCCGACTGCTCCACGGCCTTCTCGAGTTCGGGGTCGGACTCGATCAGGATGTCGGTGACGACGACGTCAGCGCCGAGCGCCGCCAGGGTCATGCAGTCCTGGCGGCCAAGGCCGCGGGATCCGCCGGTGACGAGGGCCACCTTTCCGGTCAGGTCACAAAAACTCATCCAATCTCCCTGTGTGTGGTAATCGGGTTTATACGGTGAGGATCTCGGCCTCAGCGTGGCTCAGGACCTTTTCCCCGCGCTGGTTCTCGACCCAGACCTCGAGGATCGCGGTGCGGCCGTCGCCGGCCAGGCTCTTGACGCGGCCCTTGCAGCGAACGGTGTCGCCCGGCTGGACCATGTTCGAGAAGCGCACGGTCAGACGGCGAAGGCGACCCGGGTCGCCCAGCCAGTCGGTCACCGCCCGGGACAACAGCCCGTAGTTGAGCATGCCGTGGGCAATCACCCCGGGGAGGCCGACGGACAGGGCCACATCGTCATCCTGGTGAATGGGGTTCTGGTCACCCGAGGCGTCCGCGTAGGCCTTGATCTGCTCGCGAGTGTGGGTCACCTCGAGGTCGAGGACCTCGTCCCCCACCTGGAGTGAGGTCAGCGCACTCACGCGGGAGCCGCCGCCGCGGGCTCGGGCAGGACCAGGATCGTGCCCAGCGAGCGACAGACCTGCTCCCCGGCCTCGTCGCGCACCACCACCTCGGCGCTGACGAACTGCAGGGATCGCTTCCGGGTGACCTCGGCGACCCGGCCGTGGGCACTGAGCTTCTCGCCCACCCGGATCGGGCGCTCCCAGGCGAACTCCTGCCCCGCGTGGATCAGCCGCGACGGCTCGATCCCCGCCGAGAGCAGGCTCAACGACCCGGCGCCCAGCGCATACACCGCCGCGAAGCTGGGGGGCGCGATCCGCCCCTCGGCATCGGTCGGCGACTGCGGGTACGCGGGGTTGGTGTCACCCACCGCCTGGGTGTAGGCGTAAACCGAGGCGGAGTCGACGGTGATGGTGACCGCCTCGGACTGGTGCCCGGCGAGGTCTTCTAGTTCGATCGGAGGCCTAGCGAAGGACCTGCTGGAGCTTCATCGCCAGCCCCATGTCGCCCTTGACCTTGAGCTTGCCGCTCATGAAGGCCATCGTCCCGTCCAGCTTGCCGGAGACCAGGTCCATGAAGTCGGACGCCGCCATGGTGATCGTGATGTTGGGGTTCTCAGCCTGGCCGGAGCCCATCTCGCCCGCGCCGTCCGCCAGCTTCACCCAGCGCTCGCCGCCACCATCGCCGGTGAGGTCGAACTGGTAGGTGGCGTTCATGCCCTTGACCTTGTCCGGGTTGGCCTTGAGACGCTCTTCCATCTCCGTGAACACTTCGTCGACCGTTTCAGCCACGCGGGATCCTCCTCAAACTGACAGTTGCGTCACCTCGGGAGGATAGGTGGGCGCAGATGGCAAAGTCAAAGCGCCCACCGGGCCCCTGCTACGGCTTTTTGCGGGGCGCCTTTGTGGCTTTTGCCGGGCCTTTTGCGTCCGCCTCCACGAGCTTCTTGAGCTTCTGCAGCGACTTCTCGAGGTTGCCCCGGATTATCCCGTTCACACCGGGCACGAACTTGAAGACCATCGGCAGCTCGTACTCATAGAGCAGGGTGGCGTCGGACGTGCCGTCGTCGAAGTCCTCGAAGTGCCAGCTGCCGCGGGTCTTGGGGCCCTTCCGAGAGGTCGCCACCATCATCTCGCCGTCCTTCCAAGAGGTGACCTCGAGCTCGACGTCGAAGTTCTTCCCTGCGACAACGGCCCGGGAATCGAACCGCGCGCCCTTGCCCCGGCGCTTGGTGCCGATGGGGTCGTAGCGCGTGATCCCGTTCATGAAGCGTGGGGTGTTGGACGGTTCGGCGATGAAGTCGAAGACCGCCTGGGCCGGGGCCTTCACCGTGACTGTGACCTCGGCCTGGCTCATGGGCTGTGCCTAGAAGACTCCCCGGTAGTCAAGTTCCTTCTTCTTCTCCTCCGCCTCTTCAATGGTCTCGAAGTAGGCGAACTGCCCCTTGCCGTGGACGTAGAAGCCGCCTCCCTGGTCAGGGGTGATCTTCACGTCGGCCAGGTCCACGTCGTAGACCTGGCCGGACTCGCTCACGCGCAGTTTGGTCATCGCCAGCATTATCGCCTGACTTGACCCGCGCTACGGACCAGCCTAGAGTCCCGTGAGATGGCCATCAGCGCGTTCGACGTCGCCCAGCAGCAGTTCGACGCGGCGGCAGAGGCAATGGGCCTTGACCTCTCGATGCGCGAGGTCCTGCGCGTGCCCCAGCGGGAGCTGATCGTCAATTTCCCGGTCCGCATGGACAAGGGGCCGGTGCGGGTCTTCACCGGTTACCGGGTGCAGCACAACATCACGCGCGGCCCCGCCAAGGGGGGGCTGCGCTATCACCCCGCCGTGACCCTGGACGAGGTACGCGCCCTGGCGATGTGGATGAGCTGGAAGACCGCACTCATGGGCATTCCCTTCGGCGGCGCGAAGGGCGGCGTGGTCTGCGCTCCCGAGACCCTCTCCGACCGCGAGCTCGAGAACCTGACCCGCCGCTACGCCACCGAGATAGCCATCCTGGTCGGCCCGCACAGCGACATCCCGGCGCCGGACGTGGGCACCAACGCCCAGGTGATGGCCTGGTTCATGGACACGATGTCGATGCACGCCGGGTACTCGATGCCGGCCGTGATCACCGGCAAACCCATCCCGGTGGGCGGGTCACTCGGAAGAATGGAGGCCACCGGGCGAGGGGTCGCGACGGTCACCGTCGAGGCCCTGGAGCACATGGGCATCGAGCCGGCAGACGCGAGCATCGCCGTCCAGGGCTTCGGCAACGTGGGGTCGATCTCGGCCCTGCTGTTGAGCCGCAAGGGCTGCAAGGTGGTCGGGGTCAGCGACGTCCACGGCGCCATCTGGGACCCTGCCGGGCTCGACATCGAAGACCTCATCCCCTGGTCGCGGATGCACAAGACCGTCGTCGGGTACCCCGGCAGCAGCCCGGTCAGCAACGCGGAGCTGCTGACCGGCAACGCCACTGTTGTGGTCCCCGCCGCCCTGGAGGGCGTGATCACCACGGAGATCGCCCGCGAGGCCCGCTGCAAGCTCGTGGTCGAAGGCGCCAACGGACCCACCGCACCCGATGCCGACCAGGTATTGAAGGAGCGAGGCATCATGCTGGTCCCCGACATCCTGGCCAACGCCGGCGGGGTGGTGGTGAGCTACTTCGAGTGGGTCCAGGACCTCCAGGCGTTCTTCTGGGAGGAGAGCGAGATCAACGGCCGCCTCGAGGCGCTGATGCACCGCGCCTTCGCCCAGGTCTGGGGAGTGGCCCACGAATCGAATACCAGCCTCCGCGAGGCCGCCTACTCACTGGCGCTCGACAAGGTGGCGCAGGCGACCCTCGTGCGGGGCATCTACCCCTAAGTAGTCGCTCTACCCGTGCTCCGAATGGCGGGGGCCTGTCACCGCCGGTGAGATGCCCGGGCTTGACGGCCTGAGGGCCTCAGTCCTCGTCAACCCCGAGAACGCGGCGTCTGTCGCGGACGCTCTTGGTCTCCTGCGGAAGCCGCCCGGGCATTTCCCCGGCAGCGCCACCCCTCGTCGCTCGGCTACCGGCCGTCTGCGATGGCATCGCCTCAGGGTCGCTGTACTGAGATCTCCTTTCCCTGTGTTCCAACTGGCCCCTGAATGACCTCGCCTTTTTCGGTGATGTACATGATTCCCAGGTCGGGGGTCTCGCCTCGATTCTTGAAAATCTGCGCAAACGGCTCGGGCAGCTGCCAGGGACCATGGAGGTAACAAACCGCTACTCGCATCGTCGGCGGATATTTGGCTAGCTGAACTGACCCGCCCTGCCGTTCTTCGTAGGCCGTGATCTCGGTTGCGGTTGAATCAAATGCGGCCGTCACAGTCAGCCCAGAGTCGCTGAAGTCGGGTCGGTTCGTGCACAGCTGGGTCGCCCAGGCGTCGCCTGCGGGCAGACTGGCTGAGGCGCTCGGCGAAGGGCTCGGAGTTCCAACTGCGGCTCGGTAGCTTGTCAATCGCCCGCACCCAGTGCAGACCATGGCGAGTGCGAGTGCGGCGGCCGATGAAATGGCCAATCGGTACCACATTTGGATTGATCGTAGTCCGCGAGCGGGGTCCTCGGTTAGGCGGCGGAGAAGTCGTTGCGCTCGTCGTCGTCGAGGCTGCGGATGGCCTCGCGGCGGTAGTCCTTGCGGGAGAGCAGGCAGTCCTGGACCAGGTAGAGGTTGTCCATCACGCGGGTGATCGTGGTGCGGAGGGGGAACTCGTGGCGGCAGTCGTCGGGGACGTCGGCGAGGAACTCCTCGATGCGGCGGATCATCACGGCCGAGACCTTGATCCCGCCACGGAGGTGCATCCGCTCCAGCTCCTCGATGATCGCGTCGAGGCGGGCTACGGGAAGGGCGCGACGGCGCTTCTCCTCCGTTCGGCGGTAGCGCTCAGCCTCGGCCTGGCGGATGGCCCGGACGGTGTCCTCGATCTGCACATATAGCAATACGGCGAGAAGTTGCGCCCTGGATCACGAGCGGTCGAGGACTCGTCAGTCGACGGAGAAGCGGTAGCCCACCCCAGGGACGCTGTGGACGTAGCGGGGGCGCTCGGAGTCGACCTCGATCTTCTTGCGCAAGCGGTACACGTGGGCGTCGACGGTCCGGGTCTCGATGTCGACCTCGTAGCCCCAGACCTCCTTCAGGAGGTCCGACCGGCTGAAGACGTGGCCAGGGCGCGACGTCAGCAACGCAAGCACGTTGAACTCGGTCACCGTGAGGTTGATCTCCTGGCCGTCCCGCCAGACCTGGCGGCGGCTGATGTCGATGGCCAGGCCCGGGTACTCGCGGCGGGAGCTGGCGGGGACGACCTCGGCGACCGAGTCGCTGCGGCGGAGGTGGGCGCCGATGCGGGCCAGCAGCTCACGCACCTCGAAGGGCTTGGTGACGTAGTCGTCAGCGCCCACCTCGAGCCCCACGACCTTGTCGATCGTGTCGCTCTTCGCGGTGAGCATGATGATCGGCACCAGCGAGCCGTCGGCCCGCAGCTTGCGGCAGACATCGAGGCCGGACATCCCGGGCATGTTGATGTCGAGCAGGATCAGGTCGGGGTTCTCGGCGCGGGCCTTGTCCAACCCCTCGTCCCCGGTGGTTGCCTCCACCATGTCGTAGTTCTGGGGCTGCAGCGACATACGCAGGACCTGGCGGGCCTGCGCGTCGTCTTCGATGATGAGGATCTTTTTACTTGAGGACACGAAGGGTTGTGAGGTTACTGCTGCCTTAGATACTCAGTGACGTCGCGCACGAAACGGCGCACGTCGATCGGCTTGGTAATGTACCCCACACAGCCGGCCTGGAGCGCCTCCTCCTTGGCTCCCTTCATGGCGTTGGCGGTCATCGCGACCACCTTGATGTCCGCGGTGTCCGGGTCCGCCTTGATCGCCCGGGTCGCGGCCAGGCCGTCCATGCCACCCGGCAGCTGGATGTCCATGAGGATCAGCGCGGGCTTCAACTCCTTGGCTTTGAGCAGCCCCTCCTGCCCGTCGACCGCCGACTCCACCCGGAACCCGCCGCCCACCAGCACCAGCTTGGCCAGCTCGAGGTTGCTCGGGTTGTCCTCGACGATCAGGATCAGCTTGGCGACCTGCTCCTGCTCCTCGGTGGTGGCCCCGGCCTGCAGCGGCACGTTGAACGTGAAGGCCGAGCCCTTGCCCTCCTTGCTGGTCACCGTGATGTTGCCGCCGTGGATCTCGACCAGGCGCTTCACCAGGGCCAGGCCAAGGCCCGTGCCCTTCTGCTTCTGGTGCTCGCCCTGGATCATGTAGAACTCGCCCCAGATCTTGTCGATGTGCTCGGGCGGGATGCCGACACCCGAGTCGGTGACCGTGATGACCACGTCCTGGGCCTGCTTGCGCAGCTTGGCCTCGACGGTGATCGTGCCCGCCTCGGGGGTGAACTTGATGGCGTTGGAGAGCAGGTTGTAGAGGATCTGCTTGACCTTGCCCTTGTCGGCGTAGATGGTCAGGTCCTCGGGCTCCACCGACACGGTGAGCTCGATGCCCTTCTTCCCGGCGAGCGCCTTGACCACCGTGATGACCTCGCGGAAGGCCGCATCGACCACGAATTCCTCGAGGATGAGGTCCATCCGCCCGGCCTCGATCTTGGACATGTCGAGCACGTCGTTGATGAGCTGGAGCAGGTGCTCGCCGGAGGCGTGGATGGCCTCCAGCGATTCCACACGCTGCTCCTCGGTGAGGGCGCCGGCGAGGTTGTCCTTGAGGATCTCGCTGAAGCCGAGGATGGAGTTGAGCGGCGTCCGCAGCTCGTGGCTCATGTTGGCCAGGAACTCGCTCTTGAGCCGGCTGACCTCTTTGATCTGGACGTTGGCGTCCTCGAGGTTGGCGTTGAGCTCCTCGATGCGGCTGAACTGCCCCTGCATCTCCTGGTACTGCCGGGCGTTCTCGATGCTGATCGCGGACTGGTTGATGATGACCCTCACGAGCGCCGCCTCGACATCGGTGAACGGCTGGACCTGGCGCCGGGCCATGGTCATCGCGCCGATGACCCGTTGCGGCGAGCTGAGCGGGATCAGCAGCATCGACCGCGGGGCCCGGGCGGGGTCGACGATCTTGAACCGGGAGTCCTGCAGGGCGTCCGGGATGTTGACCATCTCGTTGCTCTGGACCGTCCAGCCGACGATCCCCTCCCCCACCTTGAAGCGGGCGATCCGCTGGACCTGGTCCGAGAAGGGGTAGGTGGCGATCGCCTGGAGCTCGACGCCGTCGTCCGTCAGGAGGAAGACTGAGGCTGCGTCGAAGCTGACCATCCGGCTGGTGGCCTGCAGCATGAAGTCGATGTTCTCCTTGAGGTTGAGTGAGGATGTGAGCATCCCGCCCAACTGCCCAAGCAGCTCGACCAGGTTTTGTTGTGACGCTACCTGCGTCATGCGCCCCAGTATAGGGTGGCACCGCGCGCCCATCTCGATTCGGTAGCGAGCCTGTTACACCACTGTCAGGCCCCCTTCGGACTGTTCAGAGGTGGCCGAGCTCCCGCAGGCTGGCACACCGGGTACGGGAGACGACCAGGTGATCCAGCAACTCGAGACCCAGGAGCTGCGCTGCGGCGACCAGCTGGCGGGTGACCTCGAGGTCCTCGCGACTCGGCGTGGTGTCGCCGGAGGGGTGATTGTGGACCAGGACGATGGCCGCGGCCGGGAGGCGCAGGGCGGGCGCGAGGATGTCCCGGGGCTGGATCACGCTCGCGCGCAGGCCGCCGACGGCCACCAGCTCGCGATGAAGCGGGCGGTTGCGGGCATCGAGGTACAGGGCGACCACGCGCTCCTGGGACGAGGCGCGGATGTCCGCCACGTGGGCCAGCACATCGGCCGGGCCGGTGATCGGCGCGGGCATCGCCCAGCTGTCCCGCTCGAGGTGCTCGGCGAGGCGGGCCGCCGCCGCGAGCCGGCGGGCCTGGCGCAACGTGAAGCCCATGGCCACCGCGCGGGCGGTCGCATCCTCGCCGGTCCAGGCCGAGAGGCCGCAGGCGACGGCCTCACGGACGAGTGGCAACCCGGCCCGCGGCTGGTCCATGTCCAGGACGGCGGCCAGGATCTCGGGCAGCCGCGGATCGTCAGCGCCGGTCGGCGCGGACCACTCCCCCTGAGCAGCGACCCCCACCGCCGGATTATATCAACTGTTTTGTGTAGTTGTTTCGGCTATTTAACTCAGGCGATGCGGAAGAGCGAGATCATGAGCCAGAGGAACACCAGCGTGAGGGCGACGACCACCAGCACATAGGCGGTCCAGCGGGCGATGGGGTGGTTCCAACCCACCCGCCGGGCGGGCAGGGGTGATGGCGGACTGCCCGAGCGGTCCCCGGGCAAGGAGGCCTCGCGCGCACCGCCGGCCTCCGGGGGCGCGATCTCCAGCAGGGTGACGGCGTCCTGGAACATCTCGCCGCGCGCCGACGGGCCGGCAGCCGCGGGCACCGGGGTGGGCGCCGGCTCCAGCTCGGTCGAGACGGGCGGTTCGACCAATACCGTGGCCTCGGGCGCGGCGACCGGGTCCGCGGAGGCGGCGACCGGGTCTCCTGTGGCGGCGGCCGCAGCCGCCTCGGGCTCGGCTGCCTGCACCAGCTCAGACCAGGTTTCGGCGCCTTCCGCTGCCGGTTCGGGGGTGACCGCGGCGGGCCCGGGAGCGGCGGGCGCCGGGTCGGACGGGCCAGCCTCGGCAAGCCCGCCGGACAGCTCCGCGACCTCCGGGGCGGGGGCCTCGGTTTCGGCGGGGACGGCGTCGGGCTCCGGCTCCGGCTCCGGAGCGACCACCTCGGCGGCGGGCTGTGGTTCGGCTACAGGGTCCGACTCCGCAGCAGGGATCTCCGCGACGACTGGCTCGGCCTCGGCGGCTGCCGGTTCTGGTTCCGCGACGACGGGCTCAGCCTCTACGACTGCGGGCTCTGGCTCTGGCTCCGGCTCCGGCTCCGCCGGCTGCGGCTCCGTGACCGCGGGCTCAGCCTGCCTGGCGACGACCGGCTCGGTCTCCACGTGGGTATCCGGCTCGGGGGCGTCGAAGGGCAGGCTCGACTGGCCTTCTGCCTCATCCTCGCGGGTTGCCGGCGCCATCGGCTCGGCGAAGATCGCCTCGGGCGGCGCCAGGCTGGCGGGCTCGGTCTGGAGGTCCGGGACCTGGCCCGAGGGCGGCGGCGCAGCCGGCGGAAGGGTCAGCGGGGCCTCGGGGCGGGTGGGACGGTCGGGCGCCTCGCCCGCGGGGATGGACGGGGCGGAGAGGGCGTCGATGTCATGCGGCTGCGCACTCATGTCGATGCCCGGTGGGGGTCCCTCGATGGAGGCCATGTGCTCGGCAGCGGCTTCGGCCTCCGAAGCGGCCTCCGTCTCGATCTCGGGTTGGGCCTCAGCCGCGGGCTCGGCGACGGGCACCGGCTCGGGTTGAGCTTCATACGCCGGTGCGGTCCCGGCCGCGGGTGCAGTCCCAGCCGCGGGTGCGGTCCCGGCCTCCGGGTCGGGAGCGGGCTGGGGCTCGGCCGCAGGTTCGGCGACGGGCACCGGCTCGGGTTGAACCTCGTATGCGGGCTCCGGTTCCGGCTCGGGTTCGGGTTCGGGCGCCGGCTCCGGCTCGGGCTCGGGCTCGGGCTCGGGCTCGGGCTCGGGCTCGGGCTCGGGCTCGGGCTGAGCCTCGGCCTGGGTGACGGGCGGGGCTTCGGGTTCGGGCTGGGGTTGCGCGACAGCCTCGGGCACCTCCTCCGCAGCCGGCGGGGGCGCCACCTCGGTTTCGGGCGCCGGCTCGGGTTGCGCCTGGGTGACGCCGGCGGGTTCCGGGCGCGGCTCGGGCTCCGGCCCCGGCGCGCTGTCGGCGACCAGGGCGGCCGGTTCGGGCTGCCTCGGTGCCACCTCCGGGCGGACGACGGCGCCCGGCTCGATGCTCTCGAGCAGGGCCAGGTCGTCGGCCAGGATGTCCGCGATGTCCTGGGTGAACTTCTTCTTGGACATTAGGGGGTGCCTAGACCCGTTACGGTCCGGTCCTCCTGCCGGTGAGCGTCACCGCGGCGAAGAGCACCAGCGCAACCACGCAGATCAGGCCCGCCTGGAGCGACAGGCCCACGTCCCCGTAGACGGCGAGGGTGGTGGCGGCGAAGGCCAGGGCGAACAGAGCGAGCATGAAGAACACGGTCTGGATGACGCTGCGCCCCCGGCTGGGCGCGGCTGTGGTGCTGCCCGAGCGCACGGCAGATGCGGGAATCGGACGCGCCACCGGGGTGTCATCCTGGCGCGGGAACGAGGGGGCTGGGACGGCTTCCTCCTTGCGCGTCAGTGCGGTCGACGCGATCGCGGCCGGCTTCTCGGGAACCCGGTCGTCGTCCTTCGGTCGCTGCCAGATCATGGTCTCTTCGGCGGTCTTCGCTTCGATCCCGGTGTCGCTGTCGACTGCGGTCTCGGCCGCGGCCTCAGCCGCAGCGGCGATGGATGGACGGCGCATCTCGACGGTCTCGTCGGCCTGGCCGAAGACCACCTTGGGCTCGGGTACGGAGGCCACGCTCGCAGGGACCTCGACGGGCAAGATCTTCTCGGCCGAGCGCCGGGGCCCGGGCTTCCCGGCTGCGCCGCCTTTGGCCGTGGTCCTCGCCGTCCGGGTGGCCGGCTTGGCGGCCGCCTTCGCGGCGGCGTCGGCCCTGGCCCTGGCGGCTGCGGCGGCAAACGCTCCGGATTTCTGCGCCGCGGTCGGCTTCGCGGCGGCTTTGGCGGAGGTGGTCGCAGTCGCCTTCGCAGCGGATGCTCTGGACGCAGTGGTCTTCGCCGGCGCCTTGGCGGCGGCCGCCTTCGCTGCGGATGCCCTGCCTGCGGGCGCCTTTGCGGCAGTCGACTTGGCAGTGTTCGCCTTTGCAGTCGTGGCCCTGGCGGGGGTCACCTTGGTCGCGGTGGCCTTGGCGCGGAGCGCCTTCGGCGGAGTCGCTTTCGCGGACGCCGCGGTCGACTTCCTGGCGGACGCCGCTGCCCGGCGGGCGGCGGGGGGCAGGACGGCGATCGGGGCCGCTGCCCGGGGTCGAGCGGCGGCCCTGGTGGCTGCGCCGGCTGCCACCACGGCGGCCTTGCGCCCGCGCCCAGCACCGCGCACGGGACGCGCGACGGTGGCGGCGGGCTTCCGCTCCGGCCGGGCCGGGGCCGCCGGAGTCGCCTTGCGCTCGGCCGACATCGCGCGTGCCTCGGCGTCGGCAATCGTGCGCACCACGGCGGGCACAGTCTTCAGGCCAAGCTCGCGGGCGACAGCGAGACGTCGTCCGCCGTCAAGAACCTCGTAGCCAGAGCCGGCCGGCCGCAAAAGGAGCGGCTGGAGGATGCCGGACTTGCCGATCCCATCCTTCAGGTCGCGGTCGGCGTCGGTGCGGCGGCCGCGAGCGAGCTTGATCTTCTTCAGATCGATCTCGTCGAGCTTGGTCTCGGTGGTCGGGGCGACGTGGCGGGCAAGGGCGTCGTCGGACTGCCGGCTATTGCCCTCGGCGCCGAACATCCGGTCCAGCCCGCTGGAGCCCCCCGGCTCGGAGGCCGGCTCCGGGTCGTCAGCCAGGATGCTGTCGATCTTGGACCTGAAGTCCCCCTTGCGCTTGGTCATCCCTTCCTCCCCTCGACTCGCGCGACCACCTCGACCGCGAGGTCGCGATAGGCCTGCGCGGCATCCGATTTCGACGCGTACCTGAGTATCGGCACCCCTTCAAGCGAGGTCTCCGCGAGCTTCACCGTGTTCTTCACGACCGCGGTGAAGACCGGCAGGTTGGGCAGGTCACGCAGCGCCTCCAACATGTCCCGGCTGAAGTTCGTCCGCGGGCTTACGAAGGTGGGCAGGATGCCAAGGACGCGCACGTCCGAATTGAGCCGCTGGCGCGCCGCGGCCAGCGTCCGCAGCACCTCCTTGAGGCCCTTGATCGCGAACCCGGACATCTGCACCGGCACGAGGATGTAGTCCGCGGCGGCCAGGGCGTTGAGGGTGTGGAAGCCGAAGTTGGGGGGAGTGTCGACCAGGATGTAGTCGTACTTCGCGCCGCCATCGCTGAGGCGGTCGATCACACCGCGGAGCAGGAGCTCCCGTCCGATGCCGCTCTGCAGCGAGGCCTCCACCGCGGACAGATCCGGGTTGGACGGCATCAGGTCGATGCCGTATTCGCTGGTCAGGACCGCGGAGCCGTTGGGGGACTCTCCCGTGAGCGCGTGAAAGACGGTGTCGTCGAGGCGGTAGGGGTCATACCCGATGCCCGACGTCAGGTTCGCCTGGGGGTCCATGTCGACCGCCAGTACCCGCTTGCCCATCTCCGCTAGGGCGCACGCGAGGTTGATCACGGTGGTCGTCTTACCGGTCCCACCCTTCCCCGAGATGGCCGCGATGGTCACGCTCACGGCGGTAATTCTACGGGGGGGTCCCCGCCGTTGATTACCGGGCCTTCAGGAGGTTGATCACGAAGACCGCCAGCAGGATGACGACGACCACGGTGGCGATCAGCAGGACGATGGCGGCGATTCCGAAGAAAGCGTTGACGGTACCTGCCGCCACGGGTGGCTGAACTGAGGCGGGCGGCCCCGGTACGAGGGGCGCCCCGGCTCCCGGGACGAGCGCCGGCGCGGGGGCTGGGACAGCCGGTTCCGGCACAGCGGCGACCGGGGCGGATTCAGCGAGCGTCGGTGCAGGCTCGGGCTCCGACGCAATCAGCGCGGGTTCCGGCGCGGCGAGCACCTCCGGCTCGCGGGCCGGCGGCGGGGCGTGGACCGCAGGCGCGGGCTCCGGCGGCGGGGGAGCCGGTTCGACGGCCGCGGGCGGCGCGACAGGAGGCAGATCGGGCGCCAATGAGGGAGGTGCCGCGGGTGCGATTGGAGGTGCTACCGGCGTGAGAGGCGGAGGACCCGGAGCGACGGGCGGGTCCGCGGGCGGCGAGAGAAGCTCGGGTTGGGTCGCCGGGCTGGGCTCCAGCGGCGGCCGCTCGACGGGTGGTTCCTGGCTCATGTCAGCCCCTCCATTCGTTGGCCTGATCGATCTTGCTCAGGACCCAGTCGAACTTGCCGCTGGTCACCGCGGCGCCACAGTACTTGCAGTCGCCGGTTTCGTTGACCTCGAGCGGCGCACCGCAGTTGGGGCACTTCTTCTCCGTGATCCCACCCGTGACCAGCGTCTTGGCGCCGGCCGAGCGGGTGAAGTTCCAGTACTCGGTAAACGGGGTGTCCGAGCTGTCGCCGCCTGTCTTCTTCCCCGTTTGGTCGTCGACATCGTAGTCCTTGGCACTCGCGTCGACACGAACGGTGATGGTGTCGAAGTTGGCGTCGTGCCCAGCCTTGACTATGTGCAGGCCCTGGATGTAGAGCGACTCCAGGACGTTCTTGCGGTGTTGTGCGGTCATCTGGTCGACCTGCAGCTTCCACCCCATGTAGAGGCCGGGGCTCATGTAGGCACGAGCTTCGTCCACGTTGCGGTCCTGCCAGGCCTTCTGCAGGAGGAAGAAGGCGGCCTGGGCGCGGTCCAGGAAGGCCTGCTCGGTGAAGTTCGGGTCGTTCGCCTGGATCGCCGCGAGTTGGGCCTGGACATCCGGCTGGCCGTAGCTCGCAGCCGGGGCAGCACCGGAGTCGGGCGCGTAGTTCGGGGTGTAGGCGCGGGACCGCCCGATGAAGTTGCGGAAGATGTAGTAGGCGATCGCGGCAAAGATGATGAAGCCCACCAGCCCGCCGCCTCCTCCGCCGCCGAAGAACAGCGGCAGGAAGAAGAATCCCCCACCGCCGCCGCCACTGAAGCTGCCGCTCCCGCTGCCACCGCTGAAGCCGCCCCCGCCGCCGCCACCGCTGAAACCGCCGCCATGGCTGCCGCCGGCGCCGCCACCGCGGGCGAGCGCAGTCTCGGGAAGCAGCAGGGCAGCGAGCAGGAGCACCGCGAGCCCGGCCAGGCACACGGCGCGCCGCGACGAGATCGCTGACCGAATGCGGGTCAGCGGGGAGTGGGCTTTCAGGCCTGGCCCTCGGGCTCCGGGGAGGGCGCCGGCCCGTCGGCCGCAGCAGCCGGGGCGCCCGCTGCCAGCTGCAGGTTGTACCCGCAGCTGGCGCAGAACTTGGCCGTCGCAGCATTCTCCGTCGAGCAGTTGGGGCACTTCACCGTCGACCCGGTCGGCGCGCTCGCGGCGACCCCGATCGGCTGACCGCACGACGAACAGAACTTGGCGCTCTCCGGGTTGAGGGCGTTGCAGTTGCCGCAGCGCACCTGGATCGAGCCACCGGCCGCCACTGCCTGGCCCTGCGCCCCGGCAATGTTCTGACCCATGCCGAGGCCGAGCCCGAGCAGCGCCGGGGGCAGCGCCCCGCCACCCTGGGCCGCGCCCTGGCCCACGCCCAGCATGGCCTCGCCGGAGGCGTACTGCTGGAAGCCACCGGCCAGCTTGGTGTAGGAGACGTCCTTGCGGAAGTTCTTGAGGGTCTCCTCGTCCTCCTCCTTGATCGAGATCGTGAAGTTACCGAGGCGGACGATCTGCAGCCCGTAGGTCTGGATGTAGGCCTGGACCTTGGCAATCGTGGCCTGCTCGATCTCCTCGGTGTGCGACGCGATGCCGAGGATCGCCCAGCCCGAGCTGACGATGTGGCTGGTGACGTCGGTCCGCAGCACCTTGAGCAGCTGCTCGCGCATCCAGTCGGTGATCTGGTCGTTCGACTGCAGCTGCTGGGTGCCCACCAGTTGGAGGATCAGCGACTGGGGCTCAACGGCCTTGAGCGAGTACTCGCCGAAGACCCGCAGGCCCACCGCGATGCCGGTGTCGGGGTCGAGCACGTTGTCGATCGATCCGCCGAACGGCAGGTTCGGGAACTCCCGGGTGCTGATGAAGTAGATCTCGGTTTTGAAGATGTTGCCGCCGCTCGCGGCGTCGACCAGCTTGCCGAGGAATGGGATCTCAGAGCTGTCGAGGGTGGCGCGGCCGGGGCCGATCGTTCCCTGGACCTGGCCGTCGCGGAAGAAGACCGCCAACTCGTCCTGCTGGACGGTGAGCTGGGTCCACTTGCGGATGTTGGTGTCAGGCCACTTGTAGAGGATCTGGGCCTTGGCCGCATCCGGCCGGGCGATGAACTCGCGTTTGACCTCGCCGCCGAACAGTCCCATGTGCATATCTCCTTAGTTGTCGGTCCGATCCCTCTCCGAGCCTGCCAAGTATCCCCCGGCGTCCTCGATTAAGGGCTAGTCGTCGTCGTCGTCGGAGTCGTCGACCGGAAGGGCGCCGAGGTGCTCCTCGGATTCCTCGGCGTGCAGGCCGCCGCACTCCTCGCAGTAATAGAGGACGCCCCGGAAACCGTCCTTCAGCGTCCAGCACACGTACCGGGCGGGCCGGTCGACCGGGAAATCGCGTTCCAGCGCGTCGATGATGGGGATCAGGTCGTCCTCGTCGCGGAGGATGAGGGTGATCACCGCCTCCTTCTCGAGGATCTGCAGCACGGCGTCGGCATAGCGCTCGCCGCTCTCGGTGGTCCAGACCGACCAGGCCTCGGAGTACGGGGTGCGGAACTCGCGCGTGAGGTAGCGCTCGGACCAGAACTCCTGGAAACGCTGTTCCCGCTCCGCCTCCTCGGCCGCGTACTCGGCCTCGAGCGCGCGGACGCCGCGGGTGATGCCCCGGCGCAGGCTCTGGTAGTGGGGCGACTGCAGCTGCTCCTCGGTGAAGACGCGCTCGTACACCTTGTTAAAGGAGTCGATCACCGCGTTCTCGGACCACGCCTCCTCCGGCGACACGCCGCGGCGCACCTCGTCGACGATGCTGGCCAGGTCGCGCCAGTGCTGCCCGTAGAGGTCCTCCATGACCGCCACCGGCTTCTCCAGGCTCTGCTTGATCACCTCCGCCTCGGTCAGGTCGCGGAAGGCCGCGGGGTCCTCGCTGCCGCGAACCCGGCGCAGGTAGTAGTCGAGGATGGCCCAGGCCGCGCGGATCCGTCCCGGCCGTTCCCAGTAGGTCTCCGGCCAGCGGCCGCCACGGCGCACGCGGTTGTAGAGCTTGATCGCCTCTTCTTCCGGGTCGCTGCGGACCCCATAACGCCTCATGTCTGAATTATCGAACTCGGCGCCCCGCCCCGGCGTTCCCACCTACCCTTGGCCCGGTGAGCGATCAGCGGCCGGGAGGAGCAGTCGAGGAGTCCCTGGAGGAGGCCGCCGCCGCCGCCGGGCTGCGCTGGAAGCGCGCCCTCGGCATGGCCACGGTCGACCTGGGGCCCCTCCGTCGTCACCGTGATTTCCGCCTGCTCTGGGTCGGGCAACTGGTGTCGATGCTGGGTCACTCGGTCACCGAGGTCGCCGTCCCGTTCCAGATGTACCATCTGACCCACTCCGTCCTGATGGTTGGTCTGATCAGCGGCGTCGAGCTCCTGCCGATGCTGGTGCTGGGGCTGGCCGGCGGGCTCCTCGCCGACGCCCGGGATCGCCGGTGGATGGTGGTTGTGACCGAGGTCGGCTTCGCGCTGGTGTCGCTCGGGCTCATGGCCAACACGTTGCAGCGCCAGCCGTCGGTCGCCCTTCTCTTCATCCTCTCCGCCGCGGGTGCGGGGATCTTCGCCATCCAGCGGCCGTCGCTCGACTCGCTCCTGCCCCGGCTGGTCTCGGCCGATGAGATCCCGGCGGCCAGCGCGCTGCACAGCATCCGGGGGACCTTCGGGATGATCGCGGGGCCGGCGCTCGCGGGGGTCATGATCGCGGCGATCGGCCTGCCCTACGCGTACGGGGTCGACGTGGTGTGCCTGGCGGTCTCGCTCGGGGCGATGTGGTTCATGCGCGCCGTCCCGCCGGCAGCGGGGGCCGAGGCGCCCAGCGTCGGACGGCTGATCGAGGGGTTCCGCTACGCCTGGAGCCGCCAGGAGCTGGTCGGCACCTACCTTGTCGACATCGCCGCGATGTTGTTCGGCATGCCGCTGGCGCTCTTCCCGGCCATCGCCGACCGGCTCGGCGGTGCCAGTGTGCTGGGGTTGCTGTACGCCGCGCCGGCGGTTGGCGCGCTCGTTCTCTCATTGACCAGCGGCTGGACCTCGCGGGTGCACCGCCACGGCGTGGGGTTGGCCTTCGCCGCGGGCGCGTGGGGGCTGGCGATCATCGCCTTCGGGTTCGCGTCCTCGGTACCGCTGGCGCTGCTTTTCCTGGCGCTGGCGGGCGGCGCCGACATGCTCAGCGGGCTGTTCCGGCAGGCGATCTGGGGGCAGACCATCCCCGACCATCTGCGCGGCCGGCTGGCCGGCATCGAGTTCCTCAGCTATACCAGCGGCCCCGCCCTGGGCGGGGTGGAATCGGGAGTCGCGGCGGCCGTGTTCGGGGTGCAGTTCTCGGTGGTGTCCGGGGGCGTGCTGTGCGTCATAGCGGTCGTCCTGCTGACCGCGCTGCTGCCACGTTTCCGCCGCTATGACTACCAGGTCTTCAAGGCGGCCGCGCAGGTATAGAGAGATATCTCTGCGCGGACCGGGCACGGCGGTCGCGGCCTGACTGTCTGGGATCCCTGTAAAGAAAATCGCGCATATCATGTGTGCAGCCGGAGATGGAAGACCGGCGCAGCGGGCTGTCCGGGGTACGGGACCCCGGTCTTCAGGGGGTAAATACAGTGGGCTTCAAAAGGCTGATCGCGGCCGCCATGCCGGCGACCCTGCTTGTCTTCGCGACCGGTGTGTCCTCGCCACTCCCGGCGAGCGCGGCCCCGAACATAACGGGCAGCTGGAGTGCGCCCTTCGAGGAGCCGACCGGGCTCTACACCGAGCCGGCCGGGCCGACCGAGCACTGCACCAAGCCGGACACGGCGGGTTACAAGCAGTGCAAGCCCACGGCGGTCAACGCCAGCGTGCTCGCGGACGGCCGCGTGGTCTATTGGAACGGCCTCTCGGACCTCGAGAACATCCAGCAGAACACCGTCCTCGAGGCCGGCGGCGTCGGTGACAGCAGCTATGCCCGGGTACTGGACCTGCGGCCGATGGTGCTCCAGGGCAAGGCGCCCGTGTTCAGCACCCCGAGCCCCGCCAACGGCGCCGGCCCCGAGCCCTGCGACATGCCCGAAGCGTGCGGGGCGTCGCAGTTCCCGCTGCCCGGCAACAACGGCCCCGCGCCCTCGATGACCGGCAACGGCAAGGGTGACCACGACATGTTCTGCAGCGACAACCTGCAACTCCCCGACGGCCGGATCCTGGTCGCCGGGGGCACCCGGTGGTACCAGGAGCCGAACGTCCCTGGCACCCCGTACGGCCAGGCCGAGCTCCAGGGCCTGCGCCTGACCCAGGTCTTCGACCCCAAGACCAACACCTTCACCCGCATGGCGCCGATGAACAACGGGCGCTGGTACCCGACACTGGTGCTCGAGGGCAACGGCAGCGTGTTCGTCGGCGGCGGGGTCCGCAAGCTGATCCAGACCGACGGCACCAACGTCAAGCAGACCGAGACGTTCGACCCCTCGGCGAACTCCGTCGACCCGGGTGACGGCAAGGCCGTCGCCGGCAAGTGGACGGTGAACCCCGGCGGCGACGCCGCCATGCCGCTGTTCCCGCGCTACCACCTGATGCCGGACGGCAGCATCTACTACGACGCCTCGGGACAGATGTGGGGCCCGGCGGGGCAGTCTGCAGACGAGGCGCTCTACGCGCTGCACCAGTCCTACGACCCGAGCTACACCGATCCCACCACGGGCAGTCACTGGAAGGTGTTCGGGTTCGGGACGTACGGCGCGCGCAGCGGCGCGTTCTCGGTGCTGCTGCCCCTCAAGACCCCATACAACCAGGCCGACGTCCTGACCGGCGGCGGAACCCTCGGGCCGCCCCCCGGTGGCTACGTTTCCACCAATTTCAGCGAGGTCTCGCACTTCACGGCGGCGGGCGGCTGGACGCCGACGTTCTCGAGCGGCCCGCAGCTCACCCAGCAGCGCTGGTTCTCGTCAACCGTCACGCTGCCCAACGACGCCGTCGCCGTCTTCAGTGGCGCCAACAAGGACGAGGTGGTCGACCCCGGCAACGAGAGCCCGGTGCGCATGGCCGAGTGGTACACGCCGTGGGATGGCCAGTTCCACGCGCTCAGTGCCGACAGCCGCGATCGCACCTACCACAACACCGCGATCCTGCTGCCTGACGCCAGCGTCCTGGTCGGCGGGCACGCGCCGATCGCGGCGCACTACGGCGCGACCAGCAACACCGAGCACGACGCCACGGCGGGCACGCCGCTGGCCACCGCGAACAACTTCCGCGACCCGTCCTTCGAGATCTACCGGCCGCCGTACCTGTCGGCCGGGGACCGCCCGGTTATCGGGCGCGCTCCCGCCGGGATCGCGTGGGGCAAGAGCTTCTCAGTGCAGACGAAGAGCGCCGCCGACATCACGTCGATCCGGCTGATTCGCCTGCCCTCCCTGACCCACATCGTCGACGCCAACATGCGCAGCGTCGAGCTGCCCTTCACCCGCCACGGCAACACCCTCGAGGTCCAGGCCCCGCCGACCGGCAACATCGCGCCGGCGGGCAACTACTACCTCTTCATCAACCGTGGCAGCGGCGCCACCTCCGTGCCGTCGACGGCGGCGATCGTCAAGCTGGGCAGCGCGGTAGACAACCGTGCCGCGGTTATCCCCTTCGGCAATGGGATCAGCGCCGGCCATGACGCTCCGAAGGCTGCGGGGACGAGCGCCGCGGCGGCACCCGGCGCGGCTGCCGAGGGCGCGTCGGCGGCCACCGGAGGCGGCACGGCAACTGGTGTTCCGACCGCGATCAACGCCGTGCCGATCTCCAGCCGCTCGGCGATCTCTCTGCCGGCCACCCGGTGGGCGTCCCTGGCGGTCCCGCTGGCGGGCGTCGCGGCCGGCGGGCTCGCGGCGATCGCGATGCGCCGGAGGCGACGAACCGGCTGACCGCCGCGGCCCCGACAACATAGCTCCAAACTTCCGCCAACCCTCGCGCGCCACGATGCCGTCATTGGTTGTGGCGACTGGCCACGAGGAGGACGCAATGAAGTACCTGTACCTGCTTTACGCAGACGAGTCCCAGGCGCCGGCGCCGGGCAGCCCCGAGATGCTCCAGCAGCTCGAGGGTTACAACGCCTTCTTCAAAGAGGTCAACGACAAGGACCTGGTCAGGGCAGGCGACCCCGTGCAGGGCAGCGCCACGTCGACCACGGTTCGAGCCCGCAATGGCGGTGTCGAGCAGACCCCCGGACCGTTCGGCAAGGGCGCCGAGCAGATCATCGGGTTCTATGTGCTGGACGTCGCCAGCCAGGACGAGGCCGTGCAGTACGCGGCCAAGATCCCCGCGGCGAAGCACGGCGCGATCGAGGTCCGCCCGATCCTCGACCTGAACTAGGAGAGGCATCGCCCGCCTACACTGGCGGGCGATGGCCCCCAGGCAACCAGCCGAAGCAGCGCGACGCGGAAAGGACCGGCAGCTCGCCGCCCTGAACCGCGCCGCGCTGGCGATTGCCGACGACCTCGACATCGATCGTGTCCTGACCCGCATCCTGTCGACCGCCCGGAGCCTGGCGCGCGCCAGGTACGGCGCGCTGGGGGTGCCCGACGGCCGCGGCGGCTACGACCGCTTCCTCACCGTCGGCTTCAGCGATGCCCTCGCCAAACGCATCGGCGACCTGCCCCGGTTCCACGGCGTGCTGGGCATCCTGATGCGGGACGGCCAGCCGATCCGGATGCGCGACATCCAGGACCACCCCGAGTTCGGCTGGTACCCGGAGCACCACCCGGTCCTCAAGGAGTTCCTCGGGGTGCCGGTTCGCCACCGAGGCGAGACGCTCGGCGAGATCTACCTCTCGGGCACACCGACGGGCCGCTTCACGGCCGCGGACCAGCGCATCGTGGAAATGCTGGCCTCCCATGCCGGGATCGCCATCGCCACCGCCCGCCTCTACCAGCGGGCCCAGGAACTCGCGGTGCTGGAGGAGCGCGAGCGGGTCGCCCGCGAGCTCCATGACGCGGTGTCGCAGACACTGTTCAGCATGGTCTACGAGGCGCGGGCGGCCTCAGATCGTTCGGTGACCGAGCCCGGCGCGGCGATCAAGGCGCTGGGACGGCTGGAGGAGCAGGCCTCCGCCGCGCTCTCCGAGATGCGCGGGCTGGTCTATGCCCTGCGACCCAAGAGCCTGGAGCGCGACGGGCTGGCATCGACGCTGGCCGACCATGTCGACGCGCTGCGGCGGTCACATGGCGTGGCGATCGACCTCGTGGTCGAGGCCAACCCACAGCTGTCGCTCGACGAGGAGGTGGCCCTGCTGCGGATCGCCCAGGAGGCGCTGCAGAACGCGTTGAAGCACGCCGACGGGGCGGCGATCAAGGTCCTGCTTCGCCGGACCCGCGCCGGTACGGAGCTGACGGTGCGCGATGCCGGCCAGGGGTTCGCCATCGACGACCTGCCGCGAACAGTTCGCACGATGGGCCTGTCGACCATGCGCGACCGCGCCGCGGCGATCGGCGCCTCGCTCGACGTCGAGTCGGCGCCCGGGCGTGGCACGGACGTGCATGTCTTCCTGCCGCTGAGCCGCCAGCATGCCTGAGGCCATCCGCGTCCTCATCGTCGACGACCACGGCGTCGTGCGCCAGGGGCTGCGCCGCTTCCTCGAGCTGCAGCCGGACATCGCGGTCGTCGGCGAGGCGGACAACGGGCGCGGCATCGTCGAACTGGTGCGCACCTCGAAGGCCGACGTGGTCCTGATGGACATCGTCATGCCCGACGTCGACGGCATCGACGCGATCCGCGCCTTGCACAACCAGTCGGCGACGACCCGGGTCCTGGTGCTGAGCAGCTTTGCCGACGACGCCCAGGTCTTCGCCGCGGTGCAGGCGGGCGCCGCCGGTTACCTGCTCAAGGACGTTCGCCCGGACGACCTCGCCGCCGCCATCCGCCAGGTGCACGCCGGCCGGACCGTGCTCCACCCCGACGCCGCGGCCCGCCTGGTCGAGCGCACCCAGGAGCCCGCCGCGAGGTTCACCGGGCGAGAGCGCGACGTCCTCAAACTGCTCACGGAGGGCTTCGCCAACAAGGAGATCGCCCGCCGGCTCCTGATCTCCGAGAAGACCGTCAAGACGCACGTCAGCAACATCCTGCAGAAGCTCGGCGTGCAGGACCGCACCCAGGCGGCGGTGATCGCGGTGCGACAGCGACTCGTGGACTGACCTCCGCCTAAAGGCGGATACGGCACCGGGCCCCAGGCCCGATGCGCGGGACAGCTCGCGGGCGGACGATCAGTCCATGAGAAAACTCGAAAAGAAAGTTGTCGTGATCACCGGGGCCTCGCGCGGGCTGGGGCGCGCCCTGGCGCTGGCACTCTCCCGCGAAGGCGCATCCCTGGCGATCTGTGCCCGCAACCACGACGAGCTGCAGGCCGTCGCCAAAGAGGCCACCGAACTGGGCGGGGACGTCCTGGCGGTGACCGCGGACATGCACCACACCCGCGATGTCGAGCGGCTTGTCGTGTTGACCCTAGAGAGGTTCGGCCGGGTCGACGTCCTCGTGAACAACGCGTCAGAGCTGGGGCCGACCCCCCTGCCCCTGCTGGCCGACTACCCGCCGCACGTCTTCACCGAGGTGCTGAAGGTCAACCTGCATGCGCCGTTCCACCTGGCGTGGTCGCTGATCGGCCAGATGCTCCTGCGCGGTGACGGGCTGATCATCAATGTCAGCTCCGACGTGGCCGTGAACGGCTACTCCAACTGGGGCGCGTACAGCGTCTCGAAGTCGGCGCTGGACGGCCTGACGCGGACATGGGCGGCCGAGCTCGAGGGAACCGGTGTGCGGATGTACGCGGTGGACCCGGGCGACATGAACACGGAGATGCACCGGGCGGCGCTCCCCGACGACGACCCCGCGGGCCTGGCCGACCCCGTTGAGGTGGCTGAGGCATTCGTGGCGTTGATCACTGGCGAGGTCGTCCCGGACGGCGTTCGTGTCGAGGCCGCCGACATCATCCGCGCCCTGCCTGTAGCGGGTGCGGCCAGCGCATGATCGGCACCCTGGCGGACACGCCGACGGTCCCGCTGCCGCCCGAGCTCCGGGCGGGGCTGCCGCCGGAGATGCGCGGGCTGCGCCGCGACCACGTGCGCCTGCTGGTTGCCGATATCGCAACCGGGATGCTGTCGCACCGGCGGTTTGACGACCTGCCAGACCTGCTCGACGAGGGCGACGTCCTGGTCCTCAACACCAGCCGCACGATGGCGGCGGCAATGCCGGCCACGCGGCAGGACGGGTCGGCGGTCCAGCTGCGCCCATGCGTCCGCCGGCCCGGCAGTTGGGACGTCCTCAGCGTGGGCATCGCTCCTCCCTTTGCCAACGTCCCGCTGTTGCCGGGCGAGCGCCTGACAATCGCCGGCTCGCTCATCGCAATCGTTGTCGACCGCCGACCCGACATCCCCCTCCTCTGGCGTATCGAGGTCGACAGTGACGGCCTCGGCGAGATGGCCGCCTCGGGGACGCCGATCCGCTACTCGTACGTGCCGCAGCCCGTGCCGATCGACTACTACCAGACGGTGTACGCGGGGCAGCCGGGATCGGCGGAGATGCCCTCAGCCGGGAGGCCCCTGAGCTGGGAGGTTCTCAACCGCCTGGCGGGCCGCGGCATCGCGACCGCGAGCCTCGTCCTACATACCGGGCTGAGCTCGTACCAGGACGACGACTTCGACCTGGAGCACCACCTGTTCGAGGAGTGGTACGAGGTCCCCGCCGCAACCGCGGACGCGGTCAACTCGGCGCGTCGCGTGATCGCCGTCGGCACGACGGTGGTGCGCGCCCTGGAGACCGCGGTGAACGACCATGGCGTTGTCCGCGCGAGCAACGGCTGGACGTCGCTGCGACTGCACGAGGACAGCCGGTTGCGCGCTGTCGATGGTCTCATCACCGGGCTGCACGAACCGCAGGCAAGTCACTTCGACCTGCTGCGCGCGTTTCTCCCACCGGAGATGCTGGAACGCTCATACCGCGAGGCGGTCGAGCGCCGCTACCTGTTCCACGAGTTCGGGGACTCGATGCTGGTGCTGGGTGGGGTTCCCGGGGACCAGCGGCGCGCCGGTCCCCGGGTTTGAGTCACCCGGCTTACTGAGCCGGGGCTGTCCCCCCGCCACCGTACGTGGCGGTGCCGTTGTTCTCCGCAGCCTCACGGGCCGCGCTTTCGCCGGCTTCGTGCGTAGGGTCCTCGTTGGAGTGGCCCACGGCCGGGGCGGCCGCGGCGGGAGTTGTCGCCGCGGGTGACGGGGTGGCCGCACTGGCCCCCACCATCGCGGCGCCGACGACGCCGCCCATGAGGCCGGCTCCGGCGATCGCGCCGGCCACAGCCATGTTCTTGATACCGCTCATAAATGCACCTCTGATAAGGACGATCGGGTTACCGTCCGGACTTTGATGCTGAGGTTCGAACCTTGCGGTGACCTGTGAGAAGGGTGTGATTTCGGCAAGAGCTCATCAGCCGGCCCCCTGGTTCACCAGGCCCGACTGACCGGAGCAGACCCGGGTGATGTCGCCGTCGCGGGTCAGGCACGCCGCACGGCTCATGCCCGAGACGGTCCATCCGCTGAGATCCAGGCCGCGCACGTCGATCATGTTGACCCCGAAGAAGAACGAACCCTCCGTGTAGTACTCCACGCTGAAGTGCACATGGTTGCCGACCGCCGTGCCACCGCAGGGCAGCGCCGTGCCGGTGTCGCCCAACCACTGGCCGCGCTTGACCACCTGGCCGACGGCGACCTGGACGTTGCGCAGGTGGTAGTAGGAGGTGTGCCAGCCGTTGCCGTGGTCGATCACGACCAGGCCGGCGGACGGGTCGGGGTTGGTGCAGGCCGCCGCAGTCACCGGCTCGACCACGCCGTCGGCGGCGGCGACCACGTGCCCGCTACCGCCGCCGAAGTCCAGCGAGCTCAGCGGTGAGACGAGGCCGCCCGCGGTGTTGTGTGGCCCCTGCACCAGCACCCATGACTCCCCCACCGGGATCGGCAGGCTGAGCTGGGCCGAGCTGTTCCCCGGCGCGTAGGCCGCCGCCTCGACGGCCCAGCCGGGGGCCGACAACGCGACAACCAGTGCGAGCAGAAGCGAGGGGACAGCGAGCATCCGGCTGCGCCGGCGGGTGCGCTCCATGGAGCCACGATCCCGCCGCCGGCTGGGCCCACCCGGGGGATCTCCTCAGAGATTGCTGTGAGGGCGATGAACCCCGGACCGCCAGCTACGGTACGCGAGGGCCGCAAGGGCCAGGGCCAGAATCGCGACCGTGACTGCCCCCGCCGTGGTCCACGGCGGGCCCGACCCGTTCGCCAGGCCTGGGGACGGTGAAACTATGGGCGCCGGGGTCGCAGGGGCGCTGGCGATCGCGGCAGGCGTCGCGACGGCGGCGGACGCGGTCGCCAGGTTGCTGTTGCCCTCCGCAAATGCCGTCGTCTTGACCTCGTCCTCGTGGGGGCCGGTGTAGCGCAGGACCAGCAGGCCCTGGTTGATATCGACAACGTAGACGAGGCCACCCAGGATGACCGGGTAGCTCCAGGTCATCGTGTCAGTCGTGCCCAGCTCGAGGTCGCGCGCCTGCGGGCTGATCCCGGACGGGCGCTGTTCCGCCAGGACCACCGGCTGGGCCACGTCGTCCAACCCCACCACCACCAACCCCGCGCTGTACCAGCTGATGAGCGCCAGGTTGGCGGTGACCGTGACGTTGTGACTGGTGTAGGTGCCCTTTGGCGCCGAGGCGCATGTCGAGGGGTTGTTCTCGAGCACGGTGATCGCGGACACCGCGACCGGGCGGGCGGGGTTGGATACGTCGACCACGTGTGCGGCCCCATAGGGGCAGCCGGCGCCGAACGGAGTCGGGTAGCGCTCGTCCGTGGTGACAACGCGCGTGCCGCCCGCCAGCGGAACCGCGCTGTGCACGTTCCCCGGCGGCGTTTTGTAAACGGCGGCCGGCGGGGTCAACGGGCGGAACACCGGCCTCGTCCTGCCGGAAGTGAAGTCGCTGACATCCGCCACCACCAGGCCCCCCGTCCAGAGCGATACATACGCGACCATCGCATCCGGCGAAATCGAAATCGAGTGCACGGGCGCGTGGCCGTAGCCGGACGGCACGGACCAACCCCCCACGTGGTTGGGATGGGCGGGGTCGCTGATGTCGATCACCTGGAGCCCCTCGCCGGAGGCGCCGAACATGGTGGTGAACAACAGCACCCGGCCGGGTGACGACGGGTCCTGCCACAGGTAGAACTCGTGTGGCGCCGATGCCCCCATGTCATAGCTCCCGACCCTGGTCAGGGCGGTGCAATCCGCACCCCAGCGGTAGATGTCGTAGCCGTTGTATCCACCACCCAGCCGGTAGAACAGGACGATGACCAGGTGCTGCGTCGCCACCGCCCGGAGCTCGCGCGGGGTGCTTCCGGCGTGCGCGGGCAACTCGCCGACCACGCTCGGTTGTGCGGGGTTGGCGATGTCCACGATCAGCGGTCCGGCCTCGTTCCGGCTGCCGATATATGCGCAGTGGTCGGCAACCGCCAGCGCCGCGTTCATCCCGCGGTTGCGCAGCGGGCTGCTGCCAACCAGGGTCAGGGCGCCGGCGGGAGAGGCGTCGGCCACCCGCGCGGGTCGTCCAGGTCCAATGGTCAATACCAGGAGGCCGGCAAGAACCAGCCGGGAGCGCAACCTCATCGCCCGACCATATAGCCGTCAGTCATTGCCGGGCCCAGCGGCCACAGCAGGGCCCCCGTAGACTCACAGGCGACTCACAGGTTTCTCTACACCGGGTCACAGCCGCCCGGGCCAGGATCGGAGAACAGAGATGCAGAAGATCGAGGAATCGGACGAGGGAGCACGCATCCTGGTCGTGGACGACGAGGCGTACATCCGCGACCTGGTCGGCACCGCGCTGCGCTACGAGGGCTTCAAGGTCGCCGAGGCGGGCGACGGGCGGCAGGCGATGGAGGCGATTCGCACCTCCCGGCCGGACCTCGTCGTTCTTGACGTGATGCTGCCCGACTTCGACGGCCTCGAGGTCACGCGCCGCATCCGCAACGAGGGCATCCGCATCCCGGTCATCTTCCTCACCGCGCGTGACGCCACGGAGGACAAGATCGCGGGCCTGACCGTCGGCGGCGACGACTATGTCAGCAAGCCGTTCAGCCTCGACGAGCTCATCGCCCGCACCCGCGCCATCCTCCGCCGCACCCACCCCACCCGCGGCGATGGCCCGCTGCGCTTCGCCGACCTGGTGATGGACGAGGACAGCCGTGAGGTCACCCGCGACGGCGCGGAGATCCAGCTGTCGGCGACGGAGTTCAAGCTGCTGCGCTACTTCATGCTCAACCCGCGGCGGGTGATCTCCAAGCACCAGATCCTGGACCACGTCTGGCAGTACGACTTCGGCGGTGACCCCAACGTCGCCGAGACGTACATCAGCTACCTGAGGAAGAAGCTGGACCCTCTCGGTCCCCCCCTCATCCACACTGTGAGAGGCGTAGGTTACGTGCTGAAAACGGCCAGGGGCTGAGATGTCGCTCCGGGGCCGAATCCTGCTGGCCCTGTTGCTGGTGGTCGCCACCGGCCTTCTCGTCGCAGACCTCGCCACCTACCAGGCGCTGCAGTCATTCCTCGTCAAGCGGGTTGACGCGCAGATAGACGGGCTGCGCGACCCGGTCGCCACCCAGCTCTTCCGCCACGACGGCCACGGGGGCCCGCCGGGCTCGCTCCCCGACAACACCTCCAACTACACCCAGGTTCGCGACTCGTCGAACGCCATCCTCTACAGCAACAACGGCGCCGGGTTCGGCCAGACCGCGAAGTCCACGCCGGACCTGCCGGCCAAGATCCAGGTGCCGTCAACGTGCGGGACGCAGCTGTGCGACACCCCCGCCACCCTGGTCGTTCCCTCCAAGGAGAAGGGTGGTCCCGGCTACCGGGTCCACGTCTGGGCGGTGCCGACGACCGCCGGCTCGCCGCTCCTGATGCTCATAGCCCTGCCAATGGCGGACGTGGCCGACACCCTGAGTCAGCTGGTCACCATCGAGGCCCTGGTGACCGTCGCGGTGCTGCTCCTGGCCGCCGCGGCCGGCCTCTACCTGGTGCGCCTGGGACTGCGCCCTCTGCGGGAGATCGAGGCCACGGCGGGGGCGATTGCCGAAGGCGACCTGGGCCAGCGGGTCAAACGGGCCGACCGAAAGACCGAGGTGGGCCGGCTGGGCATCGCTCTGAACACGATGCTCGGACAGATCGAGAGCGCGTTCGCGGAGAAGGACGCCTCGGAACAGCGGCTGCGGCGTTTCCTCGCGGACGCCTCGCACGAGCTGCGCACCCCACTGACGTCGATTCGCGGCTACGCCGAGCTGTTCCGGCGCGGAGCGGACACCCGACCGGCGGACCTGGCCAAGGTGATGTCGCGGATCGAGGAGGAGAGCGCGCGCATGGGCGTCCTGGTGGACGACCTGCTGCTGCTGGCGCGCCTGGACCAGGGGCGCCCGCTCGAGAGCCAGGAGGTGAACCTGACCAACGTCGTCTACGAGGCGGTCGACGCGGCCCAGGCGGTGGAGCCCGACCGCCCGATCGAGTTTGCGCCGGACGGCTCGGTTCTAATGACCGGCGACGCGATCCGGATGCGCCAGGTGCTGGACAACCTGCTGGCCAACGTGCGCACGCACACCCCCCCCGGCACCCGCGTTCACCTGACCCTGGAGAAGCGGGACGCCAGCGTCGTGTTGGAGGTGATCGATTACGGCCCTGGCCTGCCCAGGGAGGGTCGCGACCTGATCTTCAACCGCTTCTACCGGGCCGACCCGTCGCGCAGCCGCGACCGTGGCGGCGCCGGCCTGGGGCTCGCGATCATCCACGCGATCGTCACGGCGCACGACGGCACGTTGGAAGTCGAGGACACCGTGCCATCGGGCACCACCTTCAGGATCGTGCTGCCGGCCCGTTGAACCCGCGGGTGAGGTCGGTGCCCAGGGCCACGACCACGTCGGGCCCACCGACCGCCGGGGCCTCCGTGACGACGCTGCCGTTGAAGTAGGCGGCCATCCAGGCGGCGGTGCCCGCGGCCTTCCCCCCCGAGTAGTCATGGATCACCGTGGCCGCCGGCGCAACGGCCGCGACTCCCGGGGTCACCTGGAAGTTGAGCATCCCCAGGAGCGACGACCAGATCACCCCCTGGCCCTGGCCGTAGGACACCTGGGCGCCGGTCGCGGTGACCTGCACCTTGGCGTTCTCGGCAAGGACGGCCGGGTCGACCATCTCGGATTGGATGTAGTGCTGCAGGTAGGTCGAGCTGGCGTCCCGGAGCAGCAGGATGTAGCCGGTCGCCCACGTGGTGGTGTCGTACTGCCAGTTGGTGTTGTCCAGCGAGACGTGGTGGGTCCCGGCGCTGTTCAGCTGACCGGCGATCCCGGCGAACACCTTGATGTCGTTGGGCGTCATGTTGGTGTGGACGTTGTTCTGCACCGCGTCGAGCAGGGTGAGCACGTTGGCCGCCGCGCCGATGCTAACGGCCTTGTCCTTGATCGCGGCAATCACCTGCTGCTGCCGCCGTGACCGCCCGAAGTCGTTGTCGGCGTGGCGCTCGCGAACGTAGATCAATGCCTGGTCACCGTTCAGGTGCAGCGGGCCGGCATTGAAATGGATGTGGGTATAACCGCCGGACTCCCCCGCGGGGTACTGGTAGTCATCGAGCACGTACGGGTTCACCACGTCGATGCCCCCGACCGCATCGACGACGGTCTTGAAGGCGGAGAAGTCGACGGCCGTGAAGTAGTCGATCGTGATGCCGAGGTAGTCACCGACAACCTTGCTGGCGAGCGCGCCCGCGCCGCTGAAGCCGGTGTCGTAGGCCGGCAGCAGGGGGCCAAAGGCGCCCTTGCTCATGGGGATTTCGAAGGCGGCATTGATCTTGCCCGCGTACGTACCGCCAGTGGAGAAAGCGGCGACGTTCACGTACGTGTCGCGCGGGACCGAGGTCAACGCCACGCGGTCCGGGCCCTGGATGCTCACGACCATGATCGAGTCGGTGAGGTAGCCCCCGTCATGCCCCACCCCGCCGTACCCCAGCAGCAGGATGTTGACCCGCTCGCCATTGTGGATCTTGTATGCCAGCGACCCGGGGATGTCGGCCTGGTTCTGCACGGCGGCCAGGACATCGGTGATCGACGCCGCCGGGTTGACAGCACGGACGGTGTCAACCACGCGAAGGGTCGCGACCGCGACAAGCGCGATCAGCATCACGACGTCGACCAGGACCAACCAGCGCCTGCGCGGAAGACGTATGCGCTTCATCTCTCAATCAAGACGGCGGCGGCTGTGAGCAGTCTGTGTGGGAGGTGAGAGCTGGCGAAGAATGTGGGGGAGATCAGTTGAGAACGACGGCCATGTCGTTGTAGGTCGCGTACCGGGCTTCGAACAGGCTCTTCGATATGACCTCCCGGCCGAAGTCCGGGTTGTTGATGACCACGTCGTTCGCGGTCACCCCGACGAGGGTGACGGCATGCTCCACCGGCCCGGCGTACGGGATGGTCCGGCCGTCGAAGGCGACGTAGTCCTGGCGCGAGGCGGCTGCCCACTGGTAGGTGACCCAGACCACGGCGGGGTGGCCGGCCAGGACATCGGCATAGAGGGTCGCGGGGGAGATGCCCTCGCCGGCGGCGAGGACCTGGCCGCCCAGCGCCGTCGCGGCCGCCGCGATGGTCGGGTAGTAGGTGCCGTAGCCCGAAAGGGCGGTCTGGGAGCCGGTGGGATCGCCCACGAAGGTCGCGTAGGGGTCACCCCAGCGCAGACCGCCGGCGTCGAAGTAGGCGGAGCGGGTGTCGGTGCCGATCACCGACAGGACCTGCGCGTCAGTGACGTTGATCCCCTGGGATGCGAGGGCCATGCGCAGGGCGGACTCTTCACAGCTCAGCGTGTACGCCTGGTAGTAGAGCGGGACGTCGACGGTCCGCGCGGTCGGGGTGGCCGCTGCCGCGGGTGTCGTGAGGGCCACCGCCATCGTGACGGGCGCCGTGGTCGAGGCCGACGAGACGGCGACGATGGTCGAGGTCGCCGTCACAGCGGGGGTGACGGTGGCGCTCGCGGTAGGGATGGTGGTCGCCGACGCGAGAGCCGGCTCGGCCGCGATCGCCGGCAGCGCCACCAGCAGCAGGCCGAACGTGAGGCGGCGGACGCCCCAGGAGCGGGGCGAGGTTGAAGTGGCTCCGTTGTTCATGTCCCCATCTCAACGCGCGCGGCTCCGAGCCATATGGGTGTTTGCTCAGAGTTGTCTGTGAGGTGTTCCGGGGGCCACGCGCGTACGCTCGTTCACAGGAAAGTCACAGATGGCGCTCAACGCCAGCACAGCATGGAGGCCGAATCTTCTATCCATGATTGACACCCAAAAACCCGCTCGCTCTCATCGCCGTGCCCGGGCCCTGGTGGCGGCCGCGGGCCTTGGGGTTCTCTTCTCCGCTTGCTCGCTGCCGGTGCGGTTCGCCTCGCCAACCGCCAGCAAGCCGACGCCCACCGCCACCGCCGCGGCGCCGAAGATCACACTCGCCTCGCCCTCCCCGGGCGCTTCGGGCAGCAGCTCCACGCCCACCGGCTCCGGGGCCCTCGCGGCTCTCCAGGGCGACCTGCGCAGCCTGATCGCGTCGGTGATGCCCTCGGTGGTGCAGATCGACACCAGCACCGGGCTTGGCTCGGGCGTTGTGATGGACGCCCAGGGTGACATCGTCACCAACGCCCACGTCGTGGGCACCGACACCACCTTCACCGTGACCTCATCGGACGGCCACACCTACCCCGCGACCCTGGTGGGCACATACCCGAACAACGACCTCGCGGTGGTGAAGGTCAACAACGGCGACACCAGCCTGCCGCCGGCGACCTTCGGTGACTCCAGCCAGGTCCACGTCGGCGACATCGTCCTGGCGCTGGGCAGCCCGCTCGGGCTGACCGACAGCGTCAGCGAGGGCATCGTCAGCGCCCTGGGCCGGGCCCAGCCTGAGAGCCAGACCATCACCCTGACCAACCTGATCCAGACCACCGCCGCCCTGAACCCGGGCAACTCGGGCGGCGCGCTGATCGACATCAGCGGCCACGTCATCGGCATCCCGACCCTCTCCGGCGGCTCGGGGCGCGGCGGCAACGCCACCAATATCGGGTTCGCCATCCCCAGTTCGCAGGTCCAGACCGTGACCTCGCAGCTCAGCTCGGGCGGCACGGTGACCCACACCAACCAGCCCTACCTCGGGGTGACCATCAACGACGCCCCCAGCGGCGGTGGGAACGTGGTCAGCACGGTGACCGGCGGCCCGGCCGACAAGGCCGGCGTCAAGGCCGGCTGGATCATCACCACCATGGGCGGTCACCCGATCGCCAACGGCGCGGCCGTGACCCAGGTGCTCTCCGGCTACAAACCGGGTGCCAAGGTGGATGTGGTCTTCAGGCTGCCCGACGGCTCCAGCAAGACAGTGACCATCACGCTCGGTGAGCGTCCCACCAACCCTTGATTGAATGACTGAGAAAGGAGACCTGATGCCCAAGCAATCAGACGCCGCCCAGCCCGCGATCCACGCGGTCGAGCCCGAGGCCCCGCGCTTCACCCAGGAGCAGGCGGCCCGCGTGCCCGCCCCGGTCGAGGAGGTCCTCTTCGAGGTTCGCCGCCGCATCGTCGGCCAGGACCGCATGCTGGAACGCCTGCTGGTTGCGCTCTTGGCCGGCGGCCACGTGCTGCTGGAAGGCGTCCCGGGGCTCGCCAAGACGGCCACCGTGCGGACCCTGGCCGAAGCTGTCGGGGGCACGTTCGGCCGCATCCAGTTCACCCCCGACCTGGTCCCGGCGGACCTCGTCGGCACCCGGATCTACAACCCGACCAAGGCTGAGTTCACCACCGAGCTCGGGCCCGTCTTCTGCAACCTGCTCCTGGCAGACGAGGTCAACCGCGCCCCTGCCAAGGTGCAGTCCGCGCTCCTCGAGGTGATGCAGGAGCACCAGGTGACGATCGGCAAGAACACCTACCCGGTGCAGGAGCCGTTCCTGGTCCTCGCCACCCAGAACCCCATCGAAGCCGACGGCACCTATCCCCTGCCAGAGGCCCAGATCGACCGCTTCATGCTCAAGGTGCTCGTGGACTACCCGTCCTTCGCCGAGGAGGTCGTGGTGGTGGAGCGGATGATCGGCGACCCGATCGACGTGAAGCAGGTCATGAACCTCGACCAGCTCGTCGAGATGCAGGGCGCGGTTCGCCTGGTCTACGTGGACCCGGCGCTGATCGCCTATGCGACAACGCTGTCCGCGGCCACCCGCAAGCCCCAGGAGATGGGGATGCCGGAATTCGAGGGCGCCATCTCGTTCGGCGCCAGCCCGAGGGCCTCGATCCACCTCGTGGAGGCGGCCCGCGCGCTGGCGTTCATCCGCGGTCGCAGCTACGTGCTGGGCCACGACATCGCGGACGTCGCCCCCGAGGTCCTGCGTCACCGCATCGTCCTGAGCTACGACGGCATTGCCGACGAGGTTTCCACCGAGACCATCGTCGAGCGCGTGCTCGAGCGCTTCCCCGCGCCGCGAATCGACCTGGCGGACCGCGTTGCCAGCTGAGCTACCCACCAGGGCGTCCCGGCAGTCAGCGCGGGAGGCGCTGCGCCGGCTGCGCTGGCCGATGGCCCATCGACTGGGCCTGCACGTGGCCGGGGATGCGAAATCCCGCCTGCGCGGACCCGGCATCGAATACGCCGACGTCCGCGAGTACCAGGCGTCGGAGGACGCCCGGATGATCGATTGGAACCTCACCGCCCGCTCTGACCGACCGTTCGTGCGCGAGGCACACCCGGACCGCGGGCTTGACGTCTGGCTGCTGGTTGACGCCAGCCGGTCGCTGGACTGGGGTACCGTTCGGTCGTTGAAGCGCGACTCGGCGGCCGAGCTGGTCGACCTGCTGACGCTGCTGCTCGCGCGCCACGGGAGCCGCGTCGGAGGCATCGTCTTCGACACTCGGCTGCGCCGGATCCTCGCACTCACCGGTGGGCGCCAGGGCCGGCTCCAACTCGTCTCCCGGATCGCCGCGGAATCCGCCGCCGCGACCCACGACGGTCGCACCGACCTGGAGCAGATCCTGCGCCACGCCGGCCGTGTCATCACCCGCCCGTCGCTGGTGATCGTCATCAGCGACTTCCTGGTCGACGCCGGGTGGCAGAAGCCGCTGCGCGCCCTGTCGTTGCGCCACGACGTCGTGGCGGCGCGCATCTCCGACCCCACCGAGAGTGCCCTGCCGGCCATCGGCATCGTGACATTCGAGGACCCCGAGACCGGGGCCCAGGTCGAGGTCGACACCGGCAATCGCAAGATCCGTGAGCGCTACAGCGCCGCGGCGACAGCGCAGCGGGGACGGCTGCTCAAAGACCTCCGCTCCTCCCGGGCCCAGTTGCTGGAGATCAGCACCGCCGAGCCGGTGGTGAGCCAGCTGATCGCGTACCTCCGAGTGCGCCAAGCCACCCGCGGCGCGCTGCAGCGGGCGGGACGGGCATGACCTTCCAGCAACCCCTCCTGCTGCTGGGCCTGCTGGTCGTACTCGCCATGGTCGGCCTCTACCTGCTGGCGCAGCGCCGCCGCCGCCAGTTCACACTGAAGTTCACCGACGTCGCGCTCCTGGCCAGCGTCGTGGGCAAGCGCCCGGGCTGGCGCAAGCACCTGCCGCCGGCGCTCTTCCTGCTGGGGGCGGCAGGGCTGGTCACCGCGATGGCCGGCCCCATCGTCAACCTGGAGGTGGCTCGCAACGACGCCAGCGTGATGCTGGTGATCGACACGTCGGGCTCGATGGGAGCCACGGACGTGGCGCCCACGCGTCTCGATGCGGCGAAGAACGCCGCGCACACCCTGATCGACCAGCTGCCGGGCAACACCCGGGTGGGGCTGGTGAGCTTCAGCAGCGGGGCCGTCCTTGCCGCGCCGCTGACCGACAACAAGCAAACCGTCCTGGATGCGGTTGATGCGCTCCAGGTGGGAGGGGCCACGGCCACGGGCGATGGACTGACGGCAGCCCTGAACGCCCTCGCGGCGGGCACCAAGGCGACCGGCAACAGCAAGCCGCCGGCGATGATCGTCCTGCTCACCGATGGGGTCACCAATCGCGGGTCCGACCCGCTGCAGGCGGCGGCCCAGGCCAAGACCGCGGGCGTGGTGATCCAGAGCGTGGGCATCGGCACCCGCAGCGGCGCGGTCCAGGTACACGGCCAGGAGATCGGCGGGGTCGATGAGACCGCGTTGACCTCGATTGCGACCACCACGGGCGGCAAGTACTACTTCGCCGAGGCGGCGGGCAAGCTGAGCCAGATCTACGCCGCCCTCGGCAGCCAGTTCGCCTGGCGCCTGGTGCGCTTCGACCTGACGATCCCCCTGATCATCCTCGGCGTGGTCATCGTCATCGCCGGCTCCGTTATGAGCCTGTGGTGGTTCCGGGTCCTTCCCTGATCCTGGCGGGCTGACCCGCCCTGCAGGGCTGGGCGCGCCGCTCTTAGAGGCCCGCGCTAGGCTTGGCGCCTGATGCCCCTAATCGCGTGGGCCCGCAGGCAGCCGGTCGCCGTCAGGGCCGCGATCGCCGGCGTGGTTATTGTGGTGGTGGCGGCCACCGCCTTCGCATTCGCGGCCGGCAACCGCCCCGCCAGGCAGGGCACGGCGTCATTGCCAAGGCCGTCCGCCAGCCTCGAGCCCTCCGCCTCCCCCAGCCCGTCGGAGTCGCCCAGCCCCAGCCCCTCACCCTCCGACTCTCCAACACCGGCACCCGCACCACCTGCCGCGCCGCCCCCGGCCCCGGCCCCGGTGCCCGCCAACTGCACGCCACCGTCAGGCGGGTTCCCGGGCACCCGGCTGGCGGCCAACTACCCGACGGCCCTGGCGTGGTCACCGGATGGGCGGCTGTTCTGGGCCGAGCGCTCGGGCCAGGTCAAGGTCTACGAGGGCGGGGCAGTTCACACCTTCGCGGGCGTGAGCGTGTCAACGTCCGGCGAGCGGGGCCTGCTCGGGTTGGCAATTTCGGGCAGCTACGTGTTCGCATTCTTCTCCAACACCGATGGCGCCAACCAGACGATCATCCGCTGGACCGACTGCGGCGGCTCGGCCAAGAACCCGACGGTCATCGCGTCGGGCCTGCCCGCCGGCAGTGACTGTTGCCACAAGGGCGGGCGCCTCGCGGTCAGCCCGGACGGCCACCTGTTCGCCACGATCGGGGACAACCACTTTGCCAGCGGGGCCCAGAACTGGGGCGACCTGCGCGGCAAGGTGATCCGTTTCAACCTCGATGGCAGCGGCCGCACCGTTTGGACTGCGGGCCTGCGCAACCCCTTCGGTATCGCCTTTGCGCCCGACGGCACCATGGGCCTGACCAACAATGGTCCGTCAGGCGATGCGGGAACCCCCTGTGGTTCGTGCGGAGACGAGTTCTACCTCGTGGGAAGGAGCCCGGGGATCCTCTACCAGTGGGCGACCTGCTGGGGGTACAGCCACCCGTTCCCCAACAACCACGCTTGCACGGGCCAGCAGCCTCAGTTCTCAACCGAGGGCGGGCCCTACAACAAGAGCAACCCGTACTTCTATGCCCCGACCGGCGTCACCTGGTCGACCGGCGCATACAACGGGCACTTCCTCTTCTGCGCCAACTCCAACGGCCACATGTACGAATACCTCAGCCAGGGCTCGGTGTCGGACACCGGGCTGGGCAACTGCTCACTGGACGTGAAGCAGGGTCCTGGCGGGGTTCTCTATTCGTCAGACTCCGGCGCGATCTACCGACACTGAGCCCACGGGCTCATCAGCGCCGAGGCCCGCGCGCCAGAACACCAGGGCCATCACCCCGACGCCCGTGATCCCGTAGATCGCCAGCGCCCACCAACTGTGGGAGTCCGTCCCGGTGCCGATGCCGTGCAGCAGCCCGAGGGGGAGCAGTGAGTACGTCCCGTAGTGGATGAACCGCCAGGCCCTGTAGCCAATCCACCGGCGCACATGCACGCTGAGAGCCAGGGCAACGGTCAGCTCGGCCGCACAAATCCCGAGCGCGGTCCACAGCGTCTTGTAGCTGGTGGCAAACGGGACCAGCATGTCGGCGATCGAGAACTTTGCGAATGGGTCGAGCAGGAGCGTGGCGACGTGGAGTCCGACGAAGACCAGCAGCACGGTGGACAGGTAGCGGTGCAGTCCCTCGGTCAGGAACATCGGAAAGCGCGGCGAGCGCAGGCGCAGCGAGAGCGCGATGCCCACGCAGACCGATGCCGCGAGGAGCAGCAGCGAGACGAAACCCGCCGCCCGGGCGAAATACCAGAGGATGCTCGGAGCCTGGGTGAGGGCCACCATGTCTAGCGGTTTCCCAGGAGCCAGCGGCTCAGGTCGCCGATGAGCACCTCGGAGCCGTCGGCGCGCAGGAGCCGCGCGCCAATGCCGCGGCCGGCCAGCCAGCGCGGCGCCGCGTCGTTGAGCAGGAAGGCCGCGGTGGCCATGGTGTCCGCGAGCAGGCAGGTGTCGGCAAAGGTCGTCACCAGCGCCCAGGTGCTCTGGCCCGGTTCGCCGGTGCGGGGATCGATGATGTGGTGCTGCTGCTCACCGTCACGCTCCCAGCGACGTACGCTGGCACCACTGGTGGCCATGCCGCCCGATGCCAGCCGCACCTGCCGCTCGGGCACGCCGCCGGCTTCCTCGAGGCGCTCCCGTATGGTGACCGGCCAGCCGCCATGGGGGGCGCGGCCGGCCACCGCCATGTCGCCGCCGGCGCTGATGCAGATGCCCGCGTCGAGATGGGAGACCAGCACCCGCCGCCGGGTCGCCCGGATCGCCTGGTCCACCGCCCAGCCCTTGGCGCTGCCCCCCAGGTCGAGCAGGAAACCGGCCGGCACCGTCAGCGTCCCCGCTCGTCGGTCGACGACGACCTGCTTCCAGGCTCCCCCGCGTAGGTGCGCGGTGACCGGCCCGGCGCCGCGGCTCACGACATCGGTGAAGGTTCGATCGTAGCCGGCGCTGATCACGGCGCCGCCCACAGTGGGGTCGCACAGGCCATACGTGGCGTCGGCCATCATGCAGGCGGCATCGACGGCGTCGAGCAAATCACTCGACACGCTCACAGGCGACCCCGCCCCGGCGTTCGCCCGGGAGATGTCGCTGTCGGCGCGGAACCGGCTGGCGGCGGCTTCGACCGTCTCAACCCAGACGCGGAGGTACGTCTCGAGCTCGGGCAGGAGCCCCGGCTCGGTGGTCCAGACACCGACAACGGTGCCGAACCCGCCGAAGACCGAGCCGACGATCTCCTCGGCCGGGCGAACCGTGAAGCGCATGTTCGAGGGAGCGATCACGACTGCGCCGAGACGATGGTCCGGGCGACCACGGGGGCCTTGGCGACGGGTGCCTGGGTCGCGGCGGCGGTCGGAGCGATCGCCGGGGCCGCCGTCCCCGCTGCCGCGGCGCTCGCCGACGGTGAAGCCACGGCCTGGGTGGAGCTGATCGCTGACGTCGCCAGGGTGCGGCTGACCGTTGGCTGGCTGGCGATGGAGGCACTCAGTCCGCCGAACGCCAGGGTGCTGACGGTGACTGCGGTGAACTTCAGTCGCGAGAGCCGGCGCAGGGCTGCGGCGCGCAGGTCCTGCCGGATCTTGTGTTCGTGGTTTGGCATCTCAGTTCCTTTCTTGGTTCGCCCCGTGATGGAGGTGGCGGGGCTCTTCTTCCTGAAATCAAGCCTGACAACCAGTTGTCAGAGGTCGCCGGGAGTTTGCTGGGAACCTGCTCAGAGTCGAGGCGTCGGCAGCCTCACGCGGAGGCGGCAGCGTCACGCGGAGGCGGCAGCGTCCACCGCCGGGCGCGGTACGTTGTGGGCGACACGGTCTATGTGCCGGCAGAGGCGACGGGCTCCACACGTGCATTCCCAGCGACCGTGCACGGCGTCCCAGTGGACCCAGTGCCAACCCGAGCCACCGCCCGTCCGGATGCCGAAGTTCTCGTCGTCCAGGCGCACCACGCGCCTTGCGTAGGCTGAATGGCTCTGTGGGTTCGAAGGGTGAATCGACAATGCGAGGGTCATGAATCAATTTCACCCGCCGCACATCCGAGGACGCTGTGACCATCCTTGGAATTCGCCGGGAGTGCTTGCCCGATCGGAGGCGCAACTTCTATGGTTCCGCTGATGCTCCTCACAGGTTGCGCACAGGGAGCAGCGGTTAGATAGGGGTGTGTCCTGACTACTCAATACACCCCAGTCCAGGACATATACCCCTCCCTTCCTAAGGCGGCCCGTCCCTCCCCGGACGGGCCGTCTTTCTTTTCCTGACCGCTACCCGGCTCGAATCGGTGGGAAACAGGCCATGATGGTCAATCAAAAGGTTGGAGGTCGATCGATGCCCGTCCTGAGAATCGAACATTCAGTGCCTGATTACGATGTATGGAAGCGGGCTTTCGACAGCGACCCGGCGGACCGCAAGGGATCCGGGGTGACGAAGTACCAGATCTTCCGTTCGGCAGACGACCCGAAGTACGTCCTGATCGACCTGGAGTTCGCCAGCCAGGCTGAGGCGGAAGGCCTGCTGGAGACGATGCGCCGTGTCTGGGCGGGTCCCGGCAAGGACGTCATGATGAACCCGCAGGCCAGGATCGTCGATTCGATGGAGACGGTCGAACTCTAGCGACCAGCGAGGACCCGGCCGGAGTTCGCCACAAGCAATGGCATCGTTCTCGTCGGGGCGCAAATCGGATTGATCTGGCTCGAGCGGCGCTGAAGTTCAGCCCATTTTCCCGAGGTCTGCTGGATCTGCGCGGGCGCTGATGGGGGTATCTGGGATTTGCGGCCGCCGGTACTCAGGCGGCGACGGTACTTCGATAGGTCGGCGGAGTAACCACGACCTCGCGGTTCGCCTTCACCACCAGGATCCATTTGCCTTCGTGGACCATGTAGTGGTGACGGAAGCAGAGCAGGATCACGTTCTCCTTGTTCGTCGGACCACCCGCGGCCCACGGGATGATGTGGTGCCCTTCAGTCCATGCCGCGTGTCGATCGCACCCCGGCCACTGGCATCTCTCGTCGCGCAGGACGACCGCCCTGCGCAGTGCAGGCGAGATGCACCGCCGCCATTCACCGATCTCTATTACCGAAGAGTCGCCCTTCAGCAGGACCCGGCTGACGGAGCAGTCACAGGCAACCCGCCGCAGCATCTCGGCGTTGATGGGGAAGGCGGATTCCAGCTGCGCTCCGGGAGCGCCGATCGCTCCCAGCAAGCTCTCCAGCGTGGCCGTCACCTGGAGCTGGGGCGCACGCTGGCCGGTCACCGGCAGGTGCATCGTGCGCAGGCAATGGTTGACCCCCTCGGCCAATGCCCACGCCTCGCGCAGGCTGAGCGCCCGGTCATCCCCCGCGCCATTCTTCCTCGACAACGAGTCGATGAGGGCACGGAGCGCGGCGCCGTTCTCGTTGTTGAGCAGGAGCCGGCCGTTCCACATCCCGTCATCGGCCTGCCTCATCCAGAATGACTGCCCGTCGGTCTGGTCCTTCTGGTCGAGCTCGTGGCCCTTCTGGTCCATCTGGCTGCGCGCATGCTGGCAATACCTGGCGAACTCCCGCACAGAGAGGTCCGTGGCCTTGGCGAGCAGTGGCTTTTCGGTGAAGCTCGACGACATCTTGGACTCCGCCATGGTCCGGCACAGGCTGGCCATCAGGCTCAGGTGCGAGAACCCGATCTCGCCCCGCTTCAGGGCCTCAACCGACTGCGGCATCGATTCGGCGTGCTGACCAACGGTTATGCGCTGGCCGGCGGCGCCGCCGCCCATTCAGCAGGTTAGACGGATCCATTGATATGGCGAGACGAAGCCCTGGTCGTCCCAGTAGCTGGAGTCCGCGAACCGCCCCGCGCCCTGCGAGAAACGGAATTCCAGGTTGTCGATTCCCTGGCGGAGGTGGCGCAGCTCGTGCGCAACCGCGGAAGGACCGTTGGGGATCTCCGCTGCGGTGTACGCGCGGATGGCGGACAGCACGTGTTCGAGGGTGCCCGGGATCGGCTCCCCTGGACGAGAATCAGGACCCCCCTGCCCCCCAATCATCACAATCTAGTATAGCGTACGCCTGTTCGTTTGTCAGCCGGAATTCAGCCACCAGCAAAAAAGTGGGGGCTGCCGGAGCAACCCCCACATGGAGTGAAGTTCTGGCCGGCTGATGCCGGCAGTGGTCAGTGCCTGCCGTTACGGGACGGTCGGCATCTGGCCCGCGTCTTCCTGGGCCTCGCGGGCGGCGCTCTCACCGGCTTCATGAGTGGCGTCCTCATTCGGGGTGAAGGTTTTGGTCGCAGGCGCTGCCGTGGCGGCCGTCGCCGCCGGGGTCGCGGCTGCGGCCGCGGTTGTCGTGGTGGTGTTGCTGGCCGCGGAGGCGCTCAGCGGCCCCATGACGATGGCGCCGATGACACCACCGCTGAGCATCGAGGCGGAGATGACTCCGCCGGCTATGAATCTCTTCGTTGCGTTCATTTTGCATTTCTCCTTGTTGTTGTTGGTTGGTTGTTGTTTTTCAGGAATTGTTTGTGTGATGCGGTCGGGCGTCAGCGGTCTATTTCTCCAGGTTTTTCATCTCTCATGGACCTCCTGTTGATGTCGCGTTCTTTCTCAATGCGACCAGTTGCTTTCATGATTTGATGATCGAGCCGGCGCCTATGAGCCGGGCCGGAGTCCGCTCAGAGTTGGCTGGGAATTTCTTCCTCGCCAGGCGGCGGCGCATCCAGCGGCAGTTCGATGCGAAATGTCGCGCCACCTCCGCTGGTGGGCACCACGGAAATGCTGCCGCGGTGCGCGTCGACGATGGCACCGGCGATACTCAGGCCCAGTCCACTGCCGCCGCGGTCACGGCTCCTATTGGGGTCGGCCCGGTGGAAGCGCTCGAATATTCGCCCCGCGTCGGCCTCGGCAATTCCCGGGCCATGGTCCACGACCTCGATGACGGCCAGCCCCGGTTCCGCGTGAAGAGCCACCTCGATCGGCGTCCCGGCAGGGGTGTGCACCAGGGCGTTGCGGATGATGTTGCCCAGCACCTGGCGCAGGCGCAGCTCGTCGCCGTCGATGACCAGGGGCGCGAGGACACGGGCTGATATCCGGCGGGCCGGGTCGGCAACCCGGGCATCCGCGGTCGCATCGGACACCAGCCCCTCCAGGTCCACCCGGTTGCGCTGCAGCGCTCGTCCCTGGTCGAGCCGCGCCAGCAGCAGGAGGTCATCCACGAGCACCCCCATGCGCGCCGCCTCGTCCTCTATCCGGCGCGCCGCCGTCAACACCTCCTCCCGCTCCATGTCCTCGTTCCGTCGCAGGAGCTCGGCATAACCGCGCATCGATGTCAGGGGCGTGCGCAGCTCGTGCGACGCGTCCGACACGAATTGCTTCAGGCGTTCCTGGCTGGCCGCGCGCGACGCGAAGGCGCTCTCCAGCTCGCTCAGCATCTCGTTCAGCGCCAGGCCCAGCCGGCCCACCTCGGTGCGCTCGGTCGCAGGGCTCACGCGCTGGTTCAGCCCCTGCGCGACGATCGACCGCGCGGTGTCGCCCATCCGCGCCAGCGGCCGCAGGCTGCGGCGCACGATGATCATGGCCAGCAGTGTCAGCACCAGGGTCACCGCGGCGCTCACCCCCAGCTCGAGGCCCAGCAGCTGTCCGAGGGTGGCCTGCAGGTCTGACAGCGGCACGGCGGCGATGATGATGTCGCCGGAGCCGTCGTTGGCCGCGTCGACGTACACGCGGTAGCTGCTTATCGACCCCGCGCCCGGGACGGTGACCAGCGTCGGGTGGGCCTGGTCACCGGGCTTCAGGTCCCGCGGCAGGACGGGGTGGGTGTTGGTGTCAGTGCTGAAGGTGAAGTTCTGGGCCTTCAGCACCTCCCCCGAGGCGCTGCGCAGTTCACCGTAGGTCCCCTGCGGGAACGGACCGGAATCGCCGCCGCCACCCTGGCCACCTCCGCTCGGTCCGCCGCCGCCCGCGGTGCTGCCGAGAAGTGAACGCTCGATCGGGACGTGGGCCTGGATCGCCTGCTGGTCCACGCGCGCGGTGAGGTACGACTGCAGGGCCGCGTAGGTCGCGATGTCGGCCGCGACCAGGCCGATGACGAAGAGCGGCACCAGCGTGAGCAGGAGCCGGAGCCTCAGGGACATGGCCTACCTCGGGACGCGGAGGACGTACCCCACGCCGCGGACCGTGTGGACCAACGGTGGCTCGAACTTATCGATCTTGTGGCGCAGGTAACTGATGTACGTCTCCAGCACGCTGGCGTCGCCGCCGAAGTCGTATTCCCAGACGTGGTCCAGTATCTGCGCCCGGGTCAGGACGCGCCCGGCGTTGACCAGGAGGTAGTGCAGCAACCGAAATTCGGTCCGCGTCAGCTCGACCGGCTCGCCGCCGCGGGTAACCATGTAGCTCTCGTCGTCCAGCTCGAGGTCGGCGAGCTTCATGACGCTGCTGCCGCGGCTCCCCGCCGGCTGGTGCCGCCGCAGGACGACCCGGATGCGCGCCACCAGCTCCTCCAGGCTGAAGGGCTTGGTGACATAGTCGTCGCCGCCGACCGTGAGCCCGTGGATCTTCTCCTCGATGGCATCACGCGCGGTGAGGAAGATGACCGGGGCCTTGGTGCCGTCGCCCTGCAGGCGCTGGACCAGCGCGAAGCCGTCCTCGTCGGGCAGGCCCACGTCGAGGACGATGAGCTCTGGCCTGAATTCCCGGACCGCGGCGCGCGCATCGCGCGCGTTTCCGACCGTCTTGACCTCGAAGCCGGCGACCTTGAGGGCCATGGCGACGAGCTCGGCGATGTTCAACTCGTCATCGACCACGAGGATCCTTGTCATTTCTCCCATGGCTCCATGATGGCCGAGGATTCTCAGAGTTTGCTCAGAGATTGGTCAAAGTGCCCTGTGAGCTCCGGGGCTCGGGGCGTGGCTCACAGCAAACCGGCAGGAAACCCACAGGGAGCGCTTAGGTGGGCCCGCCAGGATGGACACAATGACACCCGGACCGCTCCAGAGCGCGGACACATGCGCCTGACGCGCGGTCGCATCGCACTGGCCGCCGCGGGCACTCTAGTGCTGGCCGCCGCGGCATTTGGCGCGGTCTACTTCACGCTTTTCAACCCGAAGGCTGTCGCCGCGGTCGCGTTGCCAACCCCGTCGCCGTTGGTCTCGGCCCAGTCCGGCGCCAGTCCCGCTGCGCTGGGGGCGACCTGGAAGGTCGCCGCGGGCTCGTTCGTGGGTTACCGTGTCCGCGAACAGCTGGCCAGTCTCCCGGCACCAAGCGATGCCGTCGGGCGCACGACGACGGTTACCGGGAACGCGCGCGTCAGCACCAACGCCGATGGCACCGCCACCGTCTCGGCGATCGACGTCACGGCCGACCTCACCCGGCTCAGCAGCGACTCGGCTCGCCGCGACAACTTCATCCAGGGCAACACGCTCGGGACCTCGCAGTTCCCAACCACGACCTTCGTGAGCTCGGCGGCGTTCACCGTGCAGGCGGCGGTGGTGAACGGCATCGCGGGCGAGGCGACTGTCACGGGCGAGCTGACCGTGCATGGTGTCAGTAAGGACGTGTCCATTCCCCTGAAGCTGCAGCGCAGCGGGAACGGCGTCAACGTGGTGGGCAGCTACACCTTCAAATGGGGCGATTTCGGGGTGCAGGCGCCGCGGGTTCCCGTTGCATCGGTCACCGGCAACCCCACGATCGAGATCAGCCTGGTCCTGGCCCCCGCCTGAGGCAGGTGGCGCGAGGACACGGTAAACCGGCGGACTATTTCTGTGCCATGTTCCCTAACCCGCTCCTTCGGACCTCCTTAGGGTGAGGGATGTTCTCCACTTTTCATCGGAGGTCACAGTGTGCTTTCACTCCGCGAAGTCCAGGTGCCGGGGGCACCGACCAACCTCGTCTTCACCCCGCACGTCATAGATGGAACTGGTCCCGCTGCCGACATCGACAGCCTGATGTTGGTCATGGAGGCCTTTGCCGGGTACGACTCCTGCGTACTGACGATTGAAGATCCCCAGTCGGAATCCCTGTGGGACGACGCCCTCGACGTCAGGGTTGCCTGCCTCTAGTCACTGGTCGGAAAGGACATAGGCGGGCGTCGCCGGGCCGACGCCCGCGCCCACCAGGGGACGGATCACCACGCTGACCTCGGGCGGCTCACCCGGCAGCTGTCCCGCGAAGGTTCCCCGCACCGGTGCGACGTCGTCATAGTCACGGCCCACCGCCACGCGGATATGGCCGTCGCGAACCGCGACGCCGTGGGTCGGGTCCAGGCCGATCCAGCGCCCATCCGGGGTGCCCACCTCGATCCAGGCGTGGCTCTCCCCGATCGTCTCGCTGGCCCTCGGCACGACGTAACCGCTGACGTAGCGCGCCGGCCACCCGGACTGACGGGCCACCGCCAGCATCACGTGGGCGAAGTCCTGGCAGACACCGACGCGCCGCTCGAGCACCTCGGGCAACCGGGTCCCCACGGTCGTCGCCCCCGGGACGTAAGCGAAGTGGTCGCGCAGCGTCTCGTTCGCGGCCATCAGCGAGGCGGCGTCGCCGGCGCGCACCGAGAGCTCCTCCAGCAGTGAATCAAGGCCTCGGAGCCGCGGGACGCGGGGGCTTGAGGCGATGTACTCGGCGGCGGGGTTGAACGCCATGGCGTCGAAGTCCCACGGGTGATCCAGCCTGGGCTCGAACAGGGGCGGCAACACCTCCACCTCACTTGTCACCTCGATGATCAACTCCCGGTGGGGCGTCTCGACGGCGACCATCCATACAGCGTTGTTGTAGTAATCGAGGGAGTCAGCGATCTCGGCGTCCGGGTCGACCGCGATCTGGGAGCCCAGCGCCCGCTGGGTCGCGGAGTCGATCGGTTTCAGGCGGACCTCGTTGCGGCTGCGATGGACATGCTCCCGGTACCTCTGCAGCGTGCGGTGGGAGACCTCGTAGCGGGCCACCGCTCAGGCCTCGACCCAGGTGTCCTTGATCCCCCCTCCCGCTGAGGAGTTCACCAGCCAGGAATCGGCGTCCGGGGCGACCCGCGTGAGCCCGCCCGGCACCACCCAGGGATCGTCGCCCAGGATCACGAACGGGCGCAGGTCGCAGCGGCGGTCCTCGATGTCTCCATCGGGCCCGACGCACGACAGGCGCTCGATCTCCAGCAGGGGCTGGGCGATGAGCGCCGACGGCCGCGTCAGCGCCGTGGCCATGACCGCGGCCCGGTCCACCTCGCCGGCACTGGGACCGAACACGATGCCCTTGCCACCGCTGCCGTCAACCGGCTTGAACACGTGGTCATGGAAGCGGTCGAACGCGGCCGCGGCGTGGGGCGGGTGCGACAGGTCCAGGGTGGGCGGCTGCTCCAGGATCGGCACCTCCCCGAGGTAGTAGCGGATCATCTCCGGCACGTAGGGGAAAACGCTCTTGTCATCCCCCACCCCGCAGGTCGGCGCGTTTGCCAGCGCCACGTGCCCGCCGCGCCAGGCGGCCAGCAGCGCCGGCACCCCGATGAGCGAGTTGGGCGCCCCACCCACCGGGTCGAGGAACTCCGGCGAGTACCGGTGGTAGATCGTGCTGACGGGGTGGCGCTCCTTCCCCTCGACCAGCCAGCAGCCCCGGTGGCTGGCGATCAGCTCGTGGCTCTGGACCAGCCGGCAGTTCATCAGCCGGGCCAGCTCGCGGTGCTCGTAGTACGCGGCGTTGTAGGGCCCGGGGGTGAGGACCACGACCAGGCCGTCGTGCGGGCCGCGGTTCTGCAGCGCCTGGCGCAGCCTCCGCGCGTAGTCGGAAAGCGAGCGCGGGCCGAACTCGACTGTCCTATCGCGGTGCAGGTCGATCATCGCGCGCCGCGCCGCCAGCGCGTAGGCCATACCGGACGGGACCCGGAGGTTGTCCTCCAGCACCAGCCACTCCCCGGCCACGCGGACGAGGTCGATGCCCGCCACGCAGACCTGGCCGGCCAGGCGAGCAGGGGGACCGCTGGCATAGCGCAGGAATGACGGGGAGCCGTAGACCACCGAGCCAGGGACGCGCCCTGCCCGCAGGATGCGCTGGGCGTCGTAGACGTCGCGGACGAAGTGGTCGAGCGCGAGCACCCGCTGCAGCAGGCCCCGCTGCAGCCTGGCCCACTCCAGCCGGGGGATCACCCGGGGGATCGGGTCGAATGGTATCGGCCGCTGCACGACGGTCCCGTCCTGCACCAACCCGAAGTTGACGCCGTGCTCGGAGAACCACTCCCGTTCGGCCACCAGGGGGTCGGCGACCGCCCCCCCGGCGGTCTCCCTGAGCGTCAATGCCATGTCCCCTCAAGACTGTCAAATCACAGCCCGGGACCGTACGTGTGGTCGACACGAAAACGATCGGGGAGAGCCGGGCGTCTCAGCCTACTGGACGCCGTCGCGGCGGTCAGGCGCGCAGGTCTTTGGCCATCTCCCTGAAGTTGTCGACGTACCGCGTCGCGTCGTCCTGCGAATGCTGCACCGACAGCGTCCAGTTCTCCTCCGCGCCAGGTGCCATCAGCACGCCACGGTTGGTCTGGTAGAGCCAGGCCAGGTATGCGGGCTCCTTGTCGATGGTGAGGTAGTCGCGGTAGTTGCGGACCCGCTCCTCGCGGTACGTCAGGCCACCCCGGGCGGCGAGCGTGATGGCATGGAAGGGCAGCTCGTACTCGCTGATGACGCCGTCAAGGCCGCCCTGGAGCACCTCGGAAAGGGCATCGAAATGCGAGTACGCCGCGGGCGTGAGGATGTCCAGCAGGGTCACCCGGGATGCCGCGGTTGTCAGCGGGTTGCCGTTGAAGGTGCCCATCTGCGAGACCCGGCCGGCGTCAATCAGGCCCATGATGTCGGCTCGGCCGCCCACCGCTCCGCAGGGCAGCCCACCCCCGATCGCCTTGGCCAGGCAGACCAGGTCGGGGGTCACGCCGAAGCGCTCCGTGGCGCCACCAGAGGCGAGCGTGACGCCGGTCTTGACCTCGTCGAAAATCAGCACGGCGCCGTTGTCGTGGGCCAGCTGCTTGATGCCCTCGAGGTAACCCTCGTCGGGCAGGATGATGCCGCAGTTCATCATCGCGGGCTCGACGATCACGGCAGCGATCTCGCCGGCGTGATCCTGGAACGCGCGAGCCATCGCGCCGAGGTCGTTGAACGGCACCACCGAGGTGAGCTGCACCAGGGCGCCGGGGATGCCCTCGCTCTGCGCCACCGAGTTGGGGTGGGATTCCGGACCCATCTTCTCCGGGTCGGGCTCGACCGACACCATCAGCGTGTCATGGTGTCCGTGGTAGGTGGCCTCGATCTTCAGGATCCGGTCGCGCCCCGTGAACGCCCGGGCCAGCCGCACCGCGTCGAGCGTGGCCTCGGTGCCGCTGTTGCCAAAGCGCCACTGCGGCTGGCTGAAGCGCCGCGCCAGCTCCCTGGCGACGAGGGTGACCTCGGCGGTGGGCTGGGCGAAATGCGAGCCCTTCGCGATCCTGTCGTTGACGGCGGCGACGATCTTCGGGTGGGCGTGGCCCACCGCCATCACGCCGAAGCCGTTGTGGAAGTCGACGTACTCATTGCCGTCAACGTCCCAGACCCGGCTGCCCTCGCCGCGGTCAATGAAGATGGGCTGCGGTTTGGCGTCCTGGAAGGAGGACGGCACGCCACGCGGCATCACCGTCTTGGCCTCGTTCCACAGCTCGACCGACCGGGGGCGGGCCCGCTTGAAGGCGGCCTCCTCCTTCTCCACCAACTGCGCCAGGCGTTCCATGTCGACGGCGGATTTCACGGGGATCATTTCGTCACCTCTCTGTTGTGGTTGGTCGATGCCAGCGCGCCTTCGAGGATCAGAAGACCCTCTTCCAGCTCTGCGTCGGCGATGGTCAGCGGCATCAGCAGGCGCACGACGTTGTCGTGGAGCCCGGCCTTCAGCACGATCAAGCCCCCCTCGTGGCAGAGGTGCAGCACCTCCGCGGTCAGCGCCGGGTCGGGCTCCCGCGTTGCCCGGTCGCGCACCAGCTCGATGGCCATCATCGCGCCCGCGCCGCGGACCTCGCCGATGGCCGGGAACCTCTCCTGCCAGGCCTCCATCCGGGCGCGCACGGTGGCGCCGACCCGCAGCGCGCGTGCCGGGAGATCCTCCTCGGCCATGACGTCCAGGACGGCCAGCGCGGCTGCGCAGGCCACCGCGTTGCCGGCGAAGGTTCCCCCCAACCCGCCGGCGGTGGGGGCGTCCATGACCTCCGCCCGGCCCACCACGGCACCGATCGGCATACCCCCGCCCAAGGACTTGGCCATCGTGACGATATCGGCATCGACACCGCTGCCCTCGATCGCGAACATCCGGCCGGCGCGACCAAAGCCCGACTGCACCTCGTCGGCGATCAGCAGGATGCCGTGCTCCCGGCAGACCTCCGCAAGGCGGGGCAGGAAATCAGCCGGCGGGACCACGAAGCCGCCCTCGCCCTGGATGGGCTCGACGATCACGGCCGCCACCCGGTCGGGCGAAACGGCGGCGTGGAAGAGCGCGTCCAGCCCGGCCAGGGCCACGTCGGTTGCATTCCCTGGAGTTCGGTACGGGTAGGGGAACGGGACCTGGTAGACCTCGGGCGCGAAGGGCCCGAAGTCCTGCTTGTAGGGCGCCGCCTTCCCGGTCAGGGAGAGCCCCAGCAGGGTGCGCCCGTGGAACGCGTTGTGAAAGCTGACGAGCGCCGGCCGCCCGGTGAAGCTCCGGGCGATCTTGGCCGCGTTCTCCACCGCCTCCGCCCCGGTGTTGACGATCATCGCCTTCTTGGCGTGGTCGCCGGGGGTCACCTCGCACAGGCGCTGGGCGAGCCGCACGTAGACCTCGGGCATCATCACCTGCGCCGCGGGGTGCACCAAACGGGCCACCTGCTCGAGGATCGCCGCCCGCACTCGCGGATGGTCGTGGCCGACGTTCATGACGCTGATCCCAGCGGCGAAGTCGATGAAGCTACGGCCTTCGACGTCCGTGACCGTGGCGCCGTGGGCCTCGGCCGCGAAGCCGGGCATAGCCGACGCCAGGCCGCGGGGCACGAACTGGTCGCGCGCGGCCTGGAGCTGCTCTGTGGGAGTCATGGTGGTGGCCATCAGTGGCGGGCCAGCCGCTCGGCCAACGTGCGACCGGTCGGCGCTCGCCCGGTGCGCTCGGCGCGCGCATCGACCCGCGCCAGGCCGACCTGGACGGCGCGGACGCCGAGCCAGCGAAGCGGCTCCGGCTCCCATGCCGGCGAGCGGTGGTTGACCAGCGGCAGGTGGGTGCGGGGGGTATCGCGGCCGGTGATCAGGTCGGCGAGGGTCCTGCCCGCAAGGTTGGTCGTGGCGACTCCGTGACCCGCGTAGCCGGCGGCCATCGCCAGGCCCTTGCCGCGGTCATAGGTGAACGAGGGAATGACGTCGCGGGGCACCCCGAGCACCCCACCCCAGGCGTGCGTCACCTGCGCTCCCGCTGCCGCAGGGAACCACTCGACGAGCATCCGGCGCAGGGCGTCATGGGTGCGCCGGTGGTGCTCCGTCTCCGAATTGATCCCGGACCCGTAGTTATAGGGCGCGCCCCGGCCCCCGAACAGGACCCGGCCGTCGGATGTGCGGGAAAGGTAGTCGATGGTCAGGCGCATCGACGCCATGCATTCACGGTTCTGCCAGCCGACCTGCGCCCAGGCGTCGGCGGGGAGGGGCTCGGTCATGACGATCAATGAGTACACCGGCAGCAGCCGGCGGCGGAGGTGGGGCAGTTGGGTCAGGTAGGCCTCGCCGGCGAGCACGATCGTCTCCGCCCGGACATCGCCGTGGGCGGTGCGCAGCCGCGGCCCGCCGTGCTCCGCGTCATAGCCCACGACATCGGTCTGCTCGTGGATCACACCGCCGCGCTTCTCCACCGCGCGGGCCAGGCCGCGCACCAGCCGCCCGGGGTGCACGACGGCGCAGTGCGGGGAGAACAGCGCCTGCTCGGCACCCGCGACGCGGACGCGCTGCGCCAGCTGCTCTGCGTCGAGGCGGACGTAGTGCTCGGGCAGGCCCACCTCGCGGTAGTCCGCCTCGGCCGCGTCGAGCGCGGGCACCTGCTGTTTGCCGCGCGCCACCAGCAGCATTCCGCCCTTGTGGTAGTCGGCGTCGATGCCCTCGTCCTCGCACACCCGACCGACCTCGTCGACGGTGTCGTACATCTCCCGCTGCACCGCCACCGCGGGCCCGGGGCCGAAGCGCTCTCGAAGAAGTCGCATCGTGGCGTTGAGCTCCGAGCTGCACCAGCCTCCGTTGCGGCCCGACGCGCCAAAGCCGGCGATCTCCCGCTCCAGGACGACGACCCGCAGGGATGGCTCGCGGCGCAGCAGCTCGTAAGCGGTCCACAACCCGGTCAGGCCGGCGCCGAGGATGGCCACGTCCGCGCGGGTCGACTCGCGCAGCGGCGCACGCGGGGCCAGCGACCCGGCCGACTCGAGCCAGTAACTCTGCGCGCGAAGAGTCGTCACACGGCCTTGGCGGCGTCGGTCTCGCCCTTCCCCTTGTGGATGTACGTGACCGTCGGTGTGTTGAAGAAGTCCGACTTCGACATCACCTTGGCCAGGATCACCAGGGGGATCCCGATGAGCAGTGTGACCAGCACCGGCAGGGATGCTTCCAAACCAGCCTGGGCCACAACCTCATAACCGATCCAGAGCAGGAAGATGCCTGCGGCCGCCGGGAGGATGCCGGCGAGAAGGATCATCTGCGGGGGATGCGTCATGGACTTCCGGAACGCCCACGCGCACGCCAGGCCGGAGACTCCGTAATAGAAGGCGACCAGGACGCCGATGTTGCTGATCATCCCCTGGAAGGTGTCGTTGATATTGCTGTTGAAGGTCGTGAGCAGGATCCCGATCGTGGCCAGGGCGCCGACGATGATCGTACCCAGCCAGGGGGTCTTCCATGTCGGGTGGACCTTTGCGAAAATGCGGGGGAAGACGCCGTCGCGGGCCATCGAGAACGTCAGGCGCGTCGCGGGCAGGAGGGTCGTCTGGGTGGTGGCGACCGTCGAGGCCAGCACCGCGACCACCATCAGGTAGCTCAACGGCGCGGGGAAGACCTGCTCGGCGAAGTAAAAGAACGCGGCGCCGCCCTGCTTGCTGATGGTGTCGGCGGGGACCAGCGCCTGCACGGCGGCGGAGCTGATCATGAACACGACGAGCAGGACGAACATGCTGATGATGCCGGCCTGGCCGGGGTTGGTGTCGGCATCCTCGCTCTCCTCGTTGAGGTTCGCGGCCGTGTCCCAGCCCCAGAAGAAGAAGACCCCGAGCACCGCGCCCGCGGCCAGCCCCTCGACGCCCTGGAGGGAGAACGGGTTGAACCACGAGAGGGAGACGCCCTGCGAGCCGGCCGGGTGGCTGGCCGCGATCTTCAGCAACGCGGCGACCGAGAACCCGATCACGAGGATGTACTCGATGGCCACCATCACCCATTGGAAGTTGGCGGTCATGCGGATGCCCACGACAACCATCCAGGTCACGGCGAACAACCAGGCCAGCGCGACCAGCGCGATGATCGTGGTGTTACCGGCGGTGTCCGCGTTGACCACGCCCAGCGACTGCAGAAGGGCCATCGTGTTGGTCCCGGCGAGCACCGGGGCGGCGACGCAGAACAGGACGCTGGCGGCGGTCTGGACCCACCCGGTGAACCAGCCGACGTAGGGGCTGACGGTCTTCGAGATCCAGGTATAGGAGGCACCGCAGTTGGGGTCCTGGCGGTTCATGTAGTAGTAGGCCACGGCGATGAAGAGCACCGGGATGAAGCTCACGAGGATGGCGGCAGGCGATGCCAGCCCGACCGCCGCGACCAGCAGTCCGATCGTCGCGGACATGCTGTAGGCGGGCGCGACACTGGCCGTCGCGATCATCGTGCTGTCGAACAGGGAGAGCGTGCCGGCCTTCAGGTGGTGGTCTTCTCCACCAGCCCCAGGGCCGGACGCGACGGGTGTCGCTACCGTGGCCATTTGTCTCCTCCTCTATCCCGGCCCGCCATCAGCGGGTGCCCCAGGTGTATGTCTGTTTGTGCAGCCCAAGGGAGATGAACGTCTCGGTCTCGCTGACCCCTGGGATGGTCCGGATGTGGTCGTTCAGCAGGCGCAGCAGGTGGTTGTTGTCCTCGCAAACCACCTCGCAGATGATGTCGAAGCGCCCGGCCGCGAGGACGACGTAGTCGATCTCCTCGATTTCCGCCAGCGCGTCCGCGACCTGGCGGATGTCACCGCTGACCCGGAGGGCGAGGAAGGCGACCAGGCCGAAGCCCAGTCGCAGGGGGTCGGTGACCGCGACGATCTGGATGACGCCGCCATCCACCAGGCCCTTGACCCGCTGCCGCACGGCCGCCTCCGACAGGCCCACCGCGGATGCGATCGCGGTGTAGGAGCGTCGGCCGTCGGCCTGGAGTTGGGTGATGATCTTCTTGTCCGCCTCGTCCACGACCGGCATGACGCGACGCGGCGCTGCGGTACTGGTGCGGGCCGGCCGCATGACCTTCATGGTCACCAGCGAGCCTGCGCCGCGAACGTGAGCAGCGCGCTTACCTTCCCGGTCGCGATGCGCCCCATTCAGACGGCGACGCTGTTGATGGCCCCGGCCAGGATCGCAAAGCCATCGTCCGCCTGAGCGGGCGTCAGGGTCAGCGGCGGCGTGATCCGCAGGACGTTGCCGTAAAGCCCGCCCTTGCCAATGAGCAGGCCGTCCCGGCGGCACGCCTCCATCACCTGCCCGGCGGCGGCGACGCTGGGCTGCTTGCCGCCGGGCTCCACCAGTTCGACGCCGATCATCATGCCCTTGCCGCGCACCTCGCCGACCACCGGCGCATCCAGGGTCGACAGCTTCTGGAGGAGCTGGCCGCCAACCTCTCGGGCATTGCCCTGGAGGTCGTTGTCGAGGATGTAGCGGAGGTTGGCGAGGGCGCCGGCGGTGGCCAGGGGGTTGCCGCCGAACGTCGATATGGAGTTGGCCGCGACCCCGTCCATCAGCTCTGCCGTCGCCACCACGCCCGCCAGCGCCAGTCCATTGCCCACGCCCTTGGCGAAGACCATGGCGTCCGGGGTGATGCCGTGCGCCTGGAACCCCCAGAAATTGCCGCCGGTGCGGCCCCAGCCCGTCTGCACCTCGTCCGCGATGAAGAGGATCCCGTACTCATCACACACCGCCTTCATCGCGGCAAAGAAGCCGTCGGGGGGAACGGTGAACCCCCCGACCCCCTGGATCGGCTCGGCGATCAGGCAGGCCACGTCTCCGGCGGTCTGGGTCTCGATGACGTTGCGCAGGTCGTCGGCGCACGCCTTCGTGAAGGCGTCGTCATCGAGGTGGCCGAAGGGACTGCGGTAGCGATAGCCGTTCTGCACGAACGAAACCTGGAACGGCGAGTAGGACGTGGCCGACCATCCCCGGTTACCCGTGACGGCGATGGCGGCGAAGCTGCGGCCATGGTAGGAGTTGCGCAGCGCCAGCACCTGGTTGGAGCGCCGCGCCGTGGTTGCCAGCAACAGCGCCGCCTCGACCGCCTCGGTGCCGGAGGTGGTGAAGAAGACCTTCGGGTTGGGGATGCCGGACAGGACACCGATCTGCTCGGCCAGTTCGACCGCGCTGGGGATCAGGTAGAGGGTGGAGCTGTGCATGATCCGGGCCGCCTGCTCCTGCACCGCGGCGACCACCTGGGGCACCGAGTGCCCGCTGATGGTGGTCAGGATCCCGCCGAAGAAGTCCAGGTAGCGGCGCCCCTCGGTGTCCCAGACATAGCAGCCCTCCCCGCGGTTGAGCGCAATGGGCTCGTCGTAGTAGAGGGCCTGCCATTTGGGCATGACCGCGCGGTGGCGGCCGACGAGGTCGCTGTCCCCCACCCTCTTATTCGCCGATGTAGCTCATGACGTGCTTGATGCGGGTGTAGTCCTCGAAGCCGTACATCGAGAGGTCCTTGCCGTACCCCGAGTGCTTGAACCCGCCGTGGGGCATCTCCGCGACGATCGGGATGTGGGTGTTGATCCACACCGCGCCGAAGTCCAATGCCTTGGCCATCCGCATGGCGCGCGCGTGGTCCCTGGTCCAGACGCTGGAGGCCAGGCCGTACTGGACGTCGTTCGCCCATCTGATGGCCTCGGCCTCGTCGCTGAAGCGCTGGACGGTGATCACCGGCCCGAAGATCTCGTTCTGGATCATCTCGTCCTGCTGGTCCAGGCCGTCGATGACCGTGGCCTCGTAGAAATATCCGCGGTCGCCGGTCTGGTGGCCGCCGGTGCGCAGCTGCGCGTGGCCCGGGGCCCGGTCGACCATGCCCTTGACGCGTTCCAGCTGGTTGGCGTTGTTGAGAGGGCCGTAGGCCGCGTCGGGGTCATCGGGACCGGCGGTCCGGGTGTTCCGAGCCTGCTCGGTGAGCGCATCGACAAAGGCGTCATGGACGCCCGGGCCGGCGAGGACCCGGGTGGCGGCGGTGCAGTCCTGCCCGGCGTTGAAGTAGCCGGCCATGGCGATGCCCTCGGCCGCGGCTTCGATGTCCGCGTCGTCAAAGACGATCACGGGGGCCTTGCCGCCAAGCTCCAGGTGGACCTTCTTGAGGTCCGACGCGGCAGCCTGGGCGACCTCGATCCCGGCGCGCACGCTCCCGGTGATCGACACCATGCGGGGCGTGGGGTGGGAGACCAGCGCCCGGCCCGTGTCGCGGCCGCCGCAGACCACGTTGAAGACCCCCCGGGGCAGGTGCTCGGCCATGATCTCGGCCATCAGCAGTGTCGATGCCGGCGTCGTGTCCGACGGCTTGAGCACCATTGTGTTACCCGCGGCGAGCGCCGGCGCCCACTTCCAGACGGCCATCATCAGCGGGTAGTTCCAGGGGGTGACGGCGGCACAGACGCCGATCGGTTCGCGCCGGATCATCGACGTGTGGCCCGCCAGGTATTCGCCCGCCGACCGCCCCTCCAGGATGCGGGCGGCCCCGGCGAAGAACCGGATCTGGTCGGCACAGGGCGGCAGCTCCTCCGAGCGCGTCAGCTCGATGGGCTTGCCGGTGTTCTCCACCTCGGCCTCGAGCAGGCGGTCGGCGTGGGCCTCGAAGGACTCGGCGATCCGCAGCAGCGCCAGGCTGCGTTCGGAGGGCGTCGAGTCGCGCCAGCCAGGGAAGGCACCTGCGGCCGCGGCGAAGGCGGCATCGATGTCGGCCTGCGTCAAAACCGGGGCCGACGCGAAAACCTCACCGGTGCTCGGGTTGACCAGGTCAACGGAATCGCCTTCGCTGGCCACGTACTTTCCGCCGACGAAATTGCGCAGTTCGCGGGCCTTCACCAACACGCCTCTACCTCGAAGTGGCTAATAGCCGCAGAATACGCCCTCTACGGCGCTTTACACAAGCAAAAGCCGCCGTTGGCAACGAGATTGGCGCTCCAGGCGCTGTCCGACCACGAAATCCGCAGGCGGACGCGTCGCGCGGCAGCCCCCGGGCCGCCGCAGGTCAGCGTGGAGTGAAGGGGCTCAGGTCGCGGGAGGTCTCGGGGTCCAGGCGGTCGGCAAGGCTGCGCAGCACCCGGGCCACGGTCTGACCCCGCCGGCGGGTGCGGGCCCGCGCCGGCGACATGGAGCTCAGCTCGCTCAACAGCTGGTGCTGGTGGGCCAGGACCTCTCGCTCGAAATCGTCATAAGACCTCATGGCGGCAATCCTATGGCTAAAAGCCATTGACGTCAAGCTAATTAGCGATATAGTTATATGCCTATGGCACTTGCCGAGATGGACATCCAGGCGCGCGAGGACGCCACCCCCCAGGCGCGGGGCGGCAACCGGCTCATAACCAGCGCCCCGGCCGAGCTGTTCTGGGCCCTGTTTGCCATCGCCGGGGACAAGGGACTGGCCCAGCACCACGTGGACATCCCCCCGGCCAGGGCCCTCCGGCTACAGAAGCGCGTGCGCCAGTTCTGGAACGACGGGTGCGCCTGCTACACCGAGCTCATGGTCCTGGCCGGTCGTGGCGGGCACCTGGAGGATGAGGCCAACGACGCGTTCCTGCAGGGCATCACGAGGCTCGCGGCCTCCCCGCTGGAGCGGGGCATCCTGCGCTGCGAGACCGCGGCCGACCTGGTGAAGATCCGGGCCCGGCTCGCCGCCCTGCGCTCAGACCCCACAGCGCGCCGCGCCTACGTCCGGCTGCTGTCCGAGGTGTGGGACCTGGTTCGCCCGGCATGGGAGCGCGATGGCATCGGCCAGGTGCGCAGGGTCGCCGACGGCTGGCAACAGCAGCTGGAGCGCGGCGGCAAGCTCATCCCGACGACCATGCCCGGCGCCGGCCCGAGCATCGCCGGCATCCTGGAGAGCGCCGAAACCAACGCCGCGGAGGGCCGCCTCCTGGTGGCCCCGACATTCTTCGGCGGTGGCTACATGATTGTCGACGTGCCGGGCGGCACGATCCTGAGCTCATCCGGTGACCGTGCCCACCCCGCCCGCTCGGTTCGCACCGAGGCGGAGAAGGCTGCGCCGCGCTTCAAGGCGCTGGCCGACCCGACCCGGATCGCAATCCTGTCGATGTTGCAGGCCGGGCCCCACGGGATCAGTGAGGTCGCGCGCCGGCTGCAGCTCTCCCAGCCCACCGTCAGCGCCCATTTCAACGCCCTGCGCGGCGCCGGACTGGTGCTCGCCGAAACGGAGGGACGGGTGGTGCGCTACCGCCTCGACGGCGAGCGCCTCGACGGGATCCTCGACGAAATTCGCACGTTGGTCCGCGAAGGCTGCGCCTGAGCGCAAAATAGGGGGCGCAGTGGCGGCGGCCACCGGCGGAGGTCGTATGCGCAGGCGTGAGGTGCCCGGGCGGGCTGATTTCGGACAGCCCCGGCCGACGAGGCCAGGGGGGCGGCGCAGCCACGCCCCGGCCCCCGCGGCGCCCGCCTCAACCGACCACTTCCGCCCACTCTTCATGGACAACCCGCAGCCGATGTGGGTCTACGACAACGAGACGCTGGCCTTCCTGGAGGTCAACCGTGCCGCCGAGGCCCTGTACGGCTACACGCGGGAAGAGTTCCTGGGCATGGCCATCACCGACATCAGGCCCGCCGAGGAGGTGAAACGCCTCCGGGCGTACCTGGCGGATCGAAACGGCGAGCCTCAAGGACGCGACTGGCGCCACCGCCTCGCCAGTGGGCGGCTCATCTGGGTGGACGTTCGCGACAGCCCCGTGGATTTCGGCGGACGGGCCGCCACCCTGGTGCTGGCGACCGATGTCACCGACCGCCGCGAGATGGACGGACGCCTGGTGCACCAGGCTTTCCACGATGCCCTCACCGGGCTGGCGAACCGTGCCCTGTTCCGCGATCGCGTGGAGCACGCGGTGGGTCGAGCTGCCCGTGGCGGCACCGCCTTCGCCGTCCTCTTCATTGACCTGGACAACTTCAAGTCGATCAACGACAGCGTCGGCCACACCGCCGGCGACGCGGTGCTGGTGGAGGTGGCCAACCGGCTCACGGCCTCGATCCGCCCGACCGACACGGCTGCACGGCTTGGCGGGGACGAGTTCTCAGTCCTGATGGACCTCCTTCCACGCAGCCAGTCGGCAGCGTTGCAGGCCGCCCGGCGCATCGCCACGGCACTGAACAAGCCGATCGACGTGGCGGGCGACGAATGGCTGATCAGCGGCAGCATTGGCATCGCCTACAGCGACAGCGGCGAGACCGCCGACGCCGTGCTGCGCAGCGCGGACGTGGCCATGTACGACGCGAAAAAACGCGGGCGGGCGCAGTTCGCGGTGTTCGAGCCGTCGATGCACGAATCGCTGATGACCCGCCTGGCGATGGAGACCGAACTTCGGAAGGCCATTTCCACCAACACCCTGGAGGTTGCCTTTCAACCGCAGGTGGATCTCCGGACCGCGGCGATCATCGGGGTCGAGGCGCTGCTGCGCTGGTGCCACCCGACCGACGGCAGCATCCCGCCGTCGGAGTTCATCCCGCTGGCCGAGGAGGCAGGCATCATCCGCGACCTGGATCTCTGGGTGATGCGCGCCGCCGCCGCCCAGGTCCGCCGCTGGGTCGACTCGGGGCTCGGCGACATCAAGGTGGGCATCAACGTGTCGGGCAAGGACTTCTCCGATCCCAGGCTGGTGGAACACATCGTCGACATCGTCACTGCCGAGGGCCTGGCCCCCCGCCACGTCGAGCTCGAGGTCACCGAGAGCGTGGCCTTCGAGGCCGAGAACGCGCGTTCCAGCCTGGTCCAGCTTCGCAAGCTGGGCTTCAGTGTCGCGATCGATGACTTCGGCGTCGGGTTCTCGATGCTGGGGCGCCTCCAGGACCTGCCCGTCGACCGCCTGAAGATCGACAGGTCCTTCATCGAGCGCATCACCTTCGGGGAGGACGAGGCGCCGATCGTGACGGGGATAATCGCGATGGCCCACAGCCTGCGGCTGAAGGTCGTGGCGGAGGGGATCGAAACGTCCGAACAGCTCAAATTCCTGCGGCTCAATGGCTGCGACCACGGCCAGGGTTATCGCCTGGGCCGACCGATGACAGCGGAACAGATAGAGCCGATCCTGATGGAGCGCGGCGCGCGCTACAGCAGCCCGGGAGGTGACTAGCACATGACGGAATTCGCAAACCAGCAGGCCCTGGTGACCACTGACTGGATCGCCGGGCAGCTGGACCAGGGCATCAAGCTCGTTGAGGTCGATGAGGACACCGAGGCGTACGCCTCGGGGCATATCCGGGGGGCGGTGATGCTCAACTGGGTCACCGACATGCAGGATCAGACCGAACGCCAGCTCGTCGATAAGAAGGGGTTCGAGGAGCTCCTCGGCTCGAGGGGGATCAGCGAAAACGACACCGTTGTCCTCTACGGCGGCAACAACAACTGGTTTGCCGCCTACGCCTACTGGCTCTTCAAGCTGTACGGCCACGCCGACGTCAGGCTGATGGACGGCGGCCGCAAGAAGTGGGAGCTCGAGGACCGCGAGCTGCTCACCGGCGCGCCCCCTGTGGCGCCGGCGACGTACCGGGCCCAGGGCCCCGACACCAGCATCCGGGCCCACCGCGACGAGGTCATTGCGGCGGTGCGGCGCCTGCCCATGGTGGACGTGCGATCCACCGATGAGTTCATCGGCCGGATCGCCGCGCCACCTCACCTTCCGCATGAGACCGGTCAGCGCAAGGGCCACATCCCCGGTGCCACCAGCATCCCGTGGTCGCGGGCGGCCAACGATGACGGCTCGTTCAAGAGTGCCGACGAGCTGGCCGCCATCTACATGGGGGAGTGCGGCCTATCAGCCGACAAGGAGACCGTCACCTATTGCCGGATCGGCGAGCGGTCCTCGCACACCTGGTTTGTGCTCCGCGAACTGCTCGGTTTCCCCAGCGTCAAGAACTACGACGGTTCGTGGACGGAGTACGGCTCGCTCGTCGGTGTGCCGATCGAGCGCACCTACTGGGAAGACGAGTAGTCATGTCGGTGAGTTGCTCGCGGATCGACACCGGGTTGCCGTCGGAGACCGCCGTCCAGGGCCATGTCCTGCAGGGCGCGACACCCGCGGAGCATGCGTACGTCCGGGTCGCCCGGCCCGATGGCGAATACGTCAGTGAGGTGCGCTGCGGCCCGTCGGGCACCTTCTACATCCCGCTGCTCCCCGGGGAGTGGAGCGTGATCTGCTACGCGCCCCACGGTTACCGTGCCGAACAGGGGCTCAAGGTGATGCGCGGCGACCACTTCGATATCGAGTTCCGGCTGGACGACGCGGCCTAGAGCTAGCCCACCGCGCGCAGGTGGGCACGGATCCAGGCCTCGGCCCTGGCGTCGGCATCCGCGAGGTTGGCGCCCACCATGTCGTGGAGTGCGCCGGGGTACCAGGTGACCGAGGTGTCGACACCCTGCGCCTTGAGCGCCGCGATGCTGGCATTGGTCCAATCCGCCGGGATGTCCTGGTCGTTCGTGCCCTGGAGGAAGATCGCCGGAGCGCTCTCGCCGGTGAAGTAGTTCCTTGGGGAGATGTGGGCGTAGGGCTCGGGCGATTCCGCGGGGTCGGGGGCACCACCGCGAGATGCCCCTCTCCACCACTTGCGGGCGTTGTCCGCCATGTCGCTGGAGACCGGGGCGAACAGCGCCAGTGCGGTGACCCGGGGGTCGACGACTGAGGCGAGCATGCTGACCCCCCCTCCGTTCGAGTGGCCGATCATCGCCACCCGCCGGGGGTCGGCCCGCGGCAGGGTGGGCAGGGAGCTGACCAGGTCGAGGTCGGCCACCGTCTGGGCAACGAGGTCCGGGTAGACGGGGTCAAGGCTCCCCGACCCGGCGTACCCCGGGTAGTTGGGCGCGATCGATATGAACCCGTGGCCCGCCATCGGGTCACCAAAGATCCCCGAGTCCTGGCCCACCCAGTAGCGCTCGACGGGGATGTGGCCGTGGTTCACGATGACCACCGGGAACGGACCGGTGCCGTCGGGCAGCGAGATCGTCCCGGTCATGACCTGTCCCTGGCTGGGCCACGTGACGTGGAACTTGGTGTACCCGGCGCCCCGCCCCATCTCGGCGCCCACCTCGATCGTGCCGCCGGGGTGGGGCAGCCGGCGCAGGCTCTCGATGTAATAGGGCGGGTAGTCGGGAGCCGGCGAGGTACTCGGCGCCGCGGTGGGCAGCGCCGCCGATGACGGCGATCGTCCGGCAGCGACGGGCGGATTGGATTGCGAGCAGGCGGCCAGGGTCGCCAGGCAGATGAGGAGAATGCCGGGTCGCGTTCCACTTATGGTCATCGGGGCGCGCCTCGAGCCTACGCCGCCCCGCCCCGCGTAACCTCCAACTCCTGATGCTGGCGGTCGGACTGGCGTTGCTCTCGAGCCTCTGCTGGGGTACCGCGGACTTTGGTGGCGGCCTCGCCGCCCGCCGGGTGGGGGTTGGCGGCGTGGTCCTGTTCAGCCAGATGGCGGGGGCCGTCGTACTGCTGGGAATCTGCCTGGTGGCGGGGCAACCATTTCCCCACCTGTTCGTGGTCGCGATGGTCGCCGGGGTACTGGGGGCAATCGGACTGCTGCTGTTCTACCGCGGGCTGGCACTCGGGAAGATGTCGCTTGTGGCCCCGGTCGCCGCCTGCGGGGCTGTCGTCCCGGTGGTGTTTTCGATAGCAACAGGGCAGCTCCCCCGGCCGCTGACCCTCGCCGGGCTGGCCAGCGCGATGGTGGGCGTGGTGCTCGCGTCGATCAGTTCGTCCGACGGCAACGCTGAGGCTCGCGGAGCCGCCAACGCGCGGACCGCCGGAATCATGGCCATCGGCGCGGCGCTGTGCTTTGGACTGTTCCTGCTGCTGCTGGGTCGCGCCGCCAGTGCCGAACCAGGGTCGGTTCTCTGGCTCTCCCTGTGCACCCGGATGGCATCCGTCCCGGTGGTCGGCGTGGGCCTGGTGCTGGCTCGTGCCCGCGCCCCGTGGCAGGGGATCGGCCCGGGCCTCCTCGGGGTCGTGGCCCTGGTCGGGATCGGGGATGCCGCGGCCAATACGCTGTTCGCGCTGGCCAACACCATCGGGGCGCTGGCGGTCGTCGCGGTCCTGGGGTCGCTCTACCCGCTGGTCACGGCGAGCCTCGCGCGGGTCAGGCTGGGGGAGCTGCTCAGCAGGCGGCAGAAGGCGGGAGCCGCCTTCGCCATGCTGGGAGTGATACTGGTAGCGCTTACGTGAAGGACTGAAATGAACGAGAAGACCCTGCAGGCCACGAGCGAACCGGCCGCGGCGCCAACCCTGCCGGCCGCGACGGGCGTGGGTGCGGTCCATATCGATGTGACGGACGGGCCGCGCGCGCTGGAGTTCTACCAGCACGCCGTGGGCCTCACTCCCCTCTCGGTCGAGGACAGCGAGATCCGGCTGGGCGCGGGCTCACGGGAGCTGGTGATCCTTCACCCCGGCGCGGTCGGCCCGGTCGTGCCCCACCACACGGGCCTGTACCACCTCGCCCTCCTGGTGCCCAATCGGCGCGAGCTGGCGCGGGTGATCGGCAGGCTGGGAATGATGCGGGTCCCGAACTCGCCAACCGACCACACCATGACCAAGTCGGACTACCTCTGGGACTTCGACGGCAATGGGATCGAGATCTACTGCGAATCGCCGGAGGACGGCTCTTTCATCTACGAGAACGGCACATTTGCCGCCCGCGACTCCGCCGGGCGGATGCGCTCCGGTCGCGACCCCATCGACCTCGAGCAGCTGTTCGGCGAGCTGAAGCCCGACGACGACCTGGACGCGCCGATGCCGGACGACACCCGCATGGGCCATGTGCACCTGCACGTTCGCAACGTCGCGGAGGCGGTCGACTTCTACCAGGGGGTCGTCGGCTTTGACCTGATGGGGCTGGCGATGCGCTACAGCGTGGCCTTCGTGTCGGTCGGCGGCTACCACCACCACCTGGGTCTCAACACCTGGGCGGGCGAGGGCGCGCCTCCGGCACCGCCGAATACCTCAGGGCTGCGCCACTACACCGTTGAGTTGCCCGGGGCGGCAGACGCTCATGAGGTCGCGGGGCGGATCCGCGAGACGGGTGCCGAAGTCGTCGAGAACGACGCCGGCTACCGCACGCAGGATCCCTCGGGAAACCGCTTCCAGCTCGGCGTCCGCACAGCCTAGACAACTGGAGGCGCGGGTGACCGGGGCCGCCGACAACCCGCGGGCGATGCAGGACGCGCTGGTCTCGCTGCTCGGCGCGGATGCGGTGGTCCACGCCGATGCCATCGCCCCCTACCTCCAGGACCAGACCAGCTCGCAGGGCTTGCGGGGGCACGCCGACGCGGTGGTTACGCCGGGATCGGCTGACGATGTCGCCTCCCTGGTGGCCTGGTGTTACGCCGAGGGCGTGCCGCTGGTGCCCCGCGGGGGCGGCACGGGCATGGCCGGTGGAGCGGTGCCGACGCTCGGCGGCGTGGTGTGCTCGCTCGAGCGCATGAACCGGGTCCTGGCCTTCGACCCGGAGCTCTGGCGGATGCATGTCGAGGCAGGCGTCACGACGGCAAAGGTGCAGGACCTCGCACGCGGCAGCGGCCTGTTCTTTCCGCCCGACCCCGGCGCCCGCGAACTGTCGCAGGTCGGCGGCAACATCGCGTGCAACGCGGGCGGCCCCCACAGCTTCAAATATGGGGTGACCGGCAACTGGGTCACCGGGGTGGAGGTGGTGATCGGCGGTGGCCGGCGGCTGGTGGCCGGCGGTCCGCTGCGCAAGGACGTCGCCGGCTACGACCTGAAATCACTCATCGTGGGCTCCGAGGGCACCCTGGGCATCGTCACGAGCGCCTGGCTGCGGCTGATCCCCGCGCCCGAGGCCCGCCGCACCATCGTCGCGGCCTACCCCGACGAGGTCAGCGGCGTCGCCGCGGTGCTGGGGGTGATGGGCAGCGGAGTGAACCCGGCCACGCTGGAGTTCTTCGACCGGGGCTGTGTCATGGCCACCAGCGCCGCCTTCCCTGGCGGTCTTCCGGCAGGGGCGGGCTTTTTGGTGATGACCGAGGTCGATGGCCCGGAAGCCTCGATCGACGGCGCCACGGCGCAGGTGATGGAGGCCCTTTCACCGGGCGCCCTGGCCAGCACCATCCACGCCACGCGCGGCGAGCTCGCGGCCCTGGAGCGCTGGCGGAACGGGGTCTCATTTGCGGTCAACGCCCAGCGCGGCGGCAAGGTTAGCGAGGACATCGCCGTCCCCGCCGACCGGCTGGGCGAGGCCATCGCCCTGGTTGTGGACGCCGCTGACGCGATCGGCCTGCGCGGATGCAGCTGGGGACACGCGGGCGACGGCAACGTCCACGCCAGTTTCCTGGTCGACGCCTCGAATCAGGCCGAGGTCGCGCTTGCGGAGCGGGGAATGGAGGCCGTCTTCGCCGGCGCGCTCGCGCTGGGGGGCACGGTCACCGGGGAGCACGGCCTGGGCTGGGTGAAGCGAGCCCAGTTCGCGCGCCAGTTCGCCCCCGACCAGGTCGAGCTGCAGGTCCAGCTCAAGGCTCTGTTCGACCCCCTGGGACTGCTGAACCCCGGCAAGAAGGTCCCCCTCGCGGGGGCCTGATCAGGCCCCGGGCCGGCTCCCGGGCCAGGTTCGGATGGTCTTGAGGTTGGTGAACTCGCGGACCCCGACGGCACCGAGCTCCCGCCCGTACCCGCTGAGCTTGACGCCACCGAACGGGAACCGCGCATCCGAGGCCACCTGGCTGTTGACGAACACCGAGCCCGCGTCGATTCGCCGCGCCAGCGCCAAACCACGCTCGCTGTCCGATGTCCAGATCGAGGCGCCGAGGCCAAATTCGGTGCGGTTGGCCAGCTCGACGGCCTCCGTGTCGCTGGACGCGGCGATGACCGCGGCCACCGGGCCGAACGTTTCCTCGCTGAACACCGCCATCTCGGGCGTGACCTCGGTCACCACGGTGCCTTCGAAGAAATAACCTCGCCGGTCTGGCGTGCGGCCCCCCGTGAGCACCCGGGCCCCGAGTGAAACGGAGCGGCCAACCTGTTCGGACAGCGATTCGCGCAGGTCGCCGCGGGCGAGAGGCCCGAGGCGGGTGGCCCGTTCCAGCGGGTCGCCCATGGCCAGGTCGGCGACCGCGGCAGCGAGCCTCTCGGCAAAGGCCTCGGCAATGCTCGCCGCGACGATGAATCGCTTGGCCGCGATGCAACTCTGCCCCGCGTTCTGGTTGCGGGCCCGGGCGGCGGCCACGGCCGTCGCGTCCAGGTCGGCATCGTCCAGGACGACGAACGGATCGGAGCCTCCCAGCTCCAGGACCTGCTTCTTGATGACGGCGCCGGCGGCGGCCGCCACGTCGCGCCCGACCTCGGTCGAACCGGTCAGGGTCACCGCGGCGATGCGCGAGTCGGCGATGAGCCCCCGCACCGCGGAGCCCGGGATAAGAAGGGTGCGGAACAGCCCGGGGTCACCTCCCGCGGCCTCCACCAGGCGCTGGATCGCAAGGGCGCAACCGGGGACGTTCGAGGCGTGCTTGAGGACGGCGGCGTTGCCCGCCAGCAGGGCGGGTGCGGCAAACCGAAAGACCTGCCAGAAGGGGAAGTTCCAGGGCATCACCGCGAGCACCACCCCAAGTGGCTCGTAGGCCACGAAGCCACGCTCCGGGGCGTCGACCTTGACGTCCTCGTCGGCGAGGTGAGCGGGGCCGTTGGCCGCGTAATAGTCACAGCAGGCGGCGCACTTCTCCACCTCGGCTTCGGCCTCGGTGATGGGCTTGCCCATCTCGCTGGTGATCAGCCGGGCCAGGTCGTCGCGGCCCGCGCGCAGACCCCTCGCAAGGTTCTGGAGCAGGGTCACCCGTTCCTGCGGCGGGTGCGTTCGCGCCTCGGCGGCGGCGGCGGTTGCGGCGTCGAGCGCCTCGTCCACCTGGTCGGCGCCGAACAGCGCGTACTCGCCGATGACCTCCTCGGTCGCCGGGTTGATCGCCTGGATCACGGGACTGACCATGGGCGTTCGCATGATATCAACCATCGATGATGAGGCCTGACCCCCTGTCGCCCGCCTCCACCCGGGTCCTGGCGTAGAGTGCCGTCCATGCACCCAGCCCGGCCGTCGCCGCCGAGCGACCTCTGCCGGCTCAGCGTCGCGCAGCTCCGGGCCGGCTTCCTGGCCAGGACCTTCTCCCCGGTCGAGGTGTTCGATGCGCTCGCCGAGCGCATCACCGCGGCCGACCCGGTGGTCCACGCGTTCTGGGCCCTGGCCCTGGACGAGGCCCGGGTGGGCGCGGTGGCCGCCGAGGCGGCCTACGTCGCCGAGCGCCCGCGGTCGCTCGAGGGCATCCCGTTCGCGGCCAAGGACCTGTTCGACTCGGAGGGGCTGCGCACCAGCTATGGCTCGCGGATGTTCGCCACCAACATCCCCGCCCGCGACGCCGAGATGATCCGCCGGCTCCGCGAAGCAGGCGCCCTGCTGGTCGGCAAGACGGCGACCCACGAGTTCGCCTGGGGGATCACCTCGGTGAACCCCGGGATGGGCACTCCGCTCAACCCCTGGTTGCGCACGCGCATCACAGGTGGCTCCAGCGGTGGGTCGGCGGCCGCGGTTGCGGCGCTGATGGTGCCGTTCGCGCTGGCCACGGACACGGGGGGCTCGGTGCGCATCCCGAGCGGGTTCTGCGGGGTCGTGGGCCTGAAGCCGACATTTGGCGCAATCAGCGCGGCCGGGGTCTTCCCGCTGTCCCCCTCCCTGGATCACCCCGGCCTGATGGCCCGCGATCCCGCGGACATCGCCGACCTCCTGGACGTCGTCGCGACGGCTGCGACCATCGCCCCGAGGTCGGCCGTCACGGCAGGAGGACGGCCGACCCGGGTCGGCATCTGCCCGGACCTGGTCCCGGTGCGGCCCGCCGCGGCGTTGACCGAGGCGCTGGCAGGCGCCCGCGAGCTGATCGCCGGCCTGAACACCGAACTGGTCGAGGTCAAGTTTCCGGAGGCGTCGCTGGTGGGCGAGGCCTTCAGCGTGACCCAGCGTGCCGAGGCATACGAGACGCACCGCCGCCTTGGCCTGTTCCCCTCGCGCGCGGCCGAGTACGGGGACGACGTCCGCCGCCACCTGGAGTCCGCCGCGGACATCGACATCGCCCAGTACCTACATGCCCAGCGCGACCGCGCCACCATCCGCGCGGGGTTCCGTCGGCTGTTCGAGGAGGTCGACATCCTGCTCGGGCCGGCCAACCCCATCGCGCCGCCAGGGCTCGACGCCGTCGGCGCACCCTTCCGGTCGGTCGTGATGCCGTTCATGGTGCCGCAGGACCTGGCCGGCCTCCCGGCGGTGGTGGTGCGCGCGGGGTTCGACGTCGACGGCCTGCCGATCTCGATCCAGCTCACCGGCCCGGCGGGCGCCGACCACCGTGTCATCGCCCTGGCTCGCGCATTTCACGAGGCCACCGCCGAACTGCAGTCTCGCTGGCCCGCGCTCCCGCCGGCCTAGACAGGCCTCGCCGCAAGATTCGCGGACGGGCCTCGTTGTCAATAGGTAGGAGTCGGATCCCGGCCGTCGAGCCGCGCGGTCTGCCACAGCGGATAGGGAGTTGAGCATGAAGCAGATGGGAACGGGTCGCGCACGCAGGGCGATGTGGCTGATGTTGACCGCGATGGTCGCGGGTGCGGGCATCCCGGCCGCGGCGTCGGCGTCCGTACCTGTCCCCGCGGTGACCGCGAACACCACCTGGCAGGCTCCGGCGGACGACCATTGGGCGGGCCACGGCATCGACCCGGCCAACCCCTCAGGGTGCGACCCGATCGACCCCGCACAGTGCATGCTCCCCTACCCCAACGACTGGTTCACCAAGCCCGACGCCACCAGCCGCACCGGGCGGCGCCTCGACCTCAACGTCCTGGCGATGCCGCGCAACTCCGAGGGCAAGCCGATCGAACCGGTGGAATGGAACCGCAGTGACGGGTTCAGCGCCGGGGCCCAGATCCTCACCTACGTGCCCGGCATGACGAAGAACGAGGACCTCGTTCCCTCGGGTCTGCCGCCCGTCACCCACCTGGGCGCGAACGACGCGCCCGGTAAGGGGGTGATGCTGCTGGATACCCAGACCGGGCAGCGCGTGCCCGTCTGGGTGGAGATCGACCAGTACACCGCGGAGGCCGGACCCGTGTCCACCGGCTCGGTGCAGCAGGACCTGATGATCCACCCGGCGGTGAACCTGGCCGACGGCCACCACTACATCGTCGCCCTGCGCCACCTGGTCAAGGACGACGGCACCACCGCCCAGCCGTCGGCGGCCTTCAAGGCCTACCGTGACCACACCGCCCCCGCGACTGACCCTCGCGCCGCGCACATGGACGGCATCTTCCGGGCCATCAAGCAGGCGGGGTGGGCCCGCAGCGACCTGTACCTTGCCTGGGATTTCACGACCGCGAGCACCCAGAACGTGACCGGCAGGCTCGTGGCCATCCGCGATGACGCATTCGCCCAGCTGGGCGACACCAACCTTGCCGACGGCAAGGTCGCTGGTGGTGCGCCGGCATTCAGCGTTGACTCGGTCGAGAACTACACCGCCGCGCAGAACGGCAACGTCGCGCGCCGGGTCATGGGGCACTTCACGGTCCCGTGCTACATCACCCCGACCTGCGAGCCCCCGGCGAAATGCGACATCAACCCCGGGGACCCGCTGCCCGGCAGTCCCTTCAACGACTGCACCACGCCCGGCCAGTTCGCCCTCGACCCCAGCAACCCGGACGCGGTCCCGAGCCAGGCCCCGGGCCAGACATACCAGGCCAACTTCATCTGCAACGTGGGACGGGCCGCGCTGGACCACCACCTGAAGGTCCGACCGGTCGAGTACGGCCACGGCCTTTTCGGCGGTGCGGGGGAGGTCAACTCGGATCCGCAGCAGTCGATGGCCGGTCGCTTCGGGATGATGTATTGCGCGACCGACTGGACCGGCATGGCCAGCGCCGACGTCCCGAACGCGGTGATCGCGCTCAACGACCTCTCGCGCTTCCCCATCCTCACCGACCGGGTGCAGCAGGGTGAGCTCAACTTCCTGTACCTGGCCCGCGTGATGATCCACAACAGGGGTTTCGGCGCCAACCCGGCCTTCCAGTGGAAGAACGGTATGTCCTTCATCGACACCCGCCAGGCCTTCTACGACGGCAACAGCCAGGGGGGAATCTACGGCGGCACCGTCTGCGCCGTGTCGGTCGATGTCCAGCGCTGCACGCTGGGCGTCCCCGGGATGAACTACTCGGTCCTGCTGCCCCGGTCCAGCGACTATGTCGCGAACAAGCCGCTGTCCGCGTATGACCCGGCCCAGTTCAACCCCGGCGATCCGCAGGGTCAGATCGGCTACTCGAGCATCTTCGACACCGCCTACCCCGACCAGTCGCAGCGACTCCTGGTGATGGACCTGCTGCAGACGCTATGGGATCGCTCTGACCCCAACGGGTATGCCAGCCACATGACCGGCGGCCTCCCCAACACCCCGTCGCACCATGTGCTGCTCCAGGTTGGCTACGGTGACCACCAGGTCGCCAATATCACCGCCGAGACCGAGGCCCGCACGATCGGCGCAAGCGGGCTGTACCAGCCGCTGGTGCCGCAGCGCTTCGGCGCCTACCAGGACCCGTTCTATGCAATCCCCGCCATCCCATCCGCCAAGTTCCCGTTCAACGGGTCGGCCATCACCCTGTTCGACACGGGCCCAGTGCGCGGCGCGAACCCCGACGGCACCAACCCGCCTCCCGCCGCCGACCTGCCCAACCGCGCCGGCGAGGATCCCCATGAGGCCCCCCGGCGGGCGCCCTGGGGACAGGTGCAGAAGTCGAACTTCCTGTCGCTCAACGGCCTGGTCACCAATCCCCAGCCGGGCGGCGCGCCATACTTTGCCTGGGGATGGGATGGCAAGGCCGGGCTCTAAGCACGACTAGACCAAGCCGTCGCCGCCTGTCCAGGAGCGCGTGGCTCCTGGCGGCGGCGGTGTGCATTTTGCCCGGTGCCACATCGGCGTCCGCGAGTGCCCCGCTGTACTCGGGCGATGGGCCGCGGCCGGGACCGGACATCCTGTACGCGCCGCCCGCCGTCGCGGCCCAGCTGCAGAACCGCCCCGGCAGCGTATGGACCGCCACTCCAACGCTGGTCTCAGGCACCACGGCCTACCGGGACGGGGAGTTCCTCTACCAGGACTGGATCTATGACGACCATGGGGCCGCGGGGGGCTTCACCTGTTGCCGGGACGGCGCCTCGGGCAACGTGCCCGGCAGCACCGATGGCACGGGTGGCGGCAACGGCGGGGAGAACATCATCAGCCCGCGTTACGGCACCTACACGTATCCCCAGGACGCGATGTACGCAGCCAACGCCGCCGACCTCGTGGAGCTGCGCGTCAAGCCGCTGGCCGACGCCACCGGGCTCCGGGTCACCCTGAACAGCCTGACGCCGGCGGCCGCGGCGGCGGGGGTGGTCGCCTTCAGCGTCGCCCTTGCCGCGCCCGACGCAACCACCCACGCGTATCCCGCGGCGACGGCCTTCCCGCACGGCGCGGGCGCCGTCGCCAGCGCCGACGCGTTCCTCACGGTCCAGGTGAAGAGCACCGGGGCGTTCGCGGAGATCAAGCAGGGCGCCACCGCAACCAGCCTGCCGGCGCCGCTCGTCGACGTCACTCGACAGCAGGTGGAAGTGCTCATACCCCACACCACATGGGACCCGGGGACCCGTAAGATCCGCATGACCGCGGGGACGGGCGTGTGGGACCCAACCGGGTCTGCATACCTGACGCCGGCCGCCGATTCCACCGCCACCCAGCCCGGGGGCGTGGGACATCCCAGCGGGTCGCCCAGCGCCTTCTTCAACATCGCCTTCCGCGACACCCGCCAGGGCAACCCCAACAGCGAGACGTTCCACCCGTTGGGCCAGTGGAACAACCCTCTCACGAGCACGCTGGCCCACCCGACATGGTGGCGCGACCTCGCGCAGGGTGATGCGCTGGGCACCGGCGACATCTCGGCATTCCACGCGGATGTCGACTTCGCCAGGATGTCGGACCCCTCCCCGGCCGTGCACAACGACGACTCGGCGATCCCGACCACTGGCGCGATGAACCGCATTCTTGCCAGCCACTTCAGCTTCGGCCAGGGCATCGACTTCAGCCAGGAGTCAGGCAGCCCGTCGTGCAACGCCACCGCCGGCAAACCGTGCAACCCCCGGTACCTGGGAACGCTGCAGCCTTACGCGGTCTTCATCCCGGCCGTCAAGCCCGCCGGCGGGTACGGCATCACGCTGCAGCCGCACGCGCTCAGCGCCAACTACAACCAGTACTACGACACCGCCAACCAGTCGCAGTTCGGCAACCGCGGTTCGATCGTGGTGACCGGCGAGGCCCGCGGCCCGGACGGCTGGTACTACGGCCCCGCGGGTGCCGACCCATTCGAGATCTGGGCGGACACCGCCGCGCACTTCCCGCTCGACCCCGGGTTCGTCAACATCAGCGGGTTCTCGATGGGCGGCTATGCCAGCTTCAAGCTGGGCGCTGAATACCCCGACCTGTTCGCCTCGGTCATGACGACGGTCGGTGTGCCCGGAGTGGGCATCTGGGTTCCGCCCACCGAGAGCACCAGCAACCCGAGTGGTGGCGGTCAGTCGCTGACCTACGAGATGCTGCAGGCCTTCCGCAACGTGCCGATCATGATCTGGAACTCGGTCGGCGACGAGCTCGTGAACTACCCGTCGGCGGCGGTCCAGGCCCAGAAATTCGACAGCCTCGGCTATCGGTACCAGTGGTACAGCTTCGCGGTGCCGCCGCTGTTCCCGGTATTCCCCGAGCACATCGGGCTGGGCGCCAACGACCAGTACCAACCCGCCGCGGACTTCCTCGGCCACACCAGGGTGGATCGCGACCCCGCCCACGTCAGCTACGTGCTGAACCCCAAGATGGACTTCCCTCAGTTCGGGATGGTCGGCGACCACGCCTACTGGTTGTCGGGGCTGAGGATCCGGGACGGTTCCGGTGACGCCCCGCGTGGCACCATCGATGTTCGCTCCCAGGGCCTTGGGACCGGGGATCCCGTCCCCTCGGCGACCCAGCACGGCGCCGGCGTCCTGACCGGGGGCTCCTATCCCGGCGGCATCGCCTACACCAGCCAGGGCATCGACTGGGGCCCGGTGCCGTCGACGCCGGTGGCCGACGTCCTCGACATCCAGGCCGCCAACGTCACCGACGTGACCGTGAACGTGAGCCGGGCCCGGGTGGACTGCGCCGTCAAGCTCAATGTCACCTCCGACGGCCCCCTCACAGTGCACCTGCCGGCGTGCGGGAAAACTGTGACGCTGGGACCGTCGGCCGGCGCAGGCGCCCCGTCAATGCTGCCGCTGACCGCGGCACCGGGCGGGTGGGCGGCCTGGCTCCCGGTCGGCGCCGTCGTTGTCGCCGCGCTGGTGGTCATCGGCCGGCGCAAGCGGGGATCCCTGCGGCCCGGCTCCTAACCCCGCGCGATGTGAACGTTGAAGTTCGGCGTGCCCACCGCGCCGAACAGCCGCACCCACAGCGGGAGGTACATCTCGACGCCCCGCGCCATGGTTATGTCGCCGAGGTCGAGGAGGTCCTCCGCCGGCCAGCCAAATGTCTGCTGCAGCGAGGCGACCTGCGCCTTCGCGCCGGCGTCATTGCCGCAGAGAAACAGGTTGTGGTGGCCGGGCACCAGCGAGGGTTGGACCATCACCGGGGCACTCACCGTGTTGAACGTCTTCACGACACGCAGCTCGGGATGAGCAGCCTGGATCCGCTCACCGAGGCTGTCGGTGTTGACGATACTGAGACTCGGAGGAAAGCCCTGAGAGAAGTCGAGGGGGTTGGCGACGTCCACCAGGACCTTGCCATCCAGGGCTGAGTCGTCGCACGAGTCGATCGCAGCCAGGGAACCACCACCGTTGGTCGCGTTGAACAGCAATTCGGCGCCCTCCGCGGCGTCGGCGAACGTCGCCACCCGCGCCCCCACGCCCTCGGCCCAGGCCAGCGCCTCCGGGTTGTCCCCGCTGCGCGACCCCATCGTCACCTCGTGCCCCAGCTCGCGGAGCTTTGCCCCCAGCGTGCGGCCCACCATCCCGGTGCCCAGCATTGCGATCCTCATGCGACTCCTTTGACCCCCCGGTCAGCGATATGAATAGAAGCCCTGTTGCGACTTGCGGCCGAGCATCCCGGCCGCCAGCATCCGCTTGAGCAGCGGGGGCGGCGCATAGGCCGAGTCCTTGAACTCGTCGAACAGGGAGTTGCAGACCTCGTAGGTGACGTCGAGGCCGATGAAGTCGGCCAGCTGCAGCGGCCCCATCGGGTGGGCGCAGCCCAGCCGCATGCCCGCGTCGATGTCGTCACGGGTGGCAAAACCCTCCTCGTACATGCGGATCGCGGCAACCAGGTAGGGGATCAGCAACATGTTGACGATGAAGCCGGCGCGGTCCTTGGTCTGGATGACCTGTTTGCCCAACACCTCGCCCAGGGCCTTGCCCACCTCGACGGTCTCGTCGCTGGTCCGCAGCGCCCGCACCAGCTCCAAGAGCTGCATCACCGGGACGGGGCTGAAGAAGTGCAGGCCCAGCACGCGGTCGGGACGGTCGGTGACACCGGCCAGCTCGGCGATCGGGATTGAAGACGTGTTCGACGCGAGCACCGTGGCCGGGTCGCAGACGCGGTCGAGCGCGGTGAAGACCTCGCGCTTGAGGTCGAGTTTTTCGGGCACAGCCTCGACCACCAGCTCGCACGTGGCGAGCCCGTCGAAGTCGGTCACATAGCTGATCCGCTCCAGCAGCCGGTCCCGCTCGTCCTCGGAGAGCTTGCTCCGGGCGACCGCGGAGGCAGTCGAGCGTTCGACGCGTTCCCGGGCACCCGTGAGGTACTCCTCAGTGGGCTCACGGATGACCGCGGCAAGACCCGCCCGGGCCGCGACCTCGGCGATCCCCGAACCCATGAGCCCGCCTCCGACAATTCCAAGTGAAGTTATCTGTGCGATCTGTCTACCTCCTGCGCGCTGTGACCCATGCTGACATGTGGGCTCTTAGAAAAACATTTGTAAACTCGTGCGCCGCCGTCCACGAAGGAGCCGCCATGTCTCGACTGTCACGCACCACTCGCGTCGCGCTCGTTGCGCTCCTCGCCACCCCCGTCCTGTGGGGCCAGCCGGCGGCTGCGGGCACTCCCTCGCCGATCACCGTCGGTACCGGCGGGGCCGCCCCGACCACCGTGACATACGCCGGCCCGGCCCTGGTGGGCACCGACGACGCCCTCGGTCCCGACCCGACGAACTGTGTCAGTGGCGCCTGTGACCGCGAAGCCCTCACCGTCGCCATTCCCGCCGGGTTCACGACCGGGCACGTGGTGGGCCTGAAGGTCACCGTCACGTCTTCGGACGGCGGCGGGCTGGACGTGAGCCTGATCGATTCGGGCAACAACCTGATCGCGTCGAGCGGCGCCGGCACCTCCCCGGACAGCATCGCGGTGGGCGACATCCAGGCCGGCAACTACACCATCCAGGTGGACGGAGACATCGCCACCGGCGGCACCTTCCAAGGTGTGGTGACCACGACGGTCGCGACCCGCTCAGTGCTCGCCGGACTGCCCTCCGGCGGCCTCAGCGCCAGCCGCGAGACGGTTGCGGACCCATTCCGGTTGGGCACCGAGCCGAACATCGCGGTGGGCCCCGACGGCAAGATCTACGAGAGCCCGATATTCGGCTTCTCCACCACCCAGTCCTTCCTGCAGCGCAGTGACGACGGGGGGCAGACCTTCCACATCATGGGCGCGCCGGGGACCGGCAAGCTGGTCGCCAGCCCGACGCCCGTCTGCACGGGTGGGGGCGACAGCGACATCGCCACCTCGCCCAACAACGACCTGTACTTCATCGACCTCGGAGGCGAGCCGTCAGTACCGGCGTACGTCAGCAATGACCAGGGCCTGACGTTCACCAGCGACTGCCACGCCAACGACCAGCAGGGGGCGAACGTCTTCACGGACCGCCAGTGGCTGGCCACCGACACCGTCCACAACTACGAGTGGTACATCTACCGCGACGGCCTGGTCTCGGCAACCGCCCCCGCCCCCCTGGACACGTTCAATGGCAACGCCTATGGCGAGTTCATCAAGTACGCGCCGCTGTCCAGCAGCCCGGGCAGCGCCGGGGCGGCGCAGCTCAACTTCACCAGCCTCTGCCATGACGTCGCAATGGCCGACTCCGCCTGCGTCCTGGACGTGCAGACGGCGGGGAATGCCATCACCGACAACTTCGGCCCCAAGAAGGGCAACACCTATGTGGCTGAGAAGGTCGGCGCCGGGGTCGGGGTCATGGTCATCAACCCGACGGCCGCGACGCCGGTGACCGAGCACCTCGCGGCGCCCGGGGCCAGCAACATCCTCTTCCCCACGGTGGCGGTGGACAAGGCCGGGAACGTCTACCTGGCGTGGGCCGACTCGGCGACCTTCCAGATCAAGTTCGCGCGGTCCAGCGACCAGGGCAAGACGTGGAGCAAGCCCGTCGCCATCAACGGGTACCCCGCGGCGGTCAACGTGATGCCGTGGATCGTCGCCGGGGACGAGGGGCGCGTCGACGTCGTGTTCTACGGTTCGCCCGCCACCTCGGCGCCGACCACCAACTACGGCCCCTGGAACATCTACATGGCCCAGACACTGAACGCGACCGATGCCCTCCCCCACTGGTCGCAGGCACTGATGACGGATCGGCCCAACCACGTCGACCCGGTCTGCCTGTCCGGCCTGGGTTGCACCCTGGCGATGGGGCCTGCGGGCGACCGCGAACTCGGTGACTTCTTCAAGGTGGCGCTGGACAGCACCGGGCGCGCCGTCGTGAGCTTTGCCGACGGCAACAACCTGCTGGGCGCGGAGGTCGCCAATGGACCGCTGGCATCCCCGTCTTTCGCCCACTTCGTGCGGCAGGCCACCGGGCCGAGCCTCTACGCGTCGCAGGTGGACGTCCCCGCGATCCCGGTCCCCAGCAACTCGGTGACGGTCGCCGCGCACCATAACCCCGTGCCCTTCGACCTGCCCCCCGCCGGGGTCCAGGGCCCGGACAACGATGCGCTGGGCCTCACGGGGAGCTCGATTGCGTACGGTGACAACGACCTGACGATCCGCATGCATGTCAAGAACCTCGACGCGGTCGCGGCGATCACCCCGCCGGCCCTGACCACGGCCACGTACTTGACGCAGTGGTGGTACAAGGGGCAGGTCTACTACGGCGCAGCCGAGGACACCGCGGGCCAGTGGACGTTCTTCAGCGGGCAGGTGGCGCCGATCACCGACGGGCTGGCGATCAAGTACGCGTACTACCCGGCCACCAACACCGCCACCGGCGACATCCAGGCCGGTCCCGACGGGGTGGTCAACCTCCACGTGCCGCGCGACCAGGTGGGATCGCCGCCCAGGGACGCCGCTCTGTTCAGCGTCACCAGCTACACCTTCACGCAGGCGTCACCGACCCTTCCCACGCCACCCACCGCCTCGGTGGTCACCAACATGCCGCAGGTCGCGGACGTGCTGCCCGCCTACAACTACGAGGTGCTGGGCGCCGGCGCATCGACGCCCACGGTGGTGGACAGCAGCCAGCCCACCACGGGCGGCTCCGGCCTTCCGTCGACGGCGGCGCTGCTGAACCTGCCGATGCTGCCTGTCGGGTTGGCGACGCTGCTCGGCGTGGTGGTTGGGCTCCTCGGGCTGGCCGAGGCGTTGCGACGCCGCGGCAGGACACGGGGTTAGGTCAGGCGGTCATCGCTGCAGGCGCCTTGGGCGCCTCGTTGCCAAGGACCAAACCGGACGGCAGCGGCCGCCCCAGCAGGAATCCCTGGATGACGTCGCAGCCCAGGTCCTGGAGGATCGCCAGCTGGGCCTCGGTCTCGACCCCCTCGGCCACTGCGCGGACGCCGAGGTTGTGGGCGAGGTCCACGAGCATCGCCGCCAGGACGCGGGCCTTCTCGTCGGTCCCGAGCTCGGCCACGAAGCTGCGGTCGATCTTGAGCGAGTCGAGCGGCACCCGCGACAGGTAGGACAGGGACGAGTAGCCGGTCCCGAAGTCGTCGACACTCACGCCAACACCGAGGTTCTTGAGCGCCTCCAGGGTCGAGAAAGAGGCGCTGATGTTCGACATCAGCATGCTCTCGGTGATCTCCAGCACCAGGCTGCTGGCCGGCAGCCCGGTGGCGCGAAGGGTGGATTCGACGTAATCCACGAGGCCGGGATCGGTTAGCTGCCGGGCGGACAGGTTGACACCCACCATGAAGGTGCCGGCGCCCGCGGCGCGCCACGCGGCCAGCTGCCGGCAGGCTTCGCCGATGACCCAGGCGCCAAGGGTGAGGATGAACCCGGAGTCCTCCGCGACATGGATGAAATCAGCCGGCGGGATCATCCCGCGCGTGGGGTGCTCCCACCGCAGCAGCGCCTCGAAGGCCACCAGGCTGCGGTCCCGCGCATTGAACAGGGGCTGGTAGAAGAGGCGGAACTCGTCTCGACCCAGCGCCGGCCTGAGGTCCTGTTCGATCGCCAAACGCATGACTGCGCGCCCATGCATGGCGGAGTCGAACATCTCGAAGCGACCCCGGCCGCCGCTCTTGGCGCGGTACATCGCGATGTCCGCGTTGCGAACCAGCTCGTCGGGGCTGTTCGCACGGCCGCGACCCAGGCTGATGCCGACGCTGGTGCTCACCCGCACCTGGTGCCCCTCGAGCTCCATCGGGTGGGCGACTGCCGCGCCGAGGCGCTCCGCCAGCTGGATCGCCACGTGCTCCGCGTCGATCTCGCAGATCGCGACGAACTCGTCACCGCCGAGCCGGGCGAGGGTGTCGCCGGGCCGCAGGGCCCCCGAGAACCGGCGGCCGGCCTCGTTCAGCAACTGGTCGCCGATGGCGTGCCCGAGGCTGTCATTGATCGGCTTGAAGCCGTCGAGGTCGCAGAAGAGCACCGCGACGAGGGTCTCCGAGCGCTCGGCCTGCCGCAGCATCACGTTCAGGCGATCGATGAGCAGGGCGCGGTTGGGCAGCGAGGTCAGGGGGTCGTGGAACGCCTGGTGGCGCAGCTGGGTCATCAGGTCCTCCTGGGCGGTCACGTCCTGGGCCATCACGTGACGGGCGTCAACCGTGCTCAGGGGCACCCGGTGCGTTGAGATCCGGACCAGGATGTCGCCGCCGTCCTTGGTCCGGTGCCGCCACGGACCTGCGGCGTCGAGGTCCTGGCCATCGGCCGTGGTGCGCAGGAGCTCGGGGATGTCCTCCGGGGGGCGGATGTCCTTGATGGTCATGGCCAGGAACTCCGCGCGGGAGTACCCGTAATGGGCGATGGCGGCGTCGTTGACGTCGAGGAAGCGCAGCGTCGCCCCGTCATAGACCCACATCGGCTGGGGATGGCCGGCGAAGAGCCGCTCGTAGCTCAGTTCGGTGTCCTGGGCGCGCTTGTGGTCGTCCTCGCTCAGGCGCCAGTGGGCCAGGTTCGCCGCGCTCGCCGCCAGCACGAAGGCACCGTGGATGCCGGCCCAGAGCCAGGGGTTGGACTGGGCGGCGGGATGGTTGTACACCGCGGTGGGCAGCAGCACCCCGATGATGCCATGCTCGCCGACGACGTAGGCGATGGCCACCAGGAAGGGCAGCCAGTCCTGGTACAGCATCAGCAGGGTGATGACCACGAAGAACTGGAAGTGGGCCTCGATATTGCCCCCCGAGAGGTGAACGCCGATTGACGCGGCTGTGAGGAGCGCTATCGACGCCAGCGTCGAGCGCAGCTTGCGTCCGCCAAAGGGCTGCCACGCCCATGCCGAGAACATCGCGACCGCGGCAGCGTCGATCGCGATGTGCTGGACGCTGTAGCGGCGGTAGAAGCCGAAGGCTACGAGGCCGACGATGTACAGGGCGAGGATCACCAGGATCGCGCGGTGGCGGCGGTCCCAGTCAGGCTGCGCCAGGGACCGCCCCTGGGGCAACCAGCGGCGGAAGGCTTCAGCCCTGTCGCGGATCCCGCGCCCAGGGCGCGTTCGGCCATTCCCCGCCGGAACGACTGTCACTGAGTTCAAGATTTCCCGCCGTCATGCCGGGCACCTCACGCGACGCGCTGTCCCGTGTCGGCCCTGGTCGCTCAGCCTATGGCCGCATTATGCAGCCTCACTGCAGCATTTGGTAAAGAGTTGCAAACCGGCATGCCACAGGTCTGTGCCAGGCGTCGTGAGACGCTGGACACGGCGGGCCTCCCGGACTATTGGCGCGGGGGGGTGGCGTTGGCCACGGCGGGTCGGTCCGGGCTCAGCCAGGCCGGGAGCCCGCGCCCGTCATGGAGGTGCTCCACGAGGAGGCGCGCAGCCAGGAACGCGAAGCCCATGCCGTGTCCCGAATATCCTGCGCTGACGAAGGTCCCAGGTCGACCGGGAACTCGCCCGAGCAACGGCAACTGGTCCGGCGTGAAGCCCATGATGCCGCCCCAGCGCCGCTCCACGGGGGCCGCGACCCCGAGCTCGCGGAGGTGCCGGTCGAGACGGGACTGCAAACGCGCCGAGGGCTCCGCCAGGTAGCCGACCGCCGACTCCCCCGGGAACTCGTTCCGGAACCCGCCCAGCAGGAGCCGGCCGTCCTCCAGCTGGCGCCAGTATCGGTAACCCCGGTCCGAGTACACCGGCCGGTCCGCCACCGGCTTCCCGACCGGGGCGGTGGCCAGCATCTGGGCACGGATCGGACGTATGGGCACCTCCGGCAGCAGGTCCCGCACCCAGGCATTGGTGGCGACGATGACGATCCCCGCGTCGAGCTCCTCGAGGCTGCGGACTTCCGTGCCGACCCGGACCTCGACGCCGGGCGCGCGCCCGAAAAGCGCCCTCACCGCGGCGCCCGAGTCGAGCTCGCCATCATCCGGGTTGGAGAGGGCGCCCAGGCCCGCACCCAGGAGGCCCGCCGGCGACTCGACCCAGTCCCCGGGAAGGCCGTCCTCGCGCATCAGGACCTGGGAGGAGCGCAGCATGCCGGCCTCGGCCTCATCGGCGGCCACGATCCAGCTACCCCGGCGCCGGTACCCCACGGTGGCCCCGGCCAGGGCCTCGGCAAGGAGGTCATGGTTCTCGCGCGTGAACTCCCAGGTCGCCCTCGCGGTGTCGCGCCCGTACACCTCCACCGCGTCGGCGTAGTTGGCCGCGATCCCCGCGAGGAGGAACCCCGCATTGAGCCCGGTGGCCCCCGACGCGAGGTCATGACGCTCGAGCACGATGGTGCGCAGCGCCGTCCGGCTCAGCCAGTAGGCCAGGGCCGCGCCGGTGATGCCGGCGCCCACAACCACCACGTCGGCCCGATCGGTCATCGACGCATTCCACCACAGGGGCCGCCCCTAGACTCTGAAGCGCATTGGGCGAGCGACACATATCTGCCAAGGCGGGTCAGTTCACCGAGTCCGTGATCCGGGAGATGACCCGGCGCTGCGTCGAGCTGCACGGCGCCGGCGCGGTGAACTTCGCCCAGGGATTCCCCGACTTCGACCCGCCTGCGGAGCTCGTTGAGGCTGCCGCGCGGGCAATGCGCGACGGCTACAACCAGTACGCAACCACCTGGGGGGCGCCGGAGCTCCGCGAGGCGATCGCATCGTGCTACGGCCCGCTCTTCGGCCGGGAGATCGACCCGGCGCGGGAGATCACGGTGACCTGCGGCTCGACCGAGGCGATGATCGCCGCCATGCTCGGCTTGCTGGACCCGGGCGACGAGGTCGTTGTGTTCTCGCCCTTCTACGAGAACTACGGTCCGGACTGCATCCTCTCAGGCGCGAGTCCTCACTACGTCACGCTGCACGAACCCGATTTCCGCATCGACCCCGAGGAGCTGGCGGCGGCCTTCAACCCCCGGACCCGCGCGATCGTCGTCAACACGCCCAACAACCCCACGGGGAAGGTGTACACCCGGGCCGAGCTCGAGATGATCGCCGACCTCTGCATGCGCCACGACGTCATCGCGATCACCGACGAGATCTACGAGCACCTCGTCTACGAGGGGGAGCACATCCGCCTTGCGACCGTGCCGGGGATGGCCGACCGGACCGTCACCATCAGCGGCATCTCGAAGACCTACAGCCTGACCGGCTGGCGGGTGGGCTGGCTGATCGCCCCGCCGCTGCTCACCGACGGCATCCGCAAGGTCCACGACTTCCTGACTGTGGGCGCAGCTCACCCGCTACAGATCGCCTCGGCCGCCGCCCTCGCGCTGCCGGCCGCCTACTACACGCGGTTCGTGGACGACTACCGCGCCCGCCGCGACCTGCTCGTGGAGGGTCTGCAGGCCCTCGGGTTTGGTTGCGAGGCACCGGCCGGCGCCTATTACGTGATGGCCGACATATCGGGCTTCGGCTACGCCGACGACTTCACGTTCGCCAACCACATGATCGAGCACCTTGGCGTCGCGACCGTACCGGGAAGCAGCTTCTTCCACGAGCCGGGGCTCGGGGTCAACCGAATTCGGTTCAGTTATCCCAAGAAGCTGGAGACCATACGCCGCGGGCTGGAGCAGCTGCGGGTGCTCGCCCCCTCGGCCATCGGCTCGAACGGCTAGCGCAAGAAACCGCCGGCCTCTGCGTTACCTATTTGGGGGTTGCCGCCCATCTCGGCGCGCAACGAAACGAACCTGCGGGGCAGGAGGAGGTTGTCGAATGCGTTTGAGCAGAGCTGCGCTCGTGCCGGGCATGATCCTGGCACTGGCTGCCACAGGGCCCATCGGGGGCACTCCCGCGGCGGCCAGCGGGCCGGCCTACACGGTGAGCTCCGGGTATGCCAAGGTGGTCAAGCTGGGCCCCAACGCCGATACCTCCTGCGATGTCAGCTACGACCTCTACATCCCAAAGCTGGCCCGGCCGACCCAGAAGTTCCCGGCAATCCTGACGACCAACGGGTTCGGCGGCAGCAAGGCCGACCAGGCCTCGCAAGCCGCCCTCTGGGCCACCCACCAGTACGTGGTGCTCTCCTACTCCGGCCTGGGCTTCGGCGGCAGCAGCTGCCTGGTCTACACCGATGACCCGGACTGGGACGGGCGCGCCGCCTCGCAGATGATCGACTTCCTGGCCAAGCAGCCCAACGTGCTGCAGGACAAGCGCGGCCCGATCGTGGGCACGTGGGGCGGTTCCTACGGCGGCGGTTTCCAGTTCGCGCTGGCCTCGGTCGACACCCGCGTCCGGGCGATGGTCCCCGAGATCACATGGAACGACCTCTCCTACTCGCTGCTGCCCAACAACAACTCGGCGAACTTCGTCTACGGCAACACCGCCGGGGTCGAGAAGCTGGAGTGGGCGTCATTGTTCTACAGCCTCGGCAACGCCGAGCCGGTCCTGAACCCGGGCCATTCCGGGTGGACCAACACGGACGGCAGTGGAACTCAGTACAACGGGACCCCGCCCAACCCCGCGTGCCCGGGCTATGAGCTGATCATCTGCGAAGGGCAGACCGTCTCGCTGGCCCAGGGTTACCCGACGCAGGCCATCACCGACCGGCTCCGCCACGCTTCGGCGCAGTACGAGCTGTTCAACAAGTACCCCGCGGGGAGCCTGCACTTCCCGCCCACCCTGCTGGCCCAGGGCCAGGCGGACACGCTGTTCAACTTCGCCGACGCGGTCGCCAACTACCGCGGCTTCAAGGCGAAGGGCGCCCCGGTCAAGCTGGTCCTCAAGGAGGGGGGCCACAGCGGCGGTGCCGCCCCGGGGGAGTACAACTACACCGACCCGTCGAAGGGCTACATCACCCAGCTCGAGCTGAACTGGTTCGACCACTACCTCAAGAAGCTGCCGGTGTCGACCGGGCCGGAGGTCGAGTACTTCCGCGATTGGGTTCCGTACACCGGGTCGGCCCAGGCGGCCTATGGCTCGGCCAGCGCCTGGCCCGCCGGGACCATCAAGGAGCTGTACCTCTCGGGCACGGGCGGCCTCGTCGGCACCAAGACGGCGATCCAGCCCGGTAGCGCGACCTTCATGAACACCCTGCCGCCGGGGCCCGCGAGCTACTCCGAGACCTCGGAGTTCCAGAACACCGCGCCGCTCTCTCAGCAGGCGCCCAGTGACCCGCAGGGGACGTTCGCCGCGTACACCACGGCGCCCCTGGTGAACGCGGTCAACACCGTCGGCATCCCCACGATCGACGTCCGGATCACGGACGCCAACCCCGCAAGTGGCGCCGACCCGTCGCTCAATGTCGTCCTCTTCGGCAAGATCTACGACATCGCCCCCGACGGGACGGTGACCCTGGTCCACCGCATCGTCTCCCCCGTCCGGGCCGCGGACCTCTCCCAGCCGGTGCACATCAACCTGCCCGGGATCGTTCACCAGTACGCGGCGGGCCACCGCATCCAGCTGGTGCTGGCAACCACGGACTCGGCATATGCCGGTTCGCGGGCGGTGCACCAGCTCAGCATTTATGCCGACCCCCTACACCCCGCGGTCCTGCGTCTGCCGGTGGTGGCTCGCTGACCTGACCTGACAGGACTCCCGACCCCGGCGGGTGGTGGCACCACCTCGCCGGGGTGCGGACCCTCCCCTGCCCGCAGGGGGAGCCACGGTTCCGCAAACTGTCGAACCCCAGCGACAATGGCAACGACAGAAGCCTGAAGTCAGGGGGTTCCCATATGGACGCTGCCGCGGGAGTCGATCCAGCGCGCGGCTGGTCGAGGTGGTCCCTGCCCGCGGCGCTGACGCTGACCTTGCTTGGCGCCATGTTGATCGTCGCGTGGGTCGTACTCACATTGAGCTTGCCCCCAAGCGTGCCGGCGGATGATTCCACCCCACTCACCCTCGTGTTCGCGGTGCCTCTGACGACCATGGCGGCTGTGGGCTTCGTGCTCGCCGCGCGCAGGCCGGCGAACCCCGTCGGATGGCTGCTCGGTACCAGCGTGGTCCTGCTCGGCCTGCTCCTCACCGGGTCCGGCTACCTCTACCACTGGCTCTACGCCCAGGACGTACCGCGGGCCCTGCTGGTCCCGGTGGGCTTCGCCGGCGCCCTTGGTTGGACGCTGGGGTTCACCATCATGCTGGTCCTGGTCCCCCTGGTCTTTCCAGACGGACGGCTTCTCTCCCGGCGCTACCGGGTCGTGGTCTGGGGCTCGCTGGTGGCGGCAACCATCGGGTTGGTCACCTCGATCCTGAACCCGGTCATCGGCGACGGACACCGCCACGTGCCCAACCCGGTGGGGATACCGGGCGCGGCGGCCCAGCTGGACGCCGTCTCCGGCTTCGCCTACTGGGTCCTCTTCGTGTTTCCCACGGTCGCCGCGGTGATCTCGATGGTGATGCGATATCGGCGGGCCGACTTTGTGCTCCGCCACCAGCTCAGGTGGTTCGTGGCCGCGTTCGTGGTGGCTGTGCTGGGGATGCTCGTGGCAATCGCCACCAATTTCGACATCATTGGCCTGGTCGCGCTGTCGATCGGGTTCACCGCGATGCCTGTGAGCATCGGTATCGCGGTTCTCAAGTACCGCCTCTACAACATCGACAACGTCATCAACCGGGCTGTGCTCTTCACCGCCATGGCCGTGTTCATCACGGCCGTGTACATCGCCATCGTGGTGGGGATCGGCGCCCTGGTTGGCACCAGCGGTCGAGCCAACCTCGTGCTTTCCGTGCTCGCGACTGCGATCGTGGGCCTGGCGTTCCAGCCCGTTTTCAGCCGCGCCCGGCGCGTTGCCAACCGCCTTGTGTATGGCAAACGCGCCACCCCGTACGAGGTTCTGTCCGAGCTCAGCGACCACCTGGTCGAGACCTTCTCCAGCGACGACCTGCTTCCCCGTATCGCGAAGACCCTCGGCGAGGCCACCGGCTCAACGCGGGTCGAGGTGCGCGTGCGCGTGGGCTCGGAGATCCGGTCGGCCGCGGTCTGGCCCGTTGGGCAACCCGCGTCAGCACCGATCCCCGTCGTGGGGCAGATCATGCCGCCCATCAGCGGCGTTGACTATGCGCTCGGGGTGCGGCACCAGGGGGAGCTGCTCGGGGCTCTGACTCTCAGCAAGCGGGCCGGGGAGGTCCTGACCCCGCTGGAGCAGAAACTCGTGGGCGACCTCGCGGCGCAGGCCGGCCTGATGCTCCGCAACGTCGGCCTGACCACCGACCTCCAGGCGCGCCTCCAGGACCTGCGTGCCTCGCGTCAGCGCCTGGTGACAGCCCAGGATGCCGAGCGTCGACGAATCGAGCGCGACCTCCACGACGGCGCGCAACAGCACCTCGTCGCGCTCAAGATGAAACTGGCTTTGCTCGAGACGTTGGCCCGCAAGGATCCCGGCCGCGCCGCAGAGCTGGCGACACAGCTCAAAACTGACGCGGACGAGGCACTCCAGACGCTGCGCGACCTGGCCCGGGGCATCTACCCCCCGCTGCTGGCAGACCAGGGCCTGGTTGCCGCGATGCAGGCGCAGGCCCGGAAGGCGAGCGTACCGGTGGAAGTCGTGGCGGTCGGTGTCGGCCGGTATTCCCAGGAACTGGAGGCGGCGGTTTACTTCTGCTGCCTCGAGGCGCTCCAGAACGTGGCCAAGTATTCCGGCGCCGGCGGGGCAACCGTGCGGCTCTCGGCTACGAACGGAACCCTGGACTTCGTGGTCAACGACGATGGCCAGGGCTTTGACCCGTCGACCACGCCGATGGGCTCCGGGCTCACCAACATGGCGGACAGGATCGATGCCGCCGGGGGCACCTTCGACCTGGTGTCCAAGCCCGGCAGCGGCACCCGGGTCAGCGGGTCAATCCCGGTCTGAGTTCAGCTGGGGCCGGGGCGCCGCCTGAGACTGAAGAAGCCGGCGAGCATGGCCACCAGGACCAGGCCGATGGCGCCCCATGCAGCCCGGGGCGCGGGCGCCGCCCGGGCCGTGTCCGGCAAGGGGTTCGTCCCGACCGTGACGACGGGCGTCGGGCTGGCCGTCGCGGTGGTGCCGGGGCACGCGGGAAGAGCCGGGTCGAAGGCGGCGTAGAGGCCCGGGCCGCAGTTCTGGCGGGCCAGCGCCGGGCCCTGGATCTCCGGGTTGAGGCCGCTGAGGCGGGTGGCGTCAGCCAGGCAGGTGCCGTGCTTGTCCGCGCGGGCGCGTTCCGGCTGGCAACCATCCGTGTAAGCCGCCAGCACCCGGCCCTCGCGGTCGATCGTGATGTCGTTGAAGTCGAGGAGGTTGCGCTGGTCGTTGCTGCCGCGGCTGCTGGGGCAGCTGGCATTGAACTCGATACAGCCGCGCTGGACCGGGTGATCCGGGGTCGCGTCAGTGGTGGTCCAGGTGTGGCCTCCGTCGGTGGTGATCGCGATATAGAGGTGCCAGGTGCCGACGAACTCCGGCGCCTGGTCGTCCCCCGGCGTGGTGCTACCCAAGAAGGCGAAGGCGGCCCGGTTGTCGTCGCCCGCGACCACCGAGGTCATCTGGGTGCTCTGGACGTTGAAGTCCAGGCCCACGTCCTTGGCGCTGGTGCACGTCGTGCCCTGGTTGGTGCACGTGGCGATCTTGGGGTGACCGTCGCGGTCGGCGAACCCGAAGTACATTGTCCCGGCCTTGCCGATGCCGATCGATGGGTCCCCGGTGTTGAAGAGGCGCATGAAGGACTCGTCCAGGGTGTGGACGGTCCAGCTGGCGCCGTTGTCGGTTGACACCGCGAACCCGGGGTGGCATCCCGACCCCGCAGTGCTGGTGGCAATCAGGCACTCGGGCGACCCGCAGGCCTTGTTCGGCACGTACGCGGTGCCATCGTTGGGCGCGACCTTGATGTGGCCGTGGAGGCCGAAACAGGTCGACGAGGTCCACATCGGCACCCCCGCCCCGTAGTTGAGACCGCCGTCGAGGCTCACGGCACATTCCGCGGTGGCCACGTTCTGCGAACAGTAGTAGACGGCATCGGGGTAGAGGGCCCCATTGGGCAGGGGGGCGGCAAACGGGCCGGCCCCGATGGTCTGGTGGTCGACGGCCGGGGGCGTCTCGCAGGGCTTCGGCGAGGCGGTCCAGGTGGTCCCGTCATCGTCGGACACCGCGCTCAGGCTGCAGGCCAGCGTGAGCTGGCTGACGATGGTCCTGCCCGTGGCCCGGTCGAGGGCCAGGATGGCGTCCTCGCTCGCGGTACTGGTGATCGGTACGTCACTCGCGTCGGTCCAAGTGGGCGTCGGGGGGCTGGTCGAGTCGTCAAACGTGGCCCGGATGGTGTAGAGGCCGGCCTGGTACATGACCTTGTCGTTGCGCGGATCGACGCCGATCGAGGGCTCGCCGAACGCGCGCCCGTGCAGCACCTGCTGCTCCTCCAGGGTTGGCGGCATGAGGTCGAGCGGGATGTGGTAGTTATCGAAACCGCGGGCTCCCGGGGGCTGCGGAGGTTGAGGCTGACCCGCGAGGTCGACCAACTGCAGGTGGGCCACGACGTGGGACGGCATCGCGGCGGCCGAGCTGCCGTTGAAGTTCGAGGCTGTGATCGTGTAGGCCCCGGGCAGCGGGTCGTGGATCATGAGGACATTGACGTCGCTGCCGTCGTTGACCGCGGCAAGGGTGTCGTTTCCGACAGAGTGGGCGGCGGGATCAGTGGCGCTCATCACCAGGGCCTGGCCGGGGTCGCTGCCGGTCCAGGTCATGCGCAGGGTCAGCACCGCGGCGTGTACGCTGCCGGTTCTCACATCCGGGGCGTAGAACGCGGCGGCGGGCTGGGGCAACTGTACGGTCAGGGTGAACGTGTCGACGTCGCCGGCAGCGCCGCCCACGGGCGCGAAGTCCCACTGCACCGGGGCAGTCCCGTTGATCGTGGCACTGGCCGGCGTGGCCGCCAGCGCGGGTCCCCCGACGATCCCGGCGGCGGGGCCGACGAGCCCCATGGCCAGCGCCGCCGCGAACACACGGGCTCGGCGCCCGGCCCCATTACGCGTGCGTTCCCTTCTCACATTCACTCCCTCGCCCCCCGGCCCGTTCCCCCGGGCCCTGCGCCAGATTAGCAGCCGTCTCAACCCATCGGGATGTACGGCGACACGGCTTCCGGCGCCTCGGCCTCGTGTGGACGCCACAGGTACGACGCCACCTGGTACACGGCAAAGCACTCCAGCGCGAATGGAAGGTAGCCGGCGTAGCCGAGAAGGGGCATCTCGAACAGGCGCTGCTGCGGGATGAGGGGGACGTGGTAGGTCCACCTGGGCATGGAGTTGGAGTTCCACATCTCCCAGAGGAACCCACAGGCGATCCCGGCAAGGGCGAGGACGAGGATGGGACGCCAGCGGCCCGCCAGCGCCGCGGCCAGGATCGACGGCCGCCCGCGCCGGGCACTGACAGGATCGGCCAGGAAGAACAGCGCGCCCCAGATCAGGGGGAAGAAATAGTGGGGCCGGACCAGGGGCAGGAGGACGCAGGCCACGCCCACCGCGATCGAGGCCCATCCCAGGCCGCTGGGCAAATCCGGGAGGGGCATGGGGAAGTCGCGGGCGCCGGGGAGCAACGCGTGCACCAACGCGGTCGTTTCGAACACGGCGGGCAGCACGGTGCTGAAATCAATTGTCGATTCGATGGCGAATCGGAGGGGGCTGACCGGCGAAGCGTGCAGGTATTCCCAGTTCCCGGTGCGGACGTTGAAGAGCTCGAAGATCCACCACATGGCCGCCGACAGTGCGAAGACTCGCAGCACCGGTAGCGCGCCCGCGCCGAGGAGGGAGCGGCCGAGGCGCGCCCGGACCAGCGCGTCGATCGTGACGATGTAACCCAGCCACAGCGGGAAGAAGCCGAAGTCACTCCAGGGGCGGATGTGGCTCCAGGACACCGCCCACGCGACCGCAACCAGGGTGATCCCCACAGCGCCGTGGCGAGCCATCCACGGGCCACCGGCGCGGGTGGCCTCGCGTTCGACGGTGGTGGCCCCGTTCATGGCGCCAGCTTATGACGGGCCCGGCCGCGCCCGGCCGGTAGGGACCGAAATGCGACACTCTGGCCCGGTGAAAAAGTCAGACAGGTCCCGCGTGCCCGCTCGCCCCGGCTCGGGCGACTCCATTCACAAGCCCAAGCCCAAGATGAAACAGAAGGACTTCGACAGGGAGTTGGAGCGCCTGCAGCGGGAGCTGGTCCTGATGCAGGAGTACATCCGCGAGCGGGGACTCAAGGTCGTGGTCATCTTCGAGGGCCGGGACGCGGCGGGGAAGGGCGGGGTGATCAAGCGGATCATCGAACGGCTGAACCCACGCGTCTGCAGGGTTGTCGCGCTGGGCACCCCGACCGAGAAGGAGAAGACCCAGTGGTATTTCCAGCGCTACGTGCCTCATCTTCCCGGCGCGGGCGAGATGACCCTGTTTGACCGCAGCTGGTACAACCGCGCCGGCGTCGAGCGCGTGATGGGCTTCTGCACCACGGAGGAGTACCAGGAGTTCATGCGGGCCTGCCCGGAGTTCGAACGGATGCTGATCCGCTCCGGGACCAAGGTCATCAAGTACTGGTTCTCGATCAGCGACGAGGAGCAGGAGCGTCGCTTCCAGGCCCGCGCCAAGGATCCCCTGAAGCGCTGGAAGCTCAGCCCGATGGACGTGAAGTCACGCGCCAAATGGGTGGACTACTCCCGCGCCAAGGACGAGATGTTCGCCGTGACGGACATCGACGAGGCGCCCTGGTACGTGGTGCACGCGGACGACAAGCGCCGGGCTCGGCTGAACTGCATCACCCACCTGCTGACACTGGTTCCCTACGAGGATTTGACCCCTCCCCCGATCAAGCTACCCAAGCGCCAGTCCGACGCCAATTACGTCCGGCCGCCGCTGGAAGCCCAGAAGTTCGTCGAAGAGGTCTACTGAAGGGCTAGCGGGGCGGCATGCGGAGCGCGCCGTCCAGCCTGATCACCTCGCCATTGATCATCTGGTTTTCGATGATGTGGCAGGCCAGGCTGGCGTATTCATCGGGCCGTCCCAATCGCCGCGGGTGGGGAATTGCATCACCCAGGGCGGCCCGCACATCAGGACTGAGGCGCGCCAAAAGGGGGGTGTCGAACGTGCCCGGCGCGATCGTCGCGACCCGGATCATCAGGCTCGCGAGGTCGCGGGCGGCCGGCAGGGTCATCCCGACGATGGCACCCTTGGACGCCGCGTAGGACAGCTGCCCGATCTGGCCGTCAAAGGCCGCTATGGAGGCGGTGTTGACGATCACGCCGCGCTCACCGTCGATGGGCTCGAGCGCACTCATGCGCTCGGCCGAGAGCCGCAGGACGTTGACGGTGCCGTACAGGTTCACCTCTACGACACGGGCGAAAAGGTCCATTGGGATGACACCCTCGCGGCCCAGGATGCGCCTCCCGGTGCCGACGCCGGCGCAGCTGATCGCGACGCGCAGGTCGCCCGCCGCCTCCACCGCCGCCCTCACGTCCTTTTCATCGCGAACGTCGCCCGGCACAAATACCGTGTTCTCCATCGACCCGGCCACCGCGGCACCGTCGGAGGCCGGCAGGTCGAGCATCACCACCTTCGCGCCGCGCGAGCTCAGTGCGCGAACCGTCGCCAGGCCCAGCCCGGAGGCTCCGCCGCTGACCAGGGCGGAAAGACCTGAGATGTTCATCGGCAAGAGCGTACCCGGTGGCCGCGACCATACGGGGCCGCGCCGGTTCGATCATGATCGCGGTGGTGAAACGCAAGCTTCCCGGCGATGACTGCGGCCGTGATTGGATCTGGGACCGGGATGTCGAAACAGCCGGTAAAGAGGACTCCTTTAAGATGGCCTCCGCTGCGTGGGACGGGCAGCTCGCCCACCTGCTCGAGCACTCCCCGTTCGCCGCCCGCAAGCTGCGCGAGGCCAACGTAGGCCCCGGGGGGATCGGCCTTGGGGACATCTCCGAGTTGCCCTTCAGCACCAAGGCGGAGCTCCAGGCCGCGATCGAGGAGGCGCCCCCGTTCGGCACCAACGCGGGCGTCCCGGACGACCGGGTGAAGCGCGTCTACCAGACCTCCGGCACCACGGGCGCTCCCAGTGTCATAGCCCTCAGTGAGGCCGACATCGAAACTTGGACGGCGATCGGGACCAGGTCCTACTACGCCACCGGGATCCATGACCACCACGCCGTCCTCAGCACCTTTGCCGCGGGTCCGTTCGTGGCGGGGCATACGCATTTCGTCCTGAACCGGATCGGGTGCCGCACGGTACCCGTTGGCCCGGGAGACACCGAACGCGTGCTGTTCGCCCTGCGCGCCGGGCTGGTCGACACCCTGCTGGCAACCCCGTCCTACGCCCAGTACCTTGCCAACCGCGTATCGCTCATGGACAGCGCGGCCGCCGCGACGATGCGCCACGTCGTCACCGGCGGGGAGCCCGGCGGCGGCATCCCCGCGATCCGTGACCACGTCCAGGACACGCTTGGGGTTACCGTGAACGAGATCATGGGAATCGGTGATATCGCCCCATCTCTCTTCGGCGAATGCCCGGCGCAGCAGGGCATGCATTTCTGCGGGACAGGTCACGTCTGGCCGGAGCTGGTCGACCCCGACACCCACGCGACGCTGGAGATCGAAGCCGGCGCGGTGGGCGAGCTGGTCTATACCCACCTCACCCGCGAGGCCATGCCGGTCCTGCGTTTTTTGGGTGGCGACATCGTTCGCATCGAGGGCACCTCTTGCGACTGCGGACGGACCAGCTTCCGCATGCGCTGCCTGGGCCGCCGCGACGACATGTTCATCGTGCGTGGCGTCAATGTTTATCCCGCCGCCATCCTCGACGTGGTCGGAAGCTTCCGCCCGCGGGTGACCGGGCGCGCGCGGGTGGTGCTGACCCGGGGCTCGATTGCGATCGACCCACCGGTTCCGATCGAGGTCGAGGTCCCGGCGGGCGCGAGGCCCGACGACCGGCTGTCCGCCGACATCGAGACGGCCATCCGCGCCCGCCTCACGTTCCGCACCAGCGTTGAGCTCGTGCCCGAAGGCAACTTCGGTGACAGCGCCTACAAAACCCGCCTCGCGGTGACCCACACGTGAGCAAGCGCCGCGACCTCCGAAGCGCGATCGCGTCGACGTCGGCCGACAGGATCGTCGTGCGAGGCCACGACCTCATCGACCTGATCGGCAATGTCGCGCTCGGCGACATGGCCTTCCTGGAGCTGAAGGGACGCCTCCCTACTGCCCAGGAGTCGGTCGTCTTCAACGCCATCACGGTGACCCTGGTCGAACACGGGATGACCCCTTCGGCGATCGCCGCGAGGATGACCTACCTGGGCGCGCCGGAATCGTTGCAGGGCGCGGTGGCGGCGGGACTGCTGGGGCTTGGCGGCCGGTATGGAGGCACCGTCGAGAACGTCGCCCGGGTCCTCCAGGAGAGCCTGCTGTCGGCGCCGCCGGCAGCGGACCTGCGCGAGGCGGCGCGGAACGTGGTGGCTGAGCACCGCTCAGCAAGGCGCATCATCCCGGGCATCGGTCACCCGGAGCACAAGGACGTCGATCCCCGAGTGCCGCGTCTGTTCGAGGTGGCGGCGGCCAACGGGCTGAGCGGCCGTCATGTCGAGCTGGTCACCCTGATCGGCGAGGAGGCCTCGAGCGCCCTGGGCCGAAAGCTGCCGGTCAACGCCACCGGGGCGATCGGGGCGATCGCGTGCGAACTCGAAATTCCCTGGCAGGTGTGCCGCGGCCTGGCCGTCATGGCGCGGGCCATCGGGCTCGTAGCCCACCTGCAGGAGGAGCTGACGGACCCCCTCTCCACCGAGATCTGGACCCGCGTCGAAGAGGAGGCCGCCGGGCACAGTCCAGAGGAGTAACATGCCGACGAGGGGCCACCCTCGCTTTCCGTAGGTCGGGGGACCGCAATATTGCCTGCCACCGTTCCCGGCATCCACCACGTCACAGCCATTGCCAAGGACGTGCAGCGCACGGTCGATTTCTACGTCTCGGTGTTGGGCCTGCGATTCATCAAGAAGACCGTCAATTTCGACGTCCCCGACACCTACCACATCTACTTCGGTGACCGCGTGGGCACCCCGGGGAGCGCGATGACCTTCTTCGGCTGGCCCCACCTCGCCGCGGGACAGGCCGGCACGGGACAGGTCGCGGTGGTGTCGTTCGCGGTGCCGCCGGGTTCGCTGGACTACTGGGAGCGACGCATTCGCGAGCATGGCGTGGAGACCGCGCGCGACCGGCGGTTCGACACCGACGTCCTCGCGCTGAGGGACCCGGATGGCATCCGCATCGAGCTGGTGGGTGAGGCGTCCGAGGACCGGTGGGCCCCCTGGCCCGAGGGCCCCGTTGCGGAGACCGAGCAGATCCGCAGCTTCCACTCCATCGCCCTGTACGTCCGCGACGGGGCGCCATCGGCTGAATTTCTCACCGGGGTGATGGGCTTCCGCGAGGCGGGACGTGAGAGGCAGCGGGTGCGCTACGTGACCGGGGAGGGCGGGCCGCACTCCATCCTCGACCTGTTGGTCAAGCCCGACGCCGCAACCGGGGAAGAGCTGACGGGCACAGTGCACCATGTGGCCTGGCGCGCCCTCGATGACGACCACCAACTGGCCTGGCGGACGGCCGTCGTGGAGGCGGGCCGCGAAATTACACCGGTCATCGAGCGCAAGTACTTCCGGTCGATCTATTTCCGCGAGCCCGGCGGGGTGCTCTTTGAGATCGCCACGGACGGCCCGGGCTTCACCGTGGACGAGCCCGCGGAGTCACTGGGAACAGCGCTTCAGCTGCCTCCCCAGCATGAGCACAAGCGCGAGGGCCTCGATTACAACCTGGTCCCGATTGTCGTTCCCGCATTCAAGAAGGAGGCACCGATATGAGCGCAGTCATGAGCGCCGTCAACCCGATGGCGGCCGAGGGCAAGCAGACCGTGATGGACGTGCTGAAGCGCGACCAGGAGAACTTCTTCAGGCTGGTCGACGACCCGGCCAACTGGAATCTCCAGACCCGCTGCACCGAGTGGGAGGTCCGCGACCTGGTCGGGCACATGATCGACGTCACGGAGGGGTACCTGGGGCGCTGGGAAGTCGCCAGGAAGGGCGAAAGCGCCGACGCCCTCGGCACCGGAGTGATGGGCGAGAAGCTGAACGAGCATGCGCTGGAGTTCCGGAGCCTGTCCCGGGAGGACGCCCTCGCCCGCCTGAAGGCCGACAAGGAGAGGATGATGGCCATCTTCGAGGCCCTGACGCCGGAGGAGTGGACCAGCTCGATGGTCGTCCACCCGTACATGGGCCCATGCCCGATGGGCTTCTTCCCCGCCTTCCACATCATGGATTACGGCATCCACCCGTACGACATCGAGTACGGGCTCGGGGACAAGCTGGCCGAGATCGACGAGGCCTCCGCGGGGATCCTCATCCCCTACTGCCACATCATCATGAAGTACACCGTCGACCAGGATTCAGCCAAGGGGGTCGACTGCGTTTACGGCATCGAGGTCTCGGGGCAGTGGGGCGGCAAGTGGCGCGCCACCGTCAGGGACGGGGCGTGGGATGCGCAGCCCGAGGACGGTGACTTCGAGGGCTGCGAGGCGGTCTTCCGCTACACCCCTTCGGACTTCGTGCTGACGTCATTCGGGCGGTTCCCGGGCGGCTCGGCCACGGGCGACCCGGAGGTCATCGACAAGGTCCGGCACCTCTTCTTCCGCTTCTGAGCGAGCCGGGACCACCCGGGCCCGAACGCCCGCCACGGCGGCGGCACACCAGGATCTGGGCGGCGGACCTCCGCCCGCAGGCGGTCGCGCCAAGATTGCGCGCTACCGCGCTCGACGTGGGTGAGGTCACCGAGGCGAACGCCGCCGTTCTGCGCACTGCCATGGCGCCGGATGGCGAGCTGGTGGATCTCCGATTGGCACGCGGTTGCCGGGCCTTCGCCGTCTTCGCCGGCTCCGAGGTCGCCGCCTTCGGCTGGCTGTCAACCGGGTCGGAGTGGATCGGCGAGGTGGGACTGGAGATCCGGCTGCATGAGGGGGAGGCGTATGCCTGGAACTGCGTGACCCTGCCCGCGCACCGTCACCGCGGTTACTTCCGCGGGCTGCTCGATACCGTCGTCGGGACGGCGCGTGCCGAGGGACTGCGAAGGCTGTGGATCGGCGCAGTGGATGGGGGCGCGATCAGTGCGGTGGTCGGCGCCGGGTTCACGCCCGTGCTCGACCTGGCGACGACCACCGTCGGAGGAGTGCGCTGGATCGCGACCCGGCCGGCCGTGGATGCCGAGCCGGCATTGCTTGCCGCGGCACTAAGCGCGCTGGGCGGGCGCATGCCGCTGAGGTCCGGCCTGAGACGCGTGCGCCGGCGGCGCCATTGACACCGCCGTCAACCCGGAAAGGCACAGCAATCTCTTAGGGATATCCCAGAGCTCTCAAATACGCGGATGTTGAACTGTTCTTCATGCCTGTCATCGCGCCCATCGACCTCGGGGAGCCGGTCGCAGCCGGCACCTCCCGCTCGATCCGCGGCCTGGTCGCAAGGCGCGCCCAGGAGCGCGCCGGCGCGATCCTGTATGCCGAGGGGGTGACCGGCAGGGTCCTTTCGTACCGTGACGTCGCCTCCCGCGCGGAGGCCTGGCGAAACTACGCAGCCCTTGCGGGGTTGGTCCCGGGCCACCGCGTGGCCTTGTCCGCCCGGGCCCCGCTCGACTTCGCCGCCGCGCTCATCGGGTTGATCAGCGCCGGGCTCACCGTCGCTCCCCTCTCGTGGCGCAGCCAGCAGAGCGAGTTAGGCGCCTCCCTTGACGCGTTGGATGCCGACCTCCTGGTCGCGGACGAAGGCACCCGCCAGGACCGGGTCCCACAGTCCGGGATGAGTGCCCCTGGCCTCGAGGCTCCAGGCGGTCCGTTGCCACGGTTCCGCCCGCCACCACGCCCCGGCCCGGCGATCATCCTGGCCAGCTCGGGTAGCACCGGCACACCCAAACTCATCCCCCTCACTGAGACCCAGCTGATCGGCGCAGCCGCGAGTGTCGCGACACACCATGGGCTGCGGCCCGGAGAGATGGGCTACTCGGCGCTTCCCCTCTTCCATGTGAATGCCGAGGTCGTGGGATTGCTGGCGACCCTGGTGGGAAGCGCGGGACTGGTGCTTGATGCTCGCTTCAGCGAGCACGGCTTCTGGACAGGCATCTCGCACTGGGGGGTCACCTGGATCAACCTGGTGCCGGCCATGGTGGCGCGCCTGAACGAAACCCCGGGGCCCGCAGCCGGCCTCTCGGTGAGGTTCGCGCGCAGCGCATCGGCTCCCCTGGCACGGGCGGTGCTGGAGCGATTCGAAGCCCGCAGCGGAGTCGGCATCCTCGAGACCTATGGGGCGACCGAGGCGGCCGGGCAGATCACCGCCAACCCGGTCGACGCGCGGATACGTCGCCCCGGGTCGGTGGGATTGCCCGTGGGCGTCGCGGTTCGCGTCACCGACACCAATCGCCGCCCGGTGGCAGCCGGCGCACTCGGTTCCGTAGAGATTGGGGGACCGCTGGTCACGCGGTCGTACCTCCGCCCCGGCCCTGGACGCCAAAGCCGGCCTGCGGGTCGAGAGGGATGGCTCGCGACGGGCGACGTCGGATGGGTCGACACCGATGGCTTCCTCTATCTCTCAGGCCGGTCCGACGACGTCATCAACCGCGGTGGTGAGAAGGTGCATCCCCGCGAGATCGAGGAGGTCCTCCTGCGACACCCGGCGGTCATGGAGGCCGCGGTCGTAGGACGGGACAGCGCCGCCCTTGGCGAGGAGCCTGTCGCGTACGTGACGACGAAGCCCGCGGCGGTTACGGGTCTTGACAGGACCTCAATCAGGGACGAGCTCGAGCTGCTGGTCAGGGACGACCTCAGCCGCCACAAGCGACCGGTCGAGATCGTGTTCGTCGACAGCCTCCCGGTTGGGCCGACGGGAAAGGTTCGGCGCGCGGAGTTGCGAGGGCGTTCGGCTCTGTGAGCAGCGGATCGGGGGGTCGGGTGATGCAGATCGAGTTGATGCGCGCCCCGGTGATGGCGGGCGTGGTCGTGGTCCACGCGATCACCCAGACGACTCCCGCCTCGAGTCGCGGCGCCGGGGCGGTGCTGATGCTGCTCCATGCCAACCGCGATGTCTTCTTCTTCCTCAGCGCCTTCGTCCTCCAGTTCTCCGCGTCGGCCGTGCCGGTCACGCGATTCTGGCGCAGGCGCTATGGCCTCGTGCTCGTGCCCTACCTGTTCTGGAGCTTCCTCTACATCGGCATCTCCGGGGACCTGAGAGGAACCCCGGAGGCGGCGATCGGCACCCTGGTCCACGACCTGGCCTGGGGCTGGTTCGCCCTCTATTTCCTCGTGGTCACGATGCAGTTCTACGCGGTGTTTCCCCTTGTCGCTCGCGCGATCCGAAGCACCGGCCGCAGGACCCATGTGGTCATGCTGGCTGCCGCGGCGGTCCTGCAGCTGGCCCAGGTGACAGCCCTGCAATACGGCCTGGGGATACCGGCAGGACCGCTGGAAGCGTGGCGATCGACGGCCCAGGCATTGGCCCCCTCGTACATCTTCTGGTTCACCGCCGGCTGCCTGGCGGCAGCGCACTCGGTGGCGCTGGGCGCGTGGATAAGGTGCCATGGCGTCGCCATCCTGGCTCTGACCGTCGGCGCCGCGGCTGGTGCCGAGCTCGTCTACATCCTGTCGTTGAAGTCCGGGATGGATCCCGCCGCCGCCGCCGCGGCGTTGCAGCCCGTCGTCACGGCGTCAGGGGTCGGGGCGATCGCGGGTCTGTGGTGGATCGGAGAGCGCCTGCTGGCCCGCGGCAGCAGTCCCCGGCTCTGGGGGCTGGTCACCACCCTGGCCGACATCTCATTTGGGGTCTTCCTGGTGCACGTGTTGGTGCTGCGCTGGCTGGCGGTGCCGATCCTGGCGGCGTTGAACCTGGACGGCAGGGGCTTGACGAGCGTCATCGCGGCGATTGCCGTGGTCCTGCCGGTCAGTTCCGCGGTTGCTTACATCGCCCGCCGAACGCCGGCCAGCCTGCCGTTGACGGGCCGCCCGCGACGCCCGCGTGCGGCTGGCGCGGTTCCGCGCCGGCTCCAGCCGATCGGGATCGTGGTCGAGCCCCCCGCGTAGGGGAATTCAAATGGTCCGTGGGCGCCGCCGGCTGATGCTCGGCATCACCCTGCTGATGATGGCTTCAATCGGCTCAGCTCCCCAGGTCCCGGCCCTCGCGGCCGGCGGGTTGCGAACCACAACCGTGGGCCCCGCATCGCCTCGAGTTTTCCGGGTCGAGTTCATCGGCGCCTCGATCACGGCGGGATACACCGCCGGACCTTCGCACAGCTATGTATACGGGGTCGTGGCCGCATTGGTTCGATCCCATGGGCAGGTGGTCTGGGAGCGCGCCGGCTGGGCGGGCGCTCGCGTCGGGGATGCGGCCTACATGGCGATCATGCCGCGCGCTGACGCCTACGTCGTCCAGCTCGCCACGAATGACGTCGTGGGGATCGGCCCTACGCCACTGCCGACGTTCTTGAACCAATACGCGCGCCTGGCGGGACGTCTGCGCAGCACGTCTCCCGCCGCGCGCATCATCTGCCTGGGAGCCTGGGCAAACGCCTCAGCCCGCAATGCGATCGGGGTGCCGGTCAGCGCCTACAACACCGCGGTCCAGCGCGGCTGCGCCGGTGTCGACGGTCAGTTCGTGGACCTCGCGCTGACCTACGCCAACCCGGCCAACCACGCCTCGAAAGCGCGCGGCACCCGTGGCCAGGCCACCGACACCTTCCACCCCAATGACCGGGGTCACGCGGCCATCGCCGCCGCCGTGATCATCGCCATCGATCGACCGTCGAGACCCGGCGGTCCATGAAGCGGCGGAAGCGCCGCCGGTCCCGCGCCCGGCCGAACGGACCGGTCATCGGAGCTCTGACGATGTTCACGCTGGTAATTGTGGCGGGCGGGGTGGTCACCCTGCGCGCGTGGGGAGCGACAGCGGTCGCGCAGGTCCATGCCGCCGAGGCGACCGCGAGGCGCTACGTGCCTGTACCCGTGACGTCCGCCGTGCCCGCGTCTTCCCCATCCGTGTCGCCCACCCCGGGCACAGTCGCGACCGACATGTCGGTGACGGTTGGGCCGCGGACACGAACGTTCCGGGTGATCGAGCCCATCCATCCGCCTGGGGGTCGCCTTCCCGCGCTCATCTTCCTTCACGGCCGCGACGCCGCACTGGACATCGAGATCGCCCGTGACGGCTTGACGCCCTATGCCGCGGACGGCCGGCTGATCCTGGTTTACCCGGTGGGAATCGGCCGCAGCTGGAACGCCGGCTCGTGCTGCAGTGTCGCCCAGTCGATGGGGCTCGACGATGTCAGCTTCATCCGTGCCGTGATGGGGATCGTCAAAGGGATGGCGCTCGTGGATCCCGCGCGGGTCTTCATAGGCGGATACAGCAATGGCGCCCGTATGGCTTACCGGGTGGCGTGCGAGGGCAAGGATGGCGCCGCGGGCTACGTGATCGTCGGCGGCCTTCCCGCCGTGAATTGCCAGCCGTCCACGGCGGTGTCGATACTCCAGGTCGCAAACCGGACGGATCGCGACGTCGCCTACAGCGGCGGGACCCTGCCGGCGGCAGCGGCCGGGATCCGGCGAAACTCGGTCCTCGCGCAGGTGGACGCCGTCGCCTCGTTCGACGGCTGCGCCTCGGGCCCGGCCCGCACGACGACCGGCGCCCTGACGATAGACAGCTGGACCGCCTGCCGGGACGGGTCGCGGGTAGATCTCGCCACGTACCCGACCAGCAGCCATTTCCTGCCTGTGGCGGTCCCCGGCACGCCCCACTACTCCGAGCTCGTATACCAGTTCATACAGGACGGCTGATGCAGACGTCCGGGCTCTTTGCAAAAACTTATGCGACGTTCAGGCGGTCCCCAGAATTGCGTCGCTAAATGGAGGCATGAACCCGCCAACAATCCAGAGCACCGTCGCCACCGGGGCGACCCTCCTGGTCGTCCGTCACGGCGAATCCGAATGGAACGCCGCCGGGCGCTGGCAGGGGTGGGGCGACCCGCCGCTGTCATTCGCTGGACGGCGCCAGGCAGAGGGTGCGGGGCAGGGCCTGGCCGGCCGATTCGACGCGGTTGTCTCGTCGGACCTATGGCGCGCCGTGGAGACCGCGCAGGTCCTGTCCGACATGCTCGACATCGGCGAGGTCCGGGTGGACGCCCGCCTGCGCGAGCGCGACATCGGCACCTGGACCGGCATGACCAGTGCGGAGATCGAGGCCGGGTCGCCCGGTTCGATCGCGGCCTGGCAGGGCGGTGAGCTCGACCGGCCGGGCGGCGGTGAGACGATCGCCGAGTTCAGCGACCGGGTAGGCGAGGCTCTGAACGACCTCGGTCTGAACCAAGCCGGCAAGACCGTCCTGGTCTGTGCGCACGGCGGAGTGGTGCGTTACCTCGACCGAATAGCGGGCCGGCCGCGCCCCGGTCCGGCCGCGCACCTCAATGGGTATTGGGTGAACGTGCGGCCCCCCTCGATCGCCGTCGGGCAAGGGTTTTCTCCGGGCCGCGCACTTGAGTCGGTGACATGGCAGTACAGATAGCGCAGACAGTCCCGCTGCCGAGGCCGGACGTGGGCGCGCTGTTAGGTCTCCCCCACCGTGGCGCCAAGCCTCGCCGCAGCGGCCTGACCATGGTGATCGATGGCGGTCTGCCGACCGCCCATCTCGAGCAGTTCCTGGCCTCCTCCGGCAACCTGATCGACTTTGTCAAGATCGGCTGGGGCACCGCACTCGTGACGCAGGACCTCGACCGCAAGATCCAGTTGCTGGACTCGGCGCGGATCGACTACTACTTTGGCGGCACCCTGTTCGAGAAATTCGCACAGCGCGCCGACGTCGACGAGTACATCGCGTTCTGCGAGTCATGGAGCTGTCGCTTCGTCGAGGTGTCCAACGGGACGCTGGAGATGTCGAATACCGAGAAGGCGCGACACATTGAGCGCCTGAGTCGGCACTTCGCGGTGATCAGTGAGGTTGGATTCAAGGACAGCACCCGAGCCGAGCTGATGGGTCCCACCGAATGGGCGGCGGCAATCCACCAGGACCTGGACGCGGGCGCGCGGTACGTCATCACCGAGGCTCGTGAGAGCGGGAGAAGCGGCCTCTGCAGCCTCGATGGCAAGGTCAGAGGGGACGTCCTGGACGAGGTCCTGGCCTCGGGCGTCAATCCTGCGGACCTCATTTTCGAGGCGCCCAACAAGGAGCTCCAGGTCTACTTCGTCCGTGGATTCGGAAGCGCGGTCAATGTCGGCAATGTGGCCCCCGGGGATGTCATCGCCCTCGAGACACTGCGCCTCGGCCTGCGCTCAGACACCTTCGACATCTAGGTCGCGATGAGGTCCGTCAATGATGTCTGCCACCTCGCCATTCCCGTTGGCGACCTCGACGCGGCATACGAGTTCTACGTCACCGGGCTGGGCTGCAAGCTGGCCCGCCGCTACGAGGACAGGATCACGCTCGACTTCTTCGGCGACCAGTTGGTGTGCCACCTTTCAGATCGCTGGGACCGCACGGCTGAGATGTACCCTCGCCATTTCGGTGTCACGTTCCATGACCGGCGGGACTTCGACCGCGTGGTCATGCTGGCGGAGAACCGCGCCCTGGATATTTTTCATGCGGTCGCTCACCGGTTCGAAGGCAAGGTCGAGGAGCACCTGACATTCGTGCTCCGCGACCCGTTCAATAACATCCTGGAGTTCAAGAGCTACTCCGATCCCCGGATGATGTACTGATGAAGCCCAGGCATCAGGTGCGCGACTAGGCGGAGGACAGGTCCGCCAAGGCGTCGCTGCCGGCAGGTTCGGCCGAGGCCTCGAACTGCGGCCGCGAGAGGCTGAGCGCCTGGCGCATGTGACGCAGCGCCTCCTTGTCCTGGCCCAGCGCCTCCAGCGCGCGCCCGTATGCCTCGTGGGTCTCGATCAGCCGCTCCCTGTCGCCGCCCTCACCCAGCGCGTCCAGGGCCGTGTCGAAATGACGGCGCACCCCGGGAAGGTCATGGCGCGCGCCGGCAACCTCGCCGAGCAACCGATGCCCTAATGCCAGTGACATGTGCTCGCCCTGCTGGCGGGCGAGGGCGATGCCGTCCTCGGCCGCCTGCTCCGCGCTGTCAGGGTCACCGCCGGCCAGCCTCACCTCGGCGAGGCTGAGGAGCACATGAACCTCGCCCGCCGCATAGCCCACCTCACGGCTGAGCTCGAGGGCACGGTTGACGTGCGCTTGCGCGGCCGCAGGGTCCCCGGCGCGCAGCAGTGTCATGCCGAGGTTGTTCTCGGCGCGCACGACGGAATAGTCATCACTCCGGGCCTCCTGCATCGCCAGAGCCTTGTGCGCGTATCGGAGTGCCTGTTGGGGGTCGCCGAGCTGTTGGTGCGCGGCGGCGAGGTCGCTGTACATCTGGCCCATCCGGCGCAGGTCGCGCATGGAGCCCGCGACCTCGATTGCCTCGGCAAACAACGTGATGGCGCTGCGCCAATCGTGCGCCTGGACGCTCCACGAGCCGGCGTGGGACAGGATGCGGCTCAGGAGCGGACCCGGGCACGGATCCAGCGCGCGGCACCGGGCGATCGCCTCCGTGAACACCTCCTGCGCGCCCGCGTCCTGCGCCAGCAGTCGTCGGTAGCCGTCGCGGTCAAGGCACTCGACGACGCCGTATTCATCGCCGCTGTCCCGGTAGATGGCAATCGCGGACGCTATGAATGGAGCCGCCGGCGCCGGCTGAGACCGGATCAGGTTGGCATCGGCGGCAACCAGGCTGAGGCGAGCGCGAACGGGCCCCGTGAGTTCGGTCTCGAGCAGGGCCTGGGCCCGCGCCAGGGCCTGGACCGCGTTACCGGTGAGCACCATCGCCTCGAGGTTGGCGAGAGCGACGTCGAACTCCAACTGTCGGTTCGCGACCCCGTCGCTCAGTTCGCCGGGCCGATCCAGGAAGAAGGCCATGGGCTTCCCGGTTGCCTGGGCTATGAGGCGCAGCGTCCTGCGAGTGGGCCGCGAACGACCCGCTTCAATCGCGTGGATGGCCGCCCGTGACACCTGGCCCGACGCCACCTGCTCGAGCGTGAGGCCACTGCTCAGCCGGGCCTCGCGCACTGCCCCTTCGCGAAGCGCCACACCCCGATTGCGGTGAGTCCGTGGGGCTGGAGCTCCTGGCACCCGCTCAGTTTACAGCGGCGGGACGGCTGGGGCTTGCATCCACCCCAACCGCCTCAGACCTCGAGATCCTGGTTGACGCGTTGGGCGCCTACCAGCCACCAGGGATATTGTCGGCGAACGCGGTTGCCGACAGGGCCAACACGAGACCGGTTGCGAATAGGAACGCCATGATCGAACGACGCATCAGGGATGCCTCCTGTAAAGTGATTATCGGTATAGTAAACAATACTTTGATTGACAGCAGTTTACAAACAAGGCGGAGCGCGTGAGCGCCAAGGCGACGCGAGGCCGGGGGGTCAGGGTCCGGGCAGGCTCGATCCGGACCGCTCGCGTCGAGGCCGGCCTGACCCTCGAGCAGGTTGCCGGCGGCCAGGTCTCGCGCGCCGCGATCCACCACATCGAGCGAGGCACAAACCGACCGCGGCTGTCGACCCTGGCGCAGATCGCGGCGGCCACCGGGAAGCCGATGTCGTTCTTCGTCGACAGGCCGGTACCGGAGCATGCGGCGCGCGCGGGTGAGAACCCGCCGGCCGCCGCGCTTTTCGATCTGCAGCGGGCCCTCGCCGCCGGCAATTCGACCCGCGCGGTGGGTATTGCCCGGAGGGTGCTGGAGTCAGACCAGGACTCTGAGCGACGGGCGGCAGCGGGACTGCTGCTGGCGTTCGCCACCGTGGCCGCGGAAATCGGACTTCGGCTGCTCAAGGCCGGTGATGAAGCGGGCGTTGCCGCCTACCAGCGCCAGGTCGGCGCCCGCCCCCCGGACGCGGTGCCACCGGACCTCTAGGGGCCCACCTGCAAGTTGCGGTGTAAACTGCTGAAGGTCATCAGTTTACAGTCCTGGATCGGACGCCGTCCGGCTCGGGGCGGGGAACCCCACTATGTCGGCCTCGGATCCAACCACAAGCGCCGAAATGCCGGGCGCACCCGGGCCCCGGGTGCTGGTGGCCGAGGACAACGCGGTCAACTTCGAGCTCATCCACGACCTCCTGGTCGCGGCGGGCCACAGCGTGACCTGGGCGAGGGACGGCGAGCAGGCCCTGGCACAGCTGTCCCGAACCAGGTTCGACCTGTTCGTCATGGATCTCCATCTTCCCCGGGTCCCGGGTCAGAGGGTGATCGAGGCCATCCGCGCGGACCCCCGGCACCGGGACGTGCCCGTCCTCGTTTTGAGCGCCGACGCCCTGTCGGCCACGGGGCCGGAGGTGCTCGCGCTGGGCGCCACCCGCTATCTCACCAAGCCGTTCGAGCTGCGCGAGTTCCGCGAGACCATCGCCGCCCTGCTCGCATGACGAACCGCCTTTCACTGCGGGCCCGCGCCGTACTGCTCGTTGCGGTCGTCCTCATCGTCGTGACTGGCGTCTTTGCCACTCTGCGCCAGTTGGGCCAGGAGCAGGCGGACCTCAGCCGGGCGGCAGTCCAGATCGCCGCGTTCGAGAACGCCAACAACGACCTGGACGAGTCCATGCTGAACCAGGAGACGGGTGTGCGCGGGTATGCCCTCACCGCCAACACCGTCTACCTGCAACCCTATGACGCCGGCAAGGCCGGGGCCGCCAGCGCGCGCAGGATCCTCGACGGGTCGGCGGCCGCGAGCTCTCGCGGCCTGCTCCAGACCGAGGAGGCCGCTGCCGGAGCGTGGCAGACATGGGCGTCCGGGCGAATCGCTGCCGTGGCCACAAATGGCGCCGGCACCACCGCCGACGACGTCAACGGCAAGGCTCTCTTCGACGCCTACCGCGCCAGCGAGGCGGACCTCGACGCCTTCAACCTCAACGCGAGAGCCACTCTGGGCAACTCAATCGCCGACCGTTTGGGTCAACAGCAACTGGTGCGGGAACTCGGCTGGGTGGTCATCGTCGCCGTCCAGCTGGGGCTCGCCGTCCTGATCTTTCGGTCCATTCTTCGGCCCCTGCGCCAACAGGAGAACTTCGTCGCGCGGCTTGATTCCCGTGAAGCGCTGGTTGTCCCCGGCCTTGGCCGTCGCGACGAGGTCGGCCACCTCGCGAACGCCCTGTCCGATCTGCAGGAGAACCTGAGGGAGCGGCGCCGCCTCGCCGAGGCGACCATCGAGGTGAGCGGCCAGGCGGAACTGGACGAGGTGCTGCGGCGTGCCCTGCGCCGGATGACCGAGTTGCTCGATGCCGACGAGACCGTGTGCAGTGTGATCACCGAGAGCGGACGTCGAATCGCGGGCTCTCACAATGGGCTGTTCGAGGCGAACGAGGAGATCACCCAGGTCACCGCGGGCGACGCCGCCCTGGCCCTGAACACGACCGTCATCAGCTCCACCGCCGAGACCGTGCCGGGCCCGGTGCGGACCCGGCTCGAAGAGGGTGGATTCGACTCACTGATCGTCATCCCCATGCTGAGCGGGGGCGAGGCCGTGGGCAACATGACATGCATCCGCAGGATCGGCAGGGAACCGTTCGACCTCGTCGACGCCAGGCGCGCCGAGGTCCTTGTGCCGTTCATCGCGTCCGCCGTGAAGGTCGCCATGCTGATCGCGGAACTGCGACAGGCGAACCTCGTCAAGACCCGGTTCCTGGCGAACATGAGCCACGAGCTGCGAACGCCGCTCAACGCGATCCTCGGCTTTTCGCAGGTTCTCACAGCCGGCGACTTCGGGCCTCTCAACGAGACCCAGAGCCGCTACACAGGTCACATCGAGCACAGCGGCTGGCGGCTGCTCGACCTGATCAACGACATCCTCGACATGGCCAAGGTCGAGGCGGGCCTGATGGACGTGAACACCGAGCCGGTGGAGCTGACGCCGCTCCTGCTTGACGCTCGCAGCCAGACGGACCGGCAGGCGCACACGAAGGGGCTGACACTGACCTATGAGAGCCCTGACGGGCTGTGGGTTCGCGCCGACCCCCGGCGACTACAGCAGGTCGTGCTCAACCTGCTCTCCAACGCCATCAAGTTCACCCCCGCAGGCGGAACCATCCGGGTGGTGGCCGAGGCGCGCGCCGGCGACCAGGTGGCGGTCTCCGTCCTTGACAACGGCATCGGCGTGGCCCCTGAGGACCAGGTTCGCATCTTCGACGAGTTCGCCCAGGCCGACCACGACGAGTCGCGCGAGCACAAGGGGACGGGCCTCGGGCTGTCCCTCAGTCGCAAACTCACGGAACTGATGGGTGGCACCCTGACACTTGAAAGCGAGCCCGGCAGGGGCAGCCACTTCACGGTCCTGCTCCCAGCCGCGGTGGCCCGAGAGACTGCTTCGGGACCGCTCGTGCTGGTGATCGAGGACGAAGCACCCAACCGCGAATACCTCACCACCGTTCTGGACCAGGCCGGGTACCGAACCGCGTCAGCGGTGGACGTGGCGGGCTCGATGCGCAGCGTCAAGCGCAACCGGCCGGACGTGATCCTGCTCGACATCCGTCTCCCGGGAGCCGACGGCTGGTCGTTGCTAGAGCAACTGAAGGCCCGGCCGGACCTCCAGCACATCCCGGTCATCGTCATCACCGCGCTGGACGAACCGCCCTTGGAGCATGTCGGGGCCCTGGCGGGCTTCATGACCAAGCCGATCGATCGCGATGAGTTGGTAACGGTGATGGATCGAGCCCTGGGCAAGGTCGTCGCCGCGGGTCAGCCGCACTGATTCTCGCGCCGCGGCGTCCCCAACGCGTCCTGGTCGTCGACGACGAGGTGGTGAACCAGGCGGTCCTGCAGGCCTACATCGTCCCGCTCGGCTGTGCCGTCGAGGTTGCCTCCACCGGGGTCGAGGCGCTGGAGATCATCGACCAGGACCCGCCGGACCTGGTGTTGACCGACGCGATGATGCCCGAAATGGATGGTTTCGAACTGTGTCTTCAGATCCGCAGACGGCAGGGAATGCGACTGCTTCCGGTGGTCATGGTCACCGCGCTGAACCAGGTTGGCGACCGGGTGCGCGCCCTGGATGCCGGCGCTGACGATTTCCTGACCAAGCCCGCCGACCGTCTCGAGGTCCAGGCCCGGGTGCGCTCGTTGCTCCGGCTGAAGGGGCTCTACGACCAGCTCGACGACACAGAAAGCGTCATCTTCGCCCTGGCCCAGGCCGTTGACGCGAAGGACAGTTACACAGAGGCGCACACCGAGCGCGTCGCGGGTCGGGCGCGCGCGCTGGGGGCACGCCTCGGCCTGGGCGGCAGCGACCTGGTCGACCTCTACCGCGGCGGCATGATCCACGACATCGGCAAGATCGGCGTGCCGGACGCGATCCTGCTCAAGCCGGGCCCGCTCGACGAGCGGGAATGGAGCATCATGCGACAGCACCCGGTGATCGGTGAGCAGATCACCCGGCCCCTGCGTTCAGCGGCCAACCTGCTGGCGATAATCCGCCACCACCACGAGAACTTCGAGGGCGGCGGTTACCCGGACGGGCTGGCCGGCGACGCGATTCCGGTGCTGGCACGGATCACCGCGGTATCAGATGCCTTCGACGCGATGGTGAGCGACCGCCCGTACCGCCGGGGCATGCCCGCCGAGAAGGCGATGGCGATCCTGGCGGCCGGGGCAGGCCAACAGTGGGACCCGGAGCTGGTCCCGATATTCGTGCGCGCCGTGGCCGAGGAGGAACCCCGGGGCCGCGCGTGATCCTGCCCCGTGGGGCGGGCACCGATCAACCAGGCGGTGTCTTGCCGTCCTTTTCGGCCCGCCTCGCGCGCCGGTACTCGAGGTAGGAGCCGTCAAAGAGGCCCGTGACGTCATGAGCGACCGTGCGCGTCTCCCGCCCGATCCACACCAACAGGGGCCCGCCCCAGATCCCGAATGAGAGCAGGCCGAAGGCCAGGGCAACCACCTCTACGCTGACCCGGCCCTCCTGCTGCCAGTACACGTCCTTGAGCTGGAGCCAGAGCGCGAACTCGTCGAGGATCAGCGCGGCCGCCACGCCGAAGGCCAGCGGAGAAATCCGCGACGCCCAGTCGAACGACGGCTCGCTGGTGCCGTACTGCGCCAGCCACGTGTAGGCGACGACCAGCATCAGCAGGATGCCCCAGACCAGGTGATGCACATGCGTGCCGCCCACCGACACGTTGTGAAACGGCCCGAAGTTGTAATGGATCGAGAACACCAGGAGCCGGACGACCACGAACGTCAGGGCGAAGGCCGCGGAGGACAGGAAAAGCCGCTCGCGGCGGGGGTCGTGACGCATGTGCTGGTAGTAGACGCGCAGGTAGCGGAAGACCCCGCGCCGGCGGCGGTTGGCGCCCCCGTAGGCGACAGGGTCCGGCGGGGCTGCGGCGGCAATGCCCCTGCGGTCCACAGAGCGGCGATCGGGGCCGCGGCGGTCCTGCGGCGCGCGGTCCTTCAACGCGACCCCCGCCTCGCAAACCGCCAGGTGGCGAGAAGCGCGATGGCAACGGCGACGACCGGGATCGCCGGCGCCCCCCCGGGCATCGAGGCCGTGAGCGGCAGGGCCGACGGGCTGGGCGGTGCCGCACCCGCGGCGGGATGGGGCAGCCCGAGGGGAGCGGCGGAGGTCGTGGGCAGGCGAAGACTCACGGCATCGACCGTTGTGACCGCCGGGATCCTGTCCAGCTGGAAGTACGGCCAATCGGCGCCACTCACCTCGAGCTTCACCAAGTGCCCCGCCGGGAGTTGCCAGGCCGTCGGGCTCAGCTCATAGGCGACGCTGGTGTCGGCGGAGGATGGTGCCTGGGCGAAGCGGTAGGTGCCCCTGGACATCAGTGTCTGCGTTCCATCGGGGGCGAGGTCCCAGAGGCGGGTCCCGAGTTCAGCGTCCACGCCTGTGGAACGCACCTGGAGGCGGACGATGGGCGAGCCGATGACAGTTGATGCGGCGTCGATCGAAAAGGTCCATGAGCCCTGCCCGGGGTCGTCGGTCCGGGGCACGTGCGGACACCGGGTGCCAAAGAGGCCCGGGCCGATGACGCCGTTGGACACGGGGTCCGTCTGGGGCCCTTCGGTCCCGGAGGTCAGGTTCGACGTCTGGCCGGCGGAATTCGACGCGAATTGCAGCGCACCGTCCGCCAACGCCGCCAGGCTGGGCGCCTGGTACATGGTCAGCGGGTCGTCCGCACCCCCACTGGCGCAGTTCACAAGGGCCGCGGTCGCCTGCAGCGTCGTGCCGGGCCCGACGCCCAGGAGGTGGTGATCGAGGAACGCGGCAGCCAGCGGGTTGAACGCGTGCGGGACGTTGCCGAGGTTGCTGGCGTACGGGTGGCCGTAGTCGCCGAAGAAGACGCCGATCGGGTAGTCGGCCGCGTAGGCCCTGGCTCGGTTCCACATCAACTGTGCGTGCAGCGCCGGGAACAGTGGATCTGTGAGCCCCTGCAGCTGGAATATCGGCACTCGCGCGTCAAACGGTAGCCGCGCACTTACCGGCGACTTGAAGTCCTGAAGCTGGGTCAGGGCGTCGTCCGCGATCGCCGCCTCGCCCGGGGCCTGTACGGACACCGTGTCAATACCGGTCTTGAGGACGGAGACCCAGAGCGGGATGTTGGCGGTCTGGTCGGTGCTGGACGGCGGCTGGAAGAACCCGTTCTTGGTCGCGGGCGGGGCGTAGCCGGCGGCGAACAGGGCGTCGGTGTAGCTCTCCAGGGGCACTCCGACGGGGATGCGCATGTCGCCGTTCACCGGGGCGCCAGGGGCCTGGTCGGACGCGCGGCCGTTCGGCAACAGCACCTGGACGAGCGACGCCCAGGTGTACTCGGGAACCGCCGCGGCGACGTGCATCGGTAGTCCTCCGGGGCTGCGCCAGGCAACCAGCTGACCGTCAGTCGCGCCCGCGCAGGGGTCCACGCCGTTGCCGGCGTCCCAGCCCACTCCGCCGCACATGACGCGGTCGTTGGCGACCGCCATCAGCCAGGTCAGCCCCCCACCGTAGGAACCGCCGGTGACCCCAACGTGGTCCGGGTCCGCGACCCCGGCGTCGGCGAGCCTGCCGGTCAACCACTGCGCGTCCCGGACCTCGTAACGCAGGTCATCGAGGTGGATCCAGTACTGCCGTGTGGGCGCCGCGGGGTCACCACCGGTGCACTCCGACGGCAGCCCCAGCGGCGACGATGCGGGGTCGGTCGAGCTGTCGGGCCCGCAGGACCCATGCCAGCCACGCGCGGTGTAATTCAGGACGGTGTACCCCCGGGCCACAAATGCGACGTTGTTCCAGCGCCACGCGTTGGGGTCAGTGGGTTGGCCGTCGATCGAAGCCGCCTCCCAGCGCGTCTTCGAATCTGTGAACCCGTGGGCGAAGACCAGCAGCGGCCGGCTGCACCCGCCGCTCGCCGGACGGCTGACGTCCACGTCGATCGGCAGCCCGTCCCAGGAGGCGATGTGCCCGGACCATTTCGTGTACTGGACGCCGTCCGTGGAGGTCACCGCGGCGGCCACCAGGCCCAGGCCCGACAGGTCGCACAGAGGTGGCGGCGATGCGCTCACCGACGAGGCCCCCGGGCCGGCCGCAAGCGCGAGGGCAGCCAGCGCGGTGGCGACCAGGGTTGTTCGCGGGCGGCGTCCGACGTCGGACATGCGAGAACGGTACCGCCCGATGCGGCGGCTAGGGTAAGTTGACGGCATGGCGAGGCAGATGGGGCGCCGCGATTTCATGCGGCTCAGCGCGATGGCCGGGGTCACCGCGGCGGTCGCTCCGAGCGCCCTGTCCCGGGTCGTTTGGGCGGCCGGGCCGGGACTCCCGGGCTCGCGGCCGTTCCCATCCATGCCGGCAGGGGTGCCCCAACCGGCGCTGGCGCCCGAGCTCGCGAACATCGACCACATCGTCCTGCTGATGAACGAGAACCATTCCTTCGACGCCCATTTCGGCATGCTCGGGCACCGCGTGGCCTCGAAGGCCGGCCTGGTGGACGGCTACGGCGCGCTCGGCCCCGACGGCAACCCCACCATCGAGCAGGCCGACGACAAGGGCAACCTCTACCGCTCCTTCGCCGTCAACGACCAGTGCCAGCTTAACGGCGCCGCGCGGCCCCAGGGCCCGGGCAACAACCAGGGTTGGGACGGCAGTCACCAGGAGTGGGACGGCGGCCGGATGGACGGCTTCGTCCGGGCCGACGGGCAGGACGCCCTGCGCTACTGGGACGACCAGCACGACCTCGGTTTCCTCTACTCGCTGGCAGGTTACTTCCCCGTCGGCGATCGCTATTTCAGCTCGACACTGGCCCCCACCTATCCCAACCGGGTGTTCGCCCTCTGCGGCAGCGCGGTGGGACTCGACTCCACCGACACCCCGCCACCGGACGCCGTCCCGCCCAACGGACGCATCTTCGACCTTCTGGACCAGTACGGCATCAGCTGGGCGGACTACTGGACCAACCTGCCCTCCGCCGGCTTGCTGGGTCAGCAGTGGGCGGCGAGCAAGGCGGGCACCAATTTCTTCGGGCCCCACGCGACTATCGATGGCACGCTGCTGGAGGTGGAGGCGCGACTCGCCAGCAACACCCTGCAGTCGGTGGTGCTGATCGAACAGGACTTCCTCTTCGGCGACGAGGAGCCGCCGCAGTCGCTGCTCGCGGGACAGAACTTCCTGTACCGCGTCGTCAGCCTGTTCCTGAAATACCCGGCGGTGTGGGCCCGGACGATGATCGTGATCAACTACGACGAGGGCGGTGGCTTCTACGACCACGTTCCACCGGTTGCCGTACCCAACCCCGGGGACGGGCATCACCCCGGCGACTTCAAGACCCCCGCTCGCCCAGCGAACAAGTGGTATGGCGACGATTACACGCTGACCGGTTTCCGTGTGCCCAACATCGTGGTGTCACCATGGGCCAAGCCGAACCACGTGTCCCATGTCTTCTACGACCACACGTCGGTGCTTCGAACCATCGAGTACAAGTGGAACCTGCCGGCATTGACCCAGCGCGACCTCGCCGCCAACCCGATGCTTGACTACCTCGTCCCCAACAACGGGCTGAGCGCCGGCCAGGCCCCATTCGCCGACCCGGCGGCCATCCAACTGGTCGCGGCTCCCCCGTCGACGCCAACGGGCAACCCGGATGTCGACTCCAACATCTGCGACCAGAACCAGGCGGTCCTCGCCGCGAAGTACCCGCCGGCGCTAAGCGGTCCGGCCGCGCCGCCCTCGCCCGCTCCGGCCGCGGGCGCCACCCGGCCCCTGCCCAACACCAGCGGTGGGGACGGCACCGCGACAGCGGCGCTCGCTCTCGTCGCGGCCGGCGCCGCCGCGACTGGCGTGTCCAACGCCGGCCGCCAGATGAGAAAACGCTCTGAGAACTCTCAGCCTCATCACAGGATCGACATGGATCATCAGTCCCCTGACCACCCGGCACCGCGCCGCGAGTGACCATCGGGAGCTAGTCAAATGATCGCGTTCGGATACCTGGGCAACGAGTTGCGCCGCCGCTGGGGCCGCGCCGTGGTGACCGCGCTCGGCCTGGCCGCCGGCGTTGGACTGGTGATGGGGATCATCGGTGTGTCGGCAGGGCTGAGCGAGGCGCAGAACCACGCCCTCTCGCCGCTGTCGACGGTGGGCACGGACATCATCGTGACCCGCACCGTTGGAGCAACGGCGTCGACGGCGGCTTCGCCGTCGCCCAGCACATCGACCGGCGGCGGGCCGGGAGGCGGTCCCGGCGGCGGTGGATTCTTCGGCGGCGGCGGCGGCGGCGGGCGGAATGGCGGCGGCATCGCGGCAGCCACCAGCCTGAACGCGGCCGACCAGGCGGCCCTGCTCAACGCCAACTCCTCGGTTTTGACGGACCTGTCGAAGCTCGGCCCTGCCGGCACGACGTTCACGCATGATTTCTTTGTCCCGGGCACGCTCATAACCTTCCCCGACGCGGCGATCCAGGACGTGGCGTCGGTGAGCGGGGTGCAGCAGGCCGTGCCGGGACTATCCCTGCAGGCGCTGCACGAGACAGGGACGGTGCCCC
>JAXDLW010000030.1:0-23531 GCA_034666405.1 Chloroflexota bacterium | reverse complement strand
CTTCTGATCCGCGGGGCCCGGGCCCGCGGCTACGAGGGCGAAGGGTAGTTCCTCTCGCCGGCCAGCACCGGGACAGGCAGCCAGTTCTCCTGCGGCGCGAGGGGACAGGCCCAGAGGTGGTTGTAGGCGCACGAGGGGTTGTAGGCGTAGTTGAAATCGAGTTCGACCATGGGCTCGCCGTCCGCTGCCATCGGCATCGGGACGTGGTTCTTGATCGTGTCGAAGAGGTACCGACCGCCGCCGTAGGTCTCGGGGCCGGACGTCCTGTCGCGGAAGGGGAGGAACAGCCCGCCGCCGTAGCCGACGATCGAGAAGACCGTCAGGCCGCACTCCTGGCCGCCAAGCTCGAAGTGAACCCGGCCGGCACGGCGATAGGTGATGACCCCATCCGGGCCGCCCGTGTCGATCTCGATGTCAGCCTCGAGTTCGGGTGGGGCCAGTGTGCACGGCACTTTCAGCGCCGGGTCGGGGTCGTAGTAGTCCAGCCCGCCGAAGGCCGCGAGATGCTCCTCCGGGATCGGGGTCTGGGAATGCGCAGCGAAAAGCCGGTCCTTGCCTTCGCGGAACGCGCCCACGCCGTCCGTGCGCGCCAGGCGGTAGAGATCGGCCACCCGGCGGCGCCAGTCCACCAGGTCGAGGTAGCCCTGGATTCCCTCAGCACCCATTGGGGCATGGTATTTGAGAGAATGCCGCCCGTGCACCAAATGATCCGCGTCCGGCTATGAGCCAGAGCCTCGGCGCCATCGACGACGACGCCCGCACCGCGCTGGACCTCGCCCGCCAGAGCTCGGAGGCGGCGCGCCTGGGGCACATCGGGACCGAGCACCTCCTCATGGGCCTGCTGGCGACCAAGGACAGCGCGGCGGCCCGAGCGCTGGCACAGCTGGGTGTGACCCTGCCCAAGGTCGAGGAGGAGCTGATCGAGCAGGCCATGACCACCCAGCGGATCATCCTCTCCGACACGATGGCCAGCAGCTTGGCCGAGGCCGTCTTCAAGAGCGCCAGGCGGCGCGCCGACACGACCGGGCGGGCGGAGGTGACCACGACCGACCTGCTGGTGGCCCTGGTCAGCGAAAGGGAAGGGGTGGCGGCGAAGATCCTTGCGGAGTTGGGAGTCGGCCTGGACCAGCTCGCCGAGATGCTGACCGGGGCCTAACGCCCCGCCAGCACCGGCGCCGGGGTCAGGGCCTTGGGCAATGGCAGGGGACCGGGGCGGGCCATGTAGTAGCCCTGACCGAGCTGGACGCCGAGGTCCTTGAGGGTGTTGAACTCCGTCTCGGTCTCCACTCCCTCGGCGACGATCTTGGCGCCGATCTCCTTCGCGAACTGCGCAAACGAGGCCGCCAGCGCCCGCCGCGGCGTGTCCAGGTCGATGCCCCGGGTCAGCTCGACGTCGAGCTTGATGATGTCGGGCGCCAGCTGCAGGATGTGGCGCAGGTTGGCGTAGCCGGAGCCCATGTCGTCCACGGCCAGCCGCAGGCCCTGGGCGCGCATGTCGCGCAGTGCATCCAGCAACGCCTGGTAGTCGGTGACGGCGTCGTGCTCCGTCACCTCCAGGACGATGCGCTCGAGCGGGAGACCCCTCAGCGCCGTCACCAGGTCCGGGGAGTTGGCGGTCTCCGGCGAGGCGTTGATCGACATGTAGCAGGTGTTGGGGAGCTGGTTCAGCTGCGCCAGGGCGAGCTTGATGGCCACCAGTTCCATCTCCACCCCGAGCCCCACGTTCTTGGCCTCCGTGAACCAGAGGTCGGGTGTGCGCCGCGGCTCGGCTGACAACCGGGAGAGCGACTCGACCCCGGCGACGTACCCATGCTGGAGGTCGACGATGGGCTGGAACACCATCGTGATCAGGCCCTCATTGAGGACCTGCTGGATGCGCTGAACCTGCGCCTTCCAGGTCTCGGCGGGCTGAGAGGTGTCGGCCACCGTGATGCCCTTGAGGGCGCGCATCATCAGGCTGCTGGCGACAAACGTCTCCTCGTTGGACTCGACCTTGACGTCGTCCGGCCAGGCGTGGTCGGCGGCGTAGGCGAAGGCGATATGGCCGAAACGCACACTGTCGCCGTCCTTCAGGTGCCGGGCCGCGCTGGGATCCAGGCGCTCGTCGTTGACGAAGGTCCCGTTGCGCGAGCCGAGGTCGCGGATGATCGTGATCCCGGCCTGGTGCTCGATCTCGGCATGCTGGCGCGAGACGACGTGCTCGTTGTCGAGGGGCGCAAGGTCGAGGTCGGGGATCCGGCCGGCGGCCTTGTCGCCCCGTCCGACCACCAGCCGCGGCCGCGCCAGGGGGAAGACCTGGTGGCCGAAGATCAGCGCCGCCCCGTTCGCCATGATCGGGCTAGGATGCGCCTCCCGGGGTTGGGGACGCAAGGGGGCGGGCAGGCGCGCGCCGCTATCCTGTGGAACGCGAGCGGCCGTAGCTCAATGGATAGAGCATCAGACTTCTAATCTGACGGTTGAGGGTTCGAGTCCCCCCGGCCGCGCCAACCCGGCCCGTACAATTGGGCGCCGTTGTAGCTGTGGACGGCCGTGCGCGGTGGCGTTAGCTCAGTTGGTAGAGTGCCAGGTTGTGGCCCTGGAGGTCATGGGTTCAAGTCCCATACGCCACCCCACCTTTCCCGCGGCGCAGAGGCGCCCCTGCCTCAGGTGGGCGGCGGCTGCAGCGCCTCCGTCTCCGCGTACATGTCCACCAGCTGGCCGCTGAGGTCCGCCAGGACCGCCCGGAAGGGAGCTGACTGGAACTGCCGCGACTCCGCGGCGAACTCCTCCGAACTCCCGAGCGGCGCCACCAGCTCGGCATGCCCAAGCCTCAGGCCGCTGATCCGCGAGAACGCGTCGACTCGGTAGAGGTGGCGCACCTCGCCATCCTCGTCCTCCATCCGCACCGTCGGCCGCAGTCGCAAGACCGGGTGACCCGCGTCCTCGAGCTGGTAGATCACCCGCTCGGTGCGGCGCGGCTCCTCCTCGGGCACGCTGTAGACCGCGCGAAGGCGGCTCTTGGGGGACCGGGGGGCCTGGCTCATCTGTTGGCTTTTATGGAGCCGGGTGGTATGGGTTGATGTGGGCAGTGTGCGGCGTGAGCATCAGGAACAGGAAGAACGCGAACAACACGGCCAGGAAGATGGCCGCGATGGCAAGGCCGACCGCGGCACTGCTGGGCACCGGTGCCTGGGCCGGCAGAACGGGGTGACGCCGGGATTCCGCCGGGGGCTCGTCGGGGAGGTTCGTCGGGCTTATCCGGGGACGCGCCAGGTGACCCCGGCAGCGCGGGCAGGTGAGCGAGGCGTGCTCGTCGAGCGGGAGGGAGGGATCGACCAGCGCCACCAGCCCACAGCGGCGGCAGGCCAGCCGTGGGAACTGCGCGAGGTCGACATGTACGGGCAAAGTGCTACACCCTTGTGTCGGGTCGAAGTGGCTCGAAGGGTCCATTCTAAGATGAACCGATGACCCTGGCTGCCGACCTGACCGGCCCTGACCGCACCGGGCGCGTCCTCGCTCGCCTGACCCAGGCCGTGAACGCGGCCGTCGTCCTCAACGAGGAGACCCTGCGACTCGCCGTGGTCGCCCTGCTGGCCCGCGGCCATCTCCTGCTGGAGGACGTCCCGGGGGTTGGCAAAACCCTGCTGGCACGCACCCTGGCCCAGGCCATCGGCGGTGAGTTCCGGCGCGTGCAGTTCACCCCCGACCTCCTGCCTGCCGACGTCACCGGTGGGAACATCTTCGACCCCCGGACGGCCGAGTTCAGCTTCCGCCCAGGGCCGGTCTTCGCCAACATCGTCCTGGCCGACGAGATCAACCGCGGCACGCCGCGTGCCCAGGCCAGCCTGCTCGAGGCGATGGGCGAGGGCTCGGTCAGCGTCGACGGGACGACCCACCGGCTGCCCGACCCCTTCCTGGTGATCGCGACCCAGAACCCGATCGAGCAGTACGGGACCTTCCCGCTGCCCGAGTCCGAACTGGACCGGTTCACCATGCTGCTGCGCGTCGGCCGCCCGGACCAGGCCCAGCAGGAGGAGATCCTGCGGCGGCACGAGCACGCCGAGCCGCGGCGGGACCAGGCTCCCGTCTGCGACCTGGCAACCATCCGCAGTGCCCAGCAGGACGTGATGCACATCCATGTCTCGCCGGCCGTCCGGAGCTACGTGGTGGCGATCGTGCTCGCGACGCGCGAACACCCCGGTGTGGGCCTGCCGGCCAGCCCCCGGGCGAGTGTCGCGCTGATGCGTGCCTCGCAGGCAATGGCGTTGCACGAAGATCGTGACCACGTTCTTCCCGATGACGTGAAGGCGGTGGCCCCGTCGGTCCTGGGTCACCGGCTGGCGGTGACCATGGGTCGGGGCGACGAGATCGTCAGCGAGTTGCTGGAGAAGGTCCCGGTAGCGCTCGAGGCGTAGTGGGGGCCGCCGCGGACCGGTGAGGGTTCGGCCCACCCGCCGCCTCCCCGGGCTCCTGTTCGCGGCCCTGACCTTCTATATCTTCGCGACCAACTCCCAGGTGATCTGGCTGTACCTGGTCGCCGCGTTGATGGCCGCGCTGGTCGTGGTCGGGACGATTGCCCCGCTGATAGTGGTGCGGCGGGCCCGTCCGCGGCTGGCCCGGTTCAGCCGAACCGGCTTCGTCCCGCCGCTGACGCAGGACCGGGGGCGCATCTTCGCGGGAGACCTCCTCGTCCTGGTGTACGAAATGGGGGAGACGCAGCCCCCGGTGGAGTTGGGACCGCTGCTGGCGAAGTCGGGTCGGACCATTGCCGCCGGCAGTCGGGTGGCCGGGACAGAGGCGATCGTGGAGTTGGACGCCGGCGCACGCGGGGCGATCGATCTCGATGCAGTCCGGGTTGCCAGCAGCTGGCCGCTGGGCGTGGTGCGAGCCGAGCGCTGGGTGAGGGCCGAGTTCTCGGCCGTGGTTCACCCGCGTTACGCGCTGCCTCCCGACGACCGCCGCCACGGCACGCTGGAACCGGTGGGGGCGGCGGCGGTTCGTGGTCCGGGCGATGAGTTCCTGGGCCTGCGCGAGTACCGCAGCGGTGACAGCCAGCGCCGCATCCACTGGCCCACCAGCGCCCGAACCGGGACCCTGATGGTGATCGAGACCGCCCAGGAATCCAGTAATTCGACCCACTACGAACTGGCCCTTGCCGCGGCCGACGCCCCGGCCACCGAACTGGCCGTCGGGCTGGCGGCGAGCCTCGCTGCGGGCAACGTGGTGGCGGGGGTGCCGATGGGCATGTCCATCCCCGGCCAGGCCCGGGTGCTGCGGCGGTGGGGAGATGTCCTCGACGCGCTGGCGGTGGCGTTCCCCGGTGAGCCTGCGGCGGCGTCCCGCAGCCGCGACTCGATCAAGGTGAAAGCTGAGGGAGCCCAGGTCATGGTGAACCGCGGCGACAGCACCCAGGTGCTGGACGGCGGACTCGACCTCGCCGAGGCCCTCGCGGCGATCCAGGAGGCGCCATGAGGCGCTGGGCCAGGGCCGCGCGCATCCCTGAGGACAGCCTCCAGGGACGCATGGCGGTGCTCGGGGCCGCGGCGGTCGCCGACGTGGCCATCGCGGTCACGGCGGGGGCGCTGCTCACGGCCGTTGTCTGCCTGGCCCTGGTCTTCCTCGGCCACCGTGTGAGTTGGCGCGGCCGCCATCGTGCCCGGACCGCCGCCGGCCAGGCGGTGCTCGGACTCCTGATAGCCGGCTGCCTGGTGTACCTGGTTTCCGACCTCACCATCGGCCTGTTCGGGGGCTCCCTGCCGCAGGCCAAGTTCGCGCTGCTCTCACAGGCCGTCACGAGCTTTGACCTCAAGAGCCGGCGGAACCTGTTCACCCACCTCTGGCACAGCGCGGTGATCCTGTACGTCGCGGCGCTCTTTGCCTGGAACCCATTCTTCCTGCCATTCGTCCTGGGCTGGGCCGGCTGCCTCTTCGCGTTCCTGTACTTCACGCGGCGGGAGCGGGCCGGCGCGCCATGGGGCCGGACGGCGCGCTGGACGGTGGCATGGCTGGCGATCGGTGGGGTGCTCTTCGTAGTGACCCCGCATTTCGCGGGGCGCCCGATCGCGGTCCCGCTGCTGGTCAGCATCCCCGTCAGCGACAACGCCAGCCCGGAGATCATCCCGTCGGTCCTGCCGCTCGTCGGTGGGCAGCCCGGCACCCAGGACTCGCAGTCGATCAACCTGCGGATCCGCGGGCGCCTGGGCGACGAGGTGATGTTCCGGGTGCGAGCGGCGGCGCCAGGCTACTGGCGGGCGTACACGCTGCAGCGTTACACCGGGCGGTCGTGGTCGCGGCGGCAGTCGGCGTCGCTGCCCATACCGCCGGTCAGCGTAGGCCTCACCGCGGTGGACGAGGGCCCGGCGATCGGTGGCCTGCCGCAGAGCTTCTTCATCGAGCGTCCGCTGCCAGCCGAGGTACTGGTGGCCTACCCGGTGCAGGAGCTGTACTTCCCGGCGCGAGGCCTGGCGCTGGTCGAGACGGGGACGATCCACAGCCCGGTCCCGCTGCGGCGCGGCATCAACTACTCCGCGGTCTCGGCCGTGCGCGACCTCAGCCCGCAGCGGCTTCGCCAGGCGGGGCCCATCGACGCGACCCTGCACGACAGGGACCTCGAGGTCCCGGCTTCGGTGCCCGGCCGGGTGGCAGTCCTGGCTCGCAAGGTCAGCGCCGGGGGCGCCACCGAGTACGACCGGGTCCACGCCATCACCAACTACCTGCGGACCAACTACCGCTACAGCCTCGACACCCCGCGGCTGCCCAGCGACGCGGACGCGGTCGACCAGTTCCTCTTCAGTGACAGGGTCGGCTTCTGTGAGCAGTTCGCCAGCGCGCTGACCGTGATGCTCCGCACCCAGGGGATCCCCGCCCGGATGGCGGTGGGCTATTCGACGGGCGAACAGGACACCCTGACAGGCAGCTTTACCGTCCGCGCCCGCGATGCCCACGCCTGGGTGGAGGTGCTGTTCCCAGAGATCGGCTGGGTTCCATTCGATGCCTCCCCGGGCTTCAGCGACATGCCGGCCAACCACCTGCCGGCCCGCTGGTTGCTCAGCGACCTCAGCCCCCAGCACGCCTTCAGCAGCCTGGGCGGGGCCCCGGGCGGCATAGCCGGCGCCGGGGCCGGGCTGTTCGCGGTGGTCCTCGCAGTCGCACTGGCGGTGGCCTGGCGGCGCTCGCGCCGGCTCGCACGGACCCGCGAGGTGCGGGCCTACATCTGGGCCCAGCGGTGGCTCCGCCTCACGCGGCTGCGAGCCCGCGCGCCGGCCGAAACGCCCGACGAGCACCTGGCTGCAATGCGCACGGTGGCCCCGGACGTGGCGGCCGCGTTGGCGCCACTGGTTGTCGCACTGGAGCAGGCCTCGTATGCGGGACGACCGATCGAGCCCCGCAGCTCGCTCCCGGTCCTGGGTGCAGCGACACGCCACCGGGTGTCAACGTCAGCGCCGACCCGAACTCCCAGCGCAACATGACCGGTGTCGAGGACAGGCGTTGGATGGCCGAGGCGATGCGCCTGGCGGCCGCCGCCGGGAGGAGGGGAGAGGTCCCGGTTGGTGCCGTCGCGGTGCATGCCGGGGAGCGAATCGGGGCCGCGTCCAACCGCATGGAAGGTGCGCGCGATGCCACCGCCCACGCCGAGGTCGCATGCCTGCGGGCGGCGGCCCGGGCCACCGGCAGCTGGCGCCTCGCAGGGGTCACGCTGTACGTGACTTTGGAGCCCTGCCCAATGTGCGCGTCGGCGATGGTCCTGGCCCGGCTGGACCGCCTGGTCTACGCGGCGCCCGACCCCAAGAAGGGCGCTGACGGGTCTGCCTACCGCCTCCTCGACCACCCGGCCAACAACCACCGGGTGCGGGTCACACGGGGCGTGATGGAGGCGGAGGCCTCGGCGATGCTGAGCGGTTTCTTCACGGCCATCCGGACTCGCAGGGCGGCCGGCGACCCCTGATAACCTAGGCCTGCTACCGGCCCGCGGAGAGGTGTCCGAGTGGTTTAAGGTGCAGCTCTCGAAAAGCTGTGTGGGGAAACCCACCGCGAGTTCGAATCTCGCCCTCTCCGCCACGCACCCCGCCGATAGAATCAGGCCCGCACGGAGCGGTCGCCTAGTCCGGTCGAGGGCGCGGCACTGGAAATGCCGTAACCGGGGCAACTCGGTTCGAGGGTTCGAATCCCTCCCGCTCCGCCATAGAACACACTGTCGGGATGCTGCCGGTGCGGGCATGATCGGCCGCGGTGAGCTCATCGGATGAATCATGCGAATTCGCTTCCACTTCATGGCCGCTTCAGGTTCGACTGTCAACCTCTGGGGACAGTCAGGATTTGCCCAACCCATCCATGAAGGAGCCAGACAAAATGATCCCCGAGAAATTGAAATCGAAATCCGCACTCGCCCTGCTGGGCGGGTCCGGGATGATCGCGGCCGCCGCGTTTGCAGGAACCACCATCATCGGTCGTGCCGCGGCGGCGACGCCGGCCGTGACCACTCCGGCGCCGGCTGCCAGTCCGGTCCCTGAGCCTCCGGAGGCCGCCCAGGTCCCCGGTCAGCTCGATCCCGCGGATGGTCCAGACGACCAGTCCGGCGAACAGCTGGGGCCAAACGACCCCGGGTCGCCCGACACCGGCGAGACGGTCGGAGGGCCCGACACCGACACCATCCGGCAGTAGCACCTCCGTCCTGGCAGTGGCTCGCCACGCCGACCGCCGACCTCGCAGCGGGAGGGCGGCCTTCGCCGCCGCCAGGGCGGAGTTACCTGGAGGCCGCCCGCCGGCTGTTGGTTGCGGCGATCTTGCGGTTGATCCGTCCAACCGCTATGAAACGGAAGAGCGAGGGGATCACCAGGCCGCCGACGAGGAGCCCCAGGACGACACCGCCGACCAGGATCTCGGTGGTGGGGTAGAGCTTGCCGTACTGCTGCAGCAGGACCACACCGCCGAGGCCCATGAGGAAGCCGCCAAGGGTGCCGAACACGGAGACCCGGGGCTTCCAGCGCACGGGTGCAATCACGACACGGGCCATCAGGCCGCCCCCAGCACGCTGAACACCCACGAGATCCCGACCACCACGACCACGCCAAGCAACCCCAGTGGGATGAGCGCCCCGAAGCAGCCCAGGCTCATGAGGTTCTGCAACACCGTCTGCTCCTCGCCGTCGCCGGGGTCATCGCCTGCATTGGGATCTTCGGCCAGCGCCGGGCGATCGGTCTGGTGCTGCCGCTCCCACTCGTCAGTGGTTCCTCCACCCTCGGTGCCTGCCGCGCCGGCACCGGCAAGAACCCCGGCAGCTCCCACCGCCGTCGCCCCCGCCGCCACGATCCCGCCGATCGTTTCCAATGGAGACTCGGCGACGAAGATGTAGCCGTCCGCGGCGCAGGCCCCGCCGTCGGTGTTGGCGTTGGAGACCACCTTGTAGGTCCCCGCGCCGTACTTCGCGTAGTCGGCGATGTTGACCTCCCGGCTGAACGTATTGCCGTCGGGCTCGCCCTCGGCAACCTTGAAGGTGAACATCGCGTACTGGAGATCGACCTCGTATCGCCGGAACCTGCTGGGGCTGGTCCCGCTGACGCTGAGCTTCTGGTCCTTGGTGACGTGCAGGGCGCTGTCGGGGGTGCTGTACAGCTTGCTCGACGACCCGTTGAGGGAGTAACTGCACGCACCGGAATTGGTCGCCGCCGCGGCTGCCGGCTCCCAGCCGATCACCGCCAGCGCCACCGCCAGCGCGATGACTGCCGCGAGCCGCACGACGACTGGCACACGCCATGTCGTGGTTCCCGGTTCGACGAGGTTCCCGCCCATTGCGCCAGCAGAATAGCCCATCAGGGGCCGGTGGTGACGATCTGGTGAGGTTTGGCCGGGCTTTTCTGCAGGCCTGGCCTCGATCCGCCGGCGAAGGCCGCCTCTCCGGCCTTGACCCCGGCCGCGGCGCGGTCCAAGAACCCGTACGTTCCCACTTCCAGGAGCTCATGTCCCGCCTCCAGCAGGGCGCCGTAGGCGCCGTAGGCGAAGGCCTGCCCCACCGAGATCCGCCGGACGCCGAGAGCCCCGAGCTCAGCAACCGACGGTAGGCCGGCGCGGGTGACGACGTTGAGCGGCAAACGTACGGACTCGAGCACCTGGCGGATGTCGTCCGCGCTCGTCAGCCCGGGCGCAAAGAGCACATCTGCCCCAGCGTGCTCGTAGGCGCGCAGGCGCTCGATGGTGTCCTGGAGGTCGGTCACACCGCGAATGTGGTTCTCGGCGCGAGCGGTCAGGACAAGGTGGACCGGGCCGCCGTGCGCCGCCTCGGCAGCGGCGGCAACCCGCTCGGCGGCCAGCGCAAGCGGGTACAGCGGGGCCTGCGGGTCGCCGGTGAAGTCCTCGACCGAGCAGCCGCAGAGACCGGCGGCGATGGCGCGCTCAACGGTTTGCGCCACGCCCGCGGGCTCATGCGCGAAGCAGTTCTCCAGGTCAGCCGATACCGGCACGTCGACGGCGGTCGCAATGCGCGCAGCATGCGCGAGCGCTTCATCGCGGGTGACGCGCCCGTCGAGCCGGCCCAGCGTCGCGGCGAACCCGCCGCTCGTTGTCGCCAGGGCCTGGAAGCCGAGCGACGCGAGCAGCTTGGCTGAGCCCACGTCCCATGGGTTGGGGATCAGCAACGGACGGTCGCCGTGGTGCAGCTGCAGGAAGGCCGCTGCGCGCCCCGCCTGGACGGATGACTCGACGGTTCCCGAGGAGGTCAGAGCTGGATCAGCCGCCCTCCTTGACCTCGATCAGCTCGTCGGCAACCAGGCCATGGGCCTCGCGGTGGACGGTGTTGGCGGCTTCCTTGTTGGGCGCCTCGACCAGGCAGAAAGCCTTGCCGGAGCTCTCGTCGAACCAGTACTTGTGGTAGGTGACGCCGTGCTCGGCCTGGATCTTCACGTCCTGCTCGTGGGCCCCCTTGATCGCCTCTGCGGTCAGGCCGTCGATCTTGTTGTGCACGTCCATGTACAAGGGCATAGCGGCTCCTCCTGTCGATTCGGATACTTCGTCGCGATCGTAACCTGAATGGGCAGGTGAGGGTCTAGGCGACCCGGAAGTCGTAGCTCGCGGAGAGGGCGTTGGCCGGCCCAGACAGCTTCACCAGGAGTGCCGGCAGAAATATGGAGTCCCGCGAGTTGCTCGTCGAGTTGGGGAAGAAGAGCTGGGTGGTGAGCGTGGACCTCCCGGGCGCTGTGACCTTGACGTGGATGTGCTCGGTGCGGCCCGGGTAGAGGCCGGGGACAACGGTGTCCAGGTGGAAGCTCCCGTCGGCCGTGGTCTGCTGGTGGCCCCGCAGGCGATAACCAGCGTTGTCGTATTGCCCGTTGCCGTCCGCCTGCCAGAAGTCCAGGACCGCGCCCAACACCGGAGTGCAGTTCGCGGAGAACACATGACCGGTGAGGGTGAGTCGCGTCCCGACCACGCTCGCCTCGACGAGGGATGTTCGATTGGGTGAGCCGGCCTTGAAATATGGTCCCTCCGTCACCGCCGGGGTCGCCGAGGCGGGGCAGCTTGCGCCGGTCGCCACGTCAAGCACCGTCGGACTGGGTGAAGCGCCGGCGACATCCGGTTGGGCGGAAGCCGCCGGATTCGCGACAGGCTTCGCCGCATCAGGACTGCAGGCCGCCAGGACGAGGAGGGACAGGACCACGAGATATCGCATCGGTCAATCGTGAGCAGGCCGTCTGTGAGCCGGCTGTGGGTGCCCAATACCTGGTCTCGCGGGTGAGAGGACGGACTGATCGCCCAGCGGCGCCGCCTGGCCGGGACCGGTCGCTTTAGGATCTTCGGATGGCACGCACCGAAGACGCCCCGATTCCAATCACCCCGGCGGGGTACGAGGCCCTGAAGGCCGAGCTCGCCGAGCTGAAGGAGAGACGGCCGTCGATGGTCGACCGGGTGGCGAGTGCCCGCTCGGATGGCGACCTCAAGGAGAACTTCGCCTACCACGACGCCAGGCACGACCTGGGGATGCTGGACGGGCGGGTCGAGACCATAGAGGGCCTCCTGCACGGCGCCGTGGTCGTCGACGAGGTCCGGGGAGACGGCGCCATCGGCGTCGGCTCGAAGGTGGTCGTCAAAGACGAGTTCGGCGAGAGCACCTATACCCTGGTCGGACCCGCGGAGGTTGACCTGGCACGCGGCCTGATCTCGCTCAGCTCCCCGATGGGGGCGGCGCTGATGGGCGGACGGGTGGGGGAGACCATAACCTTCAACACCCCGGGCGGCGACCGCAGCGCCACGATCGTCGGCATCGGCTAGGCCGGCACCCCAGCAGCTGGCCCGGGTGGGCCTTGCCGCGCTGCTCGTCGTGGCGCTGTACGTGCACCTGCACGGGTTGGCCCACGCCTTCATTGCGCCCTGGGACGAGGCGGTGCACGCCGTCGTCGCGGCCCACATCCGTCAACACCCCCTGGTACCAACGCTGTACGACACCAGCGCGCTGGCCCCGGCCGGCCTTACCGACTGGACGCGGACTCACATCTGGATCCACCTTCCGCCACTCGGGCTGTGGGCGTCCGCTCTCAGCATGAGGTTGTTCGGCCTCGGGACCCTCCAGCTGCGCCTCCCCGGCGTTGCATTCTCGATCGGCGGCATGCTCACCACTTACGCGATAGGGAGGCGGGTGGCGGGCGTCGCGACGGGGCTGGTCGCCGCCGCCGTCGTGGGCTTTGCGCCTTACGCCCTCCTCGTCGCCCAGGGTTACGTCTTCGGCGACCTGACAGACACCCCGCTGCTGGCGCTCGGGCCGCTGACCGTGCTGCTGGTGCTGAGGTGGCGCGACACGGGAGGACTCGGCTGGGCGGCGGCCGCGGGCGTCGCCCAGGGCGCGGGGATCCTGGCCAAAGGCCCGTTCGCACTGGCCACAGCGGCGGTCCTGGGGGCGCTGATGGTTGTCGACCTCGCCGATCGACGGAAGGACGCGCCGCGGTTGATTGGGGCAATTGCGTTCGTGTTGTCCGCGGCGCTGGTGGCGCTGCCGTATTACTGGTTCATCAGCCATGCCTTCCCGGAGGCGTATGCCGTCGAGAGCGGGAACTGGGCGCGCGCCTTCTTCCACAGTTACGAGGGCTGGGGCCGCCCCTGGGACTTCCATCTCACCGAGTACCTGTATGCCCAGTACGGCAGCCCCCTCGCCATGCTGGTCATCGGCGGGACCCTGCTCATCACCGTCCTGGCGGTGGTGCGCCGGCAGGCCGTCGACGTCATAGCGGCAACGTGGGTGCTGGCGACCTACATCCCGATCACCCTCGCCGTGAGCAAGGCAGACCCGTTCAGCATCCCGGCGATCCCGGCGGTCGGGCTGGTGGTGGGGCGCATCGTGATGCTCGCCGCCCGGCCCGGTAGAAGCCGCGAGGGGGACGTGGCGCTCGCGCTCATCAGCGGCGCGGCGCTGGTGGCGATCCTGCATCTCGCCGGGGTCGCACCATTCGCCGACCAGGTCCGAGATACCCAATACCAGACCTTCACGCCATTGCACGACCTCGTGCGTAACACGTTCGACGAGCGGGTCGCCCCCCTCAGGCTGGCCCTCTTCGCAACGGTCACCACCGCCGTGGCCGTGGTGGCGACGCGCGCGGTTCGCCGCGGGACGGGAGGGGGCGTCCAGGTGGGCATCGTGACGGTCGGCCTCCTCGCCGTCGCTTTCTACTGGGGCCGCCTCGACCTGCAGGTGAGTAATCGATCCGCCCGCGACTATGACCTCGCCCCGGTGCAGACCCTGGCGGCCCTGGTCAGCTCGCGCACCCCGTCGAATGCCACGGTCGCGATGCGGAGCGGTCTCCTACCCATGGCCCACGGGGACCTCATGATCATGTTCTGGTCGGGTCGGGACGTGTACGAGACAGGCGACCTGCAGGCTGACCGGCAGTGCGGCCTCCAGGTCCGCGCGCAGGTCACCCGCAGCCCCCTCTACTACCTGACCAGGGGTGTCGGGCAGGGGACGGAGGTCGGGTCGGCCGCCGGTTGGTCGCTGTACCGGGTCACCTGCGCCAGCACCTGATCCTGCGCAAATGCCGGCGGTTCCCTGTTTTGGGACGGCAGCGCATACTGACGCCGAACCGAAGCACCTGCTCAGATGGAGACCCCCACGTGCCTACCGTCTTGCTGATCGAGGACGACACCGCGCTGGCCGACATGTACTGCATGGGTCTCCGCAGCCATGGCTTCGAGGTCACCCATGTCGCGACGGCGACCGATGCCGTCCGGCAGGCCGCCGAGCTGATACCGGAACTCGCGGTGATCGATATCGGCCTGCCCGACGGCAACGGGATCGACGTGCTGTCGGCACTCGGGCGGGTGCCGGGGATCCCGCCGCTGGTGGCGGTCGTGTTCACCAATTTCGATGACCCGGCGATGATGGCATCGGCCATCATGCGCGGGGCCGCCGCGTACCTTGTCAAGGCCGATACCACCCCGGCGCGGCTGGCGACGGTGCTGGGACAGCTGACCCCCAACTAGCCTCCCGGGCCGCGGCTCAAGGTGGCGTTCGTCGACCATTCCCTGGTCCTGTTCAGCTCGACGCATTGGGCCGCCGTCGCGGCGCTGTTCCTGTCAGCGGTGCCCCTGGTGGTCGCCGCTCGCGCCCGGCCCGGCCGCTGGACCACGGTGGCGGCGTGGTCCCTCGCCGTGCTCCTGGTGATCAACGAGCTGGCCTGGTGGACGGTGATCGCCGTCCGCGGGGAGTGGGGCTGGGACTATGCGCTTCCCCTCTACCTCTGTGACGCCGCCGGCTTCACTGCGGCGGCGGCGCTGGTGACGCGGCGGCCGGTGCTGGTCGAGCTGACCTACTTCTGGGGGCTTGCCGGCACGATCCAGGCGATGGTCACCCCCGATCTCCATTACGACTTCCCCAGCTACTTCTACTTCCAGTATTTCGCGCAGCACATCGCGATCGTGGTTGCCGCGCTGTTCCTGGTCGTGGGCCTGCGCATCCACCCCCGGCGGGGCTCGATCCTGCGGGTCGTGGCGATCACCCTGGCGTTCACGGCCCTTGCCGGGGCGGCTGACGTCATCACGGGCGGCAACTACATGTACCTGCACCGGAAGCCGGTGGGCGGCAGTTTGCTCGACGTCATGGGTCCGTGGCCGCTCTATATCGCCGCCGGGGTGCCCCTGGCGGTCGTGATCATCTCGCTGCTCGACCTGCCATTCTGGCGCGGCCGGGCGGCGCCGGGAGGTACCGGCGCTTAGTCGGAGGCGGTCACCCCCGAGCCGCGAGGGACATCGGCCTTGTCGATCCCGCTGAGCAGAAGGCCAAGCTGTTGCACGACCGGCTCATCGTCCTCGGGCTCGTCCGCGGCGAATACCTCGACCGCGAGCACCTCGGCCGCCTGACCGGCACGACCCTCGATCACCACGTGTCCGCCGACGTGGACGGTGCCGGAGTGGACCTCGACGATCGCGACGGTGCCACGTCCCGCCACGTTGGATGACGCTTGGACCGTGGCCGAAAACCCGGCGGTCATTTGAGAGGAGGCAGGCCGTCCTGGGCGAATCCCCATTCCAGGAGCGCCTTGCTCTGGTCGAACATCTTCTGGGCATTCATCAGCACCGCCACCAGGTGGTGGTTGTCGCGGACGGCGATCGACACGAGGCAGGGCCCGGCCAGGTCGGTGAATCCCGACTTGCCGCCGACCGCCGGCGGATAGATCTCGAGGAGGCGGTTGATGTTGTGCATCTTGAACTCCTGGTGATTGGCCGATGCGGGAATGTTGTTGTCGTGGTTGGCCGCAAGCTCGCGGAAGAGCGGGTAGTTGCGGTAAGCGGCGGTCGCGAACCCCGCGAGGTCGTACGCCGAAGACACCATCGTGGGGTCGTCGGGGTACCCGGCGGGGTTGGTGAAGTGCGAGTCCCCGAGGCCCAGCGCGGTCACCTGCTCGTTCATGGCGACCAGCCACTGCTCCATCCCGAAGGTACCGTCGGGGATGGCGCGCGCCGCGTCGTTGGCACTGACCGTGAGCATCCCGGCGAGCAGTTCGCGGATGGTGAGGCGCTCGCCGGCGAAGAATCCCATCCGGGTCTCTATGAAATCGTTGACCACCGCCTCGGGTTTGATCACCACGATCCCGTCAGGCGGGAAGTTCTCCAGGGCAACGATGCTGGTCACCAGCTTGGTGGTGCTGGCCGGGGGCCGCTGGCTATGCGGTTCGAGGGCCCAGAGGACCTGGTTGGTGTCAATGTCGACAAGGATCCCGGTCGAGGCGACGGTCGCGGGAGCCCCGCGGTGCTGGGCGGTGGCGTCCTCGAAATGGATCTCGGCCCGCAACGGGTGCAGGGCAGGCTGCCCGGCATTCTCCGGTGGCTCCCGGGTCGCCGCCGGGGCCACGATCGCGGGGGAGGCGGGGGCCGACGCCCTCGCCGGCCGGGGCAGGCTGGGCGCCGTCGGGACCACGATCGCGAAGAGAACGAGGAGAACCGCCAGCAACAGGAGCCGGCTGCCCGACGCGAACCGGCTGGGGATGAGCACGTGGGCAAGGATAGACAGCGGTCCCCCCGGCGGCTCATTTCGAAAATTGACCGAGAGGTGCATTGCCCTCGGAACCGATCTGTCGTACAAACCCGTTATGTACCCAATCGACTCGGACGAAGTTGAACTGCGCCTCGAGGAAGACCTTGAGCGCGGTCAGGGGATGGTGGAGTACGCCCTCATCCTGGTCCTGATCGCGGTCGTCGTCATCATCGTTCTCATAGTCCTCGGGAACCAGGTCACCAACGTCTTCAGCAACATCTCGGCCGGCCTGGGCGCGTAACAGGGCGGAGGGAGGCCCCGAGCTTGGGCTCGGGGCTTCCTCGAGACCAACCCGACAGCAAGTCAGAAGAGGGGGCGACCAAACTGAGAGGCACCAAGCAACCCAGCGGCCCGAGCGGGCTGCGCGGGCTCGACCTGCCGCCGAAGTCCCTCGGACGGCACATTCTCTTCGTCGAGGACTACCCGGTGAACGAGCTCATGGTCCAGCGGATGCTCGAATACGCCGGGTTCGAGGTGTCGACGGCGGGCAGCGGGGTGATCATGGACCTCCTGCTCCGTGATGGCGTCGTCCCGGACATGTTCATCCTCGACCTGATGCTGCCCGGCGAGGACGGGGTCAGCATCATGCGACGCCTCCGCAAGGACCCCCGCTTCGCGAGCACGCCGATCATCGTCCTGACGGCGTACAAGTTCACGGCCCGCGACGCCCGCCGCCTCGGGTTCGACGGATACATCCGCAAGCCGCTCGACATGGCCCGCTTCACGAGCCAGATCAAGAAGCACTTCCCCGGCCTGGCCTGACGCGCCGCGACCGGGTCGCGGCAGACCCGTAGCGTCCGCGATATTTTCAACCGCCCCGCTTTGGGGCATGCTGACCACGTATGCGTTGTCCCACATGCCACGCCGACAACCAGACCGGGTCGTTCGTGTGCCACTCGTGCCTGCGACCCCTGCCCCTGACGGAGGGCGGCGAGGTGCCGATGACCGTCGAAACGGGCGCGCTGCCATCCCGGCGCTTCGTGCGACAGCCCAGCGAGTGGACCACCCCCATCCAGGTGACGCTGGCGATCTACCTGGTCCTCAGCGCGGTGGTATCCGTGCTGGCCCTGGCGCTGGGGCAGGAGGCCTTCACGCGGGCGTTCGTGCTCAGCGCCACGGCCCGGGGGACGAACCTCAGCATCAACGAGCTCACCTCGACAGCCCAGATCTCCTACGAGGGAGTCCTCGTCGTCACCGCTTTCGTGTCGGCGCTGAAGGCGCTGCTGGCGGCGGGCGGGTTCATGCGCTGGAGTTGGGTGTATATCACGGACATGGTGCTGCTGGCTGTCTCCGCGGTCAGCACCCTCGGGACGCTGCTCCTGATCCCATCGGTGGCCACCAGCGGGGTGCTGCTGGGCCAGGCCCTGATCCCGCTGATCCTGGACCTGGCCGGGATCTGCCTGTTCGCCTGGATGGCGGTTGCGATCAGCCGCTACGGGATCTGGGCCTGTCGCAAGATACCTGTCGCCAGCTAGGCCTGCAACCGCCCGACGAAGCCGGCCAGCGCGCGCAGCAGGGTCTCGGCCTCCTCGATCGCCGCCACCGCCTCGGCGCCCCCCTTGCCGCTGCCCAGGAGTTCGCCGAGGGCCCGGTTGAGGCGGCTGTCCAGCACTCGCCGCTGGCGCATCATGGCCTCGAGCTCGGACTCCTCGTCTTCGGTCAACCCTGCCTCCAGGTCCTGGCTGGAGGGTCAGCTACCGGCGTTGGTCGCCAGCGCCTGGAAGCGGGTGCAGACCTTTTCGAGGATGCGGAACGTGACCTTGGGGTAATCCTCGAGGACCGGCCTGAAGTTGGTGTCGGTGAGGCGCAGCACCCACAGCGGCTCGACGGTTGTCACCGACGCCGTGCGCGGCCCCCCCTGGAGGGCCGTGATCTCCCCGAAGAAATCGCCGGTCTTGAGGGTCGCGACCGCCCGCCCGTGCTGGTTGACCTTGGCGGTGCCGTCCAGGACGACGAAGAAGAAGCCCATGCCCTCCTCGCCTTCCTTGAGGATCCGCGTCTTGCCGGGGAAATGGTCCTCGTCCATGCGCTCGGACAGCTTTTGGAGCTCCTTATCGGAGAGGTCGGCGAAGAGCGCGCACTTCGCCATCAGCTTGATCAGCTCCCCTTTTGCCAACTTCGACCCTCCCAGCTTTGACGCGAAGGCGATAGTAGCGCGGCCGGGCTACGCTTTGCGGGTTTGACACCCCCGTTCGCCGTCTGGTTTGATGGACCCCGGCTTGGACCAGCGTAAGAACCCAGCTTTCGTCTCACACGCGCCGGCAAGTACCTGGACCTCCCGCCGACCGCGCAGACGCGCGCGCAGCGGGCGACCCGGGCTCCTTCTGATGGCGGCGTGCATCGGCGTCCTCGGCGGCCTGGTGATGACGCGCGGCCTGGCCAGGCAGGGGGCTCCGTCCCGGGTCGCCGCAACGCGCGTGGACGCGGCAGCACCCAAGAGCCCCCACAGCGCGGCCACGCCCGGCCCGGCGGCGGCCCACCTGCTCGCCGCGCCCTACTCCTGGGACTACCGCTGGCTCGAGGGCCACCCGGCGTCGGGTGCCCCGGCCAACCGCGCCAGGGCCTCGCTGATGGTCGACCTCGAAAGCGGTCACGTGTTGTACAGCCACAACCCGCACCAGCGCATGGCCCTGGCCAGCACGGCCAAGCTCATGACCGCGATGGTGGTTATGGACAGCGCCGACCCGTCAGCCGAGGTGGTCGTACCGCCGGACGCGACCAGGGTGGAGCCCAACATCATGGGCCTGACAGCGGGGGAGAGGGTCTCCGTGCACGACCTCCTGATGGGCCTGCTCCTCGACTCCGGCAATGACGCCGCCGAGACGCTCGCCCTGACCACCCTTGGGTCTCGGGACAGGTTCCTGCAGTCGATGAACGCCAAGGCCGCCGCGATGGGCCTGACGGACACCCACTTCACCAACCCGTCCGGGCTGGACGACCCGGGCCAGTTCAGCAGCCCGAATGACCTCGCGCTGACCGCCGCATACCTGTACCAGCACTATCCCACCCTGGAGGAGGCGGTCACGACAAGGGAGGCCTCGATCGCCGGATCCAGTACGCACAAGGCCTTTGACCCCATCAACCTGAACAAGCTGCTGTGGACCTACCCGGGCGCGATCGGGTTCAAGACCGGCCTCACCGACGACGCCGGCACGTGCCTTGTCGCCGGTGCCCACCGTGGCGCCAACACCCTGCTCCTGGTCGAGCTGAACGACCCGTTGATCTTCACGGACGCGACCGCGCTGCTGGATTACGGTTTCCGGCGCGCCGGCTGACTCTGGCGATGGGGCCCTACACGGCGCTCCAGCTCTTCGAGACCGCCGTGTTCAGCGCGGTCGCCCTCTACGGGATCCCCGCACACCATCCCTCGGTGACGTTCGTCGGGATCGGGCTGTTGGTGGGCAAGGCGGTGATGAACATCCTGCCCCGGGAGCGCTCGGTAACCTTCCGCAGCCTGGTGGGGTACGGGATTGGCCTGGGCCTCGCAGGAGTCTGCGTCCTCGTCACCAGGACCCTGCTTCCATAGACTTTCTGCGGTCATGAGCCAGGCGGCAACGGGAAACAAGCGCGGGGGCCGCGTGGGCGAATCGATCCTCGAGATGATCGGCAACACGCCGCTGCTGCGGATCCACATCTTCGACGAGGAGCACCCGGGCGTCGAGTTCTACGCCAAGGCGGAGTGGTTCAACCCCGGCGGTTCGGTGAAGGACCGCCCCGCGCTGCGGATGATCCAGGAGGCGGAGCGCTCGGGCGAGCTCACCCGCGACCGCGTGATCCTCGACTCGACCTCCGGCAACACCGGCATCGGCTATGCGCTGGTGGCGGCCGCCAAGGGTTACCGCCTCAAGCTGGTCATGCCCGGCAACGTGAGCAGGGAGCGGGTCGAGACGGTGCGTGCTTATGGCGGCGAAATCGTCTTCTCGGAGCCGACCGAGGGCTCGGACGGGGCCATCCTGGTGGCGCGCGACATCCTCGCCGCCGACCCGGACCAGTACTACATGCCGGACCAATACAACAACCCCAACAACCCGCTGGCGCATTACCACACCACCGCGCCCGAGATCTTCGAGCAGACCGACGGCAGGATCACGCACTTCGTCGCCGGGCTGGGCACCAGCGGCACCATCGTCGGGACGGGCAGGCGGCTGCACGAGTTGAATCCCAACATCCAGGTTGTCGCCATGCAGCCGTCGAGCGGCTGGCACGGGTTGGAGGGCCTCAAGCACATCCCCACCGCGATCCGGCCCGGGATCTACGACGAGGCGGTGCACGACGTGCTCCTCGATGTCGAGACCGAGGACGCCTACGACCTGGCACGACGGGTGGCCCGGACCGAGGGGATCATGGTCGGGCACAGCTGCGGTGCCGCGCTGTGGGGAGCGTCGCAGGTGGCCCGCGGGCTGACCCAGGGCGTGATCGTGATGATCTTCCCGGACGGCGGTGACCGCTACCTGTCCGGCGGCCTCTACACCTTCTGAGGTGCGGTTCCAACCCGGGCTGCGAGCCGTGATGCGAGGGATGGCGGAGGCCGTCTACCCGTACGAGGGCTGCGGGATCCTCGTGGGCCAGCCTGGTGAGGTCGCCGAGGTCACCGAGGTGCGGCAAGCCCAGAACCTGCGCGGCCCCGAGGACCGCGCCCGGGACCGCTACCTCATGGACCCCGCGGCGATCATGACCGCGCAGCGGGAGGCAGACGACATCGGGCTCGATATCGTGGGCTTCTGGCATAGCCACCCGGACCATCCCTCTCGACCGTCGCAGTACGACATCGACCACGCCGGGCGTTGGCCTGGGTACGTGTTTGTCATCGTCTCAGTGCAGCAGGGCCACGCTGAAGAGGACCAGGGGTGGGTCCGCTCATCCGAGGCTGAGCCCGGGATGCGCGAGGAGCTCCTGGAGGGCTAGTCAGGCCGGGGCGATGGGAGGTCCTGGCGCCTGGGGCATCACCCCGGGAGCCGCCTCGAAGCTGGCTTCATAGAAGCGGAGGATCCCGGCGGTGACGGCGATCGCGTAGGGATAGCTGACGAGGATCCCCACGCAGCAGGCGTAGATCCCGAAGCTGCCGATGAAGTAGGCCGCGTAGATCAGCACGGCGGCCAGGAGGCTGTTCTTCCAGTTGGCTCCGGCCATCCGGAACACCGCCGCGATGTTGAGGCCGCCGCCGATGCCATGGCGGTCGGTCTGCAGGACGACGGCGGGAAGGAACAGGTACTCGACCACCGAGATGACGAGGATCCCGCCGCTCCACAGGGGGAAGAGGGCGAAGCTCGGGTTGACGGCCGAATAGTCCCCGGTGGAGCTACCCGCGACCCCGGCGCCGATGGTGCCCAGGAGGATCAGCACAAAGGGCACCCCGATGATGACCCCGATGAGCAGCCCGTAGACCAGCCCGACGATGAAGACGTTGGCGCCGCGACCGATGTAGTCGAAATTGCCCGGTGGGAGCTCCACCCGACCCTGGCGATAGTTGTCCAGGGTCGCCATCATCCAGCCGGTCATGTTGAGCCAGCCCACGATCGGGATGAGCGAGATCAGTCCGATGACCACGAACTTCGAGAACCAGCTGGGATCCTTGAAGGGGAGGCTGAAGCTGTTGCCTACGTTGTGCACCGGCCGCCAAGTTACACCATCGCGTGCCCGGGTACACGGGGCCGGGCTGTAGCCTTCGCAACATGACGCCAGCTTCGCGCATGCTCCCGGTGGTGGCCATCGTGGGCCGGCCCAACGTCGGCAAGTCGACGCTTTACAACCGGCTCGTCGGCGGCCGGCTGGCGATCGTCGACGCCCAGGCCGGGCTGACCCGCGACCGGCTCTACGGCCGCGCCGACTGGGGGGGGCGCGAGTTCCTCGTCGTCGACACTGCTGGGCTCGATCGGCAGGCGCGGGGCGAGATCGAGGAGAACACCCGCCGCGGGACGATGACCGCGATCGAAGAGGCCGACGTCCTGGTGTTCCTGGTCGACGTCCGCGCGGGTGTCACTGCAGTCGACCATGAGGTCGCGGAACTGCTGCGCAAGGGCAAGAAGCCGGTGCTCCTGTCCGCCAACAAAGCTGAGAGCCAGCGTGACCCGGGCTACCTCCACGAGCTCTTCGAGCTGGGGTTCGGTGAGCCGGTGGCGATCTCGGCCCAGCAGGGCACCAACGTCGGTGACCTCCTCGACCTGGTTATCGAACGTCTGCCGGCCGCGGAGCCCGAGGCCGCCGAAGAGGAGGACCTGGCGACATCGGTCACGATCCTCGGCAGGCCGAACGTGGGCAAGTCGTCCCTGCTCAACGCGATCCTGGGCGACGAGCGCAGCATGGTGGCGGCCATCCCCGGCACCACGCGTGACCCGGTCGACACCGAGGTCGACCTCGAGGGCCGCCGCGTTCGGCTGGTGGACACCGCCGGCATCCGCCGCAAGGGCGTGACCAAGGGTGGTATCGAGCACTACAGCGTCCTCCGCGGGCTGAAGGCCCTCGAGCGCGCCGACGTCGTGCTCCTGGTCATCGACGCCTCGGAAGGCGTCCTGCTGCAGGACCAGCACATCGCGGGCTACGCCGCGGACGCGGGCAAGGGCGTGGTCATAGTGGTCAACAAGTGGGACCTCCTGGAGCCCGAGGAGCGGGACGACAAGGCCTGGCGCCAGAAGATCGACCGGTCGTTCCAGTTCCTGCCGGGCGCCCCGGTGGTCTATGCCTCCGCCAAGAGCGGCCGCCGGGTGGAGGACCTGCTCCCCACCGCGATGGCCGTCGCCGACGCGAGGAAGCGGCGCATCCCCACCGGCGAGATGAACCGGCTCCTCCGCGACGCCCTTGCCAGCCATCCACCGCCAATGCACCGAGGCAAGCAGCCCAAGGTGATGTACGCCGCGCAGGGCAAGGAGCGGACCCCGACGTTCGTCTTCTTCGTCAACGATCCCGACCTGCTGCACTTCTCCTACAAGCGCTACCTCGAGAACCGTATCCGCGAGGTGTACGGCTTCGCCGGGGTGCCGCTGCGGACGGTCTTCCGCCGCAGGGGCGAAGAGAAGTAGGCAAAGCCGGGTGACGGAGAACGCGCGGG
>JAXDLW010000029.1:0-16092 GCA_034666405.1 Chloroflexota bacterium | reverse complement strand
AGGTCGGCGGCGATCTCCGCGACCGAACCGGCGATGCCCTCCTTCGGCATTGGGTGGGGGTAGCGGCGTTCGGCCATAGGTCGAACATGATAGCCGATCTATCACGTTCTCCCGACGCGTTCGTATTCCGCACCCGGTCCGCGCACCGCCACCCCACCGCATTGTGGTGATCGGGGTGCAGGTGTACTGTGCGATCGAGGGTGGCAAGAACGTTGAAACGCGGGACAGGTGGCCAGGCCCTCGCCGTGACCTGGGCGAGGTTCAAAGAGGAGCGAGGGCCTCAGCTCGACGCCTGGCTGAAGGCGGAGCGACAGCTGGCGCAGACGCGGCTCCAGGGCCTCGAGGACTTCGACGCGGGCGACCGCCTGGTCGCCGCCGAGGCGGCGCTGCAGACGGCGATCATCGACTTCTCGGCATCCCAGCCCGGCATCAGCAACCCGACCCCGCTGGCACTCGAGATCCTGCGCTTGGCCGAGGCGACACTTGATTCCGCCCGCTCGCGCCGCGTGGCCCGGGCGCGCGTCCTCAGAGGACCTGGAAACCCTCCGGGGCCGGCAGCGGAACCCCCAGCGCGGCGCCCACGTCAGAAGCACGCGTGACAGGCAGCTCACAGGCGAAGTTCCGGCACACATAGAGCGCCGCACCGGCGCCGTGCGCGCTGCGCCCTGCCAGCAGCGGCGGGACCTCCCGCCCCTCCGCGCCCGCCGCCACCACCTTGTTCGGCAGGTAGGGCGTGCGCAACTCCCGCAGGAACGCGGCCTCCGCGCCCGGCGCGGCACTGACCACCGCCACTTCGATGGGGTTGCCCATGTGGGTCGAGAGCACGCCCAGGAGGCGTCCAAAGAAAAGGGGATGGGAGCCCATCGCCGGCCCCAGGGCCTCCAGCATCTCCTCTGCCGCCGCCCGGTAGCTGTCCTCGCCCGTCAGCAACGCGAGCTCCAGGAGGACCTGAGCAGCCACCGAGTTGCCCGCCGGGACCGCGTTGTCATCGAAGTCCTTGGGTCGGTAGAGCAGCACCTCGTGGTCGTCGCTGGTGCTGTAGAAGATGCCGCTGTCAGGGTCGCGGAACCGCCCCAGCATCAGCTTCGCGATTTCCTCTGCGGCCGTGAACCAGCGCGGGTTGAAGTCCGCCTGGTAGAGCATGAGCAGGCCGTGCGCCAGGCAGGCGTAATCCTCGAGGTAGCCGTTGATCCTCGCGGTGCCATCGCGGTAGCTGCGGAGGACCCTACCGTCGATGAACACGTTGTCCAGGAGGAGCGCCGCGTTGCCCTGGGCGGCCGCCAGGTAGTCGGCACGGTCCAGCACTGCGGCGGCCTCCGCCAGGGCCGCCAGCATCAGCCCGTTCCAGGACGTGAGCACCTTCTCGTCGCGAGCCGGGCGAGGGCGACTCTCGCGGGCCTCGAAGAGGCGCCTGCTGACGGCCTCGAGGCGCGCCTCGTACTGCCCGAGCGGCAGGCCCAGCCGCGAGGCCACCTCCTCGCGCTCGCCGGTGACGTGCATGATGTTGCGGCCTTCCCAGTTGCCTGCGGGGGCCGCGCCGTACGTCTGCGCGACAAGTTCGAGGTCGACGCCGCAGACGGCGGCCAGCTCGGCCCAGGTCCACGTGTAGAAGAGGCCCTCCTCGCCCTCGGAGTCGGCGTCCTCGGCTGAGTAGAAGCCGCCCTCCGGGGAGGTCAGGTCGCGCAGCACGTAGTCGATCGTGCGGGTGCAGGCCGACAGGTATTCCGACGCGCCCGTCACCTGGTAGGCGTGCAGGTAGTTGGGAACCAGCAGCGCATGGTCGTACAGCATCTTCTCGAAATGCGGCACCAGCCACTCGCCGTCCGTGGCGTAGCGGTGGAATCCCCCGCCCAGCTGGTCGTGGATGCCGCCGCGGACCATCTTCGTCAGGGACCGCTCGACCATCTCCAACACCCGCGACCCACCCCCTGCCGAGTGCTGGCGCAGCAGGAAGTCGATGGCCATTGACTGGGGGAACTTGGGGGCGCCCCCGAACCCGCCCTCGGCGGGGTCGAAGCTGCGTCGCAACCCCTCGACCGCCTCTGTGAGCACGCCCCGGTCCAGGGTGCCGCCGCGCTGCCCGGCCAGCCCACCGGAAATGGCATCGGTCAGCTCTGCCGCGGTCCTCTCAACCTCCGTGCGACGGGTGCTGAACGCTTCAGTAACCGCGGCCATGACCTGTTTGAAGCCAGGCATCCCGTAGCGGGCCTCGGGCGGGAAGTAGGTGCCGCCGAAGAACGGGCGCAGCTCCGGCGTGAGGAAGACGGTCATCGGCCACCCGCCGCTGCCGGTCAGCTGCTGGACCGCCGACATGTAGATCGAGTCAAGGTCCGGCCGCTCCTCACGGTCCACCTTGACGCACACGAAGCCCGCGTTCATGGCGGCCGCGGTGCCTGGGTCCTCGAACGACTCGCGCTCCATGACGTGGCACCAGTGACAGGCGGAGTAGCCCACCGACAGCAGGATGGGGCGGTCCTCGGCGCGCGCCCGGTCCAGCGCCTCCGCACCCCACGGGTACCAATCGACAGGGTTGTCCTTGTGTTGCAGCAGGTAGGGGCTGGTCTCGCCGGCAAGACGGTTGGGCACGGACCTAATGCACCTGGAAGAAGAGGCCCACGACGTAGGTGACCGCGCCGACCACGACCCCGGCGACGGTCATCTCGAGCCCTGCCGACCACCACGTGCGCAGCGTCACCAGCGCCTTGGCGGCCCCGACAGCGAAGTGCGCGATGATCGAGATCGCGGCCGCCGCGATGATCGCCCCCTGCCCGGTGGCGAAGAAGAAGGGAATCACCGGGATGATCGCGCCCAGGGCGGTCGAAGCCAGAGCGGCGAGGCCGGCCTGGATGGGGTCCCCCTTGGCCTCGGTGCTCAGTCCCAACTCCTCCTGGGCCATCGCGTCCAGCATCGCCTCGGGGTGCTGGGCCATGCGGTCCGCGAGGAGCTTGGCCTCGGCCTCCGACAGGCCCTTCAGCTGGTAGAAGAGCACCAACTCCTCGAGTTCCTCCTCCGGGCTGTCGTCGATCTCTCGTTTCTCCCGCGAGATCTGGGCTTCGTATAGCTCGTTCTCGGATTTCGTCGCAAGGTAGGCGCCCGAGCCCATCGAAACCGCGGATGCCAGCGCCCCGGCCAGCCCCGCGATCAGCACGAGGTGCCCGCCGTTGGTGGCCGCCGAGGTGCCCGCGACAATCCCGAACACCGCCGCGAGGCCATCGTTGACACCGTAGATGGCGCCCGCGATCCAGCCGCCGCCGCGGTTGTGCCAGGTCTCCCGGGCCAGGATCCGGTCGAGGTGGGACTGGACGTTGCCCTTCGTCTGCTTGGCCGCGGACGTGCCCTGCATCAGCCCGCGGAGGGCCCCGGCATGCTCCTGGTCCTCGGCGCTGATCTGCTCCAGCAGGGTGTCCGTGTCCGGGTCCCCGGTCATCTCCGAGTGGGCCCCGCTCAGCCGGCGTTCCTCCGCCTCCTGGTGGGAGATCACCGCATCGACGGGGGCGAACCGCAGGCTGAGGTCCATCGAGCGGGGCAGGCGCACGGTCTTGGCGTCCGGCACGGTCGCGCCCAGTTCCCTGAGCCGACCCTCCCACTTCTCGGCGTGGCGTTTCTCGGTCTGGGCCAGCTCGGTCAGGATGCGCTTGCGGTTGGGCTCGGCCTCACGGTCGGCGAGACGGGCGTAGATCGCTGCCGCCTGGATCTCCTCACGCCAGCTCTCGAGGAGGCGGCGTTTGATCGCCTCGGTGTCGGTTGCCACGTCGCCCATGGGTCTGGCTAGAGCCTACGTGCCGCCGCTAGGGGCGGCCGGCGCCCGGGGACCCGCTGTTCCGCGTGCTAAATTGGCGGCGGGATGGAGAACGTGACGCCGGCCAGCCCTCCCGCCGAGCCGCGGGAGGTGACCCCGCAGACAAAGGTGGGGGAGATCATGACGCGCAACGTGCTGACCGCCAAGCCTGAGACGCTGGTGGTGGACATCGTGCGCATGATGGCCAAGAACCGGATCACCGGCCTGCCCGTGGTCGATGCCGACAATCGCCTGATCGGGGTGGTCAGCGAGTCCGACATCATCGGCAAGGCGGGCGACACCGTCGCCGACATCATGACCAACGGCTCCTGGACGGTGGACGAGGACACGCCCCTCGGGGATGCCGCGGAGGTCATGCTGCGACGCCGGATCCGCCGCCTGCCGGTCATCCGGGGCGACAACGAGCTGATCGGGCTGCTCTCGCGCAGCGACCTCATCACCTTCTTCGCCAGCCACGTGTGGACATGCTCATGGTGCGGCAAGGGCTACCGCGGCTTCTACGCCCCCTCGGTCTGCACGAACTGTGGAGGAGAGACCTTCACCATCCAGGCCGAGGACGCGGGATGAGTGCGGTAGAGACCGCGGTCGAGCCGGTCGGCGTGACCGGGCAGCAGTACAGCCCCGGCCTCGAAGGTATCGTCGCCGCCCGGACGGCGATGAGCGACGTCAACGGCCGCACCGGCAAACTGCTCTACCGCGGCTTCGACATCGCCGAGCTGGCTGAGAAGTCCAATTTCGAAGAGACCTGCTACCTCCTCTACAAGGGCACCCTCCCGAACCGCGCCGAGCTGGACCAGCTGAAGCGAGATCTCGGCGACCAGCGTCACCTGCCACCCCAGGTCCTGACAATGCTGCAGAACCTCGACCCCACCGTCGAGCCCATGGACCTGCTCAGGACCGGGGTCAGCGCCCTCGCCCACTTCGACGCGGACGTGGCCGACATGTCGAGCGAGGCCAACGTGCGCAAGGCGCTGCGGCTCGTTGCCCAGACCACCACGCTGGTCGCTGCCATCGGGCGGATGCACCGCGGCCTGGAACCGTTGGCTCCCGACCCCTCCCTGAGCGTGGCCGCCGACTTCCTGCGGATGTGGAGCGGCGAGGTGCCGGACGAGACTGCGACCAAGGTTTTCGATGTCTCGCTGATCCTGCATGCGGACCACGGCATGAATGCGTCGACGTTCACGGCCCGGGTCATCGCCAGCACCCTGTCGGACATGCATTCGTCCGTGGTCGGTGCAATCGGGGCCCTGAAGGGCCCGCTCCACGGCGGCGCCAACGCCGCCGTCATGGAGATGCTCGAGGAGATCGGCGAGGTGGACAAGGCGGACGAGTGGGTGCGTGACGCGCTTGAGAACAAGAAGCGGGTCATGGGCTTCGGCCACCGGGTCTACAAGGTCTACGACCCGCGGGCCACGGTGCTCAAGAAATTCAGCAAGAGCCTCGGTGAGCAGAACGGCGAGACCAAGTGGTACGACATGTCGGAGAAGGTCGAGAAGGTCGTGCTCGAGGTGAAGAAACTCAACCCGAACGTGGACTTCTACTCCGCCAGCACATACCACATGCTGGGCCTGGAACGGTTCATCTTCACGCCCATATTTGCGCTGTCGCGCATGGCGGGCTGGACCGCCCACGTCCTGGAGCAGTACGAGAACAACAGGCTGATGCGGCCGGAGTCCGAGTACGTCGGCCCCGCCAACGTGGTCTACACCCCACTATCGGAGCGGGGCTAGGCCTCTTCAGCGGCCGGCCAGCCGGCGAGAACACCGAGCTCGCTCGCCGCGTAGGCATCGCGGGTGGCGCCGCGACGGAGCTTCCCGCTGCTGGTCTTTTGCACCGCCCGCGGCGGCACCAGGGCGAGCCGCTGCACGACCAGGCCGCACTCGCTAGCGACCTCCCTGCGAATCGCGCGAACGACGTCCTGCAGTGCGGCCGGCTCTGTGGCGTTGACCTCCGCGACGACCAGCAGTTCCTCTTCGCCGAGGATCCCGATGGTCGCCGCCACGACACAGCCGGCGCGCACCTGGGGATGCGCGTGCTCGGCGGCGCGCTCGATGTCGACCGGGAAGTAGTTCTCGCCGCGCACGATGATCATGTCCTTCACCCGTCCGACGATGCATAGCTGGCCGTCGACCATCGCCGCGAGGTCGCCGGTGCGGAGGAACTCATCGCTGTCCTGCGCGTCAGCGAGCCGAGCCCCGAAGCTGCCCTGCTCGGTCTCGGTCTCGTTCCAGTACCCCGCGGCGATCATCGGGCTGGCGATCCAGATCTCGCCCACAGCGCCCTCGCGGACCAAGAGATGGGTGTCCGGGTTGACGATCTCCACGCGCTGGCCCGGGATCGGCCGTCCGCACGGCACCACCTCCCGGCTTCCCGGGGTGGCGGGCGCGACCCGCCGATAGTCGCCCTGGCGCAACCGGTCCAGGTCCACGTGGTGGATTGGGGGCGTATGGGCGTCACCGGTGGAGACGGTCAGTACGGCCTCCGCAAGGCCATAGCATGGGCGCATCGCATCCGCGGGGAAACCTGCGACCGCGAAGGCCTCGGTGAAGGCGCGAATGGTGTCCGCGCGAATGGGCTCGGCACCGTTCCACGCGGCCCGCCAACTGCGAAGGTCGAGATCGGCACGCTCTTCCGGGCTGGTCCGGGCAACGCAGAGGTCGTAGGCGAAGTTGGGGGCGGCGGCGCCCGTACCGCGGTACCGATCGATTGCCTCCAACCACGTGAGGGGTCGGTACAGAAAGGTGAGTGGCGACATGATGACCGACTGATGACCGCCGTACAGCGCCGTGAACAGGGCGGTGATGAGGCCCATGTCGTGGAACAGGGGAATCCAATTCACCAGGACCGCCGGCCAATCCATATCCCGCTCGGACACGTCCAGCATTGCCGGGAGGTAGGCGAGGACATTGCGATGGGTGACGATCACCCCGCGCGGCGCCGCGGTCGACCCGGAGGTGTACTGCAGGTACGCCGGGTCGCCGGGGTCGATCTGCGGCGGCTCCCACCCCTGCGGGCTTGCCGCCCATGTCACTGCTTCCTCAGGTGTTGTGACCCTTGGTCCGCCCGGGCCCGGGAAGATCGCCCGGGCCGCGTCCGCCAGGGCGCCTGACGTCAAAAGGGCCTCTGCGCCGGCGTTCGCGGCGATCGCCCTCAGTCGCGGCATGGCGCGGTCCAATCGCGTGGGTATCGGCGGGGCCGCGGGGGCAGGCAGGAGCCCCGCCAGGAGGCAGCCCATGAAGCTGACCAGGAAGGCCCGCTCATCGGGTTCGACCAGGATGACGCGGGTACCCGGCGGGTACCGCGCGGCCATCCCCGCGGCGAGCTGACGAGACTCCTCCAGGAGCTGGCCGGGCGTCATCCGCGCTGACTGCCGGCCGGTCTCATCCAGGAAGAGGAAATCGCCTTGCTCCGCGAGACTCGCCGCACGTGCCACCAGGAGATCGCCCAGCGTCCTGGCGGTGGTGATGCGGCTGAGGGGTGACTGGGCCCGGAGTGCTCTCACCCGGGGATGGTAGCTAACCCCTGGTTGGCGCGATCTCCAGTACCTCAGAGCTGTAGGCGGTGGTCAGGGTGATGGGGAACCCGGCCGCGAGTGTCTTGCCTGTAAAGGTCCCGATGCGTTTCCCCGTCCTGACATCGGTCACGGCGTACGTGCGCGTCGCGCTGACCCCCTGCAGGGATATGGAGCGGGTGGCCTCGTCGCCGCCCTGCCGGAACACGAAGAGGTACCCGGAGTCCTTCTGCCAGGGCTGAAGCGCCAGCCAGGAGGTGCCGTCGGCCGGGTCCGCGGTGGTGTCCTCATACGAGAACCGCGGGATGGTTCCACGCTTGGACCGGAACCAATTGGTCCACCAACGGGTCTCTGCGGCGTCAGCCGGCGAGATCCGGGTGACGTCGGTCCAGAACGTGAAGTGGCCCAGCAGCGCGCCGGGCATCAGGTAGCCCGGGGTGTAGGGCGGCTTGAGGAAATCGTCGTAGGCGCCAAAGCCGATCGACGAGGTGGGCAGCCACGGCGCGGCCGACCAGAGGTCGTGGAGTTCCTTGCCCACGTAGGTGAGCCCCGGCTGGTGACCGCCCCCACCGGTGTGGCCGTTATCGAACCACGAGGGGCCTATGGCCGCCGACTCGAATGGCCAGGCTCGCTGGTCGTTGGTCTCATCGAGCTCAAACGTCACTCCCGGGTGCGCCTGCTGGAAGCCACGGACCATCGCGACAAAGGCGTCCTCGTAGTCGAGGTAGTCGTGGCTGCCGCAGTCCACCCACGACTGGAAGTCGAACTTGAACTCCCTGACGCCCCAGCTCGTCACCGCCCGGTCGATGACGCCTCCGAGGTAGGCCTGGAACGCGGGGTTGGTCACATCCCAGACGCCCAGCCCGGCGTCGTCCTGGATGAACTTCGTGACCTGCCCGGTGGGGGTGCAGATCCAGTCCGGGTGGGCGGCGGCCGTGGTACTCGAGCCGTTGAACTCGGCCGGGGACATCCACAGTGCGAAGCCAACCCCGGTCGACTTGATGTAACGAACGAAGTCCGGGGTCCCGTTGTGCAGGCTGTCCGGGAAGCGAACCGGGTCGAAGTTCCAGTCGCCGGCGCTCTGCCCCTGCCACTGGTCGTCCAGCATGAACGTCTCGACGCCGAGCTTTTTCGCGGCGTCAACCTCGAGCCGCATCTGCTGGTCGTTCAACCCGGGGCCGTGGCTCCACGGATGGAACGAGTTGAGGCCGATGCTCCGCTGGTATGCCGGCATGTCGTGGCGGGTGAAGCTCTCGACGAAGCCGCGCGCCGCCTCCTGCGCGCCACCCACGTAGACCCCCGTGTACGCGCGTCCGAGGCGCAGGGTTCCCAGCGGGGGCAGCGTGCGCTGCCGGCCCCCGACCGGGTAGGTTGGGTTGGCCAGCCGGTTGTAATCCGGCGGGCTCGTCTGCAGCGGGCCCCAGTCGAAGAGGTCGCGCTGGTAGTCCACGCCGATCCAGGCCCGGCCGGCGGCATCGCGTCCAGCGCGGCTCATGTCGCCACCGCGACGCTCCGCAACATTGAACCAACCCTGCCCTGTGCCGTCGTCCAACCGCAGGACCTCGGCCTCGGCATCGAATGCCCCGGTGCCCGCGTTCGTCGCGGCCCGGAAGTCGTCGCGCCAGTCGGACCCGCCAACGTAACGCTGGACCTCGGCGGTCACCGGGGCCGGCGATGTGACCTCGTCGAGGCTGAATGAGCTGACGCGAAGGGGCGCCGGGGAGCGGTTCACCAGCCGCGTGTCCACCTCGATGACGGCGCTGCCGGGGTAGGTGGTGTAGTCCCGCTCGACGGTGATGCCGGAACCGAGCGCGACGGCGGAGTACCTGAAGCTGAGGCGAGCGCCGGCCCCCGCCCCGGGGATGCGTGGATCGCCGGGAACGCGTGATGCCGCGAGGCCCTCGAGTGCCAACGTCGACGAGTCGAGCGCCACGCCCCCGATGTCCAGGGTCATGTCATTCGACAGGGGTGCGGACCACTGGCGGTGCGCGGCCCGGTCCTCCAGGCCGACGGTCCGCACGCCGGTGGACCCGATTGCCGGGATCCTCCAGGTGCGCCGGATCCGGCTGGATGCGAGTTGCGCCGTGCTGCCGCTGATACTGGCGACGGCGTCACCGGCCGTGGCCCGCGCGTCCGCGGCCGACCCGGTCATGGCCCCGCCCGCCGGCAGGATGCCAAGGATGGCCAACGTGGCTGCCGCGAACCCCCGTGCGCGGCGGCTTACCCGCTTCTTCAATTCCCTTCCCCGTCGCTAAGCTTTTGGTGGTCGCAATGAAGGATCTGGCCCTCATCGCATTTCGTGCTGTTCTCGGCGGGACCGCGGTCTGCGCCTTCGCGCTCGTGGGCCAGATGGTCCAGCCGAAGAAATTCGCGGGCATCTTCGCCGCCGCCCCCGCGGTTGCCGTCGCCTCCCTGGCGATAACCATCGCCACCAAAGGCCCGGCGGCGGGTCACGCCAGCGCCCTCGGAATGATAGCGGGAGCCTTCGGCATGCTGGCCTATTGCTGCGTCATGGTCTTCACCCTGCGGCGGATGCACGCGCTGCTTGGATCGTTGGTTGCGATGCCTGTGTGGGCGGCGTTCGCAGGCGCCGGGCTCTGGTTGTTCACGCGATGAACCCGCGCAAGGTCAAGGCAGCGTCGCGGAGCGCCGACGCTTCGAGCCGGAAGGTCAGCATCGACCTCGGCGCGATCAGGGAGTCGAAACCGAGGGATTTTGCGATCCGGTTCGCGTTCGGGGCGACGATCAGCGTCATCGCGGGGCTGGTCTCGCTCGCCTACGGCCCGCGAGTCGGCGGCCTCTTCCTGGCCTTCCCGGCGATCATGCCGGCGGCCCTCACGCTCATCGAGAAGAAGAAGGGCGAGGGCCCGGCGGACGCGGATGCGCAGGGCGGGATCCTGGGGTCGATCGGGATGATCATCTTCGCGGGGACCGTGTTCGCCGGGGCGCAAATCGCCGGCGCCCCGGTCGCCCTCGGGCTGGCGCTGGTCAGCTGGGCGGTGGTTTCCTCCGGGCTCTACCTGCTGCTGCGAAGAGCCTGGCCGCGAGTGTGGGGCTGACGAGCCACAGCAACAGAGCCACCAGGAGAATCGCGTAGGCCTCGGGGCCGGCCACCGAGGTTCCCGGTAGACCCGACCCCGCGGCGCTGACGGGGGCCGCCGCCGCACGGGGCGGGGTCGTCGCTGTCCCCTCGACCACGCTCTTCAGCCGGACGACATCGAGGCCGCGTCCGAAGTCAGCGATGAACACGGTTTCGGCCCCGTGCCAGTACGCCGCCCAGCTGTTCGTGCCGGTCGGGTTGAAGTACCCGACCTGCCGGATGTGCCGGGGGTCGCTGGTGTCGAGGAAGCGCGTGCCCTGGCTGTAGAAGGAGATCGCGATCACCTGGTCTGCGCGCTCCGTGAACCAATGGGCGGAGTCGCACCCGGTGCTGCCAGCCTTGTTCTCCGGGGTCCAGGAGTCGAGCTGGGTGAGCCGGAAATGAGTCGTCGCGGTGTTGATGAAGCCCTGCCCCTGGTGCGACCCGCCGATGTCGTAAGTGGCCAGACGCCCGGACTTCGTGCAGTCGGTCACGGTGCGTTCCTCGGTGGCGACGACGACGTCACCCGAGCGCCCGTCCACAGTGCCGTTGAGGTTGCGATAGGCGTTGTGCATCACCTCGTCCGAGTCCGCTCCCAGCACCGTGCCGCCGCCGGCGTATGGGATCGGGTCACAGGCGGTCGCCGTCTCGACCTGGCCGCTGACCGGGTTGAAATGAGCCCCCTGGGTCCAGAACCCCCGGACATGGGCCCGGCCGGACACCCACGCGACCCCGGCCGCGTCGACATCGATGCTGTGGGCGTAGTCGGTCTTGCCGTCGTTCGCACCGAGGTCTATGGCGTGCGGGCACTGCACGGGGTGGGCGGGGTCGCGCACGTCCGTGCCGAAGATCGGACGGCCGGCCCAATCCGCAGGCTGCAGCGATGAGGCGGCGGGCCCCCCGGTCCAGATGTAGTCGCAATTGTTGATGCACGTGCTGGTGTGACCAACCGGCAGCTGCACCGGGTTGACCAGGGTCATTACCCGAGGGTTGGACACATCGATGATCTCGACGATGCCGTACGGCAGCTCGGTGGTGCCGGCGATCCCGCGCGGGTCGCGGCTGATGTACAGGCGCTTGCGGACCGCGTCCACGGTCATGTGCTCGTTCTCGAAGATGAAGTGGGGGAGGGCACCGATGATCGTCGGGTTGGTCGGGTCGCTGACGTCCACCGAGTAGACCCCATGGACCGTCGAGACAAACGCCGTGTCGTCGATGAACGCGATGCTGATGGCGGTGACCAGTTCGGGCAGGTTGGCGAGGAACTCGACGTTCTCGGAGGTGAGCCCGGCCGGGGGAGTGGCAGTCGCCGCATGCTGACCGATGGCCGCCTTCGCGGCCTGGGCGAGGAGCGCCCGGTGGGCGGCATCCGGCACGGCGATGCTGGTGCGGCCCGATGGCGCCACCTGCGAATTGCGGGCTGCGGCGCCGGCGGGTGCGACCAGGAGACACAGGCCGACGCCCACGGCGGCTGCCGCGGGCCTTGCGAGACGATCGATCCCCCCGATCATGCCGCCATCCCTTGCTTCCTGGCGAGATCATATCGACGCCGCCGCCTGCGATGCTTGGCACGTGGTTATCGAAGCCGTGGTATTCGACCTCGATGGGGTTCTCATCGACTCGGAGCCGGTCTGGGAGGACGTCCGCCGGCGCTTCGTTGCCGGCGCGGGCGGCACCTGGATGGCCGACACGCAGCAACGCCTGATGGGAATGAGCACCGTCGAATGGTCGGGTTACCTCGCGGGGGAGGTCGGGGTGCCGATGGCACCGGACCGGGTCGCCGCCGAGGTGATCGCGGCCATGGTCAAGCGCTACGAGGACGACCTGCCGTTGATCCCTGGAGGGGTTGAGGCGGTGCGCCGGGTCGGTGCGCGCCGGCCACTCGGCCTGGCCAGCTCGTCGCCGCGCCAGCTGATCGACGCGGTCCTTGAGCGCGCGGGCCTCGCCGGGGCGTTCGCGGTCACGACCTCAACCGAAGAGGTGCCACGGGGCAAGCCCTCCCCCGACGTCTACCTGGCGGTGGCCGCTGAGTTGAGGCTGCCGCCCGGGTCGTGCGCTGCCGTCGAGGACTCCAGCAACGGCATCCGCTCCGCGGTCGCCGCGGGCATGCCAACAGTGGCCATCATGCGCTCCGAGTACCCCGTCAGCCCGGTCGTGCTGACGTCGGCGGCGTTGGTGCTGGACAGCATCGAGGCCCTCACCGCCGAAGCTCTCGACGGCCTGGGCTGACCCACCCTCGCGGCGGGGCGCCGCCTGGAGTCCGAGGCCGCGCGCTCATCTCAGCGCCCGGCGGCTTGCCAGGATAACGACGATCCTCCTCCCTGGGTCCGTCCCTGGCAGCGACAGCTTGAACACGGAACGCGTGGACAGTGCCGCCAGCTAACCTTGCTCCGCGGGCCCTTAGCTCAGCTGGTCAGAGCGGTGGACTCATAATCCATTGGTCGCTGGTTCAAATCCAGCAGGGCCCACTCCTGCCTTTTTTGGGGCGGGGGGAGATGACGGCGGGACGACCTGTCGGTGGAGGAGAACGCGCTAACCCGGCCCCTGGCAGACCTGGGTATCCAGGCCGCCGTGGTCGCAGCCCCCAAACAGGACCACGTTTTGCGTACTCGGGTCATAGGCCAAATGCGCGAAGGTGACCCGAGGCCCGACCGAGGTTGGTCGCTTGATCCAGCTTCTTCCCGACAGCTCCCACCATTCACCGGGTTGGAAGGCAAGAACAGCGCCTGCTTGCGGACTGTAGACCACTCCGGCGCAGTCGTCGCCGCTCCCCGTGCAAGGGCTGCCGGCGCCGAGGAGCGACGACCACCGGCCATCCCGAAATTCCTGAACATCGTCACCGGCCTGGACCACGTAACGCCGTCCGACGGGGTCATACGCCCCGGAAACCGGCCCGCCGCCCAGCAGTCGCACTCCCCCGGGCTCCGCGGGGAGCTGCACCCACCGGTCAGCGGTCCATTGCCACACATGGGGGGCCGGGGGCGGAGTGCCTCCGGCCGACCCAAAAAGAAGAAGACGATCTTCTTCGCCAGAGGCGACCAGGACCCCGTCGTCCACCGGCGCCCGTTCCGCCTTCCTCCAGGTATCGCCTGAGAGCAGCCATGTGGCCGCAGGTACACCTGCGACGGGGTCACTGACGATCGCCACCACGGACCCTGACCGGGGGTCCAGAGCGAACTTCGGGCCGAACAGGGTGGGCTCGACCTGAGGTCTGCCCATGATCCTCAATGATGTCCATTCATGGCCGTGCCACTCCCATTCCTCGAATTTGCGAGATACGTAACGCAAACGCTGCGCATGGTTATCGAAGAAGACGTGGCCACCAGCGCCCCCTGGAGGTCCCGACTTGTCGACCTCCCGCCAATCCTGGCCTCGCCAGACCCAGGTCGCCGATGATCCGCCGCCGAGGAGAGACATGACCATGAAGCTCACCAGCCCAATCGTGGCGACCAGTACGCCCGCACAGCCCAGGCTGACCGGGCCAACCTTTCTCTTCCGGTGTGCGGGAGCAGCCCGTGGTGGCGCCGACCAGGATTCGCCTGCCGGAAGAGGAGCGCCGTCCATCGCCTTCACGACCCGAAGTCTGCCCTCACCAGCGACTCAAAGGTGAATCCAGGCCCAGGGGCAAACTCCCGCTGCGCTGGGGTGGATAAATGCTGGCCCTGCACCCGCAGGGCCCAGTCCTGCCCATTTTTTGGGCCGTCGTTGGAGCGTTACCATGGACCGCGATGACTGACCTGTTCTCCGTCCACGGCAAGGTGGCCGTGGTGACCGGAGGCTCGCGCGGTATCGGGTTGATGATTGCGCGCGGACTGCTCGCGGCGGGCGCGCGCGTATATATATCGTCGCGCAAGGCTGACGCGTGCGCTGCCGCGGCGGCGGAGTTGAGCACCTCTGGGGAGTGCTTTGCGATCCCTGCCGACCTCTCGGGCAAACCCGGTGCGGAGCATCTTCGGGACCAGTTGGCCGTCCGCGAGGAGCGCCTCCACATCCTCGTCAACAACGCCGGGGTGACCTGGGGCGCGCCGGTGGACGACTTCCCCGAGATGGGTTTCGACAAGGTGATCGACACCAACGTCAAGGGCGTGTTCTTCACGACGTCGGTGCTGCTGCCCATGCTCCGGGCCGCCGCCACGGCCGACGACCCCGCACGGGTGATCAACATCGGCTCGGTCGACGGGATCTCGGTCCCCGTCCACGAAAGCTTCCCCTACTCGGCCAGCAAGGCCGCCGTGCACATGCTCACGCGGCACCTCGCGAGGCGCCTGGCGGCCGAGAACATCAACGTCAACGCGATTGCCCCCGGCCTCTTCCCGAGCAAGATGACGGCCTTCATGTTCGAATCCCCGGAGATGGAAGTCGCGCTCCTCGAGCGCATCCCGACCGGGCGCGCAGGCACCCAGGAGGACATCGCCGGGACCGTGATCTACCTGTCGTCGCGCGCCGGCGCCTACCTGACGGGGGCGGTCATCCCGGTCTCCGGCGGCGTCGCCACCCTGACCTCGCTGTGAGCAGCATCAGGGCTTGATGTAGCCGCCGGCGCCATCTGAGACGGTGCCGTCAGGCCCAGGTGCGCCTGCCGGCGGGAAGCCGACATGGTCGGAGGGCGCAGGCGTGAAGCCACCCGCGCCATCTGAGACCGTGCCGTCAGGTCCGGGCGCGCCTGCCGGCGGATTTACATGCGTCGCGGTAGACGTGAAGCCACCGGCGCCATCGGAGACCGTGCCGTCGGGCCCGGGAGCGCCGGCCGGCGGATTGACATGGGTCGGCGAGGTGAAGCCACCGGTGCCGTCAGACACAGTGCCGTCGGGCCCGGGAGCGCCTGCCGGGGGATTGACATGGGTCGGCGAGGTAAAGCCACCGGTGCCGTCGGACACAGTCCCATCTGGCCCGGGCGCGCCGGCTGGCGGATTGACGTGCGTCGCGGTAGAGGTGAACCCTCCCGCGCCGTCGGACACAGTCCCGTCCGGGCCGGGCGTGCCTGCCGGCGGATTGACATGGGTCGGCGAGGTGAAGCCACCGGTGCCGTCGGAGACAGTCCCGTCCGGCCCGGGGGCGCCGGCCGGCGGATTCACGTGCGTCGCGGCAGAGGTGAATCCGCCCGCGCCGTCAGACACGGTGCCGTCCGGGCCGGGGGCGCCCGCTGGTGGGAAGCCCGCATGATCGGAGGACGCCGGAGTAAAGCCACCGGCGCCATCGGAGACGGTGCCGTCGGGGCCAGGTGAGCCCGCTGGTGGGAAGCCCGCATGATCGGAGGACGCCGGAGTAAAGCCACCCGCGCCGTCGGACACACTCCCGTCCGGGTTCACTGTCCCGGCTGCGGGATTCACGTGGATCGGCGAGGTCACGCCACCAGACCCATCCGCAACGGTGCCATCCGGGTTCACCGTCCCGGCTGGGGGATTCACGTGGATCGGCGAGGTGGCGCCGCCGGACCCATCCGCAACGGTGCCATCCGGGTTCACCGTCCCGGCTGCGGGATTCACGTGGATCGGCGAGGTGAAGCCCCCGTTGCCGTCGGCCACGCTCCCGTCCGGGCCGAGCGTGCCTGCCGGCGGATTGACATGGGTCACGGAGGTGAAGCCGCCCGCGCCGTCGGACACACTCCCGTCCGGGTTCACCGTCCCTGCTGGGGGATTCACGTGGATCGGCGAGGTGAAGCCGCCCGAGCCGTCGGACACACTCCCGTCAGGGATCACGGTC
>JAXDLW010000028.1:0-69770 GCA_034666405.1 Chloroflexota bacterium | reverse complement strand
CGGCGGCCTCGATTCGGCGATCCTGGGCGAGGGCCAGGTCCTGGGCCAGTTCAAGTCAGCCCACCGCGCCGGGCGCGAGGCCGGCACGGTCGACGGAGACCTCGACTTCATCCTGCGTCGCGCGATCTCGGTGGCCAAGCGGATCCGCACCGAGACCGGCATCGGCCGCAACCCGGTGGGGTTCGGCCACGCCGCCGTGGCCCAGGCCCGCGAGGTCCTGGGCAGCCTGCGCGGACGCTCCGCGCTCCTGGTGGGCGCGGGCAAGATGGCGGGGGCGACCGCCCGCCTGTTGGGCGACGAGGGACTGGACCGGGTGTTCTTCAGCACCCGCACCTCGGCCCGGGCCAACGAACTGGCCGCCGCGATGCCCGCGAGCGTGGTAGCGCTGACGGTTCCGTTCTCCCGCGTCGCCAAGGTCGCCGCCGAGGTCGACCTGGTGGTCTGCTCGACCTCGTCCCCGGACCACATTTTCACCGCCGGCGTGGTCGAGGGCCTGATGCGTCAGCGCGACGGCCGGCCCCTGTTCCTGCTCGATCTCGCCGTGCCCCGCGATATCGAGCCCGCGGTCGCCCGGGTTCCCGGTGCCCACCTCTACAACGTCGACCATCTCGCCCAGGCCGTCGATCGAGGCCTGCAGGAGCGCACCCGAGAGGTGCCCGCGGCCGATGCGATCGTCCGGGACGAGCTCCTGCGGGTCGAGGCGGACCTGACCCAGCAGCGCGCCATACCCGCGATCGCGGCGCTGGTCGCGGAGGTGGAGCGGCGCCGGGTCGATCACCTCGCGAAGAACCTGCCCGCCGGGCTGACGCCAGGCCAGCTGGCCGAGGTGGACCGCCTCACGCGATCGCTCGCCGCCAAGATGCTCCACGGCCCGATCAGCTACCTGCGGGAGCACCCCGAGGACGCCTCGACGGCGATGCTCGTCCGCGACCTCTTCCAGCTCGACGAGGACGGCGAGGCTGTAGAGGCAGCCGGGTAATGTCCCCTGATGGGACCTCGGCCCTGCGCCTGGGGACGAGGGGGTCACCGCTCGCGCTGGCCCAGGCCGAACTCGTCCGGCGGGCCTACCTCGATCGCTTCCCGGACCGCGAGGTCGAGGTCGTGACCCTGAAGACCCAGGGGGACCGGGAGGGGGAGAGGGCGCTCGACTCGTTCAGCGCGCAGGGGGTCTTCGTCAAGGAGATCGAGGAGCGCCTGGTCGCCGGCGATATCGACGCCGCTGTGCATAGCGCCAAGGACCTGGCGGTGGAGGAGACAGAGGGCCTGGAGGTGTTGGCCTACCTCGAGCGCGAGTCCCCGTACGACGTGGTTATCCGCCCCCGCAGCGAGCAACTGGGACACGGGGTGATGCCGCAGGCGGGCGAGCGCGTCGCCACAGACAGCACCCGGCGGCGGCGGCAACTGGAGGAGAACTGGAAAGGGGTCGACTTCGTCGACATCCGCGGGAACATCGAAACCAGGCTGAGGAAGCTGGAGGCCGGGGATGCGGATGCGCTGGTGCTGGCCGCCGCCGGGTTGCGCCGTCTCGGCCTGAACCCGAAAGGCGAGCACCCCCTGGCGCCCACCGAGTGCGTCCCGGCGCCCGGGCAGGGAGCTCTCGCGGTGCAGGTGCGCATGGACGATGCCAGGAGCTCCGACCTGCGCTGGCTCAACCATTTCCCGACGTCGCTGGCCGTGTCCTGCGAGCGCGACCTGGCCACGGCCATCGGCGCGGGGTGCAGCGTCCCGCTCGGGGTGCTCGTGGAGTTTCGTGGCGGTGAGACCCAGTTGCGGGCCGCGCTCCACGACGGCGACCGGCTCTACCGGGTCGAAGCACGTTCGATCGCGTCGGATCCGCAGAGCGCGGTGAGCGATGCGCTGCGGCAATTGCGCGAGGCCGGGGCCAGCTGGGAGGCGAGGAAATGAGCTCGGAGCTGGCCGGCAAGCGGGTCCTCGTGACCCGGACGGAGGGCAAGGGTGGGTCGCTGACCGAGGGCCTGGCAGCCATGGGCGCATTCGTCACCGAGGTGCCCCTGATCGTGCACCGGCCGCCCACCGACCCGGAGGCGGCCCGCGAATCCCTTGCCGCCGCGGGCACATACGACTACGCCATCCTGACCTCCGCCCGGGCCGTGGGCGCCTCGCTCAAGCTCCTGGGCAACGATTCGCCTCGCGGCGGCTGGCCGCCGGTGCTCGCCGTCGGCCCCGCGACCGCCCGCGCCGCGCGCCAGGCGGGCCTCTCTGTCCGCCTGGTGCCGGCAGAGTTCGTGGCCGAGGGCCTGCTACGAGCGCTCGACGGCATGGACCTCGCGGGGAAGCGGCTGATCTTCCCGCGTGCCGAGGTCGCCCGCGAGGACCTGCCAGAGGAGTTGCGGCGGCGCGGCGCCACCGTCGACGTGGTCCCTGTCTACCGCACAGAGCCCAGTCCCGACGCCCCGGCGCGGCTACGCGAAGCCCTGGAGAAGGGAGTGGACATGGTCGCCCTGGCCAGCGCCTCCGCGGCAGCCAGCCTGGCGCAGGCGGCGGCCGGACTCCAGGTTCCGCCCGTCGCATGCATCGGGCCGGTGGCGGCTGACGCGGCGCGCACCCTGGGCCTCGATGTCGCGGTCGTGGCCGGGGAGCACACGGCCGAGGGGTTGGTCGACGCCATCTCCCGCCACTTCGGGCGGGCGGCTTGAGCTACCCGGCTTCGCGCCCCCGCCGTCTGCGGCGCTCGCCGCTCTTGAGGCGCGCACTGGCTGAGACCACCCTGGCGGCGTCGGACTTTGTCCTGCCGCTCTTCGTGTCGGAAACAGCCACCGCCCCCGTTCCCATCTCGAGCCTCCCGGGCCACCACCAGCATTCCATCCAGAGTGCCCTGGACGAGTGTCAGCAGGCGATCGACCTCGGCATTCCCATGGTCCTGTTGTTCGGGATCCCGGCCGCCAAGGACGAGCGGGGTACGGCCGCCTGGGCGGACGACGGCGCGGTGCAGCGCCTGACGACCGCCATCAAGGAGCGCTTCGGCGACCGGCTGCTGGTCGCCACGGACCTCTGCATGTGCGAATACACCTCCCACGGCCACTGCGGCATCCTCTCCGGCCGGGAGGTGGACAACGACGCCACCCTCGATGCCTACCGGCAGATCGCCGCCTCCCAGGCGGGCGCCGGAGCCGACATCGTCGCGCCTTCCGGGATGATGGACGGGCAGGTCGGCGCGATCCGAGAGGTGCTCGACGGCGGGGGGTTCGGCGAGGTCGCGATCATGGCGTACTCGGCCAAGATGGCCAGCGCCTTCTATGGCCCATTCCGGGATGCCGTGGGTTCCGTGCCCGCCTTCGGCGACCGGCGCGCCTACCAGATGGACGGGGCCAACCTCGATGAGGCTCTCCGCGAGGTGCGGCTGGACATTGTCGAGGGCGCCGACATCGTCATGGTCAAGCCGGCCGGGCCCTACCTCGACATCGTCGCCCGGGTGGCGGCGGAGGTCGATGTCCCGGTCGCCGCCTACCAGGTGAGCGGGGAGATGGCGATGATCAAGGCGGCAGCCGAAAGAGGGTGGCTGGACCATGACGCCGCGGTGATGGAAAGCCTGGTTTCAATCCGCCGGGCAGGTGCGAAGCTGCTGATAAGCTACTTCGCCAAGGAAGCCGTCCGTATCATGCAGGGGCTCCGCGAAGCGTGACGCCCCGCCCGAAGGAGATGTCGAGTTGAGCCAGACCGCGCCCCAGCGCCATCCGGCGGTGCTTGCGGGCTTTGTGCTCATCCTCACCCTGGTATTGGGGGCTGCCGCATACGGTCTGAACGCGGTCACCAACCCGTCCACCTCGACCGCGAAGGACACGGTCTGCACCAACGCCCCAACCGGCCACCCCAAGGTGAACCCCGTGCGCACCTACGCAACCGCGCCCGCGTTGACGCTGGACCCGACGAAGTCCTATCGCGTGGTGATGTGCACCACCCGGGGCACGATCGTCATCAACATGCGTAGCGACTCTGCGCCGCTCACCGCCGGCAACTTCATCTTCCTGGCGAACGCCGGCTTCTATGACGGGCTGACCTTCCATCGCGTTTGCCCGAACGCCGCCGATACCACCTGCGGCGGCGCCACCTTCGGGATCGACCAGGGCGGTGACCCCCTCGGGACGGGTACCGGCGGTCCTGGCTACAGCCTCGGTGATGAGGGCCCCAAGGGCCCGTACGGCGTCGGCACCGTGGCGATGGCCCGGAGCAGCACAGTCAGCGGCAGCCAGTTCTTCATCAACACCACCGACAACACCTCGGTCCTGGCACCCCAGCCTTCGGTGTTCAACATCTTCGGCGACATAACCTCCGGCCTGGACGTGGCGCAAAAGCTGCAGAAGGGCGACAAGATGTACTGGCTCGCGGTCCAGGTGGCCACCGTCACCTCGCCCAACCCGTCGGCATCCCCGGCAGCTTCGCCGGCCGCATCGCCCCAGGCCTCCCCGGCGGCCTCGCCCAGCGCCGCGGCCCCGTCGCCGTCACCCAGCTGACCGCGGAAGGCCCCTTCGAGCGAGCCCGGCGCGTGATGCCGGGCGGCGTCAACAGCCCCGTCCGGGCCTTCAAGGCCGTTGGGGGCGACCCGATATTCGTAGCGTCGGGGCAGGGCGCCCACATCCTGGACGTGGAGGGGACGCGTTACCTCGACCTCGTCGCATCGTATGGTCCACTGATCCTGGGTCACGCGCGGGCCGAGGTCGTGGATGCGATCACTCGGCAGGCGCGGCTGGGCACCACCTATGGCGCGCCCACCGAGGCCGAGACCGAGCTGGCCGAGTTGCTGGTGAGGCATGTCCCCTCCGTTGAGATGGTGCGCCTGGTCAGCTCGGGCACGGAGGCCACGATGTCGGCGATCCGGCTGGCCCGCGGTGCCATGGCCCGCGACCTGGTCGTGAAGTTCGCGGGCGGGTACCACGGGCACCAGGACTACCTGCTGGCGGAGGCCGGCAGTGGCATGGCCACGCTTGGGATTCCCGGGTCCCCGGGGGTCCCTCGGGCGTTCACGGCGCTGACCGCCGTGCTGCCGTATAACGACCTGGAGGCGGCCGAGCGGCTGTTCGCGGAGCGCGGCGGCGAGGTGGCAGCGGTCATCGTCGAGCCCGTCGCCGGCAACATGGGCGTGGTTCCCGGGAGTCGAGGGTTCCTCTCGGGGCTGCGGCGGCTGACGGCCGCACACGGCACCGTGCTGGTCTTCGACGAGGTGATCAGCGGGTTCCGGGTGGGACTGGGCGGGGCGCAGGCGCTCCTTGGCATCACCCCGGACCTGACCTGCCTGGGCAAGATCATCGGTGGCGGGCTTCCGCTGGCGGCCTACGGTGGCAAAGCGGGGCTGATGCGGCACGTCGCCCCCGAGGGGCAGGTCTACCAGGCCGGGACGCTGTCCGGTAACCCGCTGGCGACCGCGGCCGGGCTCGCGACCCTTCGGGTGCTGGAGCGAGAGAACCCCTATGAGGTGCTGGAGCGGGGCGGGGCGGCGCTCGAAAACACCATCGTGGCGGCCGCGAACTCGAAGGGTCTCGGAATCACGGTCAACCGGGTGGGTTCGATGCTGACGCCCTTCATGACGCCGGATACCGTCGCTGACTACGCGTCGGCCGCCAGGTCGGACACCGCGATGTACGCGCGCCTCTTCAACCGGTTGCGCCAGGCCGGGGTGTACGTCGCCCCGTCGCAATTCGAGGCCTGGTTCGTCTCCCTGCCGCTGACAACGGAGCACCAGGAGGCGCTGGACGAGTTCGTGACCGCCGCGATTGCGGGCCTCTGAGAACTCCCGGTCTCAACTCGGTCTAAGGGTTACGGGGACGCTCCCGAACGTATACTGGCCTTGTCTGGCGAACTCGAGGTGAGCAATGTCTTTTCACTGGGGATACCTGATCATCCTGGCGGTCATAGCCCTGATCATCTTTGGGCCCAAGCGCCTGCCGGAGCTCGGCGAGGGCCTGGGCAAGGCCATCAAGGAGTTCCGCAAGGCGACCACCGAGATGGGTGACACGCTGCGCGACGAGGTTCGCAAGCCCGACACCGCGACCGGGACCACCTACACCGCGCCGGCACCGGTCGAGCCGGCCGCCGCGCCACCTGTCGCGGTCACCCCTCCGCCTGTTGCGGCCCCGCCGCCCGAGGCGCCCCGCTCCTGACCTGGCGGCCCATCACGGCTGCCTCCTGAGATGAGCGAGCCCCCCGTCTTCGTCGCGCCCGCGCCGCTGGCGTCCGTCGCGGCGGACGACGTCGCGGACGACTGGGACCAGAGTCGCATGACCCTGATCGAGCACCTCGAGGAGCTTCGCAAGGTGCTGATCATCTCGCTGATCGCCTGGGCCGTCACGTCGATCATCGGCATCGCGGCCTCCGCCTGGGTGATCGAGCAGTTGGTCCGGCCGCTGCGATACCTGGCCACGACCAACCCGGATGCGGCCAAGCTGCACTATTTCGGGCTGTTCGGCTATTTCGGCATTCGCCTCAAGGTTGGGCTGGCGGTGGGCCTGGCAATCGCCCTGCCCGTCATCCTGCAGCAATTCTGGTCCTTCATCTCGCCTGGCCTGCGGCCCCAGGAGCGGAGGTTCGCGAGGCCGCTGCTGATCAGCTCGCTCACCCTCTTCGCCCTGGGCGCAGCGCTCGCCTACGTGTTTCTCTTCATCGCGGTGCGCTTCCTGGCCCCGTTCGTAAGCGGCCCGGACCTCGTCCTGTTCACCGGGGCTGACGAGTACCTCGGCTTTGTCGTCATCCTCATGCTGGCCTTCGCCGTCACGTTCGAGTTCCCGGTGGCGCTGGTGCTGCTGGCCTCGGCGGGACTGGTGTCCTCGGCGTCCCTCAGGAAGAAGCGTCTGGCGGCGATCTTTATCATCATCGCCGTGGCGCTGATCGTTACCCCGGGCGTGGACCCGGTGACCCCCATGGCCCTCGCGGTGCCGCTGGTGCTGCTTTACGAGGGTTCGATCCAGGTGATCCGCCGGATGGGCAAGTGACCCGTCCGGACGGCCGGGAGGTCGACGCCCTGCGCCCGGTCACGATCGAGACCGGCGTCAACATCTATGCCGAGGGCTCTGCCCTGATCACCGCCGGCAACACCAGGGTGCTGTGCCTGGCCAGCGTGGAGGAGAAGCTGCCCCAGTTCCGCAAGGGCAGCGGGCTGGGTTGGATCACCGCCGAGTACGCGATGCTGCCCCGCGCCACCAACACCCGGGGGAACCGGGACGGCCGCCAGGGTCGGGTGGACGGCCGCAGCGCCGAGATCCAGCGCCTGATCGGGCGGGCCTTCCGCGCCGGCGTGGACATGTCGGCCATGGGGGAGAGGACCATCACGGTTGACTGCGACGTGATCCAGGCCGATGCCGGGACACGCTGCGCGGCGATCACCGGCGGGTTCGTCGCCCTGTACCTCGCCCTCAAGAAGGTCCACGAGCAGGGGCTCCTGCCCGCGGTGCCGGTGAAGGAGATGATCGGGGCCGTGAGTGTCGGTATCGTCGACGGCCAGGTGCGCCTGGATATGAACTACGCCGAGGATTACCGCGCCGAGGTCGACATGAACTGTGTCGCGACCGAGTCAGGCAACTTCATCGAGATCCAGGGAACCGCCGAGCGCCGGCCCTTCAGCCGGGACGAGGGTGACCAGTTGCTGACCCTGGCGTCCGAGGGCATCGTGCGGCTGGCCGCCGTCCAGCGCCAGGCCCTGGGCCTCTGACCGAGGCGGCCTCCAGCCGTCCCAGGCTGCTGCTGGCCAGCGACAACGCCGGGAAGCTGGAGGAGTTCCGCAGGCTCCTGGCGGGCGCGGGGGTGGAGCTGGTGTCGCCCCGTGAGATGGGGCTGAACATGGCTGTCGACGAGGATGGCCTCACGTTCCTCGCCAACGCGCAGAAGAAGGCGCGCGAATATGCCGGGGCAGCCAACCTGCCGGCGCTGGCCGATGACTCCGGCCTGGTGGTGCGCGCGCTCGGCGGGCGACCCGGCGTGCAGTCGGCGCGCTATGGCGGTGAGGGACTCGATGCCGCGGCGCGCAACCGGCTGCTCCTGGAGGAGATGGAGGGGCGGGCCGACCGCCAGGCCGAATATGTGTGCGTCCTGGCGCTCGCCCGGCCGGGAGGCCCGGCCGGCAAGGTCTTCATGGGGCGCTGCAAGGGCCGTATCGGGCGCCACCCGGTCGGGACCGGCGGCTTTGGCTATGACCCCGTGTTCGTGTTGGAGGAGGGCCGCACGATGGCCGAGGTCCCAGCCGAAGAGAAGGATGTCCTGAGCCACCGGGGCCAGGCGGTTGCCGAGCTGCTCGCCCAGTTCGACCTCGCCGGCTGGGCCGCCGGGCAGGGATCGCTATCGGATAATCCCTAGCCTGTGAGGAAGTTGCTGTTCGTCGTCCTCTCGGGGATGGCCGACCGACCACTCCCGGAATTTGGCGACCGCACCCCGATGGAGGCTGCCCGGACGCCGCTGCTGGACGGCCTGGCCGCGTCCGGGCAGATGGGTCAGCTCTGGGCCGTCGCCCCGGACATCGCCCCCGAATCGGACGCGGCCGCGATGAGCCTGCTGGGGTACGAACTGGACCAGTACTACACCGGGCGCGGTCCGCTCGAGGCACTCGGCAACGGCCTCGACATGCAGGAGGGCGACCTCGCCTGGCGGGCGAATTTCGCGACCGGCGACAGCGGCTGGAACATCGTCGACCGCAGGGCCGGCCGCAGCCTGGGCGACACCGAGGCTCGGGAGCTGGCTGATGCGGTCCAGAAGGACGTTCACCTCCCAGGGGCCAGCATCCAGTTCGTCCAGTCGGCCGGCCATCGCGGTTGCCTGGTCATCCGGTCGACGGAGGGGGCGCTGAGCAGCGCGGTCGAGAACATCGACCCCGCCTACCAGCGGCGCGGGCCGTTCAGCGTCGCGGTCCCGACACCCGGGATGACCGCGGCGCGGGCTCGACCCCTGGACGAGAGCGCGGCCGCGCAGCGGGCCGCCGACCTGAGCAACAGCTTCGTCGAGCAGGCATTCGAGGTGCTGGACCAGCACCCCGTCAACCTGCGGCGCCGCGACCTTGGCTTCCTGCCGGGCAATTTCCTTCTCCTGCGGGACGCCGGCGACAGGCTGCCAAGGCTGCCGCCGTTTGTCGACCGCTACGGGCTTCGCCTGGGCGCCGTGGTCGAGACGTCGGTAGAGAAGGCACTGGCCCAGCTCAGCGGCCTCGAGCTGATGCGGTTGGCGCGCGCCACCGGCAACCCGGAGCGTGACTACAACGACTGGGCGTTGCGGACCGACGAGGCGCTGACCAGCATGGACGGCGCCTACGTCCACATCCGTGCGGCCGATGTGCCTTCGCATGACGGTGATGCCGACCAGAAGCGCCAGGCCATCGAGGACATCGAGCGCTTCTACTTCGGCCGCCTGGCCGAACTGGTGGACATGGACGCACTGCTGGTCTGTGTGACGGTGGACCACATGACGCCCGTGATCCTCGGATCGCACTCCAACGACCCGGTGCCGTTCCTCGTGACGGGGGGCCTGGAGCCGGGCAGCGCGAGCGCGTTCACCGAGGCGAACGCGGCCGGCGGCAGCTTCGGCTGGCTGATGGGACCGGAGCTCATGCCGCGGCTGGCGGCGCTGGTCCGCGGCTAGGCCTGTCCCCGGATCCCGGGGGGCGGGCGCCCCTTCTCCACGGCCCGCAGGTCCTGGTTCCCCGACAGGCCGGCGAGGTAGAGCGGGACCGCCAGCGCGATGACGACCACCAGTGCGATCGTGCCCGGCACCAGCGGAAGCGGGCGGCGATCCTCCGGCGCCGAGGACGGCACCAGGTCGCGTGCCCGCCACGCCGCCGCGCCACGGCCCAGGCCGTTTACCGAGCACGACACGGTCAGGGCAGCGAGTAGGCCGAGCTTGATGCCGTATTCGGTGGGCTGGAACGCGATGAAGCCCAACGCCAGGAGGGCTGTCAGGGCGGCGTGGACGAGGCGCGCCGTTGCGCCCTCAGGGGTCGTGCGGGGGTCGGTGAGCATGAAGAAGACGAATACCAGCAGTTCCGGGGAGAGACAGATCGCCGCCCAGTAGTCGAGCCCGCACGCGGGCCCGGGGTTCCAGATCGCCACGAAGCAATGCCCGGTGACCGCGAAGAGCGCCATCCCCGTGAAGAACGGGACCAGGAAGGCGAAAGCCATGGGGACCATTCGCAGCGGCACGAGCACCCAGGCGGCGCCGACGAGGATGAGCACGAAGGCGATGAGCAGGGCCGGCGTGACGTTCCCCCACCAGAGGTACTGCGGAAAGACATCCAGCGGCCCGGCAACGAGCAGGCACAAGACCAGGCCGAGGTTGGATGGGTTGTACACGTGGCGACCGCGGAACCGGACCAGGTATTTGGAGCCGATCCCGATGACGGCCGCGAGGGCGAAGTAATGGATCCCGTTCAGGCTCCACCAATCGCCATGGTGGGTCCCCGTGGCCCGCAGGATCAGGGCGATGCCATTCCCGGTCAGGATGGCGCTGGCGGGCCAGGTGAGTGTCTGCCTCCGCCACCAGCCCACACCGACCTCGATGACCACGCAGAGGGCGATCGCTACCAGGATCTGGGCGATCGACACCTTGAACCCGAAGGCGACCTGCCCCAGGACCTGGAGTCCCATGATCACGACCGAGACGCGCAGGCGCAGGTCCTTGAACGGAGCCAGGGCTTTCATCCGGCGCCAGTCTAGGGCCGGATACTATCTCTCGACCTTCGGGGAGTAGCGCAGCCCGGTAGCGCACCTGCTTTGGGATAGCGCCGAGTTCAACCTCCTTGAAGGCAGAATCAAATACGGCGGAGAGTGGCGCAGCCCGGTAGCGCACCGCGTTTGGGACGCGGGGGTCGCCGGTTCAAATCCGGCCTCTCCGACCAATGCTGATTTCGAACACCATTTTCGACTCCTGAGTGGCCGGTCGTGGGGGAGGTACCGGGATCGATCGGCAGCAGTACGATCACGAACGCATGTTCTGGTACTGTTCGCTGGGTCGCCATAGACTGAGCATGGAGGGAGACTGCGATGCCGAGGTTGATTCTTCGTGATTTCACATACCTGAATCGCGATTTGGTTCAACGGTTCTTGGGTCAACTCGAGGAAGGGCTGACCCAAGACGCTCAGACAACGACGACGCGCGGAGGCTCGAAGGGCGCCGGCGGCGGGGTGACCGCGGGTCCGATGACCGGTCGCGTGGACTTAAGGAAAACTGCTGGGCACGAGGTGTCGCAGACCGTAAGCCAGACGCCGGCGTCAGAGTTCGCCCGTCTTCACCGACTGATGACGGAGGCTGACGGTATACAGCCTCTCGCCGCAATGGACGATGGGATCTGGGGTCAGATTCAAAAGAATGAGGTCGTTGAGCTCGAGGTTGTCGTGGAGGTAGCGGGCATGGCGAAGGCCACCCAGTTCCTGCGCACAGCTGAGCGGCTCGCGCCGGTTCTGAGGGCGTTCGGTGCGGCCGATGAATCCCAGCTTGATCAGGTGAAGATGTGGGGTTCGGCGCTCGGCTCAGCAGACAACAACAAGCTTCCCCTTGCAGCGACCCTGGCCGGCGCGAGAAGATTCCACTTCTTTTCAGAACTCGACGTTAGCCATTTGCTTATCGATGCCGATGCGATGGACGGGGAGATGACCCTCCTCGGGATGGTGCAGCGAAAGTTTGCCCCGACTGAGCAATTTGCTATCCCGGGCGGTTTTCCTGGCATCGAGATGGTCCCCCGGGCGCAGCGAAGGAAGTTGGTCAGGGGAGCCAAACCCGAGGGCGACGCCGCGGGTGTCGTCGGACCAATAGTGGTCAAGGGTCCAGGCGGAATCATCACGCCGATTGCCCTCTATCGATAGCGGCGCAGGACGCACGGTCTGCCGTTGTGCCAGATCATTCACGGCCCGCAACATATATATATGCAGAGGCCGACCTCTAGCGGCTTGGGAACCGATCCAGGGCGGAAGCTCACTGGCCGAGCGCGAGTTCGCCCTCGCCGATGAGGCGCTTGATCGGTTCGTCGTCATGGAGCCTCTCCATCGGGTCCACGAATGCGTGTTTGGCGTCCTGGCAATCGAGAGTAAACCGCTCGATCCAGCCCTCTAGGGTCGGACGTCTCGGCTACTCGTCGATATAGTCGGGCACGATCGGCGGCTCGACTCCATCGATCGCTCGCGGCAGGTCAGCTCGGGCGTATGGGGGCAGGTCGTCGCTGCGGATTCCGATCAGCGCCATAGGTCTGTCAGGGGAGTTGGTCAGGCACGATTCTCGCCGCCGATATATGTGAAGTGTCACGGCGCTTGGTCCTTTGACCGCGTGGACGCGATCTAGGTGCAGGCACGGAGTGAACCCGCCGAAGGCGAGAAGGACTAGCTGCGCGGACGGCTGAGCGTCGGGCCAGCAGGCCGTCGCGGGTGCAGCTTCCGCTTTACAGGCCATAGCCCTCATTCCCGCAATGTCTGTCGCCTCGAGGATGTATCCGCCAGGCGGATTTGGGCCGAGGCGAGACACGATCACTGTCGGCAGCGAGGACGTTGGAGCCGTCGTCGGCGGCGGAGAACATCCGACGAGGGCACTCATGCCCAATACGACGAACGCGCCGAGTCTTCGCGCCATCGGGTTAAAGATCGGGATGGACTTCACTCGTGCCGCTGCGCTGTCTTCCTTTGGCCAGGTAGACCACCGACCAGATCAGGATGGCCCACAGTGGCACGCCTCCCGCGAACGTCATGGCAACCTTCCAACCTTCGCTCGCATGGAGGGCTTGTCCGAGCGGACCAACGGTGGCGATGAAACCAATCGGGTAGATGACGACCGCAAAGGCCGAGGATGCTACACCGACGATCTTCTGGTGCACGGTCCAGCTCCGCGAAAGGAGGACCATTGCAGCTCCCAACGGCCACAGAAGGACGAGGAGAACCAGAGTCAGGACGACGTATCGACGGCTTGTCTCAGCGGGTCGCATGTCCTTGCGCCCTCGACTGAGGACCGCGGCCGTCGTGCCGGCGCTGGCTGATACGAAGGTAACAGCCGCGAGCGGATTCAGGACGAGGCTGTTGCAGCCGCCGGCTGTGGCCCCGATTCCGGTCAGTCCCGCCACCGCCCAAGGCAGAACGAGCCAGCGATGATGATCCGTCTGTTGGTGTCTGATAGCCGCGAGAGCCGGGAGCAGGAAGAAGATGAGGGCGGGCAGATAGTTGAGAGCTTCGCCTCGGCTCACGATGCTGACATGCCCCGGGGTGCTGAGATTCGTCTGTATCCCGGAGATGCACTGCTGAGCCGAGTGAGCGACGAACCGCTTACCCGAGACGACAATCGGCGCGAAGACGGCGAAAGCCACGAACACCAACCCGAATGCCGAAGCCAGCACCCCGGCCAGCGATTCGATGGCCATTAGCCTGGTTTGGACGGGGTGCGGGTTGTTCAAGAAGTGGGCCGGGTCGCGGCTAATCGGGCGAGTCTGCTGGAGACCAGTCTTGCGGCAGCGCAGCAATGAAGGCGGGGTGGGCCCGCTGAATTTCGATCATGTCAGGGTCCGTACCCCGGGCCTTCTTGTAGACCCCGTAAATGCCCACGCGCGGAGCCACGAATAGTCGTGCCATCACCACCACCAGCAGGATCGCGACTGGCACAACCCCTAAGGGGCTGATCCCGCTCCCGGACAGGAATGCCCGAGCAACAACGAACAGCATCATTAGGCCACCGATCGCCAACCCGCCTCCTGTAAGTCGGTTGATCCTCGTCAGCCGGTTCGCGGCTCGTGCTGAAAGCGGAATCGGTCCCCATGCGACGTCGAGGTCAGCCGGGAGTCCCGCCGTCATGGCTACGACAGCCAGCGCTCCTGACCGAGGGGTGAACACTACGCGAACCCGGTCAGTTGTCGGGGCCCCCGTCTTAACACAGACATCAGGAAGCCGGCCCGCGATCATTAGACCGAGTGGGATCCGAACCGTCGGCACGGCGATAGTGAATCACACCATGTCAGTCGCGGAGCCCGCTTGGCGTCGCCCGGCCGCCCCGGCTCTTTACCTTCCCGGCTGTGTTTCCTATGCCGCCACGGTATAGAAGTCCAGGCTGTTCGAAAAGTCAAGTTCGTCACCTGAAAGGGCATGACGAACGTCACCGATCAGCTCAGAGCCCAGCCGTCCGGGTCGGGTCCGCCACAATTGCCACCATGGACGAGCCCTCGGACCTTCGCGAAGGCTTGATTCAGCGTTTGCTGAGCGCCTGCCCCGCGCTCCGCGCAGCCTGGGAATCCGAGCGAGCCGACGACGAGTCTGAGCCGCTGCCTTATATGCAGGCTGCGGCCCTCGCGGAGGTGGTCGTCCAGGCGCTGGCCCGCGATGAAACCGACTGCTTCCCGGCCTTCTTCAGGACAATGGAGGAGTACGTCGCCAACGAGTCAGACGAGACCGAACTGGCCGTCACTGGCGTTCTCGAGGACCTCCAAGGATCGCTCGGTTGGGCCGACCTGGACCCGTTGGCATTGCACCCCTGGTTGGGCCCGGCATCTACTACCGCGTGGGATGCCCTTCTGGCCATGTGGGGGGACATCGCCCGGAAGAAGCGGTCCGGCGAACTACCTCCCGGACCGTTCGATGGTGGTCTGCCGGATGTCCAGGATCCGAAGTTACGGTCTATCCTGCGGAGCACGATCCGTCCCCCGGAGCGGCGGTGAGCCCCAACGGGGCGGCATCCGCTAGTCAGCCGATGGTGCGGAGGGACCCGGAGGTGATGGGATCTCAGTTGCGGGGGCATCAGTGAGCATTCGGAGAGCTCATGTTTGGCCGCTATTCGTGGTCTGGTCCTTCGTGTCCGTCGGTGCGGTGGTGGGCCTGGCCTTGTACCCACTCCAGCTGGGGTATTGGGTGTTTCTCGCCATCGCGCTGTGGGGTGTAGCGCTTTACTATCCGTTCCCGGTCACCGCCCGAATCCGTCAGAGCGTGACGATCGACCGCCCAGCCGGGCAGGTCTTCGAGTTTCTTGCCAGGCCGGCCAATCAGCCGTTGTGGAATCCACGGGTGGGCGCCTGTCAGCCTGCCGATGTCCCGCCGGAAGTGGGTCAGGAATGGACGTTCGCGTCGAAACGGCGGTGGCGCAAGCAATCCCGCATGATGCATAGGTTCAGCCGATTGGAGCCCCCACGGCTGGTCGAGATCACTGCGGCCGGCAGAGGTATGAGCGTTGTCTCCGCCTACATAGTTGAGGACATGGGGGAGCAAAGCCGGGTCCTGCTCGATGCGACTGTGGATGGCCTACCAGCCGTAGCGGCGTGCGCCAGCTCCGCGATAGGCTGGATCTACCGAAGTCCCGACTTCAGGTGCCTGAAGCGAATCCTTGAGGGGGCCCCTCTCTGACGGCCGGCGTCCATCACCGCGAGTAGTGGTTCCTCGGCGAGCCGTCGAAGCGGCCGCTGCCAGCGCAGCACCGCTTGAAAGCGGCGACCTGACCCGCAGGGGCAGGGATCGTTGCGTCCGAGCTTTTCCTCTAGCTCTTTGAAAGCCGTGAACGATCCGCACGCCACGCTTGACGTGCGTCTCGGACGGGTAGCCCTTGCGGCGCTTGCTGCTCCGCTCGAAAGCGGGGCGCGTCGGCGTCGAACTCGTTGCCCACGGCGGTTCCTCCAGGAAGAGTCGCTAGTCTACCCGCGTGAACGCTTCGCACCTAACCCCTCGCCCGGGGCGCTGACCGGGACGAACCTGGCACCCGCCGACTCGAAGGATCGGGTTCGCGCTGCCTTTCCGCACCCCAGGGGTCTGAAACGACAACTGCCTCGAGGATCTTCCGACTTTGCTCGAGAGACGCCCGCAGCCCTGCCTGGAAGACCTTGCCCTTGCGCCGGGTTCCGAGGTGGGCGCAGCCCGGTAGCGCACAGCGTTTGGGACGCGGGGGTCGCTAGTTCAAATCCGGCCATCGTCTTCGTCCCTCGCTTCGCGCGGATATCCCAGATATCCGCTGGATAGAATTCGGCATGAAGATGCTCAAGATTCGCCGCATCGGGAACAGCAACATGGTCGCCCTGCCCAAGCAGTGGGAGGAGTCGGGTTTTGGACCCGGAGCCTATGTCCTCGTCGAGCGCGATCCCACGGGGGAGATACGCATGCTCCGGGCAGGCGACCTCACGGAAGGGATCGACGTTCTTGCAGGGAAGATGGTCGAGAAACACGCCAAAGCCCTGAGGCTCCTCCGTGATCACGACGGGGCATCCAGGTAGGGTGTGGGATGTCTTGGGAGACCCTCGGCCGGCTTGCAGATATTATGCCGGCCTGATACTATGCGGAGCTAATGGACCGCGACCCTGAGGTCACGGAGGAGTTCAGACGGTGGTACGAGACAGTCAGCGGTCGGGATCAAGAGCGGATTCGTGCGGCCGTGGAGAAGCTCGTGCAGGATGGGCCGACCTTGGGGCGACCCTTGGTGGACACCCTGGTGTATTCATCCGTCTCGAATCTGAAGGAGCTCAGGCCCCTTGGGAGCTCCATCAGGATCCTGTTCGTGTTTGACCCGCGCCGTACCGCCGTTCTGCTCCTTGGTGGCGACAAAGCCGGCCAGTGGAACACCTGGTATGCGGAGAACGTGCCCAAGGCTGAGGGCCTTTACGACGAATACCTGGATGAACTCAGATCCGAAGGAGAACTCTGATGGCAGTCATGAAGAGGCACGGTAAGTTCAGCGAGCTGGCCAGGGAAATCGACGAGAACCCAGCCCGGCGGGGGCGGGTCGACGCTGATCTGGCGGCGTACAGTATCGGTGAGGCGCTTCAGCGTCTTCGGGAGCAGCAGGCACTAACTCAGAGCGCCGTTGCGGAACGCCTGAACAGAACACAGGGCAATGTGTCCCGGATTGAGCACCAGGAGGTCGTGGATCTCGGAACTCTTGCTGCCTATCTGGAGGCGATCGACGGAAAGCTCGAGGTTGCGGCGGTCTTCGGTGACGAACGAGTGTCACTGCCCATCCCGGCGTCGTCAACCGAATAGGTCTTCTTTGCTCAGGTTCGCACGCGGGTTGCCCAAGCGCCTGTGCGAGTGACCATGAGCCGGCGCTCGCTCTTCTACGTTCGCGTTCTGGTCCTGGTTCTGGGCTTTGGATTGGCGCTTGTCGGCGTCCTGGCGAGCGGCGGCCCTTACGACTGGCTGACGGTTCCTCTAGCAGTTACCGGCGTGCTCCTTCTGGCCGGAAGCATGCTGGTGGGATTGTGGCGGAGTTCGAGCGTCTGTTCCGCGCAGACCGCAGCCGCTCAGTGACTTAGACCCACAGCCGACGGTTTCGAGGGTGCCACCGTGGTAGCGTGGTGGCATGGCAGACAAGTCGATGACGGTGCGGCTGCCAGCTGAGCAGGCGGCCGAGTTGGAGGCGGTCGCCGCGACCGACGGCATGTCCGTCGCCGAGGCCGTACGGCAGGCGATCGGGGGTCATATCGAGAGCCGACGCAAGGACAAGGCATTCCAGGCGCGGTTGCGCGCTTCGCTCCAAAGGAACCGCAGGCTCTTAGAGAAGCTCGCTTCGCGGTGATTCTCCGATGCGCAGCGGGAGCCTCATTCAACCGGCCGGATGAACCGTTCTGAAGGCCCCATGAACCTGTATTAGGCGATCGTCACAAAATTAAGCATGCCGTCCTACAGGCGGCTTTCGTTGGATTAGGTGCTGCTCCTGAACTCAAAACTGGTCCGTTTCGTAGCGCAAGTAATTTGGGAGCAGGGGGTCGCGGGTTCAAATCCCGCCTCCCCGACCAACCGATTGGTACCGTGGTGGTGCCGAGGCGATTCTTCGAGTAGGCGGAGTACACCTCGGGGCCGCAGGACCCCGTAGGCTCCGCCGCATGAATCTGGCGCCGTCCGACTGGAAGGTCCGAGTTCAGGCTGCCTTCCCTCACCCCTGGGATCCGATCAACGAATGCCTGATCGCGGCCAACATGGACTCGATCAGTCACGGCACCTACGTCCCCAAGGCGGATCCGCTCCACATCGATGACGTCGACATCATGATGGCCGTGGTGCCGCCGCCGGAGGCGATCCTGGGCCTGAAGGAGTTCGAGCACTGGGTTTGGCACAAGGACGAACTGGACGTGGTCTCTCATACACGGTCAAGAAGTTCACCAAGCTGCTGATCAAGGGCAATCCCAACGTCATGGGGATGTTCTGGCTGCCGGAGCGATGCGTCCTGCACCGGCTTGGCTCTCCGAACACCCGCGGGTACATGGGCCGCGAGCGCAAGGAGCTCTTCCTCCGCCATGGCTATGACCTAAAGAACGCCGCGCACTGCCTGCGGCTGCTGCGCATGGGTTGCGAACTGATGGAGACCGGCGAGCTCCACGTCGACCGGACGAACATCGACGCCGAGGAGCTCAAGGAGATCAAGAGCGGCAAGTGGACGCTGGGCCAGGTCCAGCGGGAGGCGGACCGCGGGTTCAAGCGAATGGAGGCGGCGCAGAAGACTTCAGTCCTCCCCGAAAGCCCCAACCTGGAGGTGGTTGAACAGCTCGTGATCCGGACCTACTTCGAGTTCTGGGGTGCCCACCGCCTCATCGATGGGCACGTGCCCGTCGAGGTTGCTCATGGAGAACGGGAGGTACCGGGCGGTCACAGATCGCCCCTATCTACTGGCTGAGGTCATCGAAGCCACGCGATACGTCGAGACGCAACAGAAGACCGGGAACGGCCTGCTTACGCTAGCCCCTTCGTGAGCGGATCCGCGCGACCGGTCACCGCACCCCTCTCACGCGCAGGATGGCGACCGCCCCGATGATCGCGCAGACGCCTGCGACCGCATACAGCACGCTATAGCTTCCCCGGCCGATCAAGAGGATGATCGGCGCGAGCGCCGGCGCGATGGAGAAGGGGAGTGCGCCGGCTATGTTGAACACACCGAGATCCTTGGCGGCGTCGGCTCGCTTGGGTAGCACGTCCGCGACGAGGGCCAGGTCGACAGCGACGTACATGCCGAAACCGAGTCCGCTGATGGCCATCCCGACCAGGAAGCCATTGAAGTTCGTCGCGACCGCGACCGCGAACATAGCCAGGCCGTAGACGAGTGAGGCGGTGAAGACAAAGATCTTTCGCCGTCCAGTCCAGTCGGAGAGCTTTCCTCCAATCAGCGATGCCAGGACGACGACGGCGGATTGGGCGAGCGTCCCCAGGAATATCTGCTGGGGCACGTCGGACTTTGAGGTGCCGATCTTGTCGAGCAGGAAGTACACCTGGTACGTCGTCAAGAAGGCATACGCCATCAGGAACATGAAGCGGCTGGCGAATGCCCAGGCGAAATCGGGGCTGGTCCGAGGCTTGACGTAGAACGTGGTTGCGAACTCACGGAGCGACCAGGTTGGCCGGTCGATGGTGGCGAGCCGGCGATCCTTGAGCCGGACCGCGAAAAGGAGGACGAAGAACCCTCCCACCAGGCATGGCACCAGGAAGGTGGCCAGCTGGTTGCCGGTGAGCAATTTCACGAGCAGGGTGCCGCCGACGGCCGCGACCGGCAGGCAGACGCCGAGGACCCCAGAGACCAGACCGCGTTGAGCGACGGGCACCTGGTCGGGCAGCACCGCCACCTGTGCGGCCAGCAGAGCGTTGAAGAACAGCTGCGCGGTACACCAGCCGACGAGGACCACCGGGATGCTTGGCGCCAGCGCGACGATCAGTATTCCCAGACAACCACCGACCAGACCGATGACCATCCACGGTCGCCGCATGCCCAGCGGCGACGTGGTCCGGTCGCTCATCCTGCCGAAGAACGGATTGCCGACCATGGCCACCAGGGCGCCGACCCCGGCTACCAGCGCCAGGCTGGCCGGTGCCCGTCCGATCCCCACGAGGGCGTTGATCTTCAGGGGCAGCGTGACCAGCAGCGGCGCGATGAACACCAGGCTGGTACTCATGAACGCCATCGCGTAGAGCGAGATGAAGCCCCAGCCGACCCGGGCTACCGCCGGAGGCTGAAGGGGCAGAGCAGCCTCGGTGGCAGGTCGGAGCTTCAAGGGTCAAGTCTGCGCCCTGCGGGCGCAGATAGGGCGCTTCCTGTCTGCCCTACGCACCGACTCAGCAATTCTGCCGATGCCGCGCTTCCCCGGCTGCGTCACGCTGGCCAACATGAACGACAACTCGATAAACCAACACGAAGCGATTCTCGAGGCCCGCGGTCTCAGCAAGCGATTCGGAAGCGGATTCCTCGCGGTTGATGGTGTCGATATGACAGTCAGACGCGGCGAGGTCTACGGATTCCTCGGCCCCAACGGGGCTGGAAAAACCACGACGCTCCGGATGCTCGTCGGCCTCATCGGCGCGACATCGGGAACCATCAAGATCGCCGGCCACCCACCCGGCGACCCGGCGGGGCTGGCGAAGATCGGATGCCTCATCGAAGGGCCCGGCTTCTACCCGTACCTCTCGGGCCGCCACAACCTGCGCGTCGTCGCCGACCTGGCCAGCGTGAGCCAGAAGCGGGTCGACGAGGTCCTCGACCTTATAGAGATGACATCACGCGCCGGGCGCAAATTCGGAACCTACTCGACTGGCATGAGGATGCGGATCGGGGTCGCAGCGGCCCTGCTCAAGGACCCGGACCTGCTGATCCTGGACGAGCCTACGAATGGACTCGACCCGCAGGGCATGGCCGAGATGCGCAAGCTCATCACCCAGACCGGCCAGGGAGACCGGACCGTTCTGATCTCCAGCCACCTGCTCGGCGAAGTCCAGCAGACCTGTGACCGCGTCGGGGTGATCGCCAACGGCAAGCTCGTGCGGGAGTCCACGGTGGAGGACCTGCTTGGCGACGAGGGCGTTTTCGTCCGGGCCGACTCATCGGACCGCGCACAGGAGGTGCTCACGCGCATGTTCGGGACCGCGGCCGTCGTCCGCGAGAACGGCCATTTCAACGTCAGGACAGACCCAGGGCAGAGCCTGGAGATCAACCGGCAGTTGACCGCATCCGGCATCGGCGTCAGCGAGCTCCGTCCATTGGACCGTTCGCTGGAGGACGTCTTCTTCCAGCTCACAGGAGATAAGCAAGGATCATGATCGCAACCATCAAAGCCGAATGGCGCAAGAGCCGTTCCCGGCCCGCTTTCCTCTTGTCCCTTGGTGCCGTCGCCGCGATCACCGTGGCGGTCTACGGCTTCGTCTGGTACCTGGCGCTTCACCCTGGCGCCAAACAGAGCCAGGGCGTGTCGCTCCTCTCTCTCTACCCGCACGAGTTCGTCAACAATGTGATGAACCCCGGCCTGTTCCTCGGCGAGGTCATGGCGGTCGTGCTCGGGGCCCTGCTCACCGGGTCGGAATACGCGTGGGGTACCACCAAGACCACGCTGACACAGGGCCCTGGGCGCCTCACGAACTGGGCCGGCCGGGTCGTCGTCTTCGGAGCTTGGATGGTCGTCATGGCCATCGTCCTCTTCACCACCGGCGCCGCCAGCAGTCTCATCGTGGCCTCATCCGAGGGTCACGGGATCGCATGGCCGGCAGTGCAGACCATCTTCACGGGTCTTGGAGCCGTCTGGCTGGTCTTCATGGCAAACGGGGCGCTGGGCATGACGCTCGGCGTCCTGCTCCGCCACTCCGCGGCCGCCATCAGCGTCGGCCTGGTCTACGTTCTGGCAGTGGAGCTTCTCGGCGTGAGTGTCATCGGCAGCCTCAACGACGGTGCCTACAAATGGATCGCGAAGCTGTTCGTCGGACAGAATGCGGGCGCCCTGCTCCAGTCCTTCACCTCGCCAGCTTTCGGCCCGATGCCGGCGCCGGCCATCGGGTCCGGACAGGCAGTACTTGTCTTGGGCGCTTACGTCGTCGGATTCGTGGTGCTCTCTGCAGGGCTTCTGAGGCTCAGGGACGTGACCTGAGTTGCCTGGGACGCCCGTCAGCCTAGGCGGGCGTCGTCATCCAGACGGCGATCTGGGCGCGGCTGTTGAACCCAAGCTTGTCCATGATGCTGCGGACGTGGCTCGCGACGGTTCGCTCTGAGATGAACAACTGCGCCCCGATCTGCTTGTTGGTCAGGCCCTCGGCGATCAACTTCGAGACCTCCATCTCCCGCCGGGCGAGCGGTCCCGCCGCCGGGGCATCGACTGCGCCCGCATTTTCCATCCCGGATTCCCCCAGCGCCAGCCGTACGGCCTCCTCTCGGCTGAGCTGCTTTCCCGCCGTGAATTCAGCGTCGAAGGCGACGGCACCGAGTTCCGTTACCGCAGCCTCCCGCGCCTTCACAACGTACGGTATGGACGGTCCGCTGATGTCCGCCCCGGTCTGCCTGGCCAGAGCCTCGCCCCCCCCAAGCAGCTGGGCCGCGGGGCGGGCATGGCCGGACGTGGCGGCGTACCAGCCGGCCGCCGCAAGGCCGTAGGACTGGGCCAACCGGTTGTCGACGCGTCGCGCGACCCGGAGCGCATCCGAGAACGACGAGTTGGCCGCTGCGGTGTCGCCCGACATCATCGCGGCCGTGGCCAGGCTTCGCAGCATGGCCTCCAGTAGGTACAGGTCGCCGGCGTCGCGGGCCAGGCGTACCCCCTCAGCAGACTTTGCTCTGACCGATTCGAAATCACTGTCAAACATCGCGTGGACGGCTTGGGCCTGTAATACCTCGATCATCGCGGGGTAAGTCTTCAGGCCCGCGCCGACGGCCTCCGCCTCGTCGAGGTGGAGCTTTGCCGAGGCATCGTCCCCGGCCAGGTGGTCAGCGATGACCGCCATCGACAAAGCCTCGGTCAGCAATACCAGCTGACCTTCATCACGTGCGGTGGATATCGCTCGCGCCAGCCACTGCCTGGCGGTCGGGGGATCGGCCTGGGCCAGGCTCAGCCAGCCCCGAAGGTACAGGGCCGAGGCTGACGCCACCTCCGAATCCAGCAGCTGATCCAGCCAGCCAACGGCCTCGGTGGTTCCATGCGTTAGCCAGTAGTAGCGCAGGGAGGCGACGATATCGAGTCCGCGGGCGCGGTCCTCCCTGACCACGCATTGCTGCAGCGCAGCTCGGATATTGTCGATCTCCAACTCCGCCCACTGCATCCATTCGATGAGTCGGTAACGACCGTCCTCCGCCGACCGCAGAGCGGACTTCGCGTAGAACTCCAGGTAGCGCCGCGCGAGGGTCTCCTCCTCACCTGCCGCACGGAGCTTGATTCCGGCGTACTCACGCATCGTTTCATGGAGCCGGTAACAGGCCGTGCCGTGGATATCCTCCTTGCTCACCAGCGACTTGTCGACCAGGGATGCAACCAGCTCCAGGGCCGCCGCGCTCGGCTCGGTATCCAGAATGCACACACCCTCGACGTCCTCAAGGGTGAAGCGACTCGCGAAGACGCAGAGGCGTCTCATCAGCACCTGTTCCGGCTCGGCAAGCAGGTCGAAGCTCCAGTCGATGGCCAGGCGGAGCGTCTGGTGGCGGGGGAGTGCGGCGCGGTCCCCTCCGGTGAGGAGCGCGAAGCGGTCGCCCAGACGCACGAGGATCTGCTCCACGCTGAGCACCCGCGTCCGCACGGCCGCCAGCTCGATCGCCAGAGGCAGACCGTCGAGCCGCCGGCACAGGGCCACGGCTGCCCTCCTGTTAGCGCTGGTGATTTCGAACGATCCAGACGCCGCCACGGCTCGCTCGGTGAAAAGGGCGATCGCTTCGTTCTGGCGAAGCTGGGCGAGAGGTTCGGTGCCGGCCTCCTGGGGTAGCTCGAGCGGCGCCACAGCTACGACCTGCTCTCCCGCCACCTGGAGCGGCTCGCGGCTGGTCGCGACCACGCGGACCTTCGGCGCAGCCCGCAGGATTTCGGCCACTACCTGACCGGCGGCTCTCAAAACGTGCTCGCAGTTGTCAAGGATGAGCAGCAGCTGTCGGTCCTTTAGATATGCGGCGAGGATCGCCATCGGGCTCGTGGAGGCCTGGTCCCTGAGGTCGAGAGCGGCCGAGACGGCGTTCGGTACCAGCGCAGGGTCCCGGACCTCAGCGAGTTCTACGAACCAGGCACCGTCGGAGAAGCCGCGTGCGAGGTCGCTTCCAGCCCGCAGGCTGAGTCGCGTCTTGCCCACACCGCCCGGCCCGACGAGGCTGACCAGGCGGGCGGTCGCCAGTCTCGTTCTGATCTCGCTGAGCTCGCGTCGGCGTCCGACGAACGTCGTTGCCTCTGCGGGGAGGTTTCCTACGCGGTGGCTAGGCCTGGCCATCCTGTATGCGAGTTTGTCCCGCCGGCCCGCTCGTCCCCCGTCGACTATGCATCGAATCAGCAATTCTGCCGATGCCGCGTTCGAGCTCAGAACCCACGCTAGCCAGTATGAACCAGCACCTACCGATCTACAGAGTCGAGGTCACGTTCGTGGGCTCGCTGCCCACGCGACAGGTCGAACGGGCGTCCGGAGTCAGCGACGTAGTGGTCGACCGCCAGCACCTGCGCTGTGTCGTTCGCGGCAGCGTCCAGCCATTCCTCGAGGCCCTCCACGGCTACGAGGTCATCACCCTGGCATCTTCGCCAGCACTCCCGGCAGGACAGCAATGAAGGACGACCGAAAGGGTCCACCGGAGGATGCCCAAATCACGTCCCTCGATGCCCAACTGCTGGAGCTCATCGAGTTCGTCTGGGCCTGCGAGGTTTCGGCCAGGCGAGAAGCCCGCGTCGACGCGGCGATTCGTTTCGGACGAGGTCCGGAGTCGAGATGACAACCAACCAACAACACAAGGAGAACCACATGACCATCACCCCTACCAAGATCACCAGAGCTGCGGGAGTCGCCGCAGCTCTGTCGGGACTCATCTTCATCGGCGTCCAGGTCAAGCACCCCCATATGGACATCAGGTCGATCACCACCAATGACGTGCTCGTCCGCGATAGCCTGAAGCTGCTCATGGCCGCGCTGGCCCTGGCTGGCATCACCGGGATGTACGCGCGCCAGGTGACGAAGATGGGTGTGCTGGGCCTGGTCGGCTTTGTCCTGTTCACCGCCGGGTACCTCGGCATCGCCTGCACAGCCTTCGTCGCTGCCTTCGTCCTTCCAACCCTCGCTCACACTGCACCCGCCTACACGGCCGACCTCATTGCCGCAGCTAACAATGGCAAGGCCATCGGCGACATCGGCCTTATGCAGACCGTCATTTACCTCACCGGCATCGGCTACCTGGCCGGCGGCTTGCTGTTCGGCATCGCAATGTTCCGGGCCAACGTCCTCCCCAGGTGGGCAGCCGCGCTGCTTGCTGTCGGAACCGTGGCAAGCATCGGGGCCGCCATCTTGCCTCAATACGAAAGGCTGTTCCCCATTCCCACTGGCATCGCCATGATCGGACTTGGCTACTCCCTGTGGCGCCAGCGCAGCGCGCCGGTCACTTCGCCCGTCTCCAACCCCGTCACCTCGCAGCTCGCTGCGGTCGGTGCCGGGTGACCGCCCAATCCGCGGTGCGCCCCACCCGGTCGACTCCGTCGATCGGGTGGGTGCCGTACCCACTGATCGCCGTCATCGTAGTCCCCGCCATCGCCGGCTCTATGCGACTGGTAGAGCTGGCCGGCGGTCCCCACCTGATGCCCGCCAACCCGCGTATCACCGCCTCGCCCATCCCCGTGGCAGTGCACATCGCGTGCGCCCTGTTGTACGCCGTCCTCGGCGCCTTCCAGTTCTCCACCGGGCTGCGCCGCCGCTGGCCCGCGTGGCACCGGGTCGGTGGCCGGGCGCTGGTGGCGCTGGGCTTGGCAGTGGCGTTCTCAGGTCTTTGGATGACAGCGTTTTACCCCCACTCGCCCGGCGGAGTGTTGGCCTATGGGTTCCGGATGGCATTCGGGAGCGGAATGGCCGCCAGCATCATCCTCGGGTTCAACGCGATCCGACGCGGCGACGTCAAGCGCCACCGCGCATGGATGGCGCGGGCCTACGCCCTAGCGCTCGCCGCCGGCACCCAGGCATTCACTCTGGGCGTGGGGCACGCCGTCCTAGGCACCAGTGACATCACCACCGGCCTGATGCTGGGCGCGGGCTGGGTCATCAACCTGGCGGTCGTTGAGTACGTCATCCGACGCCGACCCCGCGCTTTGGTGAGACCACTCCCTGGACCCGTACCCCTTTCCCCCACAGGGTGACCAAAGGGTGGCCGTCGCGCCGCCGGTTCGGCGGCATGTATATGACTTCGAACGGCGGTGGCAAGCACAGGCAAATGGGCCGGCCTGGACCTGCCTAATCCGCACGAAATTGCGCTACCAATTTGCCCGTTTTTGGGGTCTATTGGGCATCTGTTACAAGTTGAGGCAGGTCGCGCTGCAGGCCGCAGTTGGTGAATTAGGAGGTGCTCCTAAGATCAAAAGTGCCCTCTTAGGTAGCGCTTGTGTTTTGGGAGCAGGGGGTCGCGGGTTCAAATCCCGCCTCCCCGACGCCACCAGCTTCAAAGCGTTCAGCCGACGGCCCGGGGTCCCTGGGTGGCCTGAGGCCGCGCCGATCCGAGGTCGGGTATTCAGCGCCTGGTCTCGTACCTGGTCAGGAGCACGCCGTCGGGAAACGTCCGGGTCTCCACGAGGTCCAGGTTCACCCAGTTGTCCAGGGCCGTGAAGAACGGCGTGCCGCCGCCCACCAGGACGGGGTGGGTGACGATCGCGTACTCGTCGATCAGCCCGGCCCGCATGGCCGCCGCGGCGAGGGTGGCCCCGCCGACGTCCATGGGACCGCCATCCTCGGTCTTGAGCCGGGTGATCTCGGTGACAGCGTCGCCGGTGACGAGGCGGGCGTTCCAGTGGACCGCGCTGGTCGTCGAGGAGAACACCACCTTCGGCATGTCCCCCCAGCGGCGGGCGAACTCGATCTGCGCCGCTGTGGCGCCAGGCGCCTGGTCGGCGGTCGGCCAGTGGGAGCTCATCGTCTCCCACAGTTTGCGCCCGTACAGCGCCAGGCCCGTGGCCCCCACCCGGTCGGACCACCACTGGAACAACTCGTCGCTCGGCACGCTCCAGCCGAGGTCGTCGCCGGACGCGGTGATGTAGCCGTCCAGGCTCATGTTCATGCCAAAGGTCAGTTTCCGCATGGCATCAGCCTCCCGCGACTCCCTGTCAATGCTGCCGGCTGCGGTCGATGACGACCCCCGCCCGGTTCATGACCCAGCGATGTCCGGCGATCGCTCCGCCAGCGACCATCACGATCACCGCGGGTACCCAGATGCTGACGTCATTGCCGGCGACCTCGACGAGTGCGACGGCCATCGCCGCGATAACGACCATCGTGGCCACGACCGCCAGGGCGCTCCGACCCAGATGGTGGTGGATCGACTCGACGATGGTCAGTACGACGGGATCGTCGATTCCGGTTCCATCCCGCAGCGAGCGGTAGGTCGCCCATCGCCGCCTTCGGTCGAGCCCGACGAAGGCGACCGACTGGGAGTCCTCCGGTCGACGCTGCCACTTCGTCCATGAGTAGGAGATGGCGACGACGGCGGCGATGCCGACGGGAATGACACTCACCACGCTGCGGTCGTCATTGGTCAACATGACAAGGAACGGGCTCGGCACGAAGGCCAGGATCATGATCAACAGCGATCGCCGTCGTCCTCGCGACGTCAGCACGCGAAGCTCCTCATCGCGTCTCGCCAGTTGATCGAACTGCGCTTCACCGTCCATGGGTGACCTCCAGGTCGGCGACCGCCTTCGCGGCGTTGTCGAGGATCCGCTCGAGGGCGGCGCGATCGACGCGACTGCTCAGCTTGGTGATGCGAGTCACGAACCTGTCGAGAAGGAGCTGCGGCCAGGCGTCGGAGTCGAGGGCAGCGCTCGTGCGCGCTTCGATCCTCTCAAACACGACGCGCTGGTCGGTGAGCATGCGGCGACCTTGTGTTGTCACGCGATACGACGCCTTGCCTCCGCCTGGCTCCTGCTCGATGAGCTGCTCGGCTCGTAGCGCGGAGAGCGCCGGGTAGACGCCTCCGGGGGAAGGCCGATAGCCCGGGCCGAACCGTCGCTCAAGCTCGCCCAGCAACTCGTAGCCGCTCCGTGGGCGATCGGAGAGGAGATCGAGGAGGACGAGCGGCAGCTCCCCGGGCATGAAGAATTGGTTCCTCATCGTAATACGAACTATAGAGCACGCCTTCGGCGGCGGCAGCCAGCAGAAGAACTACGGCGCGGGCGTTCGCTCGCCCGGGAAGTCCAACGTGACGCGGGTTCCGGCACCCGCTGCACTCACGATCCCGAGGCTCCAGCCGTGGCCGGCGGCGCGGCTGCTCATGGTTCGCAGCCCGAAGTGCCCCGGCCGATCGCGGTGAGGGTCGAACCCGTCACCGTCGTCGCTCACTTCGAGGTGATACGTGCTGGCATCCGCCGGTCGCAGGACGAGTTCCACCGCTGTGGCGTGGGCGTGCCTGGCGACATTTGACAGGGCCTCCTGGGCGATCCTGTAGACGGCCTGGCGCCCTGCTGACCCGATCGCCGGCTCGCCCTCAATCCGGGTCGTGATCGGGATTCGGTGACGGGCGGTGAACGAAGCAGCGAGCTGCTGCAGGGCCATCCCCAGCCCACCCCGCTCGATGCTCTCCGGTCGAACCCGGACGAGTAACCCACGAAGTTCGGCCTGGGCGCGCTCGGTGAGGTCGAGAATGTCGTCCAGGCCGCGTGAGGGGAGGTTCTCATCCCGGTTGCGAATCGCCGTCTGGGCGGCAAGGCTGATGCCGTAGAGATCCTGCGAGACCGTGTCGTGGAGCTCCTCGGCGAGGCGGCTTCGTTCGCGTGCCGCCGCATGATCGCGCTCGATGAACTGCCCGATGATCCCGGCGACAAAGGCGAGCTCGTCGAGGACAACCTCGGGCAGCGCCTGTCGCGCAAACAGGCCCAGGACGCCAAGAACTTGATCGTCCACCACCAGGGGGTGCCCGGCAAAGGCCACCATCCCTTCGGCTGCAGCCCAGGCATGGTCCTCGATGCGGTCGTCGTGGAGGACGTCATTCGTCAGGTGCGGCGCTCGCTCGGACGCGATGCGACCGATCTTGAACTCGCCCAGGCGGACCTCCGCGAACCTGCCGTCCAGGCGAGTGTAGATGCCGGCACTGGCGCGCAACTGCAGAGTCTGTCCCTGGCCATCCAGCGTCCAGATACGCGCAAAAGCGGCGTCCAGGTTGTCCACGACCGCCTGGCAGCACTCCTGCAGTACTGCCTCGGCGCCACCGCCGCCGGCGACCGCCGCGCTCAGTGCCCGCAGCAACCGGCGCACCTGGTCAAGCGCTGGATCCGGGCTCCACTCCACGACAATAGGATGATGCCTGACCCGATAAGGGTGTTGATCGCGGACGACCACTGGGTTGTCCGTGATGGCCTGCGAGCGTACCTGGCGGGTGTGCCGGATATCGCGGTGGTCGGCGACGCGGAGGACGGAGCCGCCGCGGTCGCAGCTGCGCGCGAGTTGCGGCCTGATGTCGTGGTGATGGACCTGCGCATGGCCGGAGTCGATGGCGTTACGGCGACCCGGACGATTCGCAATGAGCTACCCGAGGTCCGAGTGGTTGCGCTGACAAGTTCTCTCGAGGACCGGGACGTCGCGGACGCGATCAGGGCCGGGGCGACCGGGTACGTCCACAAGGACTCCCGCGGACCCGAGTTGCTCCAGGCGATTCGCGCGGCGGCGGCAGGGCGGGTACACCTCACGCCAGAGGCCGCCGCCGGCCTGGCTCGATCAATATCCCCGGAAACGGCCGCCGAGTCCCTGAGTCCGCGGGAGACCGAGGTGCTCAGGCTGGTGGTGGATGGTCGCGGTAACAAGCAGATTGCCACAGAGCTCGGGATATCGGAGAAGACGGTCAAGGGCCACATGGGGAACATCTTTCAGAAGCTCGGTGTGACCAGCCGGACGCAGGCGGCCATGATCGCGATCCGTAGGGGTATCGTCTCGCGCTGACAGTCGTGGAGGCGCGACTTAAGTCGCGCTGGCGGGGGCGACGTTCGACGCTTACGCACCGTCGGATCCGAGACCAGACTGAATGCATGGACAACTACCTGAAATCCGGCTCATGGTTCAATCGATCACCGCGCGTGCTGTGGGTCACGGCGGTTCTGACGGCCCTCGGTTTTATCGCTTTTCTCGTGGCCACGGAGTTCTTCGTTGCCCAGTACTTCGTGTGCATCGGCGAGTGCCGGCCGGGAGGAGCACCGCTGTTGTTGATCGTGGTTTCAAGCTTCTTCGCGCTGATCCCGGTGGCCGGCATGGGTGTCATCGGGTACTGGATCGTCAAGGGCCTATGGGAGGATGCGCAACAGGTCGCCGCCGAGGAGCAAGCGGCGGCAGAAGGTCGGGAACTCTTAGCTCTGGACGCCGCTCCCGAGGTGCTGACCCGGCTGGCTGACGATCACGACGTCAGGGGTGGTGTTCGAGGTGCTGCCGGTGAGCGGGCCGTCGGAGCAGAAGACGCCCCACGCAGTCCCATCCGGCCCAACGGCGTTGTAGATGTAGTCAAGCAGGTTGCGGTCGGATCCGAAGCCGGGTAAGCCGCAGAGAATGCCGTCGAAGCAGATGTCCTGCGTGTGCATCGCCTTGTCAAATGGACGGCTCCGGGCGACCACGGGGGATGAGGTGTCAGCGGACGCGACCGTCGCCATCTCGGCGTACCAGTTCTGGGCGCTGCTCGGGTTCTCGTTGCTGCCGCGCAGGTAGATCAATGAGAGGTTGCCGGCCGCCGCGCCGGCAATCGAGCCGTAGACATTCGAGGCCCCAGGAGCCCCCAGGTCGACCTGCGGGGACCAGGTGGCGCCCTTGTCCTTGGAGTAGGCGAGGCGGGTCGACCAGTGACCGTGGATGCGCCCATTCGTCAGGACATACAGAGTTCCGGCCTGGTCCACCGTCATCCAATTGAACCCCGCGAGGAAGCTGTCGTCGCCGGCGCCGAGGTAGACCGGAGCACTATGCATTACGCCCGCGACGAGATGCGCCACGTAGAGCTGGTTGGCTGCACCAGCCGGCTGGCCCATGCCGAACGTTGTTGGAGCCTCGATGCCGTACAGCACGTAGACATCCCCACTACGGGGATCGACCGTGATGTGGTCCACGTAAGCGTTATTGGAGCTCAGGGGGATCGCGGTCGGGTCGGGGCCCCCAAAGAGCGGGTTGCCGTAGATCACGGTCGGGACGGTGCCAAAGCTCTGCCCACCATCTGTTGACGTATACAGGTAGCCGATCCCATCGAATCCCTTGGTCGCCAGGTACACGTTGTTGGGCCCGAAATGGTCCAGCCACGGCCGGTCATAGATTTCCTGGTTCACGTTCACCTGGGTCCAGGTCGAGCCGTCGTCCGTCGAGCGGTCGACGTAGACGCCGTTCGCCGGCAGGTTGAGGGTCGCGAGGTCCGCGGCGACCACCGTGTGCTCGTCGAGGAAATGAATGTCGAAGTCACCCCCGCCGGTGTTGGCGAACGCGGGTGTTATGGCCTGGAACGTCTTACCGAAGTCCGTCGAGCGGAAGATGTTGGCGGGCTGCCCCGCGGGAGTGCCGCCCAGGCCATCCGCGATCATGTAGCGGCCGCTCGGCGAGATGGCGATGTTCGGTTCGCCGCCTCCTTTCTTGAACACCGTGGTGCCGAAGGTCGGCGCGGCCGGCACTGGCGACGTCGCCGGGGCGGCGGCACAATCCGCCGCGCTTACGGGGAGGTTGGTCTGTCCAGCGAGGACGAGAAGGAGTACCGCGACGATTGCCGTGGAGGCGCGCCGCGCGCGGAGGCCTCGCCATGCCGCCACTGCTCCAAAAATCCCCAGGATCAACAGCAATGCCCCGGCGGGGCCGATGAGCCCGGTCCCGGTGCCCGGCAGGGACCCGCAGACTGCAATCCCCAACATTGGTCGAAAGTCTATCGATCCGTGCGGACAGCCCGATCCGTGTCATTGTGGTGGGAGATGAGTTGGAGGTCGGGGACGCCGTCCATGGGCGGGCGGATGGACCGCCGGCGCCCGCAATGCGGCAACGGGGTCGTGGGCGGATGAACGAGCTGCCCCTGGTTTTTGACGACCCCGTGACCGAGCGTCAAGCCACGAATATGACGCGTGGGGCCACTCCCGTCGCGGCGTCGAATAGGCCGCGTCCACTCTGGATGATTCCTGCCTGGGAGATCGGGCGCTTGAGGCCCGGGCTACGGGCGGCAACCGCTGCGGATGCACGGGGAATCGAGCGACTCCCCCGACAGCTTGCCGAAACGGTGCCGGTAGTGCTCGTGGTAGTGCTGGCTGCGACGTTTGCGGCCCTTCACGGGTTGCATCAGTACTACTCCACCCAACCGAACGTCGAATGGGCGCGGCTGTCCGTGGCGAACACCTATCTGGAGCTCCCGATCTTCCTGTTCCTGGCGATCTTGGTCGGCGTCGTCTCGCCGCCCCTGGGCGTCGTGTTCGTGCTCATGTACGCGGGGCTCGATATCGTCGCGTCCGGATCGCAGCCGGACCAGACGGCGCCCTTACCGGGCGCCCTGGCCGGCCGGCTCGTCTCGTTCTGGCTGCTGTGGCTCCTGGTGGTGGAAATCCCCGTGTTCGCCCGATCACTCGCGGTTTCATCGCGCGCTCTTTCGAGAAACCGGGTCGTCCTGGCGGTGCTTGCCGCCGTGGTCACTGGCGCATTCACCTGGTTCTGGACGCAGGCGGCACCGATCCTGATTCGACCGATGTTTGTCTGGTCGAACATCGGCAGGGTATCGCTTGCGGCCGTCATGCCGGTGCAGAGCGCCGGTGCCGTGTTCGCCATCTGCGCGGCGGTGGTCGCCGGCGCCGTTGCTCTGTCACGTGGCGCGAGCGGCCTGTTGATCGAGGGTTCGGACGTCGACTCGCGCATCGACCTCGGGCGGGGCCTTGGCATCGCCAGGACGCTCACTGTGGCAGCCCTGCTCACGACCGCGCTGGGAGGTGTATTGGCAAGCCCCCTGGAAGCCGTTGCAATGTTCGCCGTGCTGGCATCCGCTGGCCCACTGGCCCGCTTTGTAGCCGATCGTACGATCCTGGGTTCTTTGGTCCGTGTCACACCGCTTCTCCTGCGCTACGTTGTGGCCACGGGGATCTCTTTTGGCGTCTCGGTCACCGTCATCGGCTCCCTCTACGAGTCGAATGTCGCGGCCACGATCCGCAATCCTGCCTCGGAGTTTTTCTCCGTCCTGTTCGCCCTTGCCGTTGCGTTCTTCCTCATCGCGCTGGTGACCACGCCAGGTGCCAGTCGGCGGACCAAAGCCTCGGTGGCCTCCACCGCAACAACCCTGATGGTGGTGGGCGGTGCGTTCTTGGCGTTAATCCTCATTACCCCCGTCGCCGCCTTCGCCGACAACTGCTCGGGCCTCACCGATTGCTGGCCCACGGCGCTGCTCGCCGCCCTCGCCGGAGGCGGGTTGCCCATGGCCATGGCCGCGGCGATGAGGCCGGCCAAGCAGCCACCCCCACCCCCCGCACCTCCCCCTCACACCCCGCCCGGACCTCCACCGCCCGAGGCCGACAACGACCGCCAGAAGCGCGAGAAGGACAACCGCGACAGGGCCCAGGGAATGAGGGATCGGAAGCGTGAATACGCACAGAACCCCCTCTCGAAGAATGACGGGCCGGGCCTCCAGAAGATGGAGAACGCGTACTTCGACAAGATGATCAAGTACTGGGAGAGCAACCCGCCCCGGGACCAGGGCGACGGGCGGCCGGTCAGGTTGGGCGCGATAGCGAGCAGCGGGGCCGCCGGCCGGATGTGATGGCCAATTCTGGAGATCAAATGAATCCTTCTGACGTATTCCTGACCGGGGCGACCGGCCACGTGGGGCCTGCCGTTCTTCACGAGCTTTCGAAATCCGGTCGCACAGTCACCGCCCTCGTGCGTGAGCCCGCGGTGCTTTCGGGAGCGCGCTCGGTGGTGGGAATGCTCGGGTTCCTCGACGACCTGACTGATGAGATCGGGGCCGCCGGCTCGATAGTGCACCTGGCCAGCGAACGGACCGACCAGCGTGAGCGGGTCCTGTTTGACGACATCCTCGGCACGGGTGAGCTGCTCGATGCGTGGCAGAGAGGCCCATTCGTGTATGCCAGCTCGTCGACCATCCATGGTGAGCCGCAAGCCGTTCTCGACGCCTCCGCACCCGTCCACATCCTGGATTGGTACAACGCGGGCAAGGTGGTCAACGAGTTCCAGGTCACCAGGGCGGCGGAAGAGGGCGCGAACGGCCGAGGACCGGGCGTCAGCCTCCGCCCCAGCCTCGTGTTCGGACGTAGCCGCGTGAAACCGCGCAACCAGTACCTCGACAGGTTCTTTCACCACGCGTTGGCGGGCCACACCTTTACCTTCGACATGGATGCCGCGGTGGAGGGGGGAGGGGCGTCCTACATCGGGGACGCGGACTTTGGGCGGGCGGTGGTTGCCGCTCTCGACCGCGGCGAGACCACCGCATACCCCGTGGCATCTGGCTTTGTGACCTGGCGCAACCTGCTGGAGACGATCAACAGGGTGGCGGGCACCAACGCGCAGTACGCCGTTCGTCCTCCGGGATCAAACGATGCCAGGGTCCCACATTCCCGCATCGAGATCGATAGCTCGGCATTCACGAGCCGGACTGGCTGGAAGCCGCAACAGGGCCTGGACGAATTGGTCGAAGCGTTCGTCAACGGCGAGCGGGAGGCCGGGAGGGTCTAGCCGAAGCCCCGGTCGCTCACGAGCGTCGGCGCGCGCGGAAAGCGGCAACGTTCATGCGGCTCGAGCATGTCGTACTGCAATACAGGCGGGAGCGGTTCTTGGAGAGGTCCACGACCACGTCCTCGCAGTCGCCGGCACCGCAGATACGCAGGCGCTCCAGTTGCTTCTGCCTCACGACGTCGACGAAGGCCATTGCTGCCTCGACCGCCATTCGCCGGGCGAGAGGTGCGTTGGGAGGCACGGCGTGGAGATGGAAATCCCACTGGTCGTGTTTCACCAGTTGCGGCATGGCCCCGGCCTCGCTCAGGATGGCGTTGACCTCCGCGACGATGCCGTCCTCGTCCAGTTGCCACAGCCGGCGTAGGCGAGGGCGCAAGGCACGGACCTGCTCGAGCTCGTCCTGGTCGTTGGTCCGGCTTCCCGTCCAACCCCACTCCTTCACGAATGAAGCAAGTGCGGCGATATCTGTGAGGCGGTCGCCGTCCGTCTCGTCGCTGTTGATCAGCGCCGCGGCGCCCCGCAGCGCGACCTCGGTGTCATGAGCAAAGACCACGTTGACATCTTACTGCCGGCACCGTTACCCTTGTAAGTGGCGTCGACGTCGATTGGTGATTACGGCCGACCTGGAGGAGGGGACCATCAAGCGCTCATTCAGCAACCTCGGCCTGCTCATGGCGGTGGTCTCGGGAGTGACGTTCGGGACGTCAGGCTCATTCGCCGAAAGCCTCATTGCCGCCGGGTGGACGCCGGGCGCCGCGGTCACGGCACGGGTGACGGTGGCGGCGCTCGTGCTCACCGGGCCTGCCCTGTACCTGGTCTGGACCAGCCGGCTGGCATGGGCCGCAGCCCGGCAGATCCTGCTGTACGGCGTGGTCGCGGTCGCCGGAGCCCAGTTGTTCTACTTCTACGCCGTCGCCCGGCTGCCGGTGGCAATCGCTCTATTGGTGGAGTTCGCCGCCGGCATCCTCCTGGTGATCCTGTGGGGCTGGGTTCGGAATGATCACCGGCCGCGCCGGCTGACGCTGGTCGCCAGCCTGGTTGCGCTTGCCGGTCTCGCCATGGTCCTCAACCTGGCCGGCGTCCACCAGGTTGACGTGCTGGGTGTGCTGTGGGCGATCGGGGCTGCCGTCGGCCTCGCGACCTACTTCGTCCTGAGCGCCGAGACAGAGGAGAGCGCCCCGCCGCTGGTCGTCGCCTGGGGCGGCCTTGCGGTCGCGGCGGTCGTCCTGGCCCTCGCCGGTGCTGCCGGGGTTTTGCCCATGCGCACCACCACCGACGACGTCGCTCTCCTCGGGGGACATGTCTCCTGGCTGTTTCCGATCCTCGGACTCTCCCTCATTGCCTGTGTCGTGGCGTACCTGTCCGGGATCGCGGCGGTGCGCCTGCTGGGTAGCAAGCTCGCGTCGTTCTTCGGCCTGACAGAGGTCCTTGCCGCGGTCGCCTTCGCGTGGCTCCTGGTCGGCCAGAGGTTGGAGGTCATCCAGCTGGTCGGGGGCGTCCTCGTCCTCGCCGGGATCGCGCTCGTCCGCTGGGATGAGGTGCGCGACCCCGCCATCATCGCCGCCGATGCGGTGGTGAGCCTTGAACCTCTGCCTGCCGTTCGGACGCCTGCCGCCTAGCACCGGACCTCGGATCGTTCACCAGCCAGAGGTGCCATACCAGTACCCCCTAGTGGTATGGTTGGCGGCATGAAGCACGGCTATGCGAATGACAAGGACAAGCTTGCGGCCCGGCTCGGCCGCATCGAGGGACAGGTTCGAGGCATTTCCCGGATGGTCGCTGAGGACAAGTACTGCATCGACATCCTTACGCAGGTCAACGCGATCAAGGCGGCACTTGACCAGGTGGCCCTTCTGCTCCTCGAGGACCACGTCAAGGGGTGCGTGGTCGACGCGGTTCGCGGCGGCGACATGGACAAGGTGGATGAGCTCGTCGCGGCGGTCGCGCGCTTTGCTCGTGCCTGACCTCAAGTAGGGGAGGGAAGAGGGATGCAGGTTCTGCAGCTCGTGATCAGCAGCCTGCGGATGGCCTTCTTCATGTTCTGGGACACGCTCTGGCCACTGGTCCTGGGCTTCGGTCTCTCGGGGGTGGTCCAGGCATTTGTCTCGCGCGACGACATGCGTCGACTCATGGGGGACCACAGTCCCAGGACCCTGGCGCGCGCCAGCGTCTTCGGGATGGTGTCGTCCTCCTGCTCTTACGCGGCCAGCGCCATGGCCAAATCGCTGTTCCAGAAGGGAGCGGACTTCACCGCGGCGATGGTCTTCATGATCGCCTCGACCAACCTCGTGCTCGAACTGGGTCTGGTGCTGTGGATCCTGCTGGGCTGGCAGTTCGCGCTGAGTGAGTACATCGGCGGCGCGATCATGATCGGTCTGCTGGCGATCCTGGCGAGGTTCCTCCTGAAGCCTGCGCTGATCCGCGCGGCCCGGGAACGACTCGAGGCCGGCCAGGGCGCGATGTCCGGGCACGAGGCGCATGCGGGCATGGGGGAGGAACGTGAAGGAATGCCCTGGCGGCAGCGGATCCGCTCGGTCGCCGGCTGGGCCGACGCTGCCAGCTACACCATGGCCGACCTCAACATGCTGCGGCGTGAGCTGGTCATTGGTTATGTCGTCGCCGGCTTCCTGGCGGTGGTGATCCCCGACACCGCGTGGAACGTCGTCTTCTTCCGCGGCCACGGGTTCTGGACGTCGCTCGAGAACGTGCTGGTCGGGCCGTTCATCGCGGTGATCAGCTTCGTCTGCTCCATCGGCAACGTCCCGCTCGCAGCCGCGCTCTGGAAGGGCGGGATCAGCTTCGGAGGCGTCGTCAGCTTCATCTTCGCCGACCTGATCTCGCTGCCCCTGGTCCTGATCTACCGCAAGTTCTACGGGTGGGCGCTGACGCTCCGGCTCGTGGCCCTGATGTGGACTGTGATGTCAATCGCTGGGCTGATCACCGAATACCTGTTTCAGTGGGCTCGTTTGGTGCCGGCTGCCCGCCCACTGCAGGTTGTCGAGCCCGCGTTTCACTGGAACTACACGACGTTCCTGAACCTGGTGTTCCTGGTGGTGTTCGCCGGCATCCTCTACCTGTACAGGAACCGCGAGAAGCTTGGTGGTGGCCAGGGCTATGCCCTCGACCCGGTGTGTGGGATGCAGGTCGAGACCGCGCATGCACCTGCGCGAGGCGAGCATGAAGGACACGCCGTCTATTTCTGCTCAGACCATTGCCACGATCGCTTCATGGCGAGCCCCGCGCGCTTCCGGGACGCGCCTGCCATCGACGCGTCCGGCTCGGGTTAACCCGGGCCGGGCTTGCCGAGGAACCCGGACACGACGCGCGCAGCCTCGGCGGCCTCGTCGACCATGAATAGATGGCCCCCGCCGGGTGCGATATGCAGGTGTCCATGGGGCAGCGCCGCGGCCATGACTCGTGCGGTCGTGACATGGACGATGGGGTCGTCGTCACCTGAGAGGACCAGCGTCTCGGCCTGGATGAACGGCAGCAGGGGCAGGGCCACCCAGGTCCAGGCGGCAGCCAGTTGGTGGATATACCCGACGGCGCTCGGCGGGTGCGCTGACCGCGCAGCGGCCTGGGCCGACAGCCGCTCGGGGTGCCGGCGGGTCTCGCCGCCGTACATGGCGGGAGCGACTCGCAGGAAATGGCCCTGGGAAAAGTAGCGCGCCGGCGTGAGCAGGTGAGCGAGTGCGCGCAGGTCGCCAGGGATGCTCCACAGTCCAAAGCCGGTCGACGCCAGCACGAGCTTCCGGACCCGGCTTCTGCGACGTAACGCCAGGTGCTGGGCGACGCCGCCTCCCCACGACAGGCCTACGACATCAACAGTCTCGTAACCCAGCCGGTCGAGGAGCTCGTCGACCAGGCCCGCTATCCCCCACATGGTGCGGGGAAATCGCATCGTGTCCGAGCCTCCGACCCCGGGCGCGTCGATCGCGACGGTCTCAGCCCCCAGCGCGCGTCTGAAGGGATCCCACAACTCCAGCGGCGCCCCGATCCCGCTGATCAAGACCAGGGGCGCAGGGCCGCGCCGACCCGCGATCGATACCTTCAGGCGCAGCCCGTCGATCATCACGACCCGCTCTGACGTCTGATATCCGGCGCTACTCACGCACGTACCGTCCTGGGGCGGGCTCCAGCACGGGAAACGCCCGGCTGCCGAGGCGCGGTGGCGCAGGGCGCCCGGGACCTGAGCGATCCATGGTCCAGGTTGCCCAGTCGTCCCACCAACTGCCGGCGTTCTCGGAAGCGCCCTTCAGCCATTCCCCGGGGTCGGCGACATAGTCGTCATTGGTGAAGTAGCGGGTCTTCGGGTTCCCAGGAGGGTTGACGATGGCCTGGATGTGGCCGCTCGAGCTGAGTACGAAGCGCCGCGAACCCCCGAACAACTGCGTCGCCTGGTAGGCCCCCTGCCACGGCACGAGGTGGTCGGTGAGCGCGCCCACGGCGTACAGGTCACAGGTGATCGCACCGAGGTCGACCGGCGAGCCCAGCGCGGTCATGGCGCCAGGGGTAACCAGCGGGTTCTCGAGGAACATGTGCATGAAATCCTCGTGGAGTTTCGCCGGCAGGTTGGTGCTGTCGACGTTCCAGGCCAGCACGTCAAACGCCGCAGGCTGCTCACCCATGAGATAGCTGCTCACCCAGTAGTTCCACACGAGGTCGTTGGGGCGCATCCAGGCGAAGACCTTGGCGAGTTCGGTGCCCTCCAGAATCCCCTTCTTGCGCGATCCCCGAATGGACGCCTTCACCGCACGTTCTGAGGCGAAGATGTTGATCTGGGAGCGCACCGAGATATCGATGGCCGTCACCACCAGGGAGGCGGACCGCACGCGCTTGTCTCCAATATGGGCGAGGTGGCCGAGGAGGCATGCGCCGGTCAGACCGCCGGCGCACATCGCCAGGAGGTTCAGGTCGCGACTGCGGCTGATGGCAAGGGTGACATCGATGGCCTCGAGGATCGCGCCCAGGTATGTGTCCAGGCCCCAGTCGCGCTGGTCGGCCGTCGGGTTGCGCCAGCTGATCGCGAAGAAGGGCACGCCCTGGGCCACCACGTGCTCGATGAAACTGCGCCCCGGGGCGAGGTCAAGGATGTAGAACTTGTTGATCTGGGGCGGGATCAGCAGGGTCGGGCGCGCACCGATGGTGGGCGTCGTCGGGGCATATTGGATGAGCTCCAGGACGTCGCTACGGAACACCACGGCGCCGGGTGACACGGCCACCGTCTCGCCCACGCGGAACGGCCTGGAGTCGACGATGGTCGGCATACCACCATTGCTGCGCACATCGCTGAGGCGGTTGCGGGCGCCCCTCAGCAAGGAGCCACCACCAGTCTCGAGTGCGCGTTTCATTGCTGCCGGGTTCCCCAGCAACGTGTTCGTTGGGGCCATGGCCTCGGTGACCAGCGAGAGCGCGAACCGTGCTCGATCGCCGCTCTTCTCGTCCATCGGGAGGTCGTCAATCGTGGCCAGCAACTCCGCACGCCAGGCCAGGTACGCCTGCATGACACGGTGATAAACCGGGTTCCGAGTGAACGTTGGATCGACAAACCGCCGATCCTTGGGATCGGCTGCGAGCTCAGAGCTCCCGGCGGCGATGCGCGCGAGGTCGCGCGCCAGCCGGAGCCCGTGGTCCAATGCGACCGCGGGGTCGGTGAGGATGTGGCGACCCCAACGCCCGGCCGCTGCGGCAACCTGTACGGGCGACAGGCCGACGAGGGGGTTGGCGCCGCCGATGACCCCGGTCACCCCTTCCGCTGGGGAGGGAGTCGCGTGAATGTCGGACGGCAGCGCCGAGGGCGCGGCGCGCCGAGTGGCAGGCTTGGGGCGGCGATTGGCGCTTCTCGCAGGCGACAGGACGGCCATCAGGTGATCCTCATCGGGGGGACGGGTTGGGGGGGGGCTCAATTCTCGCGTGATCATGTTGGCTCCTCGCATGTGAATGGCATCGGCCTGGTACCAGCTTGCCCGGCAGCTGGTTGTCCCGCGTAGGGCCGTTCGTCCCAACCCGCCCGGGCCGGAGGGCTATTCGAGCACGCCCCGGGGAGGTCAGGCCTAGCGGGAGCCGAGCGGCCTCGGCGGCGATGAGGTGGCCACGCGCATTCTCCAGTCGACCACCATGGCGCCGCCGGGGCCGGCAATCAACGGATTGAGATCAAGTTCGGCGATCTCGGGGTGATTCTCCACCATCGCACCGACCCGCAGGAGGACGTCCTCGACCATGCCGATATTGGCCGCCGGCTGGCCACGGTAGCCCTGGAGCAAGCGGAATGTGCGCAGCCCTGACAGCATCTCAGTGACGTCGACATCAGTCACCGGGGTCAGGCGTACCTGCACGTCACCCAGAAGCTCCGCCATTGTGCCGCCTGCCCCGCAGGCCAGCAGAGGCCCGAAGAGGGAGTCGTGGACCACCCCGACCAGGAGCTCGACACCCGGGTCCGCCATCTCCTGTACCAGGAAGGCCAGCTCGTTGTCGGAGCCTAGGGAGGCCTGCAGTTTCTGGGCTTCCGCGGAAGCGGCGGCGGCCCCATCCAGGTCGAGTCGGACGCCGCCGACGTCAGACTTGTGGAGCAGGCGCGAGGATATCGCCTTGAGAGCCAATCGGCCATGGAGCTCACGGGCAACCGTGCCGACCTCCGCGGTGCTGCGGGCGACCCGCCATGGCGACAGCGGAATCCCATAGGCAGCCAGGACCGCTGCCGCCTTTTCGATCGGCATCCACCCCGGATCCAGTAGTGCCTCGGCAAGCAGGGCGGAGGCCAGGTCCTGGTTGATGCCGGTCAGGGTTGGAATCTGACCCCTGGGCGCGGCCCGCCAGGCCCCATAGGCGACAGCCAGCGCAACGGCACTGGCGGCCTCCTCCGGGAAGGCGAAGGACGGAATGTGGCGAGATTGCCCGGAGGCGTCAGCCGGCACCCCTTCCGCGGACATGAAGACGGCACTGAGGGTGATGGATTCATCGAGTTCCCTGGCCACTTCGCGAAGCGCCCGGGCGACGTCGGTGGGGTCAGTCACCAGGGGGGCAACGAAGATCACGACGATCGAGTCCGTCACACCCGAGTCCGCGATTGCGGCCACCGACGCGGCGTAGTGCTCGGCGGAAGCAGCCGCTGTCATATCGATCGGGTTCGCGGCTGAAGCGTTCGGCGGCAGGAGCTGCAGAAGTTGCTCGCGCAACGCCCCCGGCAATTCGGCCAGGACAAGTCCACCGGCCTCGCACGCGTCAGCGCAGAGGATACCGAGACCGCCGGCATTGGTAACGACCACGACGCGGTTGCCGCGCGGGACGGGCTGGTTGCTGAGCAGGGAGGCCACTCCGAACATTTCGGACAGCGTTTCGGTACGTATCACTCCTGACTGACGGAACAATGCATCGACCGCAACGTCGGAGGCGGCCAGCAAGGCCCCGGTGTGCGATCCCGCGGCACGGATCCCCGCACTGGTCCGGCCGGCCTTCACGGCGACGATCGGCTTCTTCATGCTCACCCGGCGGGCGAGTCGGCCGAATTTGCGGGGGTTCCCAAAACTCTCGAGGTAGAGCAGGACCAGTTCCGTGGCGGGGTCGTCCTCGCAGAGCTCGAGCAGGTCATTGCCGGAGAAGTCGGCCTTGTTCCCGACCGAAAGGAAGTACGAGAGCCCCAAACCGAGCCGCGAGGCGACGTCGATGATCGCAAGACCGAGTCCGCCGCTCTGAGACATGAAGGCAATTGAGCCGGCCTTTGGAAAGCGGGGGACAAAGGTGGCATTCAACAGCACGTCTGGCGCCGTGTTGATGATCCCCATGCAGTTGGGGCCGACCAATCGGATACCGTACCGGCGCACCTCATCCACCAGCTCCTCCTGCAGTCGCACGCCACCAGGCCCGGTCTCGGCGAACCCCGAGGAGATGACGACGAGTGAGTGCACGCGCTTCGCCCCGCAGTCCCGCACGACGTCCATCACCGCCGCTGCGGGGACCACGACGACGGCGAGGTCCACGTCTCCATGGATATCGAGCACGGAGCCGTAGGCCGGGATGGACTGGACCTGGGCGGAGCTGGGGTTCACCGGGTAGATGGGGCCTGGGAACCCGGTCGACACGATGTTGTGGAAGACCTCGGCCGCAATCCGTCCTCGGTTGTTCGAGGCCCCGATGACCGCGACGGACCTCGGATAGAGCAGGCGCCGCATGGCGGCGATTGCGGCGATGTGCTCGCGTTCGTAGAAGCGCACGAGGGCGGCATCGTTTAAAGCCACGGGGAACTCCACCTCGATCTCCCCGGGCGTCGGGCGGGTCGTGACACTGAACCCGCTCTTCCTGAAGACCCCGATCATCCGGTGGTTCTCGGGAAGCACGACGGCCTCGAAGATCGATACACCGAACGCAGGGGCCAGTTCGGCCAGCTGGCCGAGCAGCACGGTGCCCAGCCCCAGGGTCGCATGATCGTCGGCCACAGCGAACCCGACCTCGGCGCGACCGGCTGCTGTGACGGCCATGACCGCATGGGCCAATATGCCGCCATCCGATCCAGCCGTGGCCACGAGTCCGACCCCGGTCTTGCCGGTGATCGCGATCATGGTTCGGGCCATGGTGCGCGCGTCCATCCCGGCGGAGAAGAAACGCAGGCGCAGCGTCTCGGGCGACAACCCTTCAAGGAAGGTGACGAGGGCATCCTCGTCGGGCGCGGCCACCTGCCGGACATGCATCGTGGACCCGTCCCGGAGCACGACGTCCGACGAGCCAGGCTCTGGTCCTTGCTTGCTGCCCACCATCCCACCAGTATGTGCGGCGGCGGGGGTACCCAAGAAGCCCGACGAGCCGTACCCGGAGGGGGGTCCCGTCGATCTTGGGACCTTTGGCACTGGACGGAAACGTCGTGCGGCCCAGAGTGGATCGCATGCTGGTGCGCTACTACCTCGAAATCCCATGCCCGGCTACGGCCGTCAAAGCGGTGTTGAGCCTTCAGCCTCGGGCCTGGCTTCCCGCGATCGTTGGTGACAGCAACCATCGTGGCCTCGAGGTCCTGTCGAAGGTCGGCGTCAACCTGGGCCCGCGGCGTATTGACCGCGAGGTGGCACTGACCGTCTCTGACGGCCGGCAACAGGGTGCCACCTGGACGATACCCATCGCCTGGCGTCCGGTCGCCGAGCGGTCCATGCTGCCATCGCTCGAGGGCCAGCTGGAGGTCTGCTCACTCGCGGATGATCGCGCCCAACTGGCGATCAGTGCGACCTACCGGCCTCCCCTGGGTTGGGTGGGCGCCGTCTCGGACCGAGCTCTCATGCGCCGGGTCGCGGAGGCGACGATCAAAGATTTCCTCGATCGCGTCGCGGTCCGGGTCCAGGCCGGCATCGAGGCTGACCCGGACGATCACTCGCGCCGGGATGCGCCGGCAGCCTGACGGGGAGGTCAGGGCCCCCGTCTGAGGGGCCTTTGGACCCTTACCCCGGCGGTCGCGGGCCCTGCACGCTGAATGGAGGTGACGGAGACGCACACCGATGAAGGGTGACCTGGATCGTCACCAGAAGGAGCAGGGATGACATTGAGAGTTAGTGAAGTGATGACCACCGGGGTGGAGACCGTAACCCCCAACGCCGACTTCAAATCTGTGGCCCAGTTGCTCAGGAGCCACCACATCGACCTCGTGCCGGTCGTCGACGACGAGCGGCGCGTGGTTGGCGTCGTGTCGGAGGCGGACCTGCTGGCGAAGGTCCAATGGCAGGGGCGGCACCCGGGTCGGATCGAGCGCTGGCTGTTGCTTGACGACCAGCTGCGCAAGGCCGAAGGCACCCTGGCGTCGCAGGTGATGACCCTGGACGTGGAGGCGGTCGGCCCGGACGCTTCTGTCAATGAAGCCGCGCAGCGGATGATGGTCAACCACCTCAAGTCGATGCCTGTGCTCGATTCGGAGCGGCGCCTGGTGGGGATCGTCAGTCGCGGGGACCTGTTGCGGAGCTTTGTCCGTGACGACGCCGCGATCCATCGCGAGGTGGCGGAGGACATCCTCGCCGGCGCCCTCGCCATTGACCCGGCAGCGGTGACTGTCGTGGTCCGCGAGGGCAAGGTCTTTCTCAAGGGGGAAGTCGAGTCGTGGAGCCTGGGCGAGATGGCCGTGCGGATGGTGGGTGCTGTCCCGGGCGTGGTCACTGTCGTGAATGCGCTGGACAACCGCCTCGATGACCGGTACCCCAAGTTCGCAACCGAACCGGCGCAAGCCCTGAGCTACAGCGGGCCCCCGCTCAGGTAGAGAGGGTCCCGAGCGCGGCGGCCGATCGGCCCTAGCCAGTGGGTCTGGGGTGCGCGACGGTGGGGGAAAGCCTGTGCATCACGCACGGAGCCGGAGGAAATCAGAAATGCCAGCAACCATCGCCCGCGAAGCCAGGTCCGCCGCCACAGCCCTAGGTGCGCCCAGTACGGGTCCAATCCTCCTGGCGATCTCAGGTTCCCCCGATTGCGCGGCCGCCGCATTGGCCGCCGGCGATCTTGCGCGTGGCCTGAACGTCGGTGTCCACGTCGTGCACAGCTGGATGCCGCTGAACACCGCCTTCGGCCCCGCCGGCGCTCCGCTCGCGGACATTGAGTCGGTCTACGCGGAGCCTGCCGCGGAGGTCCTGCACGCGCAGGTCGCTGCGCTCCGCAGGGATGGCGTCGCGGTGGCCGGGGAGCACCTGTTGATGGGCGTCGCGGCCGAGGAAATCGCCGGACTCGCCACCACGATCGGTGCCCAGCTCGTGGTCACCGGCAGCCGTGGTCTCGGCTTGATCAAGCGGCTGGCACTGGGCAGCGTCTCCGAGGGTGTGGTCAATCATTCCACGGCCCCCGTCCTCGTCGTCCGTCGTGGCGACGAAGCCTGGCCGCCCGATCGGGTCCTTGTCGGCTACGACGGGTCAGAGAGCTCGCGCGGAGCGGCTGCGTGTGCCGCTGTAATCGGTAAGGCGACCGGCGCTGAGGTAACGCTGGCCATCGTGATCAACCCGTATGCCCTGGCCGCGACCGTACCTACGGAGACCATGCACGCCGGCGAGACGCTGGTTCGACGGATGGCCGACGAACTGGCTGAGGTCTACGAGATCTCGATCAAGACAACTGTCCTGAGTGGGGAATCGGCCCCCGCCCTGGTCTCGCTGGCGGAGGACTGCGCCCCGGCGCTACTCGCGGTGGGATCGCGCGGCGAAGGATCGCTGCGACGGTTGGCGCTCGGCAGCGTATCGATGGCGGTCCTGCACGGTGCCCAGGGCCCGGTCCTGATCGCCCATTCCGCGGCATGAAGCCGCTTGCAACTTGCTCGGCCGGGTTTCAGCGGTCGTTCATCGACCTCGCTCGGCCACATCTTCTCAAAGGAGACCCAACATGAAGGCGCTTGTTTATCACGGCCCCGGGCAGAAGGCCTGGGAGGATGTCCCGAAGCCGGGGATTTCAGCCGACACCGACGCGATCGTCCGCGTCGACGCAACCACCATCTGCGGCACCGACCTCCACATTCTCAAAGGTGATGTGCCGGCAGTTACCGACGGCCGCATCCTGGGCCACGAAGCCGTGGGCACCGTGGAGTCCGTCGGTTCGGCGGTGAAGAATGTCCGGGCAGGGGATCGCGTCCTGGTTTCGTGCATAACCGCTTGCGGGGCGTGCCGCTTCTGCCGCGAAGGCCGATACGGTCAATGCCTGGGCGGAGGAGGCTGGATACTGGGTCACGTCATTGACGGCACGCAGGCCGAATTTGTCCGCGTTCCCTTCGCGGACACGTCCACGTACCCGGTGCCCCCGGGCGTGAGCGATGAGGACATGCTGATGCTCGCGGACATCCTGCCGACGAGTTACGAGGTCGGCGTGCTGAGCGGCCAGGTCTCACCTGGTGACGTCGTGGCAATCGTTGGCGCCGGCCCGATCGGGTTGGCGGCGGTCATGACTGCCAGGCTTTTCAGCCCCGCGCACATTGTCGCAATCGACCTTGTGGATGCTCGGCTCGAGGCCGCCAAGAAATTCGGCGCGGACGTCGTCGTCAACACCACCCGCTCGGACGCCCTGTCCGTGATCCGCACCCTTACCGGAGGGCTAGGCGCCGACGTGGCAATGGAGGCCGTCGGGCTCCCGGAGACCTTCGAGCTCGCGACCGACCTCATCCGTCCAGGCGGCCGGGTTGCGAATATCGGTGTCCATGGCAAATCCGCGACCCTCCACCTGGAGAAGCTGTGGATTCGCGATGTGACCATCACGATGGGCCTCGTCGACACCTACTCGACGCCCACGTTGATTCGACTCCTCGCGGGCGGTCAGCTGCCGACCAGCGCGCTGGTGACTCAGCGCTTCGGGCTGGACGACATGGTCGCCGCGTACGACACGTTCGCACGGGCGGGCGAGACAGGGGCGCTGAAGGTGGTCCTCACCCCGGGGGGGTCCAGGACGGAGCACCTGCTACCTGCAGTGACGGGCGCGATCGCCTGAGTCAGACATAAGTCACGGTCGGGCCGCTGCGGTGCGCGCACCGTGGCGGCCACCAGCGCCCCCCGGACAGGTCCGCGGCGGGTGCGGCGCAGGAAGCCCCGCCGCACTCGGGCACTACGACCCTATTGCACACCGGGCCAGCGGGCTGATGCTGAGATCAACCCCCAGAGCCCTGGGGAAAATGAGGTCATCCGCCCGCGCTGGGCTCGGGACGACCAAAGCGAGGTTCCCATGTCGTACCAGCAACCATCCGCCGCCCAGGCCGTCAGGCCGGCCGCCCACCCATGGGTCTCCTCCGACACGCCTGTCACGGAGCCAGTTCCTGCCCCAGAGGTGGACCTGTACCTGACGGAGTGCGCCTCATGCGGTGGGCAGTTCCCATCGTTCCGCGCGATATGCGCGGAGTGCGAGGACGTCGCCGAGGTTGACGGCTATCGAGACGGTAGGAAGGCGGTCTGAATCAAGACGATGATGCGGATCCGAGGGCCACGGCCTGGGCGAGGAGATCCAGCACGGCAGCTGGGGCCCCGGCGTCCAGCTCGTAGAAAGACCAGACCCCTCTCCGGGTGACCTTGACGAGGCCTGCCCGCCGGAGTTTGCCCATATGGTGCGAGATTGTCGGCTGGGACAAGCCCAGGGCGGCGGTGAAGTCGCAAACACAGATCGGGGCGCTCGCCTCGCGGAGCGCCGCGAGCATCTGCAGGCGGGCCGGGTCGGCCAGGACCTTGAGTACGTCCACCGCCGCATCGACCGCCGCCGGCTTGAGGCCCAGGTTGACATCGCAGCAGTTGCCGCGCTGACGGACTGGGAGGGTCACCTGCACGACAGCATCATAGCACTGGCATAGATGGTCATCGATGTCTCAATGCTATGATCTCATTGAAGTTCGTCAATGCCTTGGGAGGCCCATTCATGACCGAGATCCAAGAAGCCGTCCGCGAGCGATATGCCGCGGCGGCGCTCCAGATGGTCGGCGGCGACGCCTCGTGCTGTGGCCCTGAGTGTTGTGGTCCATCCGAAGGCTCGGTAGACAGCGGCGGCAACTATTCCGTCGATCTTGCCGCCGAGGTCGGCATGGATCCCCGGGTCAGCCTCGGGTGCGGCAACCCGCTCCTACTCGCGGACCTGAGGCCAGGCCAGAAGGTCCTGGACCTCGGCAGCGGCGCGGGCCTCGACGTGCTCCTGTCGGCGCGGCGTGTCGCCCCTGGCGGGCACGCTTATGGGCTCGACATGACCGATGAAATGCTGGCCGTCGCCAACCAGAACAAGGAACGGGCGGGAGTCGGCAACGCGACCTTCCTGAAGGGGCAAATCGAAGAGATCCCGCTGGCCGAGAACAGCGTTGACGTCGTGATTTCCAACTGCGTGATCAACCTGGCAGAAGATAAGCGAGCGGTGCTCGCAGAGGCCTACCGCGTGCTCGGCCCGGGTGGGCGGCTGGCCGTGTCCGACATGGTGGAGATCAGTGCCCTTCCGGCCCCGATCAAAAGGGAGCTGGACTCGTGGGCCGGCTGCATTGCGGGAACGATCCCGGTGGAGGACTACCGCCGGCTGCTGGTGGAGGTGGGCTTCGACGCGGTCGACATCGAGGTTTCGCGCGAGTTCGCGCCAGAGCCGTTCGCGGGCAAGATCGCCAGCGCCGCCATCCGGGCGACCAAGCCCAGGCGCTGAGCCCGGATCACCGCGCGATGGCCAGGGTGCTGTTCGTGTGCCTGCACAATGCGGGACGCTCGCAGATGAGCCGGGCGCTGTTCGAGCGCGCAGCCGGTGGCGCACATGTCGCCAGGTCGGCGGGCACGACCCCGGGTGACCGGGTCCACCCGGAGGTGGCCGCCGCGATGCGGGAGGTGGGCATCGAGATCGCAGGCATCAAACCGCAGCAGCTCACTGATGAGCTCGGGCATTGGGCCGACGTTGTGGTGACGATGGGCTGCGGCGACGAGTGTCCGTACATCCCGGGCAAGCGCTACATCGACTGGGACCTCCCAGACCCAAAGGGTCGGCCTATCGCGGAGGTGCGGCGGACACGCGATGAGATCGGCAGGCGCGTCGAGACCTTGTTGAAAGAGCTCCCACTCGGCCGATAGGTGGCCCTGGCTACATCTCCAGGCCGCCGTTCACGGTGTAGACGGCGCCGGTGATGTAGCTTGACTCGTCCTCCAGCAGGAATTTCACCACCCGGGCCACCTCGCTGCCCTGACCCAGTCGACCGACCGGGATCTTCGCGACGAGCTTGCCCAGGACATCCGCGGGCACCGCTGCGACCATTTCGGTCTCGATGTAGCCGGGGGCGACACAGTTGACGGTGATCCCCTTGCGCGCCATCTCCAGAGCCAGGCTCTGCGAGAACCCGAAGAGCCCCGACTTCGAGGCGGCGTAGTTGGCCTGACCGATGCTGCCGGTCTGGCCGATCACGGAGCTGATGTTGACGATGCGCCCGGAACCACGGTCGATCATGTGCTCAAGGACTGCCTTGGTCATGTAGAACGGGCCGGAGAGGTTGATCCGAAGGACCGCGTGCCAGTCATCAGTGGTCATTCGCCTCACGGTCTTATCGACCGTAACCCCGGCGTTGTTGACCAGGAAGTCGATGCGACCGTTGGCGGCCAGGACCTCGTCCACGACTCGCTGACAGTCAGCGGGCTCACCGACGTTGCCGGAGTGGATCGACATCGAGCCGCCGGCGCGCGTCACCTCTTCCATCAATTTTTCGGCGGCGCCGCGATCATGGTGGTAGCCGGCCGCCACGTGGGCGCCGGCCGCCGCAAGCGCTTGGGTGATCGCCCAGCCGATGCCGCGCGCGCCGCCCGTGACCACCGCCACGCGATGGTCGAAGATCCTGGATGCGGGAGCCGCCTGCAATGGGCTCGGAATGGGGGTTGGGGTCGGTTTCGGCACCTCGAGGATCGAGGTCATGGTCGGCCTCCCTGGAGCACGATGACTCCAACTGTGACGGTCGGTCCAATCCAGCCTGTCGGGCGGGCCGTAACAATTTCAGCAACGGCCGGGGGCGTCGGTCACGTTCGGCGCGATCCCGGCAGGACCAGGACGCTCACCAGTCCGCCTGTGATGCCCGCGGCGGTTAGCACCCGGCCCATACGTTCACCGGCCACCAGGTCCCCCCGGCCGCCGCCAGGATGAGGAAATAGATGGCGACCATGGTCATCGGCACGACCAGCGCAAAGACCCGGAGTTGGACCGCGCGGGTCCGCGAAGGTTTGAGGGCGCGGTACAGCTCGTCCGCGACAAGCCCGCCGATGGGTCCGACGACGATCAGCGGTTGGGGTGCGACGATCAGCGTGGTCAGCACGCCGGTTACGCCGAGCAGACATGTGAAAGCTCCGAACGGCAGGTCGAAGCGCAGGAGAAGGGGCAGGATGCAGGCGCTGATGAGGATCGCCCAGAGCACGATCTCGATGGTTCCCAGCTGCTGGGCGGTGTCCGGCAGCATCATCCGGGGGTAGAAGTTCGCGGCCCACGGGGCGAGCAGCGGGTGGGTGGCCTCATCGAAGAAGAAGAGCATGGAGAAGGCCAGCGTCGCCGACAGGAGCGCCGACCAGGGAGCCCTCGCGACGCGCCCACCCCAGGCACTGCGCAGCGGGCCGGTCGTCATCAGACCGGTGCTGCAACCGATTAAAATATGCGTCGGGCTGGTCACCGATCCGAAGCCCTGGTCGATCCCGAAAAGGAGATGCCAGCAAAGGTCGAGTGGGGCGCCGACCAGCGCCAGGGCGCACCCGGCCACCGCCAGGCCGTAGCCCCGGGGGATGGCCTGTTGCCACGCACGCGGTCGCGCGCCCAGGCGCCATAGGCCCCACGCCACAAAAGCGCCCTCGCACGACAGTCCGCCAAAGACCACCGCATGAAACGGCGTGACCACCGAGGTCAACAGGAAATGATGGTGGGCCCACGTATCGGAGTAAGCGCCGAGGATCACCCAGGCCGAAAACAGGATCATGCCTCGCCGGAACCAGGCGGGCGCATCGGCACGCGCCGCGAGGGGGCGAACGATGGTCCCGTACGCTCGGATGCGCTCGGCCGGCACCTGGACCACCCAACCGGGTGCCGAGCCGGGTTCGACTGTCTTACGGCCGGGGTGCCCCGGCTCGGTGGCGAGCATCAAGAGTTACTACGCTGCGATGAAGCCCCACCCAACAGAGGTGGCAACAGCGCAGTGGATGCTTGCGGAGACTTCCGGCGAAGGTCCCTGTGGCTTCAGGACCTCTGGCCCTGAACCTGTGCGCCTGGGCCCCGCAGGCTGAGGGGCAACCCTGTTGCTGACCTTGTTCTGTGACTCGGCTTATGACTCGGAGTGGACCTGAAAATGCTGACTCCCTGCTCTACCACCCGGTCGCTCTGAACACCAGAGGGACCTTTCGGAGGAACCCTGGTGAACCCCAACAGCAATCGACGAACATCAACCCCGAGGTATCTGAGAAGGATCCTCAGCGGCGGCGCCCTCCTGGCACTGATCGCGGGCCTTGCAGGCTGTGGAACGACCGCGGCCGCACCGGCCAATAACCCGACCATCGCCCCGGCCTCCGGGGACCAGATGATCACCCTGAGCGAATGGAAAGTGGCCGTGCAGTCTTCCATCAAGGCCGGGCAGGTCAGTTTCAAGATCGTCAACGGCGGCGGAATTGAGCACGAGTTGCTCGTCTTCAAGGCCGACAAGGCCATCGCCGGATACCCCGTCGATGATGCCGGCGCAATCAAGGAAGAGGACGCCAGCATCGCCAAGACCAGCGATGGCGACAACATCGCGGTGGGCAATTCCCAGACCCGCACCATCGACCTGTCGACACCAGGCAGGTACCTCTTCACATGCAACATCCCCACCCATTTCAAGCAGGGGATGGCCACCATCGTGACGGTCACTTAGTTATGGCTGAGGACACCAAGCACTTCGCAGACCCGGCGCCCCTGGGTCTTGGAGCCTTTGCCCTCACCACGTTCCTGCTGAGCGCCCACAACGCGTTCGGCGGGGGCACGGTGCCCCTGGTTGCATTCCTAGGCTTCGGCCTCTTCTACGGCGGCCTGGCCCAGTTTGCCGCCGGGATGCTCGAGTTTCGTAACAAGAACGTCTTCGGGGCCACAGCGTTCTCGACGTATGGCGCGTTCTGGATGGGATTGTCCGCGTTCGTGATCCTGGTCCTCCAGGGCAAGGTGGTCGCAGCTGACGTCGCCCCCTCGCTCGCGTGGATCCTGCTGGCGTTTGCGATCTTCAACACCTACATGCTGATGTGGGCGAGCCGCGTCAACCTCGCGGTGTTCGCGGTCTTCCTGACGTTGGAGGTAACCGAGATCCTGTTGTTCGTCGGGAACTTCAACCACAACGCCGCCGGCTCCGGCCTCGTCGCGCTCGGTGGCTACATGGGCCTCGTCACAGCGGCGGTCGCCTGGTACACGTCGGCAGCCGGCGTGGTAAACGGCATGTCGTCTCACCCGGTCCTGCCCGTTGGCAGCCCGCTCTGGGGCGACATTCCCGAGTCCGTGCCGGCGGTCAAGCTGGCAGAGGCGCACGCCTAGCACCGGTCCTGCGCGACGACCCAACCACCACCACTTTAAAGGGGACAACAACATGTGCGCAGACACCCTGACCATGCCCGCGATCGAGACGAGTTTCGAAGAGTTCCGGCGGTACCCGCCAGATCCAAAAACGGCGCAGGAAGCCAATGCCCAGCCAGGGATCTACGAGCGGGACCATGATGAGTTCTGGCGCACGGAAGCCACCGAACGCGTCACGTGGATCGAGCCATTCGGGGACCTGCTGGAGTGGAACCCGCCAGACGCCAGGTGGTTCCTCGGGGGCAAGCTCAACGTCTGCTACAACTGCGTCGATCGTCACGTTGAGCAGGGGAGAGGCGACAAGGTTGCCTACTTCTGGGAAGGCGAGCCGGCCGGCGAGCGGCGGCGAATCACCTTTGCCGACCTTCAGCATGACGTGGTGCGCTTTGCGAACGGCCTCAAGAAGCTCGGGGTGAAGAAGGGCACCCCTGTTGGCATCTACATGGGCATGGTGCCGGAACTGCCGATCGCCATGCTGGCCTGCGCGCGGCTCGGCGCGCCGCACACCGTGGTTTTCGGCGGGTTCAGCGCCGATGCCCTGGCCGACCGCCTCAACGGGATGGAGTGCGAGGTGCTCATCACCCAGGATGAGGGTCTCCGTCGCGGCAAGCCGGTCCCCCTGATGACCACAGCCATCGAGGCCATGGCGCAGTCGCCGTCAGTGAAGAGGTCGGTTGTCTACCGCCGCACCGGTGTTGAGGTCGAAATGGCCGACGGACGTGACGTGTACTGGCAGAAACTCTGCGCTGGTCTCAGCGGGGACCCCGCATCCTGCCCGTGCGAGCCGATGGAGTCCGAGGACCTGCTCTTCCTGCTGTACACCAGTGGCACCACTGCCAAGCCCAAGGGCATCGTGCACACGACAGGTGGCTACCTCGTCGGGGTCAGCAGCACACATCACTACGTCTTCGACATCAAGCCCGAATCGGTGTACTGGTGCGCGGCGGATGTTGGCTGGGTCACCGGCCACAGCTACATCGTGTATGGGCCCCTGTGCAACGGCACGACGGGGGTGCTCTACGAGGGCACGCCCGACTTCCCAGACAAGGACCGCTGGTGGGACATTGTCGAGCGCTACAAGGTGGACATTCTGTACTGCGCCCCGACCGCCATACGCACCCACATGAAATGGGGGCACGGCCATGCCGACAAGCACGACCTCAGCTCGCTCAGGGTGCTTGGCACCGTCGGCGAGCCAATCAACCCCGAAGCCTGGATCTGGTACCGCGACCGCATCGGCAGCGGGATCACACCTGTCGTCGACACGTGGTGGCAAACCGAGACCGGCATGATCCTGATCGCCCCGCTGCCGGGACTGACCACCCTGAAGCCCGGGTCGGCGACGCGCCCCTTCCCAACGATCGACGCCGCCGTTTTCGACGAGGCCGGCAACGAAGTGGCGCCCGGGGCTGGGGGCTACCTCGTCATCCGCAGGCCATGGCCGGCGATGCTCCGCGGGATCTACAAGGACCATCAGCGGTTCGTGGACACCTATTGGTCGAAGTACGAGGGCGTCTACCTTGTCGGCGACGGCTGCCGGGTCGACGCGGACGGCGACTTCTGGCTCATGGGCCGGATCGACGACGTCATGAATGTCTCTGGTCACCGGATCTCCACCACGGAGGTCGAGAGCGCGCTGGTTGACCATCCCGACGTTGCCGAGGCGGCTGTTTGCGGCCGAAGCGACGCCCAGACCGGCCAGGCGATCGTGGCCTACGTGACGCTCAAGGGCGGACGCGAAGGCACCCCGGAGAAGCTCGCCGAACTGCGCAACCATGTTGCCCAGAAGATCGGCAAGTTCGCAGCGCCGGCCAACATCGTTTTCACGCCGGAGCTACCCAAGACGCGCTCCGGGAAGATCATGCGTCGACTCCTGCGGGACGTTGCGGAAAACCGGGGTCTCGGCGACACCACAACCCTCGCCGACCCGACTGTTGTCGACGAACTGGCGGCGCGTGGAAGGGAGTCGGTGGCCGCCGAAGATTAGACGGCGGGTTTTCGCCCAGTCCAGCCGGTCCAGCCACCATCTCCCGCTGTGCTTTTCAATTGGTATCCCAAGCGGGCGTTATGCTGACCACATGAAGGGCCGGCAGAGCGACCAATGGACGACGCTCGGGGAGTTCATCAGGGCCCAGCGACAGCTGGCCAACCTCTCGCTGCGCCAGCTCGCTGATCTGGCGCAGGTTTCCAATCCATACCTCAGCCAGGTCGAGCGAGGCCTCTACAAGCCATCCGCTGAGGTGCTCAAGGGCATTGCCGACGCTCTCAAGCTCTCGGCACAGACGATGTATGCGAGGGCTGGACTTCTCGACGGCGAGGGCGCCGACCAGGTGAACGACGTCGAGGTCGCGATTCGCCTCGATGGGGACCTCAGCACGGAGCAGAAGGAGACATTGATCCGGGTTTACAGGGGTCTGCTCGGCAGGTAGGTGGCCGGCGAGTTCGGCCCTTGATATCCATAGCAACCGCTTGGTATACTTAGCATGATGGAGGAAGCGGACACCCTGTCCTGAAGCCCATCAGAGGTAAACCAATGACCACCTACACCGAAGCCACCGACAAGGTCCAGGCCCAGGTCCTGGACGGCATCAAGCAATTCCAGGCCGCCAGCCTCCAGCTGGCCGCTACTTTCAGCCGCTCGGCGGGCTCGATGCTCCCGATGCCGGCATCGCTGCCAGTGGACTATGACCCCAAGCAGTTCATCGAGAGGAGCTTCGCCTTCACCGGCAATGTCCTCGAGCTGCAGAAGGACTACCTGGTCAGCCTGGCCGAGACCCTGAAGCCGGTCGCTGCGACCAACTCGGCAGCAGCCAGGGCGTCGAAGACGGCCTGACCTCGCGACCTCCGGGTGTCGGGCGACGCAATTACCTTTCGCCCGCCACCACTGCGAAACGGCTCAGCCGAGTTGGATACTGCGACCGCACCGGCATCGCCGGCCCGCGCGGGGCCTGCGGCCGGTCCAGCCGCGGGACGGCCGCCGTCACTGCGGCACAAACCGCCCACGATTCCGTGGGCTGCTCGATTACCTCTTTGGCTTTTGTCATGAAAATCACCACCTCTTCTCCAAGTCTCGCCGCGAGCGAAGGCCCCGATTAGGGCCACCAGGCCCGTGGTTGATGGGCCCATCGGCGCATGAGGACCTGGCCCAACCGGTCAGCGCACGCGCCCCGTCTCATTGGCCGGGGTCGGGAGAGCGGCAGTCCCTCTGAGAAACCTGCTGGTCTTCGATGACGCAGCTGTGCAGCGGTGTGCCGCAGTGACGGCCTGGAAGTGTGGCCAAACCTCGCAGCGAGGCCCTGAAGGTCGCTCAGGACCGGGGCGCGGTGATTAGCTGACCGAGCGGGCTCCGCGCGGTGTGGTCAGCAGTTTGGTGGCCGACACGAGCCCGAGGCCGACGAGCGCGTAGATCACGATCGCCACAAGCGCGGCCATGTCGACAGTGGATCCCTGGCTTGAGGCCCGTGGGAATATCGCCTGGAAGGGGCCCACGAGGCCGTCGGTCAGGCTGTAGAGCAGCGTCACAAATCCTGATTGCAGGGATGCGCCCAGGACCTTTAGGACGAACCTTATGGCGATCAACGTCGTGATGACACTGGTCACCAGCCAGATCGCCTGGACGGCGCGAAAATTGTGGGTTGCCGGCTCGACCACGCTGGTCTCGACGACCGCGCGTTCGGTAACGACGGGAACCTGGACCTCATTCGTCATTTCATTGACCTCAAGTGGGATCGGCGGTTACAACGAGAAGGGCGACGCTGTCGACATCGGCCCTGAGCCAGTGTGGTACCTGCCGGGCCAGTGCCACGAGCTGACCGGGTTGAAGCTGGAGCTCGGTGTCGGTCAGTGATACGGTGACCTGCCCTCGCAGCGTCTGCAGGATCGCCGACCCGTGGGCGCGGTGGTCCCTGACCTCGGTGCCCGCCGTCATGGCCAGGATCGTAACGGCCATCGACGGGTCCTTCGACAGGGTCTTGGCGGCGCGGTGGCTGGGGTTCCCGGCAGCCTCAAGCAACAGCGCCTCGGACTCCTGGTCGAGGTCCACGAGGTGGACTGGTCGAGTGAAGTCCTGGGCGTCCCGGCTGGTCGTCTGGCTGGTCCGGCCCGGTACATGCGTAATCATTCGTTGCCGAGCCTGCTCCGGGGCCCATAACAAATTCAGCAACCGCGATTGCTGTGCCGACGCGCACCACAGAAAAAAGGGCGGCCCTTGCGGGCCGCCCTTCCTGAGGTACGCGGGTCGTTAGACCTGGCGAGCCAGCCTGGTGGCCGGTGCCACGACGGTCTTGGCGGTCTCACCGGCCTTCACGGCCAGGAAGATCTCGACCAACAGCGCCAGCAGGATCGCTCCTGTCGCCACTGCCAGGCCAATCCCGGCGTAGGTGGCGTAGGTCCCGGCTGTCCACCACCCGTAGGTGTTGAGCAGCAGGCCGCGCAGGGTCTCGCCCTTGAACATGGTGGCGACCTGGCCGGCGATCTTGGTATCGGTGGGGGCGGCCTGTGCCTTGGCGCTGACCTGGGCGTATGTCAGGCCCCCGGCAACGCTCTGGAGGTGGCGCCCGATAAAGCCGTTGGCATATGCCTGGGCCTTGACGCCGTCATTGACCTGCTGGCCGCCGTACTGCTGAAGGTCGGGGAACTCGGCGGCCGGGAGGGCCTTGCTGCCCGCCGCGGGGAAGTAGATCTGCTGGGTTGTGAGCTGGTCCGTGATCATCCCGTGGATGAACGAGCCCATTGCGAGTGCAAGCACCGATCCGAATGCAAAGATCCCGATCAGGCCGGCCTGGAGAACGAAGACTCGAATGCGCATACCTCTGGTCATGGTGTGGGTAACCTCCTGTGGACTTGTTTGATCAATTCGTTGATCTCATCGTCCTCGGGAACGGACACCGGGTTCAGGACCGAAGGGCCTCACATCGAAGGGACCTCCGGCCCCCGTCGTTCAGGTGCCGGGAAGACGCCGGTGGGTCGCGAGGTAGGCCGCGGCTTCCGCGCGACGCGCGACCTCGAGCTTGTTGAGCACACTTGACATGTAGTTCTTGACGGTCTTCTCGGCCAGGTGCATCTCATCCCCGATCTCCCGGTTCGTGCGACCGTCGGCGACCAGGCCGAGGATGCGCTCCTCCTGCGCGGAGAGCCGGGAGAGCTTCTCGTCATCCAACATGTGTTTGCCCTTGCGTAGGCGGGCGAGGACGCTGCCGGTCACGGCCGGGTCCAGCAGGCTCTCGCCGCGCCCGACTGCGCGGATGGCCCGTACCAGGTCGTCACCCCTGATCTGCTTCAGGACGTAACCCGCGGCGCCCGCCATGATCGAGGCGAACAATGCATCGTCGTCCGCGAACGAGGTGAGCATGATCACGGCGGTGCCGGGACGGCGCGAACGGATCTCACGGGTGGCCTCGATACCGCTGCCGTCGGCGAGCCGCACGTCCATGACGATGACGTCGGGAAATGACCGGTCCGCGTTCGCGATCGCCTCCCTGACGCTGGCAGCCTCGGCCACGACCAGGATCCCGCCCGCAGCCTCGAGCAGGCTCTTGACGCCGTCGCGAACCACCTCGTGGTCGTCCACGAGCATGACCCTGAGCTCCTCAGCCTGCGGTGTCACCAAGAGCCGACCGGAAGCCCGTACTGCACGGTGGTGAGGCTGACGCATTCGTGGCTCGAGAGCGAGCCGCCGGCCGCGGCCCGGTAGGTGCCGCGGGTGGGGGAGACGTCCGAGTAGTCGCGGCCCACCGCCACGGTCAGGTAGTTCATCGAGACCACCCGGTCGTGGGTGGGGTCAAACGGCCACGCGATCGCTTCGCCAGGGTGACGAACCGATGGCAGTAGCACCTCCACCCACGCATGCATCGGCCCATCGCCCACGAGGTGGCCGGAGACGTAGCGAGCGGGGATACCGCAGAGGCGGCAGAGCGCGATCATGATGTGGGCGTAGTCCTGGCACACACCCCGGCGCAGGGTATAGGCCTCGGAGGCGCCCGTCCTGACGTTGGTGATGCCGTGCTCGTAGGCGACGGCGCCGTGGACCCACCTGCTGATCCGCTCGGCCAGCTCCAATCGATCGGCGCCGGTCGCCGCCAGGTCGTGGGCGGTCTCGCGGAGCGCCTCGTCGGGCATCGTCAGTGGCGAAGGGTCCAGCAGGCGGCGGTCGCCCAACCAGGCGCCGCGCACCCGGTGGGGCATGGATGTTGCTCGTCGCTCGACGAGCATCCAGGCCTCGAAGTTGATCTTCCGCTCCACCCTGGGCACCGAGAGGTCCACCACCAGGTTGCCGAAGGCGTCGCGACGCGTGGTCATCTCGTGGTCGGCGCTCGAAACGTCGAGCTGGTAGGTCAGGCGCCGCTGGTCCCCGTGGTTCCTCGGTGGGAACACCACCAGGTGATGCTTGAGCTCGTCGATCGGCTCCGGGTAGTCGTACTGCATGCGCTGGTGGATCAGGTAGGACGAATGCGTAACCTGCGTCCAGTCAACGGACTTCGGGTCGATCGACTGCGGGTCTATCACCTCAGGCGTCCGCCCAAACCGTCATCGAGTCCAGGCGGGGCGCGCCCTCGCTGGTGACCATGGCCACGTCAACGGCGTCACGGCCGCGCCCGATCAGCACACGGCCCGCGAGCCGCACGTCGTTGCGAGGATCGAACGTGTACCAGGCCTGCCCGAGGTACACCTCCATCCAGGCCGCGAAGTCCACGCCCTCCTCCGGAAGGGGTCGGCCCATCAGCGGGATGTAGCCGCATGCGTACCGCGCCGGGTAGTTGAGGGCACGGCAAAAGCTGATGGCGAGGTGGGCATAGTCCCGACAGACGCCCTGCCGCTGCACATAGACGTCCGCCGCGTCCGACAGCGAGTCGGTCGAGCCGAGGGTGTAGACGATGTGCTCGTGCACCCAGTGCGATATCGCCTCGACCTGTGACCAACCGGGTTCGAACCGGCTGAAGTTGTCAATGGCGACGCCGCCGAGACGGTCCGGCAGGCAATATCGGCTGGGGAGCAGGTACTCGAGGGCTTCGTTGGGAAGTTCGTCCGAAGGCACCTGCCTGGCGCCGGGGGCCACCGCGTCCGGGTCGTCGCCGACCTCGACCTCCGCTGAGTAGCGCAACCGAGCCCTGCCGGCGGGGAGAACGACCCGCTGGCAGCGGTTCCTGAAGCCGTCCGCGTACTCGCGCATCGGGATCGAAGGTTCGGACGCCCAGCCCTCGTCGACCAGCTCGTGCGCGGAGTCTGGGTGAGGTTGGACCTGGATGACAGACGGGGAAGGGGCGCCGCTCTCGAAGACGAATTCACAACCGACGCGTACCCGCAGCGTCAGGGCCGCCGCTCTCGGCCGGGTGGGCTGATCACCGACATGTGACATGAGAGTAGCTTGAACGAGGGGTCCCGGGCTAGGCATTAGCGCACAGGCGACGGGGAACATTTGATGGCTGAAAGCCATTACTTTCGAACCATGAGTGGAGTTGCGCGTGGTCCCGGCCGGCTGCACTACGGCTGGATCGTCGCCGGAGATCTCTCTTGCGGTGTCCATCAACCTCGTCGGGTTCGGGGTATCGGTGCCGCCGATTCGCTGAGGGCGCTCGAGATCAGGTGGGCAGCATCGCGGAGGCAAGCGCCCCAAGCTGGTCGCGGGTGCCCATCGCGATCACCAGGTCCCCGGCGTTGAGCACCCGGCTGTCGCCCGGCCCGACGTCCATAGCGCCGTCGGGCTCGCACACCGCCAGGAGCACGGCGCCGGACCGCCGCAGGACGCCCGGCGTGAGGCCAGGGGTGGCGCGGTCCGGGACGAGCAGTTCCTCTATCGCCATCGCGGCGCTGCCGCCGGTCATGACGACGTCCAGGACATCGACCACCGCGGGCTGCAGCGCCAGCGCCGCCATCCTGCGACCGCTCAGGGTGTAGGGGCTGACGACGCGGTCGGCGCCGGCCCGGTGGAGCTTGGCGTCGGAGTCGCGGTAGCCGGCCCGCGCGACGATGAATAGCTCCGGGTTGATGGCCCGGGCGGTCAGGACGATGTAGACATTGCGCTCGTCGCTGTCGACCGCGGTGACCAGGGCCACAGCCCGGTCGATCCCGGCAAGCTTGAGCACGTCATCGGACGCCGCGTCACCCACGACGTGGAGACGCCGATCACGGCGGAGGAATTCCAGCGGCAGCTCATTGATCTCGACAACCACGTAGGGCTGCTCGGCCTGCTCCAGCTCGCGCACGACCTGCTCGCCCGTGCGACCGTAACCGCAGACGATCACGTGACCGGTCAGCGCCTCGAGCTGGGCCTCCATCCGCCGGTACCTCCGATGAGCCTGCCAGCGCCCCGCGGACACCGACTCGATCAGGACGCCGAAAGTGTAGAGAAAGCCGGCCACCCCCATGACGATCACCGTGATGGTGAATGCCCGTCCCGCGGTGTCCAGGGGATGGATCTCGCCGAACCCGACGGTCGATATGGTGCTGACGGTCATGTAGAAGGCGTCGAGAACCGTGAAATGCTCGAGCGCCATGTACCCGACGGTTCCGTAGACCAGCAGCGACAGCAGGATCGCGAAGGGCACCACGAGCGCCCGGAACGGATGCCGCTGGGTGTGCTTGGGGACCATGTCGGGGGCTTACAGTACGACGCAATGACCAGGCCCCGAAAGGTCAAGGGCTACGGCTGGGTTCCCGATCTCCCGGACCAGCGTGATCATCGCTACAGCGTGCCCGCGGGAGTTACCAGCGAGCTGCCGGCGCGTGTCGACCTGCGACCGGCGTGCCCGCCGGTGTACGACCAGGGTGAGCTGGGGAGCTGCACCGCGCAGGCGATCGCGGGTGCGATCGAGTTCGACCAGCGCCGCCAGGACCTGGCCGAGTTCACCCCGTCGCGACTCTTCATCTACTACAACGAGCGCCTCGTCGAGCATTCGACCGATGTCGATGCAGGGGCCATGCCGCGCGACGGGATCAAGGTGGTCGCATCCTCCGGGGCACCGCCCGAGCCCGATTGGCCGTACGATATCGAGCGCTTTGCCGAGCGACCGCCCGAGCGGGCCTTCCGGGACGCCGCCAAGCACCGCATCGCCCTGTACCAGCGCCTGCCGCGGGACCTCGACCAGATGCGGGCGTGCCTCGCATCAGGGTTCCCTTTCATCCTGGGGTTTGCCGTCTACGAGTCGTTCGAAGGCCCCGAGGTCCGGCGCACCGGGCGGATGAGCATGCCGCGCGCCGGCGAGCGGGTCATCGGCGGCCACGCGGTCCTGGCTGTGGGTTATGTCGACCGTGAGCGCCGGTTCATCGTGCGTAACTCCTGGGGCACCGCGTTCGGGATGGACGGGTATTTCACGATGCCCTACCAATACCTGCTGCAGCGGCCGCTCTCCGCCGACTTCTGGACCATCCGCCTGGTCCGCTGAGGTCTACTTGCCGATGACCTCCGCGGTCGGCTCGACCATCTGCTCGAGGTCGGCGGCAGGCATCGGACGGCCGATGAGGTATCCCTGCGCGTAGTCGCAGGCCAGCGCGGAAAGGAGCTGCAGGCTCTCCGGCTGTTCGACCCCCTCGGCGGTGACCTTCAGGCCGAGGTCGTGGCCCATGCGGATGGCCGATCGGATGATCACCAGGTTCTTCTGGTCCATCTCCATGCAGAAGCTCTTGTCGATCTTGAGCTCCGAGACCGGCAGCTGGCGCAGGTAGCTGAGGGACGAGTGGCCGGTGCCGAAGTCGTCGATGCTGAGGCTGACCCCGAGGGCGCGCAGGTCACGCATCGTCCGCATGGCCACCTCGGGCTTCTGCATCGCACCGCTCTCGGTGATCTCCAGGATGAGCCGGCTGGGCGGGACATTGCTGGCCTCCAGCGCCCGGGCCACCGTCTCGGTGAAGCGTGGCTCGTCCAGGTCCAGGGCCGACATGTTCACCGACATCCCGATCCGCCGGCCCTGGTGGAGCCAGCGACGCAGCTGTGTGACCGCGGTGTCGACGACCCAGATCGTCAGGGACCGGATCAGCCCGAGTGACTCCGCGATGGGAATGAATTGGTCGGGCGGCACCATGCCGCGGCGGGGGTTCTGCCAGCGGATCAACGCCTCGGCCCAATCGATCTCGCCGGTCGCCAGGTTTCGCTTGGGCTGGTAGTAGAGGACGAACTCGTTCTGGCGGATGGCCTGTCGCAGCTCGGCCACGATGCTGATGCGGTCGCCTCCGCCTCCCGAAGCCGGGCGCGCGGTCGCGGCGGGCGTGGCCTCAGCCTCCACCAGCTCTATGCCCGCCAGGTCCGCCTGGTGGTTGACCTCGACCACGACCTGGCGGCACTGGCGCGACCTGGCGACGTCCGAGATGGCAGCCAGCTCGTTGGCGGCGGCATCACGCTCGCCCAGTGCGACCAGCGCCCGAGCCACCACCAGCCGGGCTCGCATGCCGTCGAGGCGGTACTCGGCCTTCTCGAACAGCGCCGCAGCCGACCTGGCCCTGACCGCGGCGGCCGCCGCGTCGCCCTCGGCGAGGTCCAGCCGGGCAGCCGAGATCTCGAAGTACGGGCTCGCCGGGTCGATGCCGTCGGTGACCGCGGCCGCGAGCAGCCTGCGGCCCTCCTCGAGCTTGCCCGCGGCGGTGTAGGCCTCCGCGGCGGCGTCGATAACGATGGCATCCTGGGCCCACTCACCCGCGTCCCGCACCAGGTTGGCGACCGCCGCCGCCTCCTCCGGGTGCCCCAGGGCCAGGTGGGTCCGGATCCTCACCTCGTAGTCGAAGAAGAGCTCCTGCCGGTCGTCACCCGTGCGCTGTTGCGGCAGTACCGAGAGCGCCTCCTCGGGGGTCCCCATCTCGGTCAGCACAATGGCCTCCTGCCGTCGCGCCCAGGCGACAAACGTGGAGGCCCCGCCCTCCTCGCCCAGCGTCTTGACCGCCCGGGAGGACTCCAGCGAGGCCTCGAGGTCCGCGAGCCGGTGCGACATCATGGCGCGGGCGCGCCCGTAGGCCAGGTCGCGCCACCACCCCTCGGGCAGCTGGCGCAGCTTCTCGACCAGCGGCGGGCAGTCCGAGGCTCGCAGGTGCCACAGCCGGATGATGATCGAGTTGTAGAGCGCGGTCAGGGCGTTCCAGTCGAAGTCCCGGGTGAGGGCCTCCTGGTAGCTGCGATCCATGAACTCGATGCCCTCGGTGACCTGGCCCTGGAACACCAGCGAGATCCCGAGGAAGTTGTACGCCCGGATGAGCGGGGAGTAGGCGCCCACCTCACCTCCGATCGCCACGGCGAGCTCGGCCATCTGCTGGGCCTCCGGCCCCTTCAGTTCGAAGGCGTAGAGCCCCGCGAGTCCGCAGCAGGCGACGGCGAGGTCCTCGCTGGGGCCCGCGGCGGCGAGGATGACCCGGCTGGCCTCATAGGCCTCGTGCGCCCGGCCCAGCTGCGACGTCTCCCAATAGCAGCGCGCCAATGTCAGGCGGTAATGCGCCCCCTCGAGCTTCTCTCCCGCGTCATCGAGGACCTCAATGGCCTGCTCCAGGTATCGCTGTGCCGAGGCCGGCTCACCCGCGCGCCAGTTCGCCTCCCCAAGACGGCTCAGGGTCCGGCCGTGTTCCAGCTTGTCCGTCATGTGCGGCAGGATCCGCTCGTACAGCTCAGCTGCCTCGCGGTACCCCCGTCGCCGCATGGCGTCCGCCGCGGCGTCAAGGCACAGCGGCAGCGCCTCCTCCCAGTGGTCGGCCGCCAGCAGGTGGCCGGCCAGCTCGACCGCTGGGGTGCCGGGGCGGGATCGCAGGACGCCGGCCGCGCGCAGGTGCAGTTCCTTCCGTTGCGGCTCGATCATGTCGGAGTAGATCGCCTCACGGGTGAGCGCGTGGCGCCAGCGGTAACGCGACGTGAACTGGTCGTCGGCCTGGATCATCTGCTGCTGAACGCCCGCCTGCAGCGCGCGCTGGACCACCGCGGGCGCCTCCTCGGTGAGGTCGACCAGCGCGTCATACGCAAACGAGGGCCCAAGCACAGATGCCGCGCGCAGGACCTCGATCTCGGGGGGCTCGAGGCGCTCAAGGCGCATGAGGATGCTGTCGCTGACCGTCCGTGGCAGTCGCAGGTCGCTCATCTCGTTGCGCTCCCAGCCGCCACCGTCGTTCTTGCGGATTGAGCCCTCTTCGACCTGCTGCTTGAGCATCTCCTCGATCACGAACGGGTTGCCCTCGCTGCGAGCGGCGAAGTAGTCGCGGAACTCCCGCGTGACATCGGGCTTGTCGAAGATGGCCTTGACCATCTCCGCGACGTCCTCCCGGGTCAGCGGCTTGAGCTCCAGGCTGTCGACCAATCGGCCGCGCTCCCAGGTGTTCAGCAGTGGCTGCAGGGGGTGGCGGCGGTGGATCTCGTCCGAGCGGTAGGTGCCGATGAGCAGCCAGCCCGCGCGGGGCAGGCGGCGGACGATGTAATCCAGCAGCTCCCGGGTCGACGCGTCGGCCCAGTGGAGGTCCTCCATGACCAGCACCAGGCCCTGGTTCCCGGCGGCGACCTGGAAGAGCGCGGTAATGGCCTCGAACAGGCGCAGCTTGGCCCGCACCGGGTCGTCGATCTCCGGGGCGCCCTCGCTCTCCAACTGGGGGAAGAGCTGGGCCAGCTCGCGGCGGGACTCGCCGAGCTCCTCGCGCAGCTGTTTCTTGTCGACGCCCACGAGGTAGGAGCCGATGGCGTCGACAAACGGGAGGTATGGCAGCGAGAGCTCGCCATCGCTGCACGCGCCGCGCAGCACGACACAGTCCAGTGCCTCGGCGCGGTCCGCGATGACAGTGCACAGGCGGCTCTTGCCCAGCCCGGCGTCGCCCGCGATCAGCACGGCCCGGCCCTCGCCGAGCATGGCCGAGCGCAGTGCTTCCTCGAGCACCGCCTGCTCCTCCTGTCGGCCGACCAGGACCGGGCAAAGGACTCTATCTATTGTGTGTCTCCTGAGCCGACCCAGGGGGAGGCCCCTCCGCAGCGGATTCTGCCAGAGGTCGGGGGGGAAAGCATCCGCCCGCCGCAACGGCGTGCGGACTAGCTCGCCAGCAGGAGAGGGAGGGGCCGGTAGCCGGCCGGGATGACGGTGTCGGCAGGGACTTTGAGCCAACCTTCGAGCATCGTCGCGTAGACCTGCCGGAAATCGGTCTGGAAGGGCAGGTTGCCGTTCTTGTCCAGCTTGTCGAGCGCAGGCGGGTCTCCGTACACCCCGCCCTTGACTCCCTCGCCCGCGATGAACAGTGGTGCCGCCGTGCCGTGGTCGGTCCCGCCACTGCCGTTCTCCTGCGCCCGCCGGCCGAACTCGGACCACGTCATCACGGTGACATCCTTGCTCTTGCCATGCGCGCCGAGGTCCGCCATCAGGGCTTCGATGCCGCCCGCCAGCAGGGCCAGGAGCTTGTCGTGGGCGGCGCCCTGGCCGCGGTGCGTGTCAAAGCCCCCCAGGGTTATGTATCCAACCCTCATCCCGAGGTCCTGGACGATTGCCTCGGCAAGGACCTGGAGCCCGTTGCCGAACGGCCCGGCGGGGTACTTCGCCAGTGGCTTGTACGCCGCGGTCGCCGCATGGAGCAGGCGTGACGAAGCGATGGTGTTCGCCTCGGTCTGTTGCAATAGGGCGGCGTACGGGGCCGACTCCGGGTATGCCCGGTAGACCTTCTCCAGGGCGGCCACCCGCAGGTCGGTCTCGGCGGTTGAGCTGCCCGTTCCCTCGATCGTGAAGGTGCGGGGATCGCTGAAGGTCGCGACCGGCGCGGAGAGGGCGCGGAGCGCCGGGTTCATCGCGTTCCCCACCTGGATCCCGGCGAGGGGGTGTCCGTCCTTGTCGACCAGTCCGCTGAGGTACTTCCCCAACCACCCCTCGCGACCGTCGAGGTTCATGGTCTCCCAGATGTCCATCGACTGGAAATGTGAGAGGCTGGGATTGGGGTAGCCGACGTTCTCGACCACCGCCAGGTGACCCTTCGTCCAGAGGTCCTTGAGGGGGGCGAGGGCGCTGTGCATGCCGAGCTGGTCATTGAGCTTGAATGCCAGTTGGCTCTCCGATTGCTTGAGGGTCGGACGCAGGCTCGGGAGCCGCGGGTCGTTGAACGGGATGACGGTGTCGATGCCGTCGTTGCCCCCGGCCAGCTGGATCACGATCAGGACCTTGCTGTTGTCCTCGAAGGTGGCCCTGGCGCTGCCGGGCTGCCCGGCGGCCTCCACCGCCTTGCTGAAGATGGAGGGCATCGCCATTCCCACCGAGATCACGGTGAACCCACCCTTCAGGAAGGCCCGGCGGCCGACCCTCGACCCCGTGCGGCGGGCCTCGGCCGCACAGGCCGAGCAGTCGGGGTCGCGATGCCGGTCATCCCGTGTCATGCCAGCTGGTACTCCGGGGTGGCAGCCACCAGGAAGACCAGGTCCGCCGCCGGGACCTTGCCGCCTGGGCGCGCGACCCGGGCGTGGTCGACGATGGCCTGGCGGGCGCCGTCGCTGATGTTGCCGTCCAGCAGCGTCCTGACGGCCTGGTCCACGGCGTCCTCGGGGCGCGCCGCGCCGGTCAGTCCCGCAAGGACGCTGGAGTGCTTGCCCGACGTGGCCAGCAGCCACCGCATCCGTGCCATCCAGGCGCCTGTCACCAGCCACTCCGGCCCGCCTGCCCAACCGGCGACGTTGGGGGGGTCGAGAAGCGCCTGGCCCATGGCGGCCATGGCGCTGAGGTCTGTGGCATCCAGCGTCAGCCCCAGCTGGCGGGCCACGCCGGCCGTCAGCTCGCTGGGCGACTTGACCAGGGCTCGGTAGGCCCGGTTGGAGTAGAACTGCGGCGATCCAAGCAGCGCCGCCATCATCGCCCGGGCGTCGTGCTCCGAATGGTGGTAGGCGTCGACGAGGGGCTTGATGTCGGCTGCCGACGGCGAGGGATATACGAAGTACTCCCACATCCGCGTCGCCAGGTGGGTGGGGGTGGCCGGGTGCGCCAGGATGATGTCGATCGCCTCTTCGAGGCCCAGGTTTCCCGTGCGGCCCAGGAATGTCTTCGTACCGGTGTCGTGCGCGGCCGGTCTGAAGGCCACCTTGCCAGCGGAGTCGACGTTCCAGCCGGTCAGTGATCGGGACAGCTCCCGGACGTCGGTTTCGCTGTAGTTGCCGACGCCCATGGTGAAGAGCTCCATGAGCTCGCGGGCGTAGTTCTCGTTCGGTTGGCGGCGGGTTGAGCCCGTGCCATCCAACCACCTGAGCATCGCGCCATCCTTGCTGATCCCCACGAGCAGGTCCCTGAGGTTGCCCAGCGCGTGGGTCCGCAGGAACTGGTTCTGGGTGGCCATGAGCTGTGGCAGGTTGGCGGTCTTGTGGTACGAGCTCGTGAGCAGACCGTGCCAGAAGAGGGTCATCTTCTCCAGCAGGGGCCGCCGGCTGGCGGTCATCCGAACCAGCCACCAGCGCTGCAACTCGGGGACCCTGGACAGGTCGAAGGCGTCGGCGGCAAGGCGCCGGTCCAGTGCAGAATCGTCGATGCGCTCGGGATGTAACAGCGCGTCCGCGGTGGCCGCCGTACCGGCCTTGAGTGCGGCATCCACCTCGGCTGAATTCGGGGCGAAGCCCGCGCGGCGCAGGAGGTGGGCGGCTCGCTGGCGTCCGTCGAGCAACTGGCCGTCCGCGCGTTCCCGCAGCAGCAGCCCGGTGCCCAGCAGCCCCCCCACCGCGGCAAGCCCCGCGCCACCACCGATCAGCGTGCGCCGCGATACGCGGGGCGGGAGTGTGGTGGGTGCCGCGACAGCGGCATCGAGGGCCGAGGGTGCAGGGTCGGACATCGCGCGTCCAACGGTATCCCGGCGGCGCCGCCCGGCGGTTTAGACGCGGCTGAGAGGATGGTCGAGCCCGGTCCGGATCTGCACTCTTCCCACACCTTCCACAGGCGCCTGTGGACAAAGCCTGTTGTCACAGCCGTGCCAGCGGTGTGAATTGTGAGAGTGCGGTAACAGCTTCATGCGCCAGTCTTGGTGGTGAGTTGCCTATGTGCGGGGCACAGGGTTACATTTCAGATTCCTTGGCAACACTCGTTGGGCGGGCGCGGGGTTCCCTCTTCGGACTGGGTGAGTTCACCATCATGCTCGGCGCGGTCGTGCGAGGGTGTTTCAGCCGTCCGTTCTACCTCGACGAGCTCCTCGACCAGTCCAAGTTCATCCTCACCGCCTGCTTCGTCCCGCTTTTGCTCACGGGGGTGGGCTGGGGCACGATCGTGTCGCTCCAGGCCGGCCACTTCTTCAAGGTGACCTCGGCCGGCTACCGTCTCGGGGGCTTCTCGGTCATGGCCTCGATCCGGGAGTTCGCCCCCACGGCGACCGCATTGATGGTGGCCGCCGTGGCCGGCACCGCGATCACCGCGGACCTGGGCGCGCGCAACGTCCGCCAGGAGCTCGAGGCCCTGTCGGTGATGGGCATGTCGAATATCAATTTCATCGTCGTGCCTCGGTTCCTGGCGATGATGGCCATGACCGCCCTCTACAACATCCCGATGGTCGCCTTCTGCGTCGCCACCGGCTTCGCCGTCGCGGTATTCCTGGTGGGGGTCAACCCGGGCGCCTTCCTGTCCACCTTCTGGACCCAGGGCACCCTTCTCGACCTATATGGCGGGGAGCTCAAATGCGTGCTGTTCGGCGCCATCGTGAGCGCGGTCTCCTGCTACAAGGGGATCACCGCCCGGGGTGGGGCGGAGGGCGTCGCGAAGGCGGTGCACTCCTCGGTCGTCGTCAACTTCATGGCGATCCTGTCGTTCAACTACGTGTACACCGCCACGATCCTGGCGGCGAGCCACCACCTCAACGTGGTCAAGTAGGTGGCGACCAAGGCGAAGGCGGCCAGGACCGGGGGATCGATCGGTGACTCGGCCCTGCTGGGACCGTTCACCACCGTTGGCAAGATCCTCGTCTTCGGCGGTGGCGTCCTGGGTCAGACGCCGCTCATGCTCGCCCGCTACCTCGGCGAGGTGTGGTGGTACGCCGCCTTCCTGGCCATCGGCTCGACCCCGGTCATCCTGGTGCTCGTTGCCTTCACCGGGCTGCAGTGCAGTGTCGAGGCCTATTACTCGCTCTCCCAGATCGGCGCCCAGGGGCTGGTGGGGGTGTTCAACGCGTTATGCGACATGCGCGAGATCACCCCGCTGTTCTTCGGCTTCGCCCTGGGTGCCAAGATCGGCTGCGGGCTGGTGGCCGAGCTCGGCACGATGCGGGTCAACGAAGAGATCGACGCCCTGGATGTCATGGGCATGCCGACCGTCCGCTACGTCGTCACGAGCCGGGTCATCGCGGCCCTGCTGATCATGCCGTTCATGTACTTCCTGGCCCTGGCGGCGGCGTTCACGGCCAGCTGGCTGGTGCAGAAGT
>JAXDLW010000027.1:0-61631 GCA_034666405.1 Chloroflexota bacterium | reverse complement strand
CGGTCCTGGCGCCCTCGATCCTCTGGATCGCCGTGACCGTCCTGGTGTATCGCCGCCGGGGCCTGAGCGTCGAGCTGGCGCTCTTCTGGGTCAACTCGCTGCTCTTCCTCTTCTGGATCGGCAGCATCAACTACACGACATACACCCAGATCGGTCGCGACATCGTCGGCGTGATCCTGGCGGCGCTGTTGTGCGTCCCCCTCCTGGGCCGCGGACGCGCCACCGAGAACCGGCTCGCGGGGGCCGCGATCCTGCTCTGGCTCTCGATCCTGCCTGTGGTCCTGGTCTATGGCTTCCTGAACATCAAGGTCACCTGAGTGGCGGCCGTGCGCATCGTTGTTGTCTCGACGTTCCCGCCCCGGCGCGATGGCATCGCCCGCTACGCCGACCAACTGGCGCAAAAGACCGCGGAGACCAACCCGGTCTTCAGGATCGGGCTACCCGGCAGCACTGCGGACGAGGTGGTCAACCTGAACGGCTACCTGCGACCCCTCCGGCTCGTCACCCGGACGCGGCCCGGCGACCAGCTGCTGGTGATGTGGCACCCGGAGTTCTTCGTCACCGGCTCGACCAGGTCCCGCCTCCTTGCCTACCTGGCCCTGGGCGCGGCCCTGAGGCTGCGGCGGGCCCATGTCGTGGTGCACGAGCCGGACTCGGCGCCGTCCCCCCCGGGCGGCCCGGTGCGCCGCATGGTCGCGGCACTGGAGACCTTGGTGCGACGCTGGACCTGGGCCTCCCCCGCTGAGATGCTCTTCCACAGCGAGGGCGAGCGCCGGGATTTCGCGACGCGGTACCCGTCGACCTGGCGGCCCGGCAAGAGCCGCCTGGTGGCGCACGGGCGAGGGTTCAGGGCGGCGACCACGGTCGCGCGTCCCGACGCCCGGGCCCGGCTCGGTCTTGGCGCCGGCGGCGTCGTTTTCGTCTGCCTGGGCTTCATTGCCCAGCACAAAGGATTCGACCGCGCCATCCGCGCCTTCGCCCAGCTTCCCCCGGGCTCGGCCCGTCTCTACGTGATCGGCTCCAGCCTCTACAACTCGAGGGAAGAGGAGGCATACCTGGCAGAGCTCCAGGAGCTGGCAGGCACGGTGGCGGGCGTCGAGGTGCGCGCCGGGTATATCGACGACGAGACATTCGACCTCTGGGTTCGTGCCGCCGACGCGGTCGTGCTGCCCTACCGGTCGATAGCCTCCTCGTCCGTCGCGGCTCGCGCCAACCTGCTCGAGGTCCCGGTGATCGCGGCCCGCGTGGGCGCCCTCCCGGAACAGCTGGGGCCGCAGGACGCGCTCTTCGACGATGACATCGAGCTCTCACGGCTCATGCGCGCGGTCGTGGAGCCGGCGTGAGCGGGGCGCACGACAGGGTAGCCGCTCCCGGGGCGGTGATCGTTGTGCATGGGTCGGCGCCCTCCCTGTCCTCGCTGGTCGACCAGCTGGTTGGCGAGGGGATCGCGCGCGAGGCGATCGTCGTGGTTCGGAACCCCTCCGGGAACGCGCAGTTGCCGGCGGGATGGCCGCCGACAGGCACGACTCTGGTCGAGCTGCCGGAGAACCGCGGCTACGGCGCTGGAATGAATGCAGGCATACAGCACCAGATGGCCGCGGGGCGCGGATTGCTGTTGCTGCTCACACCGACGGTCTCCCTGACGCCCGGGTCGATCGGGAGGTTGCTGGCGGCATCAGGCCAGGCGCCGCAGTTCGGCATTCTCGGTCCGGTCGTCGGCTGGAAGGGACGCGACCGGGTGTTCTCTTACGGTGGCGTCTCGAAGCCCAGCGGTGACATCGGGCACCACCGGGGCGAGGCCCCGCCGGCGGACGACGCCGGGATTGCCGCCTGCGACTGGATCGACGGCGCCGTGATGCTCATACGGACTGCGGCGATCCAGGAGATTGGACTATTCGACGAGGACTTCTTCCTCTACTTCGAGGACACCGAGCTGGCTCTCCGCGCGCGACGCTCGGGTTGGCAGGTGGGGGTTGTCCTCGACGCGAGGGCCGATGAGGCGCCCGGATCGGACCGGCGCCCCGGCGCCTACCAATACCTCCACGCCCGCAACGGCATGGAATACGCGCGGCGCGCAGCCGGGTTGCCCGGGGTGCGTGCAGGCGCGAGACGACACCTGCGCGAGCTGCGGGCGGCGCTGAGGCGCCTGGCAACGCCGGGACTGCCGGATCGCGGCGGGCAGTGGATGCGGTTGCGGTGCGAATGGCGGGGCGTCTGGGATTTTGCCACCCGGCGCTTTGGCGCCCCGCCCGCTTCCCTCGCTGGTCGAGGAGACCTGGACTAGTCCGCGGGCCGAGCGGCGCCCTCGCGAAGGGTCCGCTCGACGACCTCCAGCAGGCGCGGCGCCTCGACGCTGATGTCGTGGCGCTCGCGAACCTTGGCCGCGGCGCGACGCCCCAGTCGCTGCCGGAGCTCCGGGTTGTCGTGGAGCTCGACCAGCCGATCCGCGGCCGCCTCGACGTCCAGGTAGGGGACGACAAACCCGCAGTCATCCTCGATGAACTCGCTGATCCCCCCGTTGTCGAAACTCACCTGGGGCTTTCCCAGCGCCGCGGTCTCGAGGCATACCAGCGGGTAGGGATCCGAGCGGCTGCTCAGCAGGAACACGTCCATGAGCCCGAACTTGTCCAGCGGGTTGGCCTGGGCCGGGAGCACGGTCACGCACTCGGACAGGCCGAGTTGGTCGATGTCGAATTGCACCTGCGCGCGCTGCACCCCGGCCGGCTGTCCGCCCACCCAGAGGAACCTGGCTCGGCGGTGAGCGCCACGCCGCCGGAACGCGGCCGCCACCAGCAGGAAGAGGTCGGTGCCCTTGCGCCAGTCGATCGTGCCCGAGCCGCCCACGATGAAGGTGCCGGCAGGAATGCCAAGGTCCTCGCGTGCCCGCTCGATGGCGTCAGCGCCGGGTTGAGCCGCCTGCGTGTCGAGGAACTCACGGCAGACGTCGATCCGGTCGTCGGGGACGCCCAGCCCCACCAATGTGGACTTCACCCGGTCAGCCGCCGCAATGTAGCGGGACGGCAGTCGCAGCAGCTGCCGCAGGCCGTCCCGCCCGGCGTCGTGACGGAGCTGGTACTCCAGTTCGTGGACGTGGGCGATGATCGGGCCGCCCGCACCGATATGGGGCAGCAGCTCCGCGCTGCCCGCGCTGTTGGCGTAGACCAGGTCGAACCCCTGGCCGCCGTCGAACCTTGCGCGCCGCCGCCGCACGACCTCGCGGTGCAGGCCGCCGCGCACCGCCCGCTGTATTGGCGAGCGCTTTTTCGCGTCGTGCGCGCCGCCCACTTCGACCGCGAGGTTGGCCATGAACCGGGCCGGCAACGACAGCTCGGCGTTGTTCGGGAACCAACCCGACGTCGGGGCGACCTCCGCGAAGTCGGCCGCGAGCGCACCGCCTCGCTTGAGCAATATGTGCATGTCGAGGTCCGAATTCTCTTTGAGCCAGCGCACCAGGTTCAGCAGCACGATGGGGGCGCCGGTGCGGGTGGCATCGTGGGAGATGAACAGGACTCGCGGCCGCGTCACGGTTTCGTTCGCGACAGAAACGCGCGCCGCAGGACGCGCAACCGGATGAACCGGTGACGGGCCCTCCACAACATCCGCCTGACCGGCGCCGTCCGCCTGATGCCGGCACGCCCGTTGCCCAGGTCCTCGGATTGAGCGAGGAGACGGCGCGCTTCGGTCTGCTCGGATTCGACCAGGTCGGGACCCGTCATGACTCCGAGAAGAGGTTGGGGGCGCGGCGGGAGATGAGCGACAGCGCTTCGGTGCGATCGAGGTCGGCGATGCTCAGCGCGGAGTGCTTGCTACGTCGGTACCAGCCCAGCAGTTCCGGCACGGATATGCCGTACATCCCGTGGCTCGCCAGCCGGCACCAGAGGTCGTAGTCCTCCAACCCGCCGAGCCGGGGATCCTCGGCGAAACCACCAAGGTCGGACATGACCGACCGGCGGACGAGGGCCATGGCGTCGACCGGGTTGACGCCGGTGGCGAACAGTTCCGGTCGCCAGGCCATGTGGCTGATGAGCCCCTCGGGACCAGAGGGGGTGTGGGTGCCGACGACCGGGTACGCCATGGCCGCGCCCGGGTCGTCCCGCAGCGCCTCGAGCAAGCGTGAAAGTGTGCGCGGGTACACGGCGTTGTCGCCATCCAGCATGAATAGCGATTCCGCCCGGGCCCGCTCGATGGCGCGGTTGCGCGTCCATCCGATGCCATGGTTGGCGGTCGCGCCGAACAGCTGCCCGGCGACCTCCGGGTGGGCGGTGAAGAAATCCGTCACGACCGCGCGGGTGGCGTCCCTCGAGCCGTCGTCGACGACCACGACCTCCCACTCCTCACAGTCGGATTTCAGCAGCGACTCCAGCGCCTCTTTGATGTCCGTCTCCTGGTTGAAGGCCGGCATGATCACCGACACCTCGGGCGTTCGACCGGTGTGGCCGGGCGTCACGTGCAGCAGTTCGACTCCCTCCGGGTCGACCCCGGCGAGCGCCAGGCGCATCGCCGACTGTTGACGACGGAGGTCCGTCACCTCGATTGCCAGCCGCTTCAGCACCGGCAGGAGCGATGCCGTCGGGTCCACGGGCGGCCGCGGGCCCCCCGGCCGGAGTATCAGGCTGAGGGCCCTGGGGTTCACGGGTGGGACCAGCGCCCGCAGGGAGGGTCGCCTGGCGCGCGACAGCACCACGTCCGCAAGGTCGGCCAGCTGGCGCGCGGCCTGGCTGATGGGCAACTGCTCCTTGATGAACGCGTACGCCGCCTGGCGCGTCGATTCCTGGCGATCGGGGTCGCGCAGCACGATGTCGGCGAGCTCGGCCAGCCTGGTCGCGTCACCGGAGAAGTAATGCACCCCCGGTTCAAGCGGCCCGATGTCGAGGCAGTGCTCGGTGACCACTACGGCGCCATTGCAGATCGCCTCGATGACCCGGGGCCACTCCGTGTCGCCAACCCCGCTGCGGTGGATGTTGATGAGCACCCGGGACGCCGCCAGGTGTTTCCACTTGGCCGGCCCGAGCAGGAAATCCTTCGCGTGGGGATCGCGCTTGACTTCGAATGGCGGAATCAGCAGCGCGGTTCGCCACCGCGGCAGGATCTCGCCGTAGCCTGCGATGAGCTGGTTGCGGCGGGCGTCCGAAACGCCCAGGTAGCTGATGTCCAGCGGCCGTTCGCCCGGCGCCCCGTGCCACTCGTCCCAGGATGGGACATACCCCAGTTGCAGGTGTTCGGCCGCCAGGCCGCGGTGGCGCGCGGCCGCGACCGCGGAGCGATTGAGCGCGACTGTCGCGGCCAGGTCGGTCGCGGCCAGGCACGCCATGTCGAAGAACGGCGTGCCAGGGTGCTCGGTGACGAGGGTGATGGTCCGTCGGCGCCGCGCGGAGTTCGGCCATTCGATCTTCTCGGCATTGCCGAAATATTCGTGCGGCACCAGCACGTCGACGCAATCCATGTCGGCGGGCCCGCTGAGGGTGGGGGTGACCGAAGCCGGCACGCCAAGCGCTGAGACAGCGCCGGCGAGTCCCTCCATCAGGTCACGAAAGAAGGCGTTGGACCGGGGTGAGTGCACGAACCTCAGTTCCATCGATGGTGCCCCGTCCCGCTCGAGTGCGCCTCGAGGTAGGCGCGTCCCCAGGTCTGGCACGGTTCGAGGTGCGCACCCTCTGCCCATTCGTTCCAGGCGTTGACGAAGGCCAGGTTCTCATTCTCGGAGTACGGTCGGAACGTCCGTTGCGTTTGGCTCACCCACTCACGGTACAGGTCGGGCGTCGAGCCCAGGAAAATGTGCGCGGAGCGCTGCCGTCGCGCGGTGTTGTCCCATCCCGGGGCCACGCAGCGGAATTTCTTGTAGGGCGGTTGCTCGGCGGCGATCGCCGCCTCGACCAGCCCGGCATATTCGAAGACGCGATCATCGTGGTCCCGCGCAATTCCGAGGCGCCGCAGGAACTGCCGCGAGCGCGACAGCTGGAGAGGCCCGGTGCGGGCCCAGTCGGGCTGAAACTCGACCGCCGCGTCAAAGCCGTTCCGCGCCGGGTCGTCCCGCCCGGCCATCAGCGCGTCCACCTGGCAGAGGTACGGCTCGTCCATGCCGGCGCGGGCACATTCCGACCGCCACAGCGCGGCGGTCCTGCTGGCGGCCGGCAGCCTGCCGGCGCGGTAGACCAGCAGGAGCGGGCGGCCGCCCACCCGGATGTACCGGGGATCGCGGAAGACTTGGATCAACCAGCGGATGTGGTTGAGGTCGTCCGCCTCGGAATACGTCTGTTCCACCAGCACCTCGCGGTCGCCGCCGTCCCAGGTGCGGGTCCAGTTCTCGTTGGCCCAGCAGAGGCAGAAGGGAAAGTCGGGTTGTCCGCTGGCCAGGACCTGGTCTACGACCTCCTGGAGCAGTCGGCGCCCGTGGAACCAGTAGTGGTAATAGCAGAACCCGTGGATCCCATACTGGCGCGCCAGGTCTGCCTGCGCGTCACGGGTGGCCGCCAGGCGGGGGTCATAGAAGCCCAGGTCGGCGGGCAGCTGGGGCTGCAGCTGGCGGCGGTGCCGCGGCCGCGCCTCGGCGACCTTGCGCCAGTCGGTGAAACCCTCGCCCCACCACCGGTCGTTCTCGGGGACAGGGTGGTACTGGGGCAGGTAGAAGGCGATCCAGCGGAGCAGCGCACCGGCCTCCGTGCCGGTGTCAGCCAAGCTTGCGCCAGTAGACGCCCGAGCCGTCTATACGGGTGATCGCCTCTCCGATGTGGTTCTGCTGCCGGTAGTCATCGACCGCGGCGCGGCACGCTTCGTAACACCCGTAGTCGTCGATGATGACGTAGCCGCCCGGGGACAGGTTGGGGTAGAGGTTCCGCAATGGGACCATGGTGGACTCATAGAGGTCCCCGTCGAGGCGAACCAGGGACCAGGTTCGCGCGCTCAGCGCCTGCATCGTCTCGCTGAACCAGCCGGGGACGAATTCGACACGCTCGTCAAGGTAGCCGTACCGGGCGAAATTGGCCCTGACCTCGTCGAGCGGAACAGCCAGCGATTCGTCGAGGTGGAGGTCGAAGCCCGCGTCGTTCGGGTATTCCTCGACATTGGGTGCGGGCATGCCCTGGAACGAGTCCGCCAGCACAACCTTGCGGTCCGACTCGAGCATCTCAAGGAGCGCACACATCAGGATCCCGCAACCGCCACGCCACACCCCGGCTTCGACCAGGTCGCCGGGAACGCCCTCCGCCACGATCGACAAGACGCACTCCTGGACGTTGTCCAGTCGCTTCAGCCCCACCATGCTCTCGCCCAGCCTGCGCACCCCGGCACGCTCCGCGCTGCCATCCAGGTAGGCCTCCTCGGGCCAGGCCTCCCACCTGCCGACGGTGTACCCGCGCCAGGCCAGGAACCGCCCGGCCAGGGGACTCAACACCCCGGCCGGCCGGACCGGGCGGAGGAGATCCGGGTTTCCGTAGATCGACCCGTTGATCGCGGACTTGAGCAGGGCCAGGTACCGCAGCTGGATCTCGGAGAGGGGTGGCGCCTTAGTCTCTGTGGACAATCAGACCGGAGCCGGATTGACGAGAGGTATGGCCATCCAACGCGAAGGGGAGCCCGACACTGCGTTTGGGATCCTAGGGACTGGTCCTGCCTCGTGGCAACAGTGACTCCCCTGGTTGAGGCCGTCCCGCCGCACCCCACGGTGCGCATCCGGCCCCGGTCGGGCTGGCGGATTTTCGAGCTGGCCGAGCTGTGGCACGCGAGGGGCCTGCTCGTGATGATGGCCCGGCGCGACCAGAAGCTGCGGTACCGGCAGACGGTGCTGGGCGTCGGGTGGGTGGTGCTCCAGCCCCTGCTCGCGGCGGCCGTCCTGGCCTTTGTCTTTGGGACCATAGCCCGGCTCCCGTCGGACGGGGTCTCACCGATCCTGCTGGCCTACACCGGCCTGGTCTGCTGGAACCTGTTCGCGGTCACGATATCCAGCAGCTCGATCTCCGTTGTGGCCGCCACCCACCTCGTCGGCAAGGTGTATTTTCCGCGGCTGATCCTGCCGATCTCGGCGGCGGGCGTTGCCCTCACGGACTTCGCGGTGTCGTTCGTGCTGATGGCGGTCATCGTGCTGGTCAGCGGGGTACGGGTGACCGCGGCCCTGCTGACGCTGCCCTTTTGGTTCGCGATGGTGCTGGCGCTCAGCCTGGGCCTTGGGTTTGCCGCCGCCGCGCTGATGGTCACCATGCGTGACATCCGGTACATCGTCACCTTCGGCCTGCAGTTGTTGCTCTATGCGAGCCCCGTGGCCTATGCCGCGTCCGCGGTGCCGCAACGATTCGCGACGATCTACAACCTCAACCCCCTCGTGCCACTGGTCAGCGGGTTCCGGTGGGCGATCCTCGGCACGCCGGCACCGGCCATGGGTGCGGTGATCTACGCGTGCTGCGTCACCATGTTCATGCTGGTGGCCGGCGTCGTCATCTTCAGGTTCCGCGAGCCGGTGATCGCCGATGTCATCTGAGGTCGCCGCCCGGCCCCCGCTGGCCGGCGTCGTCCGTGGGCTGGGCAAGAGCTACCGCGTGGTGCGTCCCCGGGTGCGCGATGCGGGCGCCCGTTCTTGGCTGAGGATGCTGCGGCCGCCCGCGACCGTCCTGCGGGCGCTGTCGGATGTCAGTCTCGACCTGCGGCGAGGTGAGGTCCTCGGGATCGTGGGCCGCAATGGCGCAGGCAAGAGCACCCTCCTGAAGATCCTCAGCCGGGTCACCCTGCCGGACACCGGGTATGCCGACCTGTACGGACGGGTCGGCAGCCTGCTCGAGGTCGGCACCGGCTTTCACCCCGACCTCACCGGGCGGGAGAACGTCTACCTGAACGGCGCGATTCTCGGTATGACTCGCCGTGAGATCGACATGCGCTACGACGAAATAATCGCCTTTGCCGGCCTGTCGGCTTTCACCGAGCTCCCGGTGAAGCGTTTCAGCAGCGGGATGCAGGTGCGCCTGGCATTCGCGGTTGCCGCCCACCTCGACGCCGACATCCTGATCATCGACGAGGCGCTGGCCGTCGGCGATGCGGAGTTCCAGGCCAAATGCATGAACAAGATGAGTGAGGTGACGTCGCAGGAGGGTCGCACGGTGCTGTTCGTCAGCCACAATCTCAACGCGATCCGGTCCCTCTGCACGCGCTGCGTCTTCCTCTCTGACGGCGCCGTCGTGGCCGACGGTCCCACCGGCGAGGTGGTCGATGCCTATCTCAGCTCGATCCAGTTGAAGGACGCCCGCATCACCTTCACAGACGGCGACGCGGCCGCCGCGGCGCAGGTCGAGCTGAGCGGGCGAACCAATCATTTCGGCGCCGGCACCATCCACATCGCGTCCGTCGAGTTGGCCGGGGTCGACGGACGCCCGGGTCGCATCTTCCCGGCAGGAGACGAGTGCACCCTGACCATCGACACCCGGCTGCTGGGGCAGGTGCAGGACCCCATCGTCGGTGTGAGGCTCAAGAACAGCCTCGACGAGTCGATCGCCACCTTCACCAGCCGTCACCTCTTCCCTCGCCGCTGGTCGGATGTTGCGGACGACCCGGAACTCGTGCGGCTCCGGATTCCCCAGCTCAACCTGCTCGAGGGTGAGTATTGGGTGGACCTCTCGGTGACCGACGGGGTCACGTTCGAGGCGGCCGACATGGTGGAGCGGGCGATCTCCCTCCACGTGGACTCACCGCCCCCCGATCGCTATGGGGGCGGCAACCAGGAGGGTTTCGTTTACATGGGGGGCTGGTTCGAGGTCACCTGAGCGGGGTCGTCGAATTGGTGTGGCGGGGCCGCCGTGTATTCGAATGGGACCCTCCGTCTGCTAAAATCGAGGTCACTTGGAGGCCTCAATCTACCTTGTCTGAAGCTGCCGCCAAGCTCCCTCCCGACCGGGGTAAAGGCACGTCCTACGATGCCAAGAGCATCCAGGTCCTGGAGGGGCTTGAAGCCGTCCGCCGGCGTCCCGGCATGTACATCGGGTCAACCGATGTTCGCGGCCTGCACCACCTCCTGCGGGAGATCGTCGACAACTCCATCGACGAGGCCATGGCCGGGCATGCCGACCGGATTGTTGTAACCCTCTACCCGGACGGCTCCGCCTCGGTTTCGGACAACGGCCGCGGGATCCCGGTCGACATCATGCCCAAACAGAAGAAGCCGGCCCTAGAGGTGGTCATGACCGTCCTCCACGCCGGCGGCAAGTTCGGCGGTGGTGGCTACAAGGTCTCGAGCGGGCTGCACGGCGTAGGCATGTCGGTGGTGAACGCCCTCTCCAGCAAGGTCGAGGCCACGGTCAAGCTCAACGGCAAGATCCATTACCAGGAGTACAAGCGCGGCAAGGCTGTCGCCCCCATGACCACCCAGGGCAAGAGCACCGAGACCGGGACCACGATCCGCTTCTGGCCCGACCCGGAGGTCTTCGAGACCCTCGACTTCAACTGGGAGACCGTCACCCACCAGTTGCGCGAGCTGGCGCTGCTGAACAAGGGCATCTGGATCGAGCTCCATGACGAGCGTGCCGAGGGTCACCGGGACTACACGTTCTACTTCGACGGCGGCCTGAAGTCGTTCGTCAACTACCTGAACCGCGGCCTGGGGGCCATCAACATCCCCCCCGTCCACGTCGAGAAGCCGGTCGAGAACAACGTGGTCGAGGTCGCCCTGCAGTACAACAACGGCTTCAGCGAGAACATCCTGGGCTTCGTCAACACGGTCCACACCGAGGATGGCGGCACCCACGTCTCTGGTTTCCGCAGCGCGCTGACGTCGGTTCTGAACAAGTACGCCCGGCAGGCCCAGCTGATCAAGGAGTCGGACCCCAACCTGGGCGGTGATGACGTCCGTGAGGGCCTGACCGCCGTCATCTCGGTGAAGCTGGAAGAGCCCCAGTTCGAGAGCCAGACCAAGAACAAGCTCGGCAACTCGGAGGTCGCCGGCCAGGTCCAGGGTGCCTTCTCCGAGGGCCTCATGGAATACCTCATGGAGCACCCGTCCGAGGCGCGGCGAATCATCGAGAAGTCGGTGGTGGCGGCCCGTGCCCGGGAGGCCGCGCGCAAGGCCCGTGACTTGGTCCAACGCAAGTCACTCCTGGAGTCCGCGACGCTGCCGGGCAAGCTGGCCGACTGCTCCGAGCGCGACCCCCGGCTGTGCGAGATATTCGTCGTCGAGGGCGACAGCGCCGGCGGCAGCGCCAAGCAGGGCCGCGACCGCCGCACCATGGCCATCCTGCCGCTGCGCGGCAAGATCCTCAACGTCCACAAGGCCCGCGAGGACAAGGTCCTGGGCTCCGAGGAGATCCGCAACCTCATCACCGCGCTGGGGTGCGGCGTCGGCGACCGCTACGACGTGGAGAAACTGCGGTACCACCGCATCATCATCGCCACCGACGCCGACGTCGACGGGTCGCACATCCGCACCCTGCTGCTCACCTTCTTCTGGCGCTACATGCGCGAGCTGGTGGACCGTGGCCACGTGTACATCGCTCAGCCGCCGCTGTTCAAGATCGAGAAGGGCAAGCAGGTGGCGTACGCCTACAGCGACGCCGAGCGGGACAAGGAGCTGGCGAAGATGGGCGACAAGGGCGCCGAGCCCAAGGTCCAGCGCTACAAGGGCCTGGGTGAGATGAACCCCGAGCAGCTGTGGGAGACCACGATGGACCCGGAGCACCGCATCCTTCTCCAGGTCACGGCCGATGACGGCGCTTCCGCGGAACGCCTCTTCGAGACCCTGATGGGCGTGGATGTCGACCCCCGCAAGCAGTTCATCAAGACGCACGCCAAGAACGTCCGAAACCTCGACATCTGACGCCGGGCGCCCCGCGCCCTCACCGCTGCCCGGTGTGCTGGTCCTGACCACTCGAAGCTGGCCGGCCATCGGCGGCATCGAGTTCGACGCGACGGAGACGGCCAGGTACCTGGCGAAGGAGCGTCCCGTCCGGATGGGGGCGCTGGTCAACGACGATCGCGAGATGACGCGGTCCCTGCAATACACCGAGGTCCCGGCCTTCGCGCCATTCGACGCCGGTGGATTCGAGGTCCACTCGATCCCCGCCGGCAGCCTCGCCCGAGCGCGGCTGCTGGCCCTGCGCTTCTGGCGTGGCCGGCTGCCCCACCAGCTCTACCACGGCGCCCGGGCGCTGAGCGGCCCTGTCTACGCGGGGGCCCTGGCGCCGGGGATCGAGCGCCTGGCCCAGGGCATGTCATTGATCCACCTGTTCGGGGCGGACGTGCTCGGACTGGCCGCCCTGCGAGCGGCCCGGCGGCTGGGCATCCCCCTCGTGATGTCCCCGTACGCCCATGACGACTGGTGGGGCAGCGACCCCCTCAACCGCAGCCTGTACCGGAAGGCCGACGCGATCGTCTCGTTGCTGGAGACCGACGCCGCCTGGTATCGCAACTGGGGCGTTCCGCCGGGGCGGGTCCACACCGTGGGCGTCTACCGCAACACCGGCGAAGCAGGGGATCTCCCGGCAGAAATTCGAAGCGGCGCCCCAATGGTGCTCTTCCTCGGCATCAAGCGACCGTACAAAGGGCACCACCTGCTGCGCGAGGCCGCCCCGCTCGTCTGGGAACGGCACCCCGACGCCGTGTTCGTCCTGGCGGGACCCGGCGATGAGGCTGCCGGGCCGTCGACCGACCCGCGGATCATCGACATCGACCGTGTGACCGAGCCCCAGAAATTTGCGCTCATCCAGCGCTGCGACATCCTCTGCCTGCCGTCGCGATCCGAGATCCTGCCGGGCGTGATACTCGAGGCATGGCACATGGGGAAGCCGGTGGTGACGTCGAACATCGCCACCCTCACCGAGCTGGTCGGCCAGGGCGGCGAAGTCTGCACCCCGGATGCGCTGTCCCTGGCCTCAGCCGTTTCCAGCCTGCTGGGCGATGCGGACCGGCGCGCGCGAATGGGTGAGTGGGGCCGGCGCCAGGTGGCAGAGAAGTACAACCGGGAGGCGGTCTCGCAAAAGCTGGAGGAGGTCTACCGCGCCGTGCTGGGACGGGCGACCCTGTGACTGCTCCGCCCGTCTACGACCCCGCGGTCTTCTGGGAAGAGATCCTCTCCTCGAAGTACTCGCTGGTCGGGGTGGGCCACGGCGGGTACGGCGAGCGATACAACCGCTGGCTGTACAGGGCCAAACTGCGCGCCTACCGCGAGGCACTCGAGGCTGCCCGCCTCGATCCCGCGGGGCGGAGTGTGCTGGATGTCGGGATCGGGACCGGGGTCTTCGTCGACCTCTACTCGCGTGCCGGGGCGACCGTTTCTGGCGTGGACATCACGCAGACAGCGGTTGACAGGCAGGCCGACCGTCACCCGGAGGCATCGTTCTGGTGCGCGGACCTGACCGAAGGCCTCGGTGTTGAACCGGCGGCCTTCGACATCGTCCACTGCCTGGACGTGCTGTACCACGTGACCGACGAGGCGCGATTCGGTCGGGCGCTCGACAACCTTGGGGCCGCCTGCCGTCCCGGCGGACACGTGGTCATCAACGATTGCTTCAGCTCCCATCCGCTGATACCCCGGTTCGACAACGCGGTCGTGCCCCATGTGGTTTTTCGGCCGGGATCCGCGTACACGGCGTGGATCGAGAAATGGGGATTGCGCATGGTGGCCGACGTGCCCATGTACTTCCTGTTCAACCGCCCCATCGTCGGGGCCACGTTTCCCTGGACGAACGCCCGGCTGTCGTGGCAGCTGCGTCACCGGCTCTTCGCCTTGGATCCCTTGCTGCGCGCGATGTGGGCGCTGGACGGCCCGCTGCGGCGCTGGCCCTGGAACTCGTCCCTGCGAGTCCGGGTCTATCAGCGCCCGGGCTGACCCGTCTGCGCGCGGACCCAGTCCGCCGTGCGCCGGACCCCGTCGTCGAGGTTCACCTCGGGCGACCAGCCCAGGCTCCGTAGCCGGCCGGAGTCCGAGAGCAGGACCTCAGGGTCACCCGACCGGATGCTGCCGGTGTAGGAAGCCTCGGGGTCGACGCCCAGCGCCCTCCCGATCGACGCCACGAGCTGGCTGATGGAGGTGGCCACACCCGTCCCGATGTTGTACGGCTCGCCCTGGAGGGGGGCCTCGAGGGCAACCCTCAGCGCGCCTCGCGCCACATCCTCCACGTAGGAGAGGTCGCGGACCTGGGTGCCGTCGCCCAGTACCGTGAGCTTGCCGCTGCCCTGGTTCATTCGGTCGATCAGGTCGTACACCACCTGCTTGTGCTGGCGCGGCCCGTAGACCGAGAAACAGCGCAACGAGGCGACCCGCATCCCGTACAGCTGGGCATATACCGCGGCGTAGCGATCTGCCGCCAGCTTGCTCACGCCGTATGGGGAGATCGGTTCTAGCGGGCACGACTCGTCGGCTGGGGATTGCTTGATGTCGCCGTAGACGGCCGCCGTCGAGAACAGAACGACCTCGGTGCCGGGCGAGGTGGTCCGGCACCATTCCAAAAGGGACAGCGCCAGGTACAGGTTCTGCTGGAAGTCGCCGACCGGGTCCTCGACGGACGGTGGCACGTAGGCATTGGCCGCCCCGTGGAAGATAAGGTCGGCGCCCCGCGCGGCGTCCGCCCAGTTGGAGCCGTCGAGGGACATGACCTTGAGCTCGATGTCGCCCCTCACCGTCGCCAGGTTGCCCTCGTCGCCGTTGCGAAGGTCGTCGATGACGGTGACCCTGGCGCCCCCGGCCACGAGCAGCTCGACGAGGTGGCTGCAGACGAAGCCGGCGCCCCCGGTGACCACCACTTGCCGCCCTTCAATTCTCCTGGTCAAGCGGGCAGTATATCTGGCGCTCCGTATTCGAAATCAGCCCCTGTCTGCTAAGGTCTAGGCCACTTGGAGGGTCTCCTTAACCATGTCTGAAGCTGCCCCCAAGCTCTTCACCGCCGTCCTCGCACACCTGCTCGAAGAGCCCAAATGAGTACCGTCCGGGTCGCCCTGGATGCCATGGGTGGGGACAACGCGCCCACCGCCGTCGTGGCGGGGGGCCTGGCCGCGCTGGCTGCCGATCCGGGGCTCCAGCTCCAGCTGGTCGGACGCGAGGCGGAGCTGCGGGCCATCCTCGGCAGCGGCCGCCCGGAGCGGCTCTCCTTGGTAAACGCGACAGAGGTCGTCGGCATGGACGAGCACCCCGCCTCGGCCGTCCGCACCAAGAAGGATTCTTCGATCAACGTCGGCGCGCGCCAGGTGGCCGAAGGCAAGGCTGACGCCTTTGTCTCGGCCGGGAACAGCGGAGGCATCATGGCGGCCGCGATCTTTGTGATGAAGCGGCTGCCCGGCCTGGATCGCCCCGCGATCGGCACCCCAATCCCCACGAAGGTAGGGCAGACCCTGCTCATCGACTCGGGCGCCAATACCGACGTCCGGCCGGAATACCTGTACCAGTGGGCGCTGTTGGGCGACGCCTACGCGAGGCACATCTTCAAGGTCGACCGACCCCGTGTCGCGCTGCTGTCCAACGGCGAAGAGGACACCAAGGGCAACGAGCTCACCCTCGCCTCGCATGCCCTGCTCAGGGGCGCGCCGGTGAACTTTGTCGGCAACATCGAAGGGCGCGCCATGTTCGGCGGCTCGGCCGACGTTGTAATAACCGATGGCTTCACCGGCAACGTGGTTCTGAAGACGATCGAGGGCGTCGCCGACATGATCCTCTCGGGAATCCGCGATGCCGCCATGGCCTCGATGACGGGCAAGGTGGGAGGCCTGCTGCTCCGCCCCAACCTGCAGCCCCTGCGCGACAGGGCCGACTGGCGCAAGCATGGCGGCGCCCCCCTCCTGGGAGTCAACGGGGTTTGCATCATTGCCCACGGACGATCCGACGAAGAGGCCACCAAGAACGCCGTCCTGCGCGGCGCCGAGGCGGCTCGCAGCGGGTTGGTGCGAGCGATGGCCGACGCCCTCGCGGCCGGCGTCACAGAGGCGAGGTCCGCGGGTTGACGGGCGGCCACAAGCGCCGCGTGGTCGTCACCGGGATGGGGACCCTGAACCCCTGCGGTAACGATCCCGACCAGTTCTATGACGCCCTGATCGAGGGCAAATCGGGCATCGCGCCACTCCAGGATTGGCCCGCCGACAACATCCCCAGCAAGATCGCCGGCCAGATCAAGAACCTGGACCTCGGGGCCCATTTCGACCCCAAGGAGATCCGCCGGACAGCACGATTCACCCAGATCGCGATCATCGCCGCACGGCAGGCACTGGCCCAGGCGGGCATTTCCGCCGACCCCGGCGCCAATGGCCTGGACCGTGACCGCGTCGGGGTGTCGAACGGCACCTCGCTGGGAAGCTTTCCCGACATGGTGGCCCAGATCCTTTCGGGCGGTGAGAACCACGAGCGTGTCTCGCCGTTCTTCGTGTCGCGGATGCTGCCCAACATGCCCGGCGCGGGCCTCGCGATGGAGTTCGGTTTCCGCGGCCCCAACGACACCTCGGTGACGGCCTGCGCGGCCAGCACGCAGTCGATCGGGAATGCCCTCCGCGTCATCCAATATGGCGACGCCGACGCGATGCTCGCCGGCGGTTGCGAGGCGAACCTGTCCGACTGGGGCATCGCCACGTTCACCGCGATGAAGGCGCTGACCACGCGCAATGACGACCCTGAGAAGGCAAGCCGTCCGTTCGACAAGGACCGCGATGGCTTTGTCGGCGCGGAGGGCGCGGGCTACCTCTTCCTGGAGAGCGAGGAGCACGCCGTGAACCGAGGCGCGACGATCCTGGCCGAGGTTTGCGGGTTCGCGTCCACGAACGACGCGTACCACCAGGTGATGCCCAAGGACGACGGGTATGGCGCGGCGATGGCCATGGAGCGAGCGCTCAAGGACGCGGAGGTCGCGCCGGACGAGGTCGGATACATCAATGCCCACGGCACCTCCACCCAACTGAACGACAAGTCCGAGACGGCGGCGATCAAGAAGGCGTTCGGCGCCCACGCGCGGCGGGTGCCGATCAGCTCGACCAAGTCGATGATCGGCCACGTCCTGGGCGGTGCGGGCGGCGTCGAGGCCGTGGCCACCGTGCTGTGCCTGACCAGGGGAACGCTGCACCCGACCATCAACTATGTGACGCCTGACCCGGACTGCGACCTCGACTACATCCCCAATGAAGCTCGCAAGGCAAACGTCGAGGTGGCCATCAGCAACTCCTTCGGGTTCGGCGGCCAGAACGCCGTGCTGGTGTTCAAGCGTTACCAGGCTAGTTGACCGCGACCGCGCCCGAGGTGCTGCGCGCCGCTCGAGGAGCGTGGCGGCGGCGGACTCGAGATCCCTTCATCCCGGAAGCCGGTCGGAGCCTGCTGGTCCACTGTAGCCACCACAAGGCGGGAACCGTGTGGGTGCGTCGTGTCCTCCGCGCCGTCGCGTCTGACTATGGGCTGCGCATGGATGTCGTTTGGGCCAACCCACCACGCCGGCACACCGATATCGCGTTCGTTGCTGAGGCCCGGCACTTTGACAGGACCCGCCTTCCGTCCCAGGAGTTTCGCGGCACCCACATGGTGCGAGATCCCCGCGACATGATCGTCTCAGGTTACTTCTACCATCTCTGGACGACCGAGGACTGGGCCCAGGAACCGCGCGCCGAACTGGGCGGGCTGAGTTACCGCGAGCACCTCAACCAACTCGACGTCGGGGATGGCCTGACAGCGGAGATCGAGCGCGCTGTCGCCCCGGGCGGGAACATCGACGAGATGCTGCGATGGGATTACCACAGCAAGGAATTCCTGGAGCTTCGGTACGAGGATTTCATCGCCGACGAGCAGTCCGAGTTCGCTCGCCTATTCCGCCATTACGGCTTCACCGAGGACGCGATCGCGCTTGGGGTTGCGCGGGGTGAGCGGTACAACTTCAAGAACATCAGCAGGCGCAACCTCGGCGAGGTGGCGCCCGGCCAACACCTGCGCTCCGGCCGGCCGGGGTCGTGGCGCGAGCACTTCGGGCCGCAGCACCGCGAGGCCTTCAAGGCGCTCACCGGCGATCTCCTGGTGGCCCTGGGTTACGAGGAGAACCAGGGTTGGTAAGCCCACAGCCCGGGTCGTCCGTGCGGGCGTTCCTGTGGATTGCAGTTGGGATATTCCTCGTCCTGGCGGCGATCTCCTCCGGCTTTGACGCCTCGGACGGACGCGCCGACCTGCAGCTCGCCGAGCACATCCTTACGGACCACAGCGTCGCCTTCAACACGCGGCCCAACCTGGTGTCGATTCCGTCCCCGAACGGGCACTGGTACCTGATCCACGACGTTGGAAATGCCGTCCCGATGATCCCGGAGGTGGCCGTCGTGAGACTGGTCCAGGGCGTCAGCCGGGGCCGCCTCAATGACAACAACGCCATGATGCTCGAGATATTCATCGTCGAGCTGAACGCGGCCGTTTACGTGGCGATCGCCGCGGCCGCATGCTTCGTCCTGGCGCGGCTCTATGGCGTTGCGGCGCGCGTGGCGCTGTTCGCGGCGCTCGCCATGGCCGGGACAACACTGATGCTGGAGTACTCGCGTGACCTGTTCGACGGGGTGCTGGCGGGTGCGCTCCTGATCCTTGCCGTCTGCGCTGCTGCCCAGTACCGCAAACACGGGTGGCGTCGCTGGGCACTGGTGGCAGGCCTCCTGTGCGGTGCGTGCCTGGCCACGCGGATCACAGGGGCACTTGCCATCCCCGCGCTGGCTCTCTTCATCTACCAGGGACGGCACGCCCGCGACATCAGGGGCACGGCATTGTTCGGCCTGGGGGTCGCGCCATTTGTGGCGTGGCAGATGTGGTACGACTGGGTGCGGTCAGGCAACCCGTTCATAAGCGGTGCCATGGTTCCCCAGGCCAACAACCCGTATGGGTCGCTGGTCGCCGGGCTCGCCGGTCACCTCTTCAGTCCCGGGAAGAGCATCTTCATTTACGCGCCGCTGGTGCTGCTCGTTCCCTGGGGCATCCGCCAGGCGTGGAAAAAGGACCGCGCGTTGACCCTCCTGATCGCCTGGCTGGTGATCAGCTACATGGTCGTGGTCTCATCGGTGAGCCACTGGTACGGCGAGGGCTGGGGGCCGCGCTATTTCGTACTTGTCGAGCCGCTGGTCTTCCCCATCGTGGGCCTGGCGATCGCCCGGCTGCTCAAGCACCGAGCCGGCATCGTGGCGGTGGCGGCGCTGTCCATTGCGGGTGCCGCGGTCAACCTTCCTGCCGTCCTGGGCAACTGGCACTTCCGCTGGCAGCTGCAGGAGGCACGGACGGGGACCACCTTTCCGTTCTGGGACCTTTCCCATGCCCAGTGGGTCGACATGTGGGGTGGCCTCGTACACAACATCCTCTACGTCGCAGGGCGGGCGCCTGAGCTGATAGTCCCGAGCTATTCAAGCGTCAACAGCAGTGTTTCGAACAGCATCAACTTCTGGTGGCTGTCGGCGCGGTTCGCGCACGTCCCGGTCGCGGCGGCGGCGTTCCTCGCCACCCTCCTCGCGCTGGCGGGCGTGGCTGTGCTGGTGCGTGCCTGGAAGCAGCTTGGCGGCGGCCGTCCTCAGCTTCGGAGCCCCGCCGGGTGACCATGGGCACCGGTAGAATCCATGGTGAGCAAGAGGGCCTAGGCGATGGCTGAAGACACGAGCGACGACGGCGGTACCGGCCAGGTAATCGGCACGATCCGCCCCCAGGACATCTCGACCGAGATGTCCACGTCCTACATGGATTACGCCATGTCTGTGATCGTCTCGCGCGCCCTGCCGGACGTGCGCGACGGCCTCAAGCCGGTGCAGCGGCGAATCATGTACGCCATGTACGACCAGGGGATGACCCCTGGGGCGCGCTTCCAGAAGTGCGCGGCGATCGTCGGCGAGGTACTCAAGCACTACCACCCGCACGGCGACGCGTCGGTCTACGACACCATGGTGCGCCTGGCCCAGCCCTGGGCGATGCGCTACCCGCTGGTGTCGGGCCAGGGCAACTTCGGCAGCCAGGATGGGGACTCCGCCGCCGCCTATCGCTACACCGAGGCACGGCTCGCGCCCCCGGCAATGGAGCTGCTCGCGGACCTCGAGAAGGAGACCGTCGACTGGGTCGACAACTACTCCGCGTCAACCATCGAGCCCAGCGTCCTGCCGTCGACGATCCCCAACCTGCTGGTCAACGGGAGTTCGGGAATCGCGGTCGGCATGACAACCAACATCCCCCCGCACAACCTCAACGAGATCTGCGACGCCTCCATGGCGCTGATCGACAACCCGGAGATGACCACCGAGGACCTGATGCAGATCGTCAAGGGCCCGGACTTCCCGACCGGCGGCATCGTGATCGGCTCAGAGGGCATCAAGAACGCCTACGCCACCGGGCACGGGCGCATCATCGTGCGCGGTCGCCACGTGTTCGAGGAGTCCAAGCAGGGCTACGAGCAGATCGTGATCGAGGAGATCCCCTACCAGGTGAACAAGAGCTCCCTGGTGGCCAAGATCGCCGAGCTGGTGGGCGAGCGCAAGCTCGACGGCATCCGCGACCTGAGCGACCAGTCGGACCGCAACGGCATGCGGATCGTCATCGAGCTGAAGAAGGACGCGCGCCCCAACACCGTCCTCAACAACCTCTACAAGCACACCGCCCTGCAGTCCACTTTTGGCGCGATCATGCTGGCGCTGGTCGACGGCCGGCCCATGACGCTGACGCTCAAGTCGATGCTGCAGCACCACATCGACTACCGCCAGCAGGTCATCACCCGTCGTACCCGCTACGAACTGACGCGGGCCCAGGACCGGGCACACATCCTCGAGGGCCTGAAGATCGCCCTCGACAACATCGACACCGTCATCCGCATCATCCGCGCGTCGGAGAACGAGGCTGCCGCCCAGTCCAACCTGGAGAAGGAGCTGAAGCTCTCGGAGCGCCAGTCCAAGGCCATCGTCGACATGCGCCTGGGCCGTCTGAGCCGGCTCGAGTCGGGCAAGATCGAGGCCGAGTACAGGGAGGTGATCGAGCGGATCGCCTACCTAGAGGACATCCTCGCCAACCCGCGCAAGGTGATGGCGCTGATCAAGGAAGACCTCGAGGAGATGAAGAAGAAATACGGCGACGGGCGCCGTACCACCATCGCCTGGGACGCCTCGACCGACATTGACGACGAGGCCCTCATCCCCACCGAGGACGTCGTCGTATCACTCACCGCCAAGGGCTACGCCAAGCGCGTGCCGGCGCGCACATACAAACCGCAGAAGCGCGGCGGCAAGGGGCTCATGGGCGGCAAGGTGCGCGAGGAGGACTACGTCAAGCACGTCGTCGTCGCCAGCACCAAGTCGGACCTGCTCTTCTTCACCGCGAGGGGCAAGGTGTTCCGCATCCGCACCCACGAGGTGCTCGACGCGTCGCGACAGTCGAAGGGCATTCCGCTGGTCAACCTGATCGACATCGAACAGAACGACAGCGTCACCTCCCTGGTCGCCATCCATGAGTGGTCGGATGACCAGTTCCTCTTCAGCGCCACGCGTGATGGGATGATCAAGAAGACGTCGGCGACCGAGTACAAGTCGGTCATGCGCAATGGCAAGATCGCGATGGCGCTGCGCGGCAACGACGAGCTCCAATGGGTCAAGCTCACCAGCGGCAACGACGAGCTGATCTTCGCCACCACCGATGGCAAGTCGGTGCGTTTCCACGAGCGCGAGGTACGCCCGACGGGGCGCGACACCATGGGCGTCAAGGGTCTGACCTTGCGCAAGGACGCGAAGGCGGCGGGCATGGAGATCGTCAAGGACGAGGCCTTCGTGCTGGTCGTCAGCGAGCGGGGCTACGGCAAGCTCACACCGGTGGAGGATTACCCGACCCATCACCGCGGCGGCCAGGGGGTGTATACGCTGCAGGTCACTCCCAAGACCGGGAAGCTGGTGGGCATCGGGATGGTCGAGGATCCGAGCGAGGAGCTCATGGTCGTGAGCACCAAGGGCCAGGTCATCCGCACCGACCTGTCAGAGGTCCGGGTCACGTCGCGGCAGACGCAGGGCGTGATCATCATGCGTATGAACGAGGACGACACGGTTGGCCAGATCGCCGGCGTCGGCACTCGCGAGGAAGTCGAGGAAGAGAGCTGACCCGGGCTCGATCCTCGTAACTGGACGGTCCGAATCTCATGAAGGTCGTTATGACCCTGCTCGTCCGCAACGAGGAGGACATCATCGAAGACAACCTGCGCTTCCACTTGGACAGGGGCGTGGACTTCTTCATCGTCACCGACAACGCGTCCACAGACGGCACCTCGAAGATCCTGTCGCGGTGGGTGGAGGCTGGACTTGCTGAGGTCATCGTGGAGCATGAGGACAATTACGCGCAGGACGTCTGGGTGACACGCATGGCGCGAAGGGCGGCCCAGGGCCTCGGTGCCGATTGGGTCATCAACTCGGACGCCGACGAGTTCTGGTGGCCCCTCAAGGGATCGATCAAGGATGCCTTCGCGGCCATCCCGGCACGGTTCACCTCGGTCCAGGTCCCTCGCGTCAACTACAGGCCGAGCTCGGCAGCAGGCCCGTGGCACCAGCGGATGATCGTCAGGGACGTCAACTCCGTCAATGCGACGGGTCGACCGCTGCCTGCCAAGGTTTGTCATCGGGGGGCCGCGACGGTTGACGTCGCGCCCGGCAATCACGCGGTGGGTGGCCTCGACGGGCTGCCCTGGGAAGGCGCGAGTCCGATGATCATCCTGCATTTCCCGCTGCGAGATTTCGAGCGCTTCGAGCAGAAAATCACCCAGGGAACCGAAGCTGTCGAGCGCAATCCCGCCTTCACGGCCGAGTTCTTTGACGCCTGGCGCCACCTCTATGAATTGGCGCGATCCGGGAAGCTACGCGACTACTGGGATTCGCAGTTGCTGGATGATGCGGCGGCCTCCGACGGAGTCCGCGCGGGACGCCTCGTCGTTGATACTCGAGTCGCCACCGCCCTGCGTGACCCAGAGGGAGACTTACCCGAAGCGACCCTCGACAAGGCACCTCGGCGCCGGCCTTGGTGGCGCTCCCGCTGATCGGACTACTGAAGCCGCGCGGAGCGCCGGCGATATAGCTGGGTCAGCCACCGCCGCCGCGGTGGCTGTTGTCCCTGGCTCGAGCGCCATTGCCTGACCGCGGTAAGCCCGGCTTGCCTTGCCTCCGCCGGCATCGTCGCGATGCTGCGATTTACGCGTGTGATGGCGATATCGACCCCGGTCATCCCGGTCGTCAGCAGCAAGCCATCGTCGTCGAGGCGGTCGTGATAATGCAGCACGACAGGCTCGATTTCCTCGCGATCATTGCCTTCATAGTCCACGTGCGTCGGAAAGTTGAGGGTGGTGGGAAGTGGTTCCGTTTTCACGCCAAGAGATCGTGTGGCGAGCGCGAGGGCCACCTGGTCCGAGTACATTCCCTTCCCGTCTGTGAACCGCGCCGCCCGGCGGAGCATCCACCGGTCCCATCTCGGCCATTCCTCGATAAGGCTTTGGAACACGGGCTGCGGAATGACGTAAAGTCCGCCATTCCAGTTGTCCACATCGGTGTCCTCGTGGGCGTGGGACGCGCGATATGGGGTGATGTCTGGCGGCATGCCGGCGAGCTGGAGGACCCTCGCAAATTCCTCGACGTTGGGACGCCCGGCGTCCACAACCTTTCCTCGCATTGCCTCCCCGCGGACATGTTCAGAGATATCGCCCGCGAATGCGATGTCGCAATCACAGAGAACGACATACTTTGCGTCGCCCAGTGCCGGCGATCCCAGTTGAGCGAGCTTGTTGGCATATCCATTCCCCCCGGATACAGGGTCGATGGCGGTAACGGTTACGCCCATAGAACGCAGAAGCTCGAGGTGGTTCGTGTCGCAACCCCGCACTGCGTGAACGACGAGTTGTGAAGGTGATCGCCCGGCGAGGTCAACGAGGGTGCGCACCCAGACCAGGCTCTGGTACATGAAGAGCGGTGCGCGGTCGAGGACGCATGAGTAGACGACGGCTGCTGGCTCTGAGCGCTCGTCAAGGCTCATTGGCCGTTGAGTGTATCGATAGCTCCCTCTAAATGGCCCCGGCGAGAACCCGGTAGACCGCCATGACCTGCTCAGCCACCCGGTCGGGGTGAAACTCCCGCGACTTCAGCCGTGCCGCGTTCCCCAACGCGGTCCTCTTTTCGGGCGACCGGCGCAGTTCCGCCAGGGCTTCCGCCAGGGCGTGGACGTCGCCTGGTGGGTAGAGGAGGCCGTTCAGGCCAGGAGTGATGATCTCGCTCGGGCCGCCCGCGTCGGTGGCGACCACGGCCAGGCCCGCGGCCATGCCCTCTACGATGACCTGGCCGAATGGCTCAGGAACGATCGAGGCGTGAACGAGGGCATCGAACTGCTCGAGGTACCGGTTGACGTCGGCCTGGAACCCGGCCATCTCGACGCAACCGCGCAGTTCCAGTTCGTCTATCCGGCGCTCGATCAGGGCGGTGTAGTCACCCTCGTCGAACATCGCCGAGCCCACGATCACGGCCCGCGCGTCGCGTTCGGGGAATGCAAGTGCGAACGCTTCAAGGAAAACTTCCTGCCCTTTCCAGGCTGCCAGGCGACCGACCATCCCCACGGTGAACTCGGGGTGGAGGCGCGGGCGTTCGGATGTGAACTGCTGCGGCGCCGGGTCGTAGGCCACCGCGCCCCAGATCCGCACCGCCGACGTGGAGGGGGTTAGCGTGGCCATCGTCGCCCGGGAGTTGGCGATCACCGCCTGCGGTAACGCGCGTAATATGACCCGCATCATCCGCGCCGCCGACCCTGACATGTAGTCGGTCGCCAGGCGGTCGCGCAGGTGGCAGACAACCGGGACACCCGTGACGCGGGCTGCGATTGAGCCGTACACCGCGGATTTCAGGCTGTTGGTGTGGATCACGTCAGGCTTGATGTCGCGGATCCGCGAGCGCAATCGAAAGGCGTGAGCCGAAACTCGTGCCGCCAGGGCCACCTCGTGAAGCCCCGGCCTGACCGAGAGCCGGTTGGTGGAACGGGTGCCCTCGTCGAGCCGGACAACCTCCACGGTGATCCCCCGGTCCCTGAGCATCCCGACCAGGGGCCCATCCTCGGCGAGGATGACATGGGCATCGACCTCGTCGAGGGCCATGAGCAGCCGCACCAGGGCGATCTCGCCACCTGAGAGGTCGGCGCAGTGGTCGAGGTACAGCACCTTGAGCCGGCGCGCCCGTCCTCCGGGTGACTCTGAGGTGGCTACTGGGGGCGCACCTGGGCGTCGAGCTCGGAGGCGATCATCCTCACCCTGCGCGCGGCCTCAACGAGCTTGCTCGCCTCGTCGCGCAGCGCCGCGCCGGTCTCCGCGGGCGCGGTAACCGCAAGGGCATTCAGGGCGGCGGCATGACGTTCAAGCGAGTCCGCCACCTGCCCGGGCGCCGCGCCCCGGAGGAACCCGCTCTCCCCGGACGCTTCGCGCAACCCCGCGAGGACGCGCGCCTCCGCAAGCTCGGCCTGCGCCTGGGCCAACCGCAGACCGATCTTGAGCCGCTTCTCGCTGGCGCGCCGCCATTCGATTGACACCGCGACCAGTGTGCCGGAGAGCACGAAGCTGAGAAAAACCGCCCAGTCATCGGTGGTCGGAAGGGATAGGTCGCCGACCGGCCCTAGGAAGAAGTAGTCGAGGAGGATCCCGGAAATCACCAGCGCCACGACGGCGTCCTTCCATCCCGACGCGACTGCGACCAGGACAACGCTGCACAGGTAGACGATGCCGTAGGCGGGCCAGTCGGCTTCCGGGAGCCTGAAGAACAACATCAGCAGCGTCACCGCCGTCGGTAGGAGGAAGGCCGGCAGGTGGTGCAGCCGCCCTCGCCGCAACAGCCATTGCTCGGTCGAAGTCACACGACTCCCGGCAGCGCGCTGTGGGTGCCAAGGAGGCTGACGGCGGCGTTCCAGACATGCTGCTGGTCGGAGGTCATCGATTGACCGTCCCTTTCTTTCCAGTGTTGCATGGCGGGATCCATCGTGGATCCCAGGTAGTTGGCGCCGTCCGTCGCCTCGATCCCCAGTCCGTGGAGGAAGGCGCACTTCGCGGCGTGCCAGGTCGCGGGCCGCTCCAGGACATCTTCGTAGGACACCACCAGCGTGCGCAGGCCCACGCAATGCAGCAGCGCCGCCGCGAGATGGCAGTGCCATAGCGCCAGGGCTTTCTCCGGCGCCAGGCCGTCCCTGGCCATCAGCGACCTGGCGATCGCGAGAGGGTGCCGCAGGACGAGGACTATCGCCGGCGGTTCCTTGAGGATGCCGAGCCAGAAGGGCAGCGTCAGGCATAGGCGAGGATCCTTGATCACCCATGGGCTGGGAGCGAACAGCCAGTCGAGCATCGGGCGCGCGGCCGCTTCCCAGCGATGGCCTGGGCCCCATCCCGGGTCAGGCTTCGGGGGCTCATCCCAGGTGGCGCCGACCTTCCGGTACAGCGCCTCGTTGAGGCCGACAATGGCCTGGCTTTCCCAGAAACCGGCGGCATTGTTGTGGTTGGCCGGCAGGAGGTCTGCCGACGGGCACAGCGTCAGGCCCGAGTCGGCCAGGCTGCGCGTGATCGCCGACGTCCCGCTGCGGTGCATGCCGACGACGAATATCCCGGGAACGGTTTGGCCGGCTGCCGTGCTTGGCAAGGTTAGAGTCCCACCGCCCCTGACCCTACCCTCCCAACGGGGCGTTGAGCACGGCGCGACAGCTGGGAAACGCCGTGTGGATACCGAGGAGACTGACCGCCAGTTCCCACAGCTCACGCTGCCCGTTGGTCAGCCGCGCCACCCCGCGTTCCTTCCAATGTTGCAGGGATGCGTCCACAGCCGACAACGCACCTGCGCCAGGCAGGGAGCTGACACCCAGGCCGTCCAGGAACTCGTGTTGCTGCGCGGCCCAGGTTGAGGGTTGCTCGATCAACTCCTCGTAGGACACGACCACGGTCCGTAATCCCTCGCAATTCACGAGGGCAGCTCGCAGGTATTGCTCCCACAACGTCAGCGCCTCACTCATGCTGAGCCCGTCCCTGGCGATGAGTGAGTCCGCCACCGCGACCGGATGGCGCAGCACCAATGTGATGGCGGGGTCTGGAGTAACGATGCCGCGCCAGAATGGCAGGGTAAGGCAGAGGCGCGGGTCCTTGATCAGCCAGGGACTCGGCTCGTGGAGCCAGCTGAGAATGGTGCGAGCGACCGGCTCCCACCGTTGCAGGCCCCGACGAAATTCATCCAGTGGTGGCGGAGAGAGCCAGCTTCCCCCGACGGACCGCAGGATTGCGTCGTTCAGGATCACCACGGCCATGCACTCGCAGAACCCGGCGGGGTTGTCCGCACCCGCCGGCATGAGGTCCGCCGGCGGGCACATCGTGAGACCTGTCTGGGCGAGGGTTTGCGTTACCGCGGAGGTCCCGCTGCGGTGCATGCCCAGGACGAATACCCCGGGCACAACGGGCTTGCTGCGCGAGGACACCTCAGCGCCAGCCGATGGCGTCGGCCAGGGCACTGTATGCACCCCTGGAGTGGCGGCGGTAGACGCCGCGCCGCAGCAGCCTCCAGATGGGTCCGATGCGCTTAGCCCGGGCATCCGGCAGGGAGAGGCGCAGACGGATCAACTCCAACCTCTCCTCGGCCATCTGCAGGGGCAGGCGGGTGACCGCCTCATTGTCCAGTTCGCGGAGCCGCGCGCACGTGTTCTCGAGGAGCGGGGCGAGGGCGAGGAGGACACCCTCGCCAACCCTCCGGGGCAGAAGCGAGCGGGACGATTTGCCTGGCAGCGGCCTTGGGTTCTCGGCCTGCAGCGAATCGAATTGACCAACTCCGGGCGCCGAGCGCTGGGTGGGATGTCGACGGAAGCGAACAAGGTCTTCGTTGACGTAAACCAGGGGTCCTGCCGAGGCAGCCGCAAGGCCGATCCAGCGGTCGTGCAGCAGGGGTGCCTCGACGAACGACTGGCTTGGACGTCCTCCCGGCGAGAAGGGTAGAGCTCGGTCGAGGACAGCCCGTCGGAAAAGCATCGACATACCGCACGCCTGGGGCCGGCCCATGAGCAGCTCGAGGGCGGGGCCATTCAGCACCTCTCGGGTCGCACGGTCCTGTCGCCAGGGGTTCTCGCCAAATGGGCCCAGTTGTGCGCCCGCTGCATCGATGGTGGTGACGTCGCTGAACGCCAGCAACGCCTCGGGATGCTCCAGCAGCGCCCGCTCGAGCCGGGCCAGCTTGCCGGGTTCCCAGACATCGTCCTGGTCGGCCAGCGCGATCAGGTCGCCCCGGGCCAGGCGAAGTGCATGCTCAAAAGCGCCATTTGTCCCCGTCCGGTCCGCGTTCTGCGTCACCAGGACTGGGAAGGGCGCCTTTGCGGCAAACTCGTAGGCGGCGTCGATGGTGCCGTCCTCCGAGCGGTCATCGCAGATGACCATCTCGTCCGGAGGCCGCGTCTGCTCGACGATCGAACGAAACTGATCGTCCAGGAAAGCCCGGCCCCGGTGCGTCGCCATGACGGCCGAGATCCGCACCGGCCGCCCCGACGCCACCGCGCCACTTCCTGTGGTGCTCACTGGATTCCCAGCAAATGACACGTGCGCCACAGCGCCGGGTCGATGTCATCCCGGTAAGCGTCAATGAGCCGCCTGGTGTCCTCGTCGTAGTAGTCGAGCAGGGCGCGCTCTCGGGCCGCCTCGAGGCCGGCCTTCTCGCCCGGGGTCACGTTCACCTGGCGATCGATGTTGATCGAACCGCTCTCGTCGCTCAGGCCGAGGAACGCCAGCGTGCGGCTGAGTTGCTGCCTTGGCTCGCGGACGCACCGCTCGTACTGCAGCAGCAGGACCTGGTCCCGGCTGAACGAGCGCAGCAGGTTGGTCAACTGGGCGTGGTACAGGCCTCTTGCCGCGGCGATATCCGCCACATGGGGTAGCGGTATCCGGTTGAGACGGAGGTCGTGGCTGACCCCCGACCGATACCGCTCCAGGGGGTCTCGGAGGAGAACCAGGATCCGCGTCCGGGGCGCGGCCAGCTTGAGCAAAGGGGGAACCCAGTAGTCGAACATGTAGCGGGGTGTGCACTCACCCGAGATCAGCCCCGACGGGCGCGGGAAATAGCGAGCATAGGCGTCGGGCTCGAGTGCATCCATCGGCTTCTGCCAAAAGCCGTCAAAGAAATGCACCTCCTTCGGTCGGGGCGTCGGGTCCACCACGTCGGGGTGCTCGGTAATGAGGGCGAACCACCAGCTGGTGCCCGCCTTCTGCACTCCGACCCCGACGAAGTCGGGTGGCGCGGTCTGCCAGCCGTCGGGGCATGATGGTGTCGCAACCGGTAACCACCACCTGTCCGGCGTGCCGGGCAGGGTCCCGGCTGACAACCTGGATGTCGCGGTTGCGGCGATCCGCCGAGCCCGGCGGACCACGCGGCGGCTAACGGATGCCATCTGTGAGGGCGCCAGGAAGCCCCGGCGGCCGGCGACCGAGCATGTTTTCCACTGAGGAGCGCATTCTATTCATCCGACTGTCAGGTTCGAGCCTCCCAAACCCTGTTTCGTTAGAATTTACGGTGCCTGAGAACAACAACGACGCCACCGCGACCCTGACCGCCGGCGAAGCCGGGAGCCAGCCCGCTCTCCACGACCTGGTCATTGTCGGAGGGTGTGGTCACGTGGGCCTGCCCCTGGCCCTGTCCTTCGCCGACGCCGGCCTCCGGGTGGGGATCTACGACATCGACGCGGCCAAGGTTGCGTCCGTCCGCGAGGGCAAGATGCCCTTCATGGAGCGGGGCTCGGACGAGCTCCTGACCAAGGTCCTCGCCACCGACCGCCTCACCATCAGCTCGGACCCGTCAATCCTCTCCGAGACCGATGTGACCGTGCTGGTCGTCGGGACCCCGATCGACGAGTTCATGAACCCTTCGATGACCCTTTTCGAGAAGGTCGTCGACGAGATCGCCCCCACCCTCCGACCTGGCTCGCTGGTGATCCTGCGCAGCACCGTCTACCCCGGCACCACCGAGTACGTCGAGGACCGCCTCCACTCGCACGGCATCCAGGCCGACGTCGTCTTCTGCCCTGAGCGGATCGCGGAGGGCTACGCGCTGGAGGAGATCAAGAGCCTGCCCCAGCTCATCGGCACGACCACCGACCACGGCTTCGACCGGGCGGTCGGGATCTTCAAGAACCTTGGTGTCGAGATCCTGCGAACCACCCCGAAGGAGGCTGAGCTGGCCAAGCTCCTGACCAACACCTGGCGGTACATGAAGTTCGCCATCGCCAACCAGTTCTTCCAGATCGCCCACAGCAACGGGGTGGACTACGACAAGGTCCTCCACTCCGTCCGTCACAACTACCCGCGGGCGTCGGATCTCCCGGCCCCGGGGTTCGCGGCCGGGCCCTGCCTGCTCAAGGACACGATGCAGCTCTCGGCGTTCAGCCCGGACAACTTCCCCATGGGACAGGCGGCGATGATCGTGAACGAGGGCCTGCCCGGGTACATCGTCGACACCCTGGACAACCGCCAGCCGCTGCGCGGTCGCACCCTGGGGATCCTGGGGATGGCGTTCAAGGGGGAATCCGACGACCCCCGCACTTCCCTCAGCTACAAGCTGCGCAAGCTGGCGGCCTTCAAGGGCGCTGAGGTGTTGTGCTCGGACCCCTACGTCCAGGACGCCAAGCTGGTGCCCGAGGAGGAGGTCATGCGACGAGCTGACATCGTGGTCATCGGCGCTCCCCACAAGCGCTACCGCGAGCTGGACTTCAGCGGCAAGGAGCTGGTGGACGTCTGGTCGATGACCGACCGCGGCATCAACGTATGAAGGTGCTCGTCACAGGCAGCGCCGGCTTCATCTGCGGCTATGTCGTGCCTGAGCTCCTCGAGGCCGGGCATGAGGTGGTGGGGGTCGACAACTTCAGCAAGTACGGCCCGGTCCAGAAGAGCTACGACAGTCACCCGAACTACGAGTTCGTGCAGGGCGACGCGAAGAACGCCGACCTGATGAGTGAGCTGGCCGCCGACTGCGACCACCTCATCGCGGGTGCGGCCATGATCGGCGGGATCTCGTATTTCCACGAGTTCGCCTACGACCTGATCGCCGAGAACGAGCGCGTCATCGCCTCGACCTTCGATGCCGCCATCGACGCGTTCAAGAAGGGCAAGCTCAAGAAGATCACCGTGCTCTCGTCGAGCATGGTGTACGAGAGCGCCACCCAGTTCCCCACCCCCGAGGGCGCCGAGCGCACCAGCCCGCCGCCGTTCTCGACCTACGGCTTCCAGAAGCTCGCGGTGGAGTACTTCGCCTACGGCGCGTGGGAGCAGTACCAGCTGCCCTACACGATCGTGCGGCCGTTCAACTGCGTGGGCATCGGCGAGAGGCGCGCCCTGCGCGACGCCGACATCATGAGCGGCAACGTCAAGCTGGCGCTGAGCCACGTCGTCCCCGACCTGGTCCAGAAGGTGCTCAAGGGCCAGGACCCGCTGCACGTGCTGGGCGACGGCAACCAGGTGCGCCACTATACGTACGGCGGCGACCTCGCCCGGGGAATCCGGGTCTGCACCGAGCACCCGGCGGCCCTCAACCAGGACTTCAACATCTCGACTGCCGAATCCACCACGGTCAACCAGCTGGCAGAGGTGATCTGGAAGAAGATCAAGGGCGACGAACCCCTGACGCTGGTGCATGACGACCCGTTCGAGCACGACGTGCAGATGCGTGTGCCCGATGTGACCAAGGCCCGGGAGGTCCTCGGCTTCGAGGCCACGACCACCCTGGACGAGATGCTGGACGAGGTGATCCCGTGGATCCAGGAGGAGCTGGCAGCCGGCCGGATCTGATGGAGCCGACACCGGCTCTCTCGGTGGTGATCCCGGTCTACAACGAGGGTGAGAACATCACCCCGACAGCGCTATCCCTGCTCGAGAAGGTGCACGTGAAGCCCCTCGAGATCCTCGTGGTACACGACTTCGACGAGGACACCACGGTGCCCGTGGTGCGCGAACTGCAGAAGACCCACCCGGAGCTGCGCCTCCATCGCAACGACCTGGGCAAGGGCGTGGTCAACGCGCTGAAGGCCGGGCTGCGAGCCTCCAGCGCCCCCTTCATCCTGGTGACGATGGCGGACGCGTCCGATGACCCTTCCTCCATCGACGCCATGTACGAACTCGCCGCCCAGGGTGCCGACGTGGTCGCCGGGTCGCGGTACATGGCGGGCGGCGAGCAGTATGGCGGGCCGCCGATCAAGCGCACCCTGTCGAGGCTCGCCGGGCTGTCCCTGCACTATGTCGGTGGTATCCCGACGCACGATGCCACGAACAGCTTCAAGATCTACAGCCGGCGGCTCCTGGAGGCGACCGACCTGGAGTCCGATGGGGGGTTCGAGATCGGCATCGAGCTCACCGTGAAGGCGCACCTCATGGGAATGAGGGTCGCCGAGGTCCCCACCAGCTGGTACGACCGGACCGCGGGCCAGAGCCGCTTCAAGACCCGCCAGTGGATCCCCAAGTACCTGCGGTGGTACCGCCGCGGCATCCTCTCACGATTCTCCCGCCGGCCGGCCGCCAGCCGTTAGAATTTTCGAGTTCAGCTAGGAGGAATCCCTTGGCCCCTGAAGGCACGCTCATGGTCACCGACGGCATGTACCTGCTGTTCATCCCCGGCATGACGATCCTCGCCTTCATCATCGGCACCGCGCTGGCGTTCGTCGCGATGAGCGCCAAGCAGGAGCCGACGGGTGACGAGCCGAGCGAAACCGAGGCCGCGCACTGAGTCCCACCACCCTCTTCCTGATCTTCATACCGGGCCTGACCATCGCCACGGTGCTCGTGGCGTTCGGCCTGACCTCCTTCGCGATGACCCAGCCCGAGTTCCAGGTGTCGACCCGCCGCGGGCTCTTCTCCCTGGTCCTGGCACTGGCGTTGCTGGCGGTGCTGGTGTGGTCCGGCGTGAGCTTCGACCACCTGCACCTGCCGCCCAACACGTGAGCCTTCCCCTTGGCTGACCGACCCACCCTGCTGCTGGTCCACGGCTTCCCGCTGGACAGCCGCATGTGGGCCTCGCAGGTCGAAGCCCTGTCGGCCTCCATGGAGGTCCTGGCCCCGGACCTTGACGGGCATGGTGCGAATGCTTCCACCATCGCCAGGTCGAGCGTTGACGCGATCGCCCGGTCATTGGCGGCGCGCCTTGACGCCGCGGGGGTGGACGCGGTGCACCTCGGCGGGTTCTCGATGGGCGGCTATGTCGCCCTCGCCTTCCTGCGGATCTTCCCGCAGCGGGTCCTGAGCCTGTCGCTGGTCGACACTCGGGCCAATGCCGACAACGACGCGGGTAAGCAGGGCCGGGACGCGATGATCGCCCGGGTCCATGCCGAGGGAGCGGGGGTGGCCGCTGAGGCGATGCTGCCGAAGATGTTCACTGATGCTGCCGACGGCGCGGTCCGTGAGACCGCGCGGCAGTGGATGCTGGCGCAGCCTGCCGCAAGCCTCGCGGCCGACCTGGCCGCCATGCGCGACCGCCCCGACTCCACCTCGATGCTGGCCGGGATCGCGGTGCCGACCCTGGTGATCGTCGGTGACCAGGACCCGATCACCCCGCCCGCCGACTCGCAGGCCATGTCCGACGCCATCCCCGGCTCACGCCTGGTGACGATCACCGGTGCCGCCCACCTGAGCACGGTCGAACAGCCCGAGCAGGTGAACCAGGCGCTCGGGGAATTCCTCTCGGGTTAGTTTCTCTGCGCCAGCGCTCGGAGCTCGACCTCATCACCCAGTACCTCGAGGTCAACTTCGACCACCTCACGATCGAGTTGTCGGCCTGCCTCCCCGCGGAGAGCCCGGGGACCCTGCGCCAGCACGAGGCCGCCAGCCATCTCCGGATGATCATCCGGGCGCTCATGGAGACGCGTTCCCAGGGATCTGACATTGACCATGCGAATGTCCTCCTCGAGCGGCTGGACGCCCTCACTCTCCCCGAGAAGGACCTGGTGCGCCAGCGCATGCGCGATGTCGTTTCCCGGGTGGGCAGCCCTGGTGCCCCGCCCCCGACCGCGAACGGCATCGCGCCGTCGTCCAACGGGTCGCCGCCGAGGGTCATTCCCGTGGGGCGGACACCGATCACGGACCGGGCCGGCCTCGGGGCTGCGGGCGTGCGCTCGGTCCTACAGGCACTGGCGACGAAGTCCCTCGAGCACCTGAACGCCGACATCTGCCAGGTGTTCCTCGAGCAGGAGGACAGCCTCACCCTGCAGGCCGAGGCCCCGGATCCCAACCCCACTGCGGGGCCGCAGACTCTGAGCCCGGAGGAGGGATTCACGCGGATGGTGCGCGCGGCCGGGCGGGCCCTCACCCTTGACGACACCTCCCTGCTCGAGGGATTCGAGCGCACCTGGACCGATCGCGGCGCGGTGTGCGTGGCCGCTGTGCCGGTGGGGGCGGCCGGCGACCCCGGGTCCGGGATGCTGGTCGCGGTGCGCGTCACCCCCAGGCCCTTCTCCCAGCAGGAGGCGATCGAGATGGCCCGGCTGGCCGACGAGGTGACGCGGGCCATGGCCAGCGCCGACCTCCTCTCCCGCGCCGAGGAGCTGGCGGTGCTGAAGGAGCGGATGAAGCTGGCCCGCGAGATCCACGATGGGCTCGCCAGCGACCTGTCCGCGGTGGTGCAGATGTTCAAGTACCACGACCACCGCCGCAAGGTGGACCCGGCGGATGCGGACAAGCTGCTGGTGCAGATGCAGGAACTGGTGGCGGGCGCCCTGCAGAGCGCCCGCGACATCCTGGCCACGCTGCGCCCCCGGCAGCTGGCCCCGCGCCACCTGGCCGAGGCTGTTCGCCAGCAGGTCGAGCTCTTTTCCCGGACCTACGGGGTGAGTGGCGTGACGCGCGTGCTGGGTGACGACTCGGGGTTGGTGGCGGAGGAGCGCGAGGCCATCTTCCAGGTCGTGCGCGAGTCCCTCACGAACATTCGCAAGCATTCCCAGTGCGCGACCGTCGAGGTCAGTCTCGACATGCGCCAACGGCCATTCGTACTGGTCGTCGAGGACGACGGCCTGGGCATCGACCTGGGCGCCGCGGAGGAGAAGTCCGGGTCATTTGGGATCCTCGGCATGCGCGAACGCGCCCAGCTGCTGGGCGGCACACTGGACATCGGGAACGGCCAGATGGGTGGAGCCCGTCTCGAGTTCCACGGACCGGCGGTCCCGCTGGGCGCATGATCCCTCGATGAGCGACCGGATCCGGGTCCTGATCGTCGACGACGTCCCCATCCTCCGCGCCGGGGCTCGCGGCATGCTCTCGAGCTTCGACCACATCGAGATCGTGGGCGAGGCGGTCAACGGCGTCGAGGCGGTCGCCAAGGCGACCGAGCTCCGCCCCGACGTGGTGCTCATGGACATCTCGATGCCTGAGATGGACGGCGTCACCGCAACCCGGACGATCACCGCGCAGGTGGGTGAGGGCGTCGCCATCATCGCGCTGACCGTGTCCGATGACGAGGAGGACGTGACCGGGATGCTCACCTCCGGCGCGTGCGGCTACATCCTCAAGGACAGCGGCCCCGAGGAGCTGGTGCGGGCCATCGAGGATGCCCACGCCGGCCGCTTCCCGCTCGACCGCCACATAGCCGAGAAGATGGTGAGCCGCCTTGCCCGCACAACCCGCCGGCCCGAGGTCCAGACGCTGGAGCCCCTCACGCCTCGCGAGCGCATCGTGCTCGGCCTGGTGGTCGAGGGGCTCGCGAACAAGACCATCGCGCTCCATATGGGCACCAGCGAGAGCACCGTCAAGACCCACCTGCGTGAGGTGTTCCGCAAGCTGGCAGTGGATTCCAGGGCGGCGGCTGCAGCCAAGGCCACGTCCATGAACCTGCGCCTCGGGGACCCCAAGGGAGTGGACTACTAGCCCCTCCCGAGTTCAGGAGCCCTGACCAGGTGGTCAGAAGTGGGTGACCAACTGGACTGACCAAAGAGTCAGCCATTCTGCCCTTTAGGGGGAGTGCTGCAACCTTCGGGACTCCGTAACGTACGCATTACCCCACGGGGCGTCACCGCTAGGGGCGGTTACGGGACCCCCGGTCGGGCCACCTGGATCTACCGGAAACGGAAGGGAGAATTCAATGCTGAGCTGGAACTACAGCTGGTAGTCCGCTAGTCCGTGAGGACTGGCAAGAACTGAAACGACCCGGCCCCGTGCCGGGTCTTTTTCTTTAATCCCGCCGGACGGGCTATCGCCGGGAGCCGACCGGTTTAACTGCAACCTCCGAGGTTGCCTACAATGCGGGCGACAGCCTCATGCACCCAACGCTTCGCCCGGCCGTTCGCCTCTACGTTGCCTCAGTCTGCCTTTTGGGATTGGGACTTGCCGTCTTTGTCCTATGGACTGAACGCGCGCAGTTCAGCCAGCCCGTCGCACCCGGGATCACAGCATTGACAATGACCGGCTTCCTGGTCCTCTTTGCGGCCCTGGCTTCGCTGGCCCCGGTGCAGATCTCGTACGGCGTCAGCCTCCTCGTCAACCTCGCACCCACGTTCGCCGGCGTCCTGATCCTTCCGCCCGGGCTGGCAGGCGTCGTCGGAGGCCTGGGCACCATCGATCGCCTTCCCTCAAAAGATCACCCCTGGTATAGGTTCCTGTTCAACCGGGCCATGCACTTCCTGGTCCCGACGATCGCGAGCCTCATCTTCCATGCGGTGCGAAGCCAGCCGGCAGGCGCCAACTCCAGGCTGGGCGCCGATTTCAACATCCTGGCCGGCGCTGTCCTGGCTCTGTTGGTTGTCTCCTTTCTGAACTCCGCCCTCGTGATCACGGCAGTCACCCTTGAGACAGGCGTGAGCTTCCGCAAAGTCGGTGACCAGATCCTCCGAGGGAGTTTCATCAGCTACCTTGGCCTCGCTCCGCTCGGTGCCATGATCGCGTACCTCGCCGGTACCGGACGGATCGAGGGCATGGCGATGGCCGGCGGCGTGCTCCTTCTTTTGCTCGTTTACCGCGAACTCTCCAAACGCGCCCTGAGCCTCGAGTCAGTTGCGCGAGGGAGCTACGTCGCCCAGAGCAGGTTGATCGACGCGAAGGACCGGTCGACCTTCGGTCACTCAGAGAGGGTTGGCATCCTGTCAGAGGCGATCGCATTGAAGATGCGGCTGGCTGGGGACCTGGTGGAGCAGATCCGAATCGGTGCGACGCTCCACGATATCGGCAAGATTGCGATCCCCGACGCGATCCTCCACAAACTCGGCAAATTCACTGACGAGGAGTGGGAAACAATGAAGTCACACGCGCAGGAAGGGTACGAGGTACTGCGCGAACAGGAGATCCTCGTCCGCGCCGCCGAGATCGTCTGGTCACACCACGAGAACTTCGACGGCAGTGGCTATCCGCGCGGCCTTGGGGGTCGAGCCATCCCAGTCGGCGGCCGTATCGCCCGAGTCGTGGACTCGTACGACTGCATTACCAACGTCCGCGACTACCGCGAATGGGTCAAGGGCCCGTTCGAAGCACTAGCTGACATCGAAACCAAGAAGGGAACGTGGTACGACCCCGAGGTCGTTGAGGTTTTCATCCAGGTTCTCCGCGAGCGTGACTCCCGACTCAACGAGGTGGTCCAGTCCGACAGCGACGCCGAATCGGTCGGCATGCTGGAAGCCCTGCGCTACGGACCTTTTCTGCGCCTGTGGACCGCCGCGGGGCTCTCGAACTTTGGTGACATGCTGACGACCACAGGTCTCGCGCTTGCGGGCTACGGGGCTACTCACTCGGTCCTGGCGGTCGGGCTCTTCGTGGCTGTCCGGGCGCTCCCGAACCTCTTGATTGGGCTTCCGGCTGGACATCTGGTTGACCGGTACGACCGCAAGGTGCTCATGGTCTTAATGGACGTCGCACGAATGCTCCTGATCGGATTCCTGCCCGTCCTTGCCCTCGCTCCGCTGCCCGTGATTCTCGGGGTCGCCTTCCTCGTTTCGACTGCCACCGTGCTGTTCAACCCCGCGCGAGCTGCTGCCCTCCCCGACCTCGTGCCGCCGCGCTTGCTCTCTGGAGCCAACTCTGCCCTCGCGTTCATGGAACGCGCCACCGAGATCCTGGGCTACGCTGCCGCCGCTGCGCTCGTCACCTTCGGCGGCATAGGTCTCGTCTTTGCGATCGACGCCGTCACGTTCGCGGCCTCCGCGATCATCCTGCTGACGATCGGCTTCCCTATCATGGTCATGGCACGGCGCACGGGCTCCCCGCTCCGCCAGATCCGCAACGACGTCGTGGCGGGGCTGAGGCACATTCGCAGCGTCCCCGAGCTGCGGGCGATCTTCATCTTCAGCTTCTTGATGGTTGCCGGCGGCTCGGCGTTGCTGCCGCTGATGGTGCCACTGGCGATTGAGCACCTTCACGCAGGCAACGCCGGGTTCGCCCTGCTGGAAGGGTCGATCGCGCTAGGAGCGACCCTTGGCGCGTTGCTCACCGGATGGCTGCACACGCCGAGGCGGGGGCTGCTCATGATCATCGGGGCGTTTGGAATGGGCGCGGCAAATGTCATGGCCGGTTTGTCGCCGGCACTCTTGATCACCGCGGCTTTCCTTGTCGTTGGAGGTGTGGCGAACATGGTCTACCTGGTTCCCATGCTGACCGCGATCCAGGAGCACACCGATTCGCAGATGCGCGGGCGGATCTTCGCCGCTCGGTTCACGATGGTCCAGATCGGGGTGTTGCTGGGCGCGGGCTACGCCACGGTGACGACGAGCTTTGTGTTGCCGCAGACCGCCGCCGGCATTGCGGTCGTGGGGACGGGGGCGATGATGATCGCGGTGGCGACCTGGGCCGGGCTCTTCAGCCCGATCAGGAGGCTGTAAGCGCCTGCGGGGCCCTGGCCAGCCACTCTTCGAGGTCCCGGCGCCAGAGCACCCAGGGCTCGAGGAACGGCAGTTGCAGGACCACCTCGTGGAAGAAGCGCTCCTCCGTCTCCGCGCTGGCCCCGCCGGCCTGCGACACCAAGGCATGTGCGAGGGCCTGGGCCCCCGGTGTGGGGCGGCCCCAGTCGAAGCGCGCATCGCTCGTGCTCACCAATTCCTCGGCGACACCGGGGGCGACGTGCACCGTGACCGCGGTCCGGTCCTTCATTCTCTCGCCTCGATAGAGGCGGTCAGTCACAGCCAAATCCATACGTCCTTCCGGAAGAAAATGCTATACCGCCGACGGGAGGTCTTGTTGGCCTTCATGGTCCTGTTACCCGGGTAACGGGACGGTCACTCTACGCGGGCTGGCCGTCCTTGTCATCGCCGCCGGTGAGGCGCTCCTCGATGCCCAGTTTCTTGCCGAAGTAGTAGGCCGCAACCACGATTGCCACCACCAGGATGATGAACGGGATCGTCAGCTTGCCCAGGTTGGCCTCCACGTCGTGGTAGTGGTCTCCCAGCTTGAGCCCCGCGTAGGCCAGCGCGAAATTCCAGGGCACCGCGCCCAGGATCGTCGCGATGGTGAACGGGATCGGGGTGACCTTGCGGGACAGGCCCGCCGGAAATGAGATGTAGGTGCGCACGATGGGCAACAGCCGCCCGAGGAACACCGCAGCCAGGCCGAACCGGTCGAAGAACCGCTCCGCCAGGCGCATGTGCCCCCCGCTCAGGCCGATCCTTCGGCCGGGACCGAGGATGACCCGCTCGCCGTAGCGGCGCACCAGCAGGTACGCCACCAGTGACCCGAGCAGGTTGCCGATGCTGGACGCTGCGACCACGGCCACGAAGTCCAAGTGCGCCGCCCCGGCGATCGCCCCGCTGGCCAGGGCGCCGCCCAACGGCACCACAATCTCGCTGGAAATGGGCAGCCCGGCGCTCTCTCCCGCCATCAGCAGGAAGATCGCCAGCAGGCCTCCACCACTCACCAGCTGTATCAGGAAATGCGACATCGGATGGTGAGGCTAGCAGAGCAACCTGAACCGCAGTTGACTCCACCGCCCGGCCTGCCGGGCATAATCCCCGCACCGTGTCGACCCGCATCGCGTACCTTGGACCTGAGGGCAGCTACAGCGAGGAGGCCGCCCGCCGCTACGCCGGCGAGGGGGCCGAACTGGTGGGCTTCCCCGACATACCGTCGGTGATCTCGGCCGTGGGGCACGGGTTGGTCGACCAGGCGGTGGCCCCGATCGAGAACTCCATCGAAGGTTCGATCAACGTCACTCTGGACCAACTCATCCACGGCAAGAACCAGCCCCGCATCATCGCCGAGGTCAACCTGGAGGTGCACCACCACCTCATCGGCCGCCCCGGCACCACCATCGGGGAGATCGAGCGCGTCATCTCCATCCCGGCGGCCGTCGCCCAGTGCCGCCAGTTCCTGCTGGAGCACCTTCCGCAGGCCCAGGTGCTGGCCGCGCTCTCCACGTCCTCGGCAGTGAGCAGCCTGGTCCACTCCGACCGGATAGCGGCCATCGGCAGCGAGCGGGCGGCGCGGCTCTACGGCATGGACATCGTGGCGTCCGACATCCAGGATGCCAACGACAACGTCACCCGGTTCGTGGTCCTCGCCCGCTCCACGAGCGGCGCCACCGGCCGCGACAAGACCTCCATCTGCTGCTACATCGCCGAGGACCGGCCCGGGAGCCTGGTCGCGATCCTCAACGAGTTCGCCCGCCGGGAGATCAACCTCAGCAAACTCGAGTCACGCCCGACCCGGGGAGGCCTTGGCAAGTATTTCTTTCTCATCGATTTCATAGGACATGAGTCGGACACTGAGGTCATGGAAGCCCTGGCCGGCGTGCGCGCCAACTGCGAGACGGTGCTGGTCCTGGGCTCCTACCCGGCAGGCGAGCCGGCGGCGTGGAGCTGAGCGCCGGGCCCCAGCCGCGCCCGCAGGTCCTCCTCGTGGAGGATTTCCCGCCCGATGCCGAGCTTTACGGCCGGGCCCTGGAGCAAGCCGGGATCGAGGTGACCACCGTGACCACCGGCGCCCAGGCCCTCGAGTTGGGCCGCGACCCCAGGTTCAGCCTGCTGCTGGTGGACATCGGCCTTCCCGACATGAGCGGGCTCGACGTGCTGCGCCTCCTTGCCGGCGAGACCAGGCGCACGCCGGTCCCGGTTGCCATCGTGCTGACCGGGGACGATTCCGACCGCGTCATAACCGGGGCCCTCAAGCTGGGCGCGGCCGCGGTCCTGACGAAGGTGAAGACTTCGCCTGCCCTCCTGGCGGAGCGCGTCCTCGGTTGGATTGCGGAGGGGGCCGCGTTCCGGGCGGTCTGACCGCGCGCCGGCGGGGTTAAAAAGAAAAGAGCCGGGCTGAGCCCGGCCCTTTCGCTGAGCCTGTTCTTACTTGGCCTTGCCGATCTTGAAGATCTTGGTGCCACAGTTCGGGCAGGTGCCGGTGATCGCCGGCTTGCCATTCTTCATCGTGATCTCCTGCGGATCCACGATCTCGACCTGCTTCTTGTCCTTCAGACAGTATCCAGTAACAGCCATGCTTTTCTCCTTGGTGAGCCGGTAATCCAGGGCCATCCGTTCGGGATCCGGGGCCAGGGGTTTCCGGCCTCCCCGCCTGTCCTTCCCTCTATTCAGCCCGAACTTGAAGCCAAGGCAGGAGTGTAGAGGCTCGCCAATTCGAATGCAAGCGCCTTCGAGTTCGGTCGGGGGCCTCGCGGGCGCCTCGCGGGGGCCGCCGGCCGGCCGGTGTTACCATGGTCGCGCTGTGAGTACACCCCGAGAGCGCTCGGGGAGGGCCTAGCCCAGAGGCCCGGCGGCCACCAACGGCCGCCCGCCGCGGGCCCGGTCTTTCCCATCATCCGAGGACCGAAGAGGCAGCCCGCCATGATCTTCCTGAGCGACTTCCTCCGCGCGGAGATCGTCGACAACAAGCAGCGGCACGTGGGACGTGTCGGTGACCTTGTCGTGCGCATTGCGGACCCCTTCCCGGTGGTCGAGGGCGTGGTGCTGAAGGGTCGCGACAAGCGGCTGATCGCCTGGGGCCAGGTCCGCTCGTTCGAGGCCCGTGAGGTGGCGCTGAAGATCTCCCGCGAGGAGGTGTCGACAGAGCCGGCCGAGGACGACCGGGTCTGGCTCGCGCGGGATGTCCTGGACAAGCAGATCGTCGACACTGACGGGCGCCGGGTGGTGCGGGTCAACGACCTGCAGCTCTCGCCCGTGCGCGGTCGGCTCCTGGTGGTGGGTGTGGACATCGGTGGACGGGGCCTCCTGCGGCGGCTCGGCATGGAGGACCTGGGCAAGTCGTTGGCCCACGCCGCCCGCCGCGACTGGGCGCAGAAGTTGATCGCGTGGGATGCCGTCGACACGGTCGAGACCAACCTCGAGGCGGTGAAGCTGCGCATCAGCCACCAGAAGCTGGGCAAGATGCACCCGGCGGACATTGCTGAGGTGGCGGACCGCCTGTCGGCCAAGCAGCGGGACGCGATCTTCGCGAGCCTCGACGACGAGATCGCCGCCGACACGCTGCAGGAGATGGACCAGCAGGACCAGGTCGACATCCTCGAGCGGCTGGACCCCGAGCGCGCCGCCGACATCCTCGAGGAGATGGACCCCGACGAGGCCGCGGACCTGCTCGCCGACATGCCCCAGGAGCAGGCCGCCGCGCTGCTCAGGCGCATGCAGCAGGACGACGCTGAGGATGTCGAAGAGCTCCTGGCCTATGAGGAGGACACCGCCGGCGGCCTGATGACCACCGAGTACGTGACGCTGACCAGTGACCTGACCGCCTCGCAGGCCATCGACCGCCTGCGCGAGCTGGAGCCCGAGGCGGAGTCGATCTACTACATCTACGTGGTCGATGCCGAGGAGACGCTGGTCGCGGTTCTCTCCCTGCGGGACCTGATCGTGGCCAAGCCGCGCACCCCCATCGCCAACTTCATGATCCGCAGCGTGGTCAGCGTGGCGCTCGATGCCAGCCACGAGGACGTCGCCGAGGTGATGCGCAAGTACAACCTCCTGGCGGTGCCGGTGGTCAGCGAGAACAACCACCTGGAGGGGATCGTCACCGTGGACGACGCGATGGAGACGGTGATGGCCGGCAGCGGAAAGCGGCGCATGGCGCGGATATTCGGATGAGCGATGGCAGCGGCGAGCCTCCGCGGGGTCCTGCGACGGCGTAGGACCCAGGCCCTGCTCTTCCTGGGGATCCTGGGCCCCGGGCTGATCACCTCGGTAGCGGACAACGACGCCGGTGGAATCTTCACCTGGGCCTCCGCGGGGTCGAAGTACGGGTACGACCTGGTCTGGCTCCTGGTCGTCGTCACGGTCGCCCTCATGGTGGTGCAGGAGTTCAACGCCCGCCTTGGCGTGGTCACCGGCAAGGGCCTGGCAGACCTCATCCGTGAGCGCTTCGGGGTGCGCATCACCGTGTTCGCCATGGCCCTGCTGCTGGTCGCCAACGCCGCCACCGTGGTGGCGGAGTTCGCGGGCATCGCGCTCGCGGGTGAGGCCTTCAACGTGCCCCGTTTCGTAACCGTTCCGCTCGCCGCGCTCGTGGTCTGGTTCCTGGTGTTGCGGGGCTCCTACGCGGTAGTTGAAAAGGTCTTCCTGGCGTTCGCGCTGGTCTACCTGACCTACGTGGTGTCGGGCATCATCGTGCACCCGCCCTGGATGGAGGTCGCGCGGCACACCCTGCAGCCGCACATCCACCTCAACTCCGACTACCTGTTGCTCGCGGTGGCCATCGTGGGTACGACGATCACGCCGTGGATGCAGTTCTACCTGCAGGCATCCGTCGTGGACAAGGGGCTTCGTGAAGACAAGCTGCAGTACGAGCGCATCGACGTGTTCGTGGGCTCGCTGTTCACCGACTTCATCGACTTCTTCATCGTCGTCGCCACCGCCGCCACGATCTTTGCGGTGCACGGTTTCACCAACATCACCGACGCCAAGGACGCGGCCCAGGCGCTGGTGCCGGTGGCCGGCCAGTTCGCCAAGGGACTCTTCGTCCTGGGGCTCGCCGGGGCATCGATGCTGGCCGCCGCGATCCTCCCCCTGTCCACGGCCTACGCCGTGACCGAGGCCTTTGGCTGGGAGCGCGGCGTCGGCTTCTCGGTGCGGGAGGCGCCGGCCTTCTTCATCATCTTCACGGGGGTGATCGTGGTTGGGGCCCTGACCATTCTGTTCCCGGGGGTGCCGCTCACCGCCGTGACCCTTTTGAGCCAGGACGTCAACGGCCTGATCCTGCCGGCGATCCTGGTCTTCATGTTCATCCTCATCAACGACCGGCGGTTGATGGGCAAGTACGTGAACGGCCGCTTCGCCAACTCGGTGGGCGGCCTGACGATTGGAGGGGTGATCCTCCTCACCGTGCTGCTCCTGCTCTCAACCCTTCCCGGGTTTCCCTGGGTCCGCCTCTGAGCCCGGGGTCGCCATGATCACCGGCGCCAAACCGGCGCTGCGGGCCAGCGCCTCGACCTGGTCCGCGCGCCAGTATCGGTAGCGGAACTCGCGCAGCGTCCGACCGTCCGTCCCGACGATGCTCACCCCCCGCAGCGAGGACTTGATCTCGCGGACCTGGTCCCGCTTCCAGGAGTGCCGGGTCTGACCCAGGGTGCGGAACTCGACGGTGTCGTCGGTGATGAACAGGCCGCTGTCGCGAGCGCTGCTCCACAGGACGAACGCGGGGACCAGGAACGCGATCAGGAGGACCCCACTCGTCAGGATCGACAGCAGGGAACTGGAGCCGTTCGTCACCAGCCCCAGGGCGATCAGGGCCGCGATCACCCCGAAGGCGATCGGGAACGCGTTGCCCCCGGGGGGCACCTGCCTCAGGGACTTCACCGGTCCCTCGGTCATGGGGTTGCTGGCCATCAAGGCACCTCTTCTTCGGCGGACAACTGGTACCGCGACATTCTGTCCCACAAGCTGTCGCGCGTCAGCGAAGTCAAACCTTCGAGCCCGGGCTTCTCGACCGCGAAGGAGGCGCAGACCATGCCCCAGCGCAGCGCCTCCAGCAGGTCTGCCGAGCGCAGTGCCGGCTGTTCCTCGTCCCGCAGCCACTTGCGACCCACCTCGATCGGCACGCGCTGGGACAGCCGTCCGAGGAAGCCGCCCGCCAGCGCGTCGCCGGCACCGGTCGGGTCCACCGCCTCGATGGGGTACGCCGGCAGCTCGTAGATGGTCGTGGGGGTCCAGAGCTCGGCCCCTGCCGCGCCCCGCTTCACGACCACGGCATCGAGCCCGAACCGCGACATCAACAGCGAGGCCGGGCCATCCGTCTCGCCGCCCGAGAGGAGCTCGACCTCGAGCTCGGTCGCGAGCAGGATCCGGCCGGCCATGAGCACGCGCCCGACCAGCTCGCGCTGGTCCCTGATGAAGATGTCCATGGTGTCCACGGCCACCAGCGCTCCACGCGGAGCTGCTGTCGCGACGGCCAGCTGGACGGCCGGGTCGCAGCTGCCCAGCAGCACCACCGGCGGCCAGGCGGCCGCCCTGGTCGTGTCCGGCACGTAGCCCTCGCTGGACCCCGCAAAGCGCTCGGTGGTCTCCGCCTCACCCGATACCGAAGCGCGCCTGGCGTGCCATGCGTAGGTGGGCCGGTCCACGACGGAAAGTGAGTCGAGGTTGGCGAAGCCCAGGGTTGCCCGGGTTTCCGCCTCGCGGTCGCGACCCACGGCGGCCACCACGGTGACATCGCCGAAATGCTGCGCCGAGAGTGCGAAGTAGGCCGCCGACCCCCCCAGCTGACCCTGCAGCCTCAGGCCCGGGGACTCGACGAAGTCCTGGGTGATCGTGCCCGCAACCAGCGTTCCCGCCGCCATGACCGTGAATCATGCCCATCACCGGCGTTCGATACAATCCGCGACACATGGCCGGACCCCTGAAATACGGAGTCGGCCTGCTCGGGCTCGGCACCGTCGGATCTCAGGTCGCGGAGCGCCTGGAGCGAAGCAGTGAGCTCGTGCAGCGCCGGACCGGAGTGGAGCTTGCACTGCAGCGGGTGCTCGTTCGGGACACGGCCAAGGCCCGCCGGTTCACCCCCGATGCGCCCCTGACCACCGACGCGGCGGCGGTGATCGACGACCCCGATGTCCATATCGTCGTCGAGGTCATTGGCGGCGAGGAGCCGGCCCATGACTACCTGCGCCGGGCCATCCTGGCCGGCAAGCACGTGGTCACGGCGAACAAGGAGGTGATGGCCAAGTACGGCCCGGACCTCCTGGAGCTGGCGCTGGAGAAGGGGGTCGACATCTACTTCGAGGCCGCCGTGGGCGGTGGCATCCCGTTGATCTCGACCTTCAAGATCGACCTCCTGGCCAACGAGATCAACCGGATCGAGGCCATCATCAATGGGACCACCAACTACATCCTCGACGGGATGTCGCAGGGCAAGAGCTACGAGCAGGCCCTGGACGAGGCCCGCGGCCTGGGCTACGCGGAAGCCGACCCCAGCAGCGACGTCGACGGCCACGACTCCGTGTTCAAGCTCTGCATCATGGCCTCGATCGCCTTCTCGTCGAGGTTCCACCCAGAGCAGGTGTACCGCGAGGGGATCACCCACCTCGACCCCCGCGACTTTGGTTACGCCCGCGACATGGGCTACGCCATCAAGCTGGTGGCCGAGGGGCGCAAGCGCGACGGCGCGGTGGAGCTCAAGGTGCACCCGACGCTGATCCCGACGCGGCACCTGCTGTCGCAGGTCTCCGGCAGCAACAACGCGGTGGTGATCGATGGTGACCTCGTGGGCAGCGTACTGCTGTATGGGCAGGGCGCCGGCGGGCTGCCCACCGCGAGCGCCGTGGTGGGCGACCTCATCGACCTGGTGCACTCCATGCGCAAGGGCGTCAACAACCGCATCCCGATGTGGTTCGACCGCAATTACCCGCTGCGGCCGTTCGACGAAGTTGAGACCCGGGCCTACTTCCGCATGGAGGTCGAGGACCGGCCTGGCGTCCTGGCCGACATCACCACTGTCTTCGGCAAGCACATGATCTCGATCGACTCGATCGTGCAGAAGTCGGTCGACGCGGCCAACACCACGGCGGAGTTGGTGGTGTTGACGCACCCGGCCCCGGAGCGCGTGCTGCAGGCCGCCCGCAGCGACTTCGACGCCCTCGGCTGTGTCCGCCAGGTCAGCGCCTTCCTCCGCGTTCAATGAGCCGCGCGGCGTGACCCACGATGGCATGCCCGGCGCGGAGGGCCCCCGCGCAATGGGCGTCATCGCCCATTTCGCGGAGTTCCTGCCGCTGACCGACAGGACCCCTCGCATCACCCTGGGCGAGGGCGGCACACCACTGATCAGGTCCGTGAACATCGGGCCCCGGCTGGGCCTCAGGGAGCTCCACTTCAAGTTCGAGGGCCTCAACCCCACCGGCTCCTTCAAGGACCGCGGCATGGTCGTGGCCGTGGCCAAGGCGATGGAGGACGGGGCGCGGACGCTGATGTGCGCGAGCACCGGCAACACCTCGGCCAGCGCGGCAGCCTATGCCGGCCGGTTCGGGCTGCGCTGCGTCGTCATTATCCCGGAGGGCAAGATCGCCGCGTCCAAGCTGGTGCAGGCCCAGGTCTATGGCGCCCGGGTCGTCGAGGTGGACGGCAACTTCGATGATGCCCTCAACGCGGTGCGCGAGCTCGACCACCACGACGGTGTGGCGCTGGTCAACTCGATCAACCCACACCGCATCGAGGGACAGAAGACGGCCGCCTTCGAGGTGATCGACGCCCTTGGCGACGCCCCCGACTTCCTCTTCATCCCGGTTGGCAACGCCGGCAACATCACCGCCTACTGGAAGGGCTTCAAGGAGTACCAGGAGGCGGGCCACGCCACCCAGCTGCCGCGGATGATCGGTGCCCAGGCCGAGGGCGCCGCGCCCATAGTGCGCGGCCAGGTGGTGCCCCACCCCAAGACCGTGGCATCGGCCATCCGCATCGGCAACCCGGCCTCGTGGGAACAGGCGACCACGGCGCGCGACCAGAGTGGCGGCGCCATCGAGGCCGTCACCGATGGCGAGATCATTGCCGCGCAGCGCCTGCTGGCCTCGAGCGAGGGGATCTTCGCGGAGCCCGCCAGCGCCGCCAGCGTGGCGCTGCTGGCCAAGATGGCCCACGCCGGCAGGGTCCCGGGCGACAGCCGCGTCGTGTGTGTCCTGACCGGGAGTGGGCTCAAGGACCCGGCCGCCCTGGAGGAGCACCTGCTGCCGCCGTTGAAGCTCCCGGCCGACTCGCGCGCGATCGCCAAGGCGCTGAAGCTCTAGCGGAACGTTGGGTTAACCTCAGCCGGTGAACCTCAGCGCCTACAGCCCGGACCGCAAGCCCGGCGTCCGGGTGACCGTTCCAGCCAGCAGCGCGAACCTCGGGCCGGGCTTTGACGTCCTCGCCCTGACCCTCGAGCTGGTCAATGTCTACGACGTCTGGGAGACCGCCTCGGGCCTCACGATCGAGGTCAGCGGCGAGGGCAGCGGAATCCTCCCGACCGACACCAGCAACCTGTTCTATCGCACCCTCAACACCTTCTTCACCCTCACCGGGTATGAGCCGCCGGGGTTGCTGATCCGGCTCCAGAACAGCATTCCCCTGGCCCGTGGCCTGGGCAGCAGCTCGTCGGTCATTGTCGGGGCGCTGCTGGCGGGGCGCTTCCTGTCCGGTTACGCGATGGACGATGACCGCCTGCTGGACATGGCCGCGAGCCTCGAGGGTCATGCCGACAATGTCGCGGCGGCGTACCGCGGCGGTTGCGTCCTGGCCATACCCGAGGAGGACGGCCGGCACACGGTGCGCAAGATCATCTGGCCGCAACGCCTGGGCTGTGCCCTGTTCATCCCGGAACTGCTGGTCAGCACCCAGTCGGCGCGCGAGGTCTTGCCCGAGACCTACCGGCCGTCGGAGGTGGTCTACAACCTGTCCCGCCTCGCGCTCTTCATCTCCGCCCTGCAGGAGCAGCGAATCGAAGACCTCCGGCTCGCGACCGAGGACCGCCTGCACCAGCCCTATCGCTCCCAGCTGGTGCCGGGGCTCGAGCGGATCATCGCCGGGGCCGAGGAGGCCGGAGCGGCCGGTGCGTGTCTCAGCGGCGCCGGGCCCACGGTGCTGGCGCTCTACGACCGCGAGGGCCCCGGTGGCAATCGCCGGGGCGAGACCATCGCCCGGGAGATGAAGCGGGTCGCCGCCCATTTCGGCCTGGACGGCAGGACCATGTCGGTCGAGTCGCGGCCGCGGGGTGCCGATTTCCGCGCCCTCCAGACGGACCCCAGCGGCACCCCGCTGCTGCGCTGAGTGAGCGCCCGTCGGCGCCCGTTGCTGGTTCAGAAATACGGCGGGACCTCAGTCTCGACTCCCGCCCGGATCCGCCGGATCGCGCAGCGCATCTCCGGCCAGGTGGCCGGTGGCGCGCGGGTCGTGGCCGTCGTGTCGGCGATGGGCGATACAACCGATCGGCTGGTGACCCTGGCGCAGCGGGTCAGCCGCAACCCCCCGGAGCGCGAAATGGACACCCTGCTGTCCACGGGCGAGGCGATCACGGCGCCGCTGCTGGCGATCGCGCTCCACGCCATGGGCACACCCGCCATCTCGCTGTCAGGGGGCCAGGCGGGTATCCGGACGACCCGCTCGCATACCCGGGCACGGATCCTGGACGTCGTGCCGACCCGGGTGCTGGAGGCGATCGAGGAGGGCTACGTGGTCGTCGTCGCCGGTTTCCAGGGGGTCAACGAGAAGCTCGACACCACGACCCTTGGCCGGGGCGGGTCGGACACCACGGCCGTCGCCCTGGCGGCCGCCCTGAAGGCCTCCGAGTGCGAGATCAACACTGATGTCGCTGGCATCCTGACGGCCGACCCGCGGGTTGTTCCCGAGGCCCGGCTGCTCAGCACCATCAGCTACGACGAGATGATCGAGCTCGCCTCCCTCGGCGCGCGCGTGATGCACCCCCGGGCGGTGGAGATCGGCGAGCTATACGACATGCCGATCAGGGTGCGCAGCACGTTCGTCGACGCGCCCGGTACCCTGATCACCAGGAGGGCAGACGTGGAACAGGCGAAGCGGGTCCGCGGGGTCGCGGCCGAGGAGGACGTGGCCAAGCTGACACTGGTGGGCGTGCCCGACCGCCCCGGCGTCGCGGCGGCGATCTTCGCGCCGCTGGCGGACCGGGGGATCAGCGTCGACGTCATCATCCAAAACGTCTCACTGCACGGCGTGACCGACCTCTCGTTCACGGTCGCCGGCGGCGACCTGGTGGCGGCCGAAAAGCTGGTCAAGAAGATCAGCAAGGAGATCGGCGCCGAGGGGGTTATGACCGACGCCGGGGTTGCTAAAGTGTCGATCGTGGGCACAGGGATGCTCGGCGCGCCCGGTGTCGCGGCAACCATGTTCACCGCGCTCTCCGACGCGGGGATCAACATCGAGATGATCTCCACCAGCGAGATCCGGATAACCTGCATAGTGGCTCGGGAGAAGGCGAAAGACGCGATGCGTGCCCTGCACCGGGCGTACCAGCTGGACCAGGCGTGACAACCACCCTGGTCGAGACGCTGACGGTCCGCGACCTTCTCCGCGAGCGCGCCCGCCAGGGTCCCGACGTCACTTCGCTGGTTGCCCCGGGTCGCGCGTCGATGCCCATGGGCGAGCTCACCCGGCACCTGGAGGCGGTGGGCTGGCAACTTCGCCGCGAGGGCCTCAAGCGGGGTGATGCCGTTGCCGTCGTGGTCAATCCTATCGACGCTGCCGGCGCGGTTGCGATCATCGGCACCCTGTGCGCATGCACCGCCGTCGCGGTTTCCGCCGAGACCCCGGCGGCCGAGATGCGGCAGCTGTTCGCACGGACCAAAGCGCGCGCCGTGGTCACCCTGGCCGGGGTGGCGTCGGCCGCGCCCGATGTCATTCGCGAGCTGGGCCTCATGAACATCGTTCTCACCCCCGACCCGGGCGGCCCCACCGGCGCCCTGGTCATCCCCGCCGACTGGAACGGCGAGGAGCTGGCCGACCCGCCTGGCCCCGACGACCTGTGCATGGTGACCTCAACCAGCGGCACGACATCCCGCCCTCGCCTCATCCCCCGGCGCCATGGCTACGTCCGTCGCAACCTCTTCTTCGGGATCAACGGTTCCGAGCCGGGCGTCGCGCTGAACCTCGCGCCCATCCACACCGCGACCGGGTGGGGGACAGTCCTCAACAGCTGCGCCGGCGGCGACTCCGTGGTGTTCCCCGAGAGCCTTGACCCCGGCCACCTCCTGGCGCTCCTCGCGCAGCACGGCGTCACCACGTACGTCGGCAACCCGCTGATCCACTCCGGGCTGCTCAAGGCTGCCGCCCGCGACCCTGAGACGGCTGCCCGCTGCAGGCTCCAGCTGATCTTCAGCAGCGGGACGGCGCTGCCCGTGGCGATGGCCCTCGAGCTCAAGCGGGTCTTTGGCGCGACAGTCATCACCGGTTACGGGATGACCGAGGTCGCCATGATCTCCGCCTACGACCAGACGCTGACCCCCGGCAAGGAGCACACCGTGGGCAAACCGACGATGGAGCTTCGCATCGCCGATGAGCACGGGCAGGCGCTCGCGGCGGGCCAGCAGGGCGAGGTCCAGGTGCGTGCGGCCGATATCGAGGAGGGCTACCTCGACGACCCCGAGGCCAACGCCGAGTCGATGGTCGATGGCTGGTTCCGCACGGGTGACCTCGGCTACCTGGATGCCGATGGCTACCTGGCCATCACCGGCAGGCTGAAGGAGCAGATCAACCGCGGGACCCTGAAGGTCTCGCCCTTCGAGGTGGAGGCCGCGCTGCGCGAGCATCCCGGGGTTGCCGACGCGGTGGTGTTCCCGGTCCCCCACGCCAGCCGCGGCGAGGACGTCGCGGCGGCGGTTGTCCGCGCCGACCCGGCGCTGACCATCGACCAGGTCCGCGACCACGCCATCGCTCGCATCTCGGCCTACAAGGTGCCGCGCCAGGTCTTCTTCGTGGATGAGATCCCCACCGCCCTCGGCAAGGTCCCGCGTTTGCGCATGGCCGAGATGCTGGGCGTGGGCGCGGCAGCCGTGCGCCAGCGCCAGGAGGAGGTGACGCTGTCGCCCACGGAGTCCGCGATCGCCGCGATCTGGGTGCGGATGCTCGACCTCGACGGCCGGATCGCCCCCGCGGACGACTTCTTCGTGCTGGGCGGCGACTCCCTGCAGGCGGTCGAGATGACCCTGGCGGTCGAGGAGACATTGGGCGTGCGCCTGACCCAGGGCGATCTCCTGGACGACGCCAGCCTCGCCAGCCTGGCCCGCGCCGTCGACAGCCGGGTGGCGCTGGCGCAGGCCCCCAGCGACGGCCAACCGGTGCTGGTCCATCTCCAGCCGGATGGCGACCTGACCCCGTTGGTGTGGGTCCATGACGGCGTCGGCTCGGTCTTCGCCGCGGGCAACCTGGCCTTCCACCTCGGTTCGCGGCGGCCGGTGGTGGCGATCGAGGCGCCCGGGATGGGCGGCTCGGGCACCCCTGAAGCGACCATCGAGGCCATGGCCGACTCCTACATCGGGCTGCTGGACCCCTTCCTGGGACGGCCGATGATCGTCGGCGGGCACTCACTCGGCGGCGTGGTGGCCTACGAGGTGGCGCGGCGGCTGGCGGCGGCCGGCCACGATGTGCCCCTGCTCTTCGTGGTCGAGGCCCAGCTCTTCGCGGTTCCTCCGGAGCTGAATGAGCGCAACGCCGAGCGCGTCCGTCGTTTCCGCGAGGCCGGCTGGGGCGACCGCGCCCGCATGGCCGGCCGCTTCGTCGCCAACCGCGTCCGGCCCCCGGTGCCGCTGGAGTTCGAGCCCGACGTGTGGCGCACCCCTGAGGCGGTGGCGCGCACCCTGGGCGAAGCCATGCTGGCGTACCGGCCCGAGCCGTGGCCGGGAGCGATGCTGTTCGTCAAGGCGCGCGACACCTACGCGCCCCGCGCCTGCGAGGCGTGGCGCCAATTCGTCGGCACCCTGGACGTCGACGAGGTCGACGGTGACCATGGCGGGTGCATGCGCGAGCCCTACGTGGGAGAGGTTGGCCGGATCCTGCGCGACCGGCTGGCGAAAATCGAATCCGGGTCGTGACCGCGGACGCCGCGCCGGAGCCGGCCGTGGGAATGCGCATCCGCCTCCGCAAGCCGCACGCGTGCGGCAGTGACGCCTTCACCGTGGTGGCCCTGGGCGCCGACATCCGGCTCACGTGCGACGGCTGTGGCCGCAAGGTGTTTGTCGAACGGGCGCGCTTCGCGTCGCGGGTCAGGATGGTGATCGGACCGGGCCCAGCGGGCCGGTAGCCTTCACGGGTGGGACTGAGCATCGGCATCGTGGGCCTGCCCAACGTGGGCAAGTCGACCCTGTTCAACGCGCTGACCCGGGCGGGTGCCCTGGTTGCCAACTACCCGTTTGCCACGATCGACCCCAACACCGGCGTGGTCGAGGTGCCCGATGAGCGCCTGCTGAAGCTGGCCGAGCTGTTCAAGCCTCCCAGCGTGGTACCCGCCACCGTGACGTTCGTCGACATCGCCGGGCTGGTCAAGGGCGCCTCCGAGGGCGAGGGCATGGGCAACCGGTTCCTTGCCCATATCCGCGAGTCCGATGCCATCGCCATGGTCGTGCGCTGCTTCGACAACCCCGACGTCACCCACGTCAGCGGCCGGGTCGACCCCCGGGGGGACATTGCCACCGTCGATTACGAGCTGATGATCGCGGACCTCGACACCGTCCGGCGCCGCAAGGAGCGGACCGTGAAGCTGGCGCGGAACAGCAAGGAGGCGGCGGCCGAGCTGGAGGTCCTGGAGAAGATCGAAGCGGGCCTGGACGAGGCCACCCCGGCCCGCCGCCTGGGGCTCAGCGACGAGGAGAAGTTCGCGGTCAGGGAGCTCAGCCTGCTGACGATCAAACCCGTGATCTACATCGCCAACGTTTCCGAGGAGGACGCGGCGCGGACCTCCGGCGGGGCGCTCGACGAGGTATCCACTGTTGCGGCCGAGGAGGGCTCACACTGGCTCCCGATCTCCGCCCGCATCGAGTCGGACCTGCAGGAGCTCGACCCGGCCGAGGTGGGTGAATACCTGGAGTCGCTGGGGCTCAAGGAGTCCGGCCTGGGACGCCTGGCGCACGTGGCCTACGACACGCTCGGGCTCATGACCTACCTGACCGCGGGCGAGAAGGAGGTCCGAGCGTGGACCATCCGCCGGGGCACGCGCGCACCCCAGGCGGCGGCTGCCATTCACGGGGATTTCGAGCGCGGCTTCATCAAGGCCGAGGTGATCAACTGGGCGGACCTGGTGGAGGCCGGCGGCTGGACCGCCGCGAAAGCTGTTGGCAAGGTCAGAATTGAGGGCAAGGAGTATGTCTTCCAGGACGGCGACACGGTGATCTTTCGGTTCAACGTCTGAGGCGCGGGTCATGACCATCAGCGCCCCCGCCCCAACCCTCCGGCGCGACGGGCTGCGCCCGGCCTGGCGCGTCCTGGTCGATCCGCCGGCGAGTGGCGATCAGAACATGGCCCGGGACAGGCAGCTCCTCGACGAGCTGGTGGCCGGGGACCGGCCCGCGACCCTGCGCTTCTACGGCTGGAACCCGGGGTGCATCTCCCTGGGCCTTGGCCAGGACGAGGCGATCCTCGACCTCGACGCCGTGCGGGCGGCCGGTCTCGACGTCGTCCGCCGCCCCACCGGCGGGCAGGCCCTGCTGCATGACGATGAGCTGACCTACTCGGTCGTCGCCTCGCAGCAGGACCCGGTGGTCGGAGGGACGCTCATGCAGAGCTACCACGCCATCTCCGAGGCGCTCCTGGCCGGACTTGCGGGGCTGGGCATCGACGGTGTCGGGGCGCCGTGCGAGCCGCGTCCCGCCAGCGGCCTGACGCCGGTCTGTTTCGCGTCGGCGTCGGCCGAGGAGGTCCTGGTGGGCGGGCGCAAGCTGCTGGCCAGTGCTCAATGGCGCAGCCGGGGCGCGTTTCTTCAACACGGCAGCCTGCTCCTCTCGGACCGGCAGCCCGAGTTGCCGCGCTACATGCGTGACGCGGCCGCCCGCCAGATCCGGCCGATGTCGGTGAGCCTCGGCGAACTCATGGGCGGAGCTGTCCCGAGCCGCGGCGAGCTGGTCGCCCGACTGGTCGCGGGGTTCGAGAAGGCCCTCGGGGTGAGCCTTCTGCCTTGAGCGAGACCCCGGAGACCCAATAAGCCCTGGGCGATGCCCTTCGGCAGCCACTTGTGTCCCGTTGGCCTGCCAAGCCCAAGATCTTGTACCCGGCGCTTGACATGGCCCAGATATCGCGGTACCATCCCTGTTGGGACACAAGATGTGGGTGGGCAACCTCCCGATCAAGTGGCCTTCATCGCCAGGCAACAGATGTCTCAGGTCCTCCTCGCGGTCTTGCACACGTCCCTCCAGTGATCTCCGCAGCTGGGCATCTGTTGCCTGATTAACCCTGGCTAATTCCTTTCCAGCCGCTGGCGTCCTCGTCGCATGAGCACCACGGGGCCGGAGCGTGGGCGGATCCTGATTAGAGTTAGGGCGTGCCTCGACAGCAGGTTCGTGTCCAGCAGCGCAAGATCAAGCCGAAGGCTGCCCAGTTCGAGCCGCCGCCGCCGGCCAAGAACCGCGGGGCGCTGCAGGCTCGGATGCTCGAGGGGCACAACCCCAAGACTGTGATCCGGCTGAGCATCTACCTCGCGATCTACCAGGCGGTGCTGTTGATCCTGGGGATCGGGTTGGGGCTGCTCTTGCGGCCGTGGCCGCTCGAGGTTGAGGACGCCCTGCTCTTCCTGCTCGCGATCATCGTGCCGGGGACGCTGCTGTGGCCCGCGCTGGTGCTGGCGCTGCGGGACCGGGGGGCGCAGGTCGAGATGGTGCAGGGGCAGATGGTGGGGGCGTCGCCCGTGTCGATGACCTATGGGCTCGGGATGCTCTACATCAAGACCCGGCAGGGCCAGCGCCAGCTCAACATCGAGCGCCGCTTGCTGAAGTCCATCCCCCAGAACCAGGTGCAGGTGATCGCCCGAGTCACCCCCAACCTGCACCACGTCGCCGGCATCCAGGTGATGGGCCCTCGGATGGGCGCTGGCGTCCCCAGCGAGATCCCGGAGCAGTTCCGGTCGGCCGAGAAGTTCCCGCTCTACGCGATCGGTGGTGCCTACGCGGGGGTCTTCGGCGTGGGCCTCGTGCTCCTGCTGCTCCCGCTCTATGGCGCCCTGCTGGCGGTCCACATCATCGTCGTGCCGCTGGGCATGGCTGCCGCGGCTCTCGCGGCGCGCTACCTGACGACCTTCTACCAGAAGCGCCTGCAGACGAGCCTCGAAAAGGCCCAGTAGCGGCCGACCGTAGCAGCCAGGCTCCGGCCGGCCCGGACGCTACTGCGGGAACAGCCTCGCGACCGACGCGGAGCCGTGGAACACCACGTACCAGGCCGCCGCGGCCACCAGCGCGACCACCCCGGCCAGCCCGGCGTTCATCACCGTGGGAGACAGTGCGATCGCGGCAACGTGGCTGACGAGGCGGCCCTGCGAGCTTTCCATGGCCCCAGTCTCCGGCCGCCGCATGAGCTTCTTCTGAGTCCCGCCTGTGGACTTGCTTAGAGTCACACTGGCGGCGAGTGCCTGATATCACTGGCGAACCCGGATCGCGAGGTGTGTCCCGCACCATTAGAACCTGACTGCTCAGTCATGTTCGGCGAAATGCCGAACCGTTGCTATGATGCAGTTTCCGCTTCAGCTTTCCCGGTGACCTCGCACTAAGTCTGGCGACCCCGGGGCTGGCTGGCGGTCCCAGAGAGGAGACCGTGATCAAGCCGATCCCCGCCGCCGTCCAGCGCGACCCCCGAGCCGACGAGCACGATGCCTGCGCGCTCATCGCCAACGTGCGCAAGAAGGGTGGCGCGTCCCACGGCAACGTCAAGCGCACGATCGAGGCCCTGATGATGATGTCCCACCGCTCGGGCATCGTCGACGGCGAGGGCGACGGGTGCGGGGTGCTGGTCGACATCCCCCGCCGGATCTGGGCGGAACGCCTGGTCAAGGCCGGCCTTTTCGAGGCCGTGACCACCCATCCCCGGTTCTTCGTCGGTCATTTCATGGTGCCGCGGACCATCGACCAGGGGGCCGGGCGGCTCCGCGACCGCCTCGAGGACATCTTCAAGGCCGCCGGTGTGGAGATCCTGTGGAGCGGCCCTGGTGAGGTTCATCCCTTCGCGCTGGGCCCGGCGGCAAAGGAGGAGGAGCCCGACTTCTGGCAGCTGGCCGGCTTCCTCAACCAGGGCGAGACGTCGGGCGTCAACGCCCGGCTCTTCCAGCTCCAGCTGGAGATCGAGCGGGACACGGAGATCCACGTCGCCTCGCTCAGCGCCGACTCGTGTGTCTACAAGATCCGCGGCAGCGCCGAGACCCTGACCCGCTACTACCCCGAGCTGCGGCGTCCCGACTTCGTCTCCGCGATCACCATCGGCCACAACCGCTACTCCACCAACACCGCGTCCGCCTTCGAGCGGGTTCAGCCCTTCTCGATGCTGGCGCACAACGGCGAGATCAATACCGTCGCCCGCCTTCGCGAGGAGGCATTGGGCATCGGCACCCAGCTGGTGACCCTGGGATCCGACAGCCAGGACCTCAACCGGACGATGGAGACGATGGTCCACGGCTTCGGGATGACGCTGATGGAGGCGGTCGAGATCCTCTTCCCGCCGATCATCAGCGAGATCAAGCTGCTCGCGCCCCCGCTGCAGGACCTCTACATGTTCTTCCGCCAGCTCTGGGGCCCGTTCTCGCAGGGGCCGGCCGGGATCGTGACCCGCAACGGTGACGAGTGCGTCTTCGGGGTGGACGCGATGGGCCTGCGTCCCCTCTGGTACGGCGAGACCGAGAAGGAGTACTTCTTCTCGTCAGAGAAGGGCGTCATCCCGATCGACGTGATGATCTCCGACCCCCTGCCGCTGGCGCCGGGCGAGCGCATCGCCGTGCAGGTGGAGCGGGGGCACCGGGTCCGCGTCCTGCGCCACCCTGAGATCCAGAAGCGGGTCAATGACCTCGCCCGGCACCGCTGGCCGGGGATCCGCGGGTATCGCCAGCACCTCGAGGGGCCGGTGTCGACCCGCGCCACCCGCGAGCACGAGCGCTACTACCGTGAGTACCTGGCGGATGACCAATCCGCCGCGCCCGACCACGAGCGCCTGCTGGCGGCCTTCGGCTGGGACCGCGAGGACGTGGACGCCGTCGAGCGCCTGGCCGGGACGGGCAACGAGAAGATCGGTTCGCTGGGCTGGGACGGGCCGCTGGCCGCCCTCAACGACCAGCGCCAGAACCTCGCCGACTACTTCAAGGAGACGGTGGCGGTGGTGACCAACCCGGCGATCGACCGGGAGCGCGAGATCGAGCACTTCTCGCTGCGCATGGTCCTGGGCCGCCGTCCGCAGATGAAGACCGGCAAGCAGGTCCGCCCCCACAAGCGCATGGAACTGACCCACCCGATCCTGCTGGGCGGCCACCTCAAAGAGCAGGTCATTCCCCCCGAGGTCTACCGGAACATGGCCGAGAACCTGGGCACGTCCGTCCTCGAGGACCTTCTTGCGGAGTTCGCGGAGGACCCCGGCGCGGTCAAGATCATCGCCGCCAGCTACCGTCCCGAAGAGGGCCTGCGCCGGGCCGTCCAGCGCGTCGCCGAGGAGGCCGTCAGCGCCGCGCGCAACGATGGCGCCCACGTCATCCTGGTCGACGACGGGACGGCATTCCGCCATGGCCGGCACGCCATCGACCCGCACCTCGCCCTGTCGTGGATCGACCTCGCCCTCAACCGCGAGCTCGACGAACACGGTGAGTCATTCCGCAGGCGGGTCAGCCTGGTCCTGCGCTCCGGGGCGCTGCGCAACCTCCACGACATGGCGATGGCGGTGGCGGTGGGCGCCGACGCGGTCAACCCCTACCTGGTGCTGGACGGGGCCATGCACGCGGAGAACTGGAAGGCCCTGGAGAACCTGGTCATCGCCCTCCGCAAGGGCTTCGAGAAGGTCATCTCGACGATGGGTATCCATGAACTGCGCGGTTACGGGCGGTTCCAGTCGTCGATCGGCCTCGAGCCGGAGCTGGCGGGATACCTGCGGATGCGCAACTTCTACGGGTCCGAGGGGCGCGGCCTGTCATTGGCTGACCTCGAGCGTGACGCCGGCGAGCGCTACCGCATCGCGACCGGACAGCCCGACGAGCCGGCCGGGGATGGGGCCCCCGCCCGCAAGGCACCCCTGGGTAAGACCTTCCACTTCAACCCCTTCGTGTACAAGCTGGCCCAGCGCGTCGCCGAGACCGGCGAGGGATATGAGGACTTCGCCGCCAAGGTGAAGGCCCAGGAACTGGAGCACCCGGTGTCCCTGCGCCACGTGCTCGACTTCCACACCCAGCCCAACGCGGAAGGGACCCGGCTGTTCGGGCTCGAGGTGGACTGCTCTGTGGGCGAGCACTCGCTCCCGCTCCTGATCAGCTCGATGTCCTTCGGGTCCCAGGGGGAGACGGCCTACCGGGCCTACGCCGAGGCCGCCAAGAAGCTCAACATGATCTGCGTCAACGGCGAGGGTGGGGAACTGCCCGACATGATCGGGATGTACCCCAAGTGGCGCGGTCAGCAGATCGCCTCGGGCCGGTTCGGGGTCACCGCCGAGCTGCTCAACAGCTCCTACCTGCTGGAGATCAAGATCGGCCAGGGCGCCAAGCCGGGCGAGGGCGGCCACCTGCCCGGGTCGAAGGTCACGGCGAGGGTCGCGCTGGCCCGCAACGCCGCTCCCGGGGTCGACCTGATCTCGCCGTCGAACAACCACGACCTCTACTCGATCGAGGACCTGGCCCAGCTGATCGAGGAGCTGAAGACCGGCAACCCGATGGCCAAGGTGGCGGTCAAACTCCCCTGCGTCCCGGGCATCGGCACCATCGCCGTCGGGGTGGCCAAGGCGGGCGCGGACATCGTCACCCTCTCGGGCTTCGACGGGGGCACCGGTGCCGCCCGCGCCCACGCCCTGCGACACGTCGGGCTGCCCGTCGAGATCGGGGTACGGGAGGCCCATCTCGCGCTGCAATCGAGCGGCCTGCGCGAGAAGGTCGAGGTCTGGGCCGACGGTGGCGTGAAGGGCGGTGCCGACGTCGTCAAGCTCATCCTGCTGGGCGCCAACCGCTGCGGCTTCGGGACCATGTCGATGGTGGCCATCGGCTGCACCATCTGCCGGGGTTGCCAGCTCGACACCTGCCACGTCGGCATTGCCACCCAGGTCACCACCCAGGAGGAGGCCGACCACAAGGGCATGAAGCGCTTCGTGCCGCGCGAGTACGACCGGGCCGTGCACAACCTGGTCAACTACTTCAGCGCCGTGGGCGAGGAGATCCGCGGGATCACGGCCGCGCTCGGGGCGATGCGCACGCAGGACCTGGTCGGGCGCTGCGACCTGCTCCACCAGCCGCGCCTGAAGGACCAGGTCGACCTGACGGAGCTGATCACGGTCACGGCCGAGGACTACGCGATCGAGGACTACTGCGCCCCGATGGGCCCGATGCGCCGGCCGCTGAACCACCTGACCAAGGTGATCACGGGCATGGCGATGGAGCAGCTGGACCGGGGCCAGACCGCGGTCATGTACGAGGACGACAAGGTCACCTCGATGGACCGCGCGCTGGGCACCCACCTGTCAGGCGAGATCACCCGTCGGCGCTATGCCCACACGCTGAACGGCGTGGCCACCGACCTGGTCTTCCACGAGGGCACCATCCCGGGCAACGGCCTGGCGGCGTTCAACGTCAAGGGCGTCACGGTCAAGGTCGAGGGCGGGGCCCAGGACGGCGTTGGCAAGAGCTCGCTGGGGGGCAAGGTCTCGATCCTCAAGGGCATGAACTGGCAGGGCGGCCGCGTGGACGGCTCGGTCGGCAAGTCCCTGCTCTACGGCGCCCAGGGTGGCACGTTCTACATCCAGGGGGACGCGGATTCGCGGGCCTGCATCCGCCTCTCGGGCGCGGACGTGGTGCTGGGCGGACGGCTGCGTGGCCATGTCGACGACGAGTCGGGCAACATGGCGGGCAAGGCCAACCTCAAGGGCTTTGCCTTTGAGTACATGACCCTCGGCCGCGCCGTGGTGCTTGGAGACCCCGGGCCCTGGATGTGCTCCGGCATGACCGGCGGGGTGGTCTACGTGAGGCTCCAGCCGGAGTTGGGCATGGACCTGGCGGCCCTGGATCGGCGCAAGGCCAAGGCCGCGATGGTGGAGATCGTCGACCGGCTGGACACGGTCGACGAGGGCAACCTGGCCGAGCTCCTCGGCGGCTACGCGGATGCCCTGGAGGAGGGCAACCAGCCGGAGGAGGCGCGCGAGGTCCGCGAGCTTGCCGTCGCACCGCACGGGCAGTTTGCCAAGATCGTGGCGCGGAACCAGCAGGTCGATCCCGCGGTCAGCACGGAGTAGCTAGCACCGCGGTATTGCTTCCGGGTTAGAGGGATTCGGTAGAGTATCCGGCGATGCGGCCGAAGGACACGTTGCGGTACCTCTTCCCCGCGGTATTCGTAGTGCTGGTGATGGCCGCGCTGATCGTGGCGCAGATCTTCCAGGCGCACATGCTCGGCACGGGTGGTTCGGAGACCTCCCTGGCCCCCGCGACGATGCCGTCGGTGGCCCCGCTGGCGCCCTCCCCGTCGCCGGCCGCGACCGCCCCGCCGGCATCCCCGCCGCCGGCCACCGCCGCGCCCACGCCTGAGGCCAGCGCCCCAGCCACGCCCGCGGCCACCGCCCCGCCAGCCAGCCCGCCGGCTGCCAGCCCGGCCCCGGCAGCCAGCCAGCCAGCGACAGCCGCGACGCCGGCCCCCGTCAGCACCACCGAACCCGCCGCGATCATCTCGCCGTTGCCGGGCATCCTGAAGCCGACCATCCC
>JAXDLW010000026.1:0-28501 GCA_034666405.1 Chloroflexota bacterium | reverse complement strand
TTTCTTCCCCGACATCGTCGGTGACGCCAGCCGCTGCCAGGCCCATGTCCGGCCGTTCAGCGAGCTCGATGCGGACATCGGCGCGAACACCGTGCCGCAGTTCGGGTTTGTCACGCCTGACACGTGCCACGACGGCCACGACGCCCCCTGCTCCGGCGGCGCACCGGGCGGCCTGGCCTCGGCCAACGCGTGGCTGCAGGGCAACGTGACCACCCTCATCAACTACCTGAACAGCCATAACGGCCTCCTCCTGATCACCACCGACGAGAGCGCCAACACGGACGAGTCAGGGTGCTGCAGTGGCGGCTTCGGCAACGGGATCTCTGGCCTCTCGGGCGCGGTCATGGGGTTCGGCGGACGCGTCGGCCTGGTTGCCCTCGGGCCCGGGGTGAAGAGCGGGCAGACCATCACGACCTCTTACGACCATGCCTCGTTGTTGCGCACCCTCGAGGATTTCTACGGGATCAGCGAGTACCTCAACAACGCCGCCGGGGCCAACGCGATGTCCGATCTCTTCGCGGCGTCCACGACCTCGCCCACCAGCACGCCAGTCGCGACGACAACGCCCGCGGCGGCCGGCGCTGGGAGGACGCTGCCGAACACGAACGCGAACGCCGTTTTGGGCGTCCCCCCCGGGTCCTGGCTGCCGGTGGCCCTGGGCGTCGCCCTGGTCGCGGGTTTTGGCCTGCGCGACAGGCTGGCCAAGAGGGGTCGCACAGGGTAGGGTAAGCACTGGGCGGGGGCCCATGGGAGGACCTGATGGCTGAACGGCTTGGCGCGGTGGATTCGGTGTTCCTGAACATCGAGGAACCACACCTCCCGATGCATGTTGGTGGCCTGCTGGTGTTCGAATCCGCACCGGAGTCTGCCGGGCGTCCCGGCGTCGCGGGGATCTTCACGACCATCGAGTCCCGGCTACCCCTCCTTCCTCGCTGCCGGCAGAAGCTGGTCGACGTGCCGTTCGGCGTGGGCCGCCCGGTCTGGGTCGACGACCCCGACTTCGACATCGACAACCACCTGGTCCGCGTGCGGCTGCCGCGGCCTGGGACCCGGGCGCAGCTGCTGGAGCTGGTCGAGGGCCTTCATTCCCGGGCGCTGCGCCGCGACCGCCCGCTGTGGGAGATCTATCTCATCAGTGGCCTGGAAGACGGCCGGACCGCGATCTACGCGAAGCTCCACCACACGATGGTTGACGGGATCTCCGCGGTCGAGCTCGGGCTCGTCCTGCTCGACCTCGACCCGGATGGAGCCCTCGCCCCGAGGGTCCCTCCCGCCCCAGTGCCGGACCGCGTCCCCTTGCCGGGGGAGCTGCTCGCGGGCGCCATGCGGCAGACCTACGCGGACCTGGCGCTCGGAGGAATCCGCGCTCTGCGCTCGGCGCCGGCACTGCTGCGCGGTGCGGTCGACGGGATGACCAACGCAGACGCCGCGAGGTCGATGCTGAAGTTGCTCCGCGCCGCACCCTCAGGCCCCCTCAACGGCAGCGTCAGCCACGGCCGGCGCATCGCCTGCGTGAGGGTCCCCCTGGGCGAGGTGAAGGAGATCAAGAACAAGCTCGGTGGGACCGTGAACGATGTCGTGCTCGCAATCGTCGGTGAGGCGGTCAGCCACTACCTGGAGCGGCGCGGGGTGGATGCCGACGGCATGCGCTACCGGGTCATGGTGCCCGTGTCGGTCCGGGGTGATGGGGACAAGTCGATGGGCAACCAGATCTCGGCCGTGATGCTCGACGTGCCGGTCGGCCCGATGGACCCCCATCGCCGCTTGTGGGCCGTCGGCCATGGCATGTCGAGCAACAAGCAGGAGGGGCGTGCCGGGACCGCCGAACAGATCGTTGCTGCCAGCAGCCTCGCCCCGGCGCCACTCAACGCGATGATGTCGAAGGTCGGCACAGTGAACCAGCGGATCATCAACATGGTCGTTTCCAACGTCCCGGGCGTGCAGATGCCCGTCTACGGCGCCGGCTCGCGAGTGCTGGAGATGTACCCTCTCCTGCCGCTCGCCCCCAACACCCGCCTGGTGGTCTGCGTCCTCAGCTACAACAACGAGCTGAACATCGGCCTCGTGGCGGACCGGGTGTCAGTGCCGGACCTGCACCTCGTCGAGGAGGGTATCCGGCGGGGCTTCACGCGGCTCAAGCGTGCCGCCGGGGTGAGGAGCGCGCGCACCAGGCCCGGGCCGGTCGCGGTCGGCTAGCCCGGCGCCGGGAACTCCACCACGGCGCCCGTCCGCGCGCTCTCGCGGGCGCAGTCCAGGACCTCCAGGACCTCGACCGCACTGTCAGCGGAGACGGGCGGCGGCCCGCCATCGCGCACCGCACTGACGAGCTCTTCGTAAAAGCGCGTCCACGCCCCGGCCTGCGTCGCCACGGTGCGGGGGCCCACCCTTGTCGTCAACGTCCCCCAGCGGTCCGGAGGCTCGTCGCTCCAACCCGGGCGACGGGGGTCCGCGCCCGAACGCAGGGCCTCCTCCTGGATGTCCAGCCCGTCCTTGGAGTAACCCCCTTCGAGGCCAAGCGCGCGGAGCCGTGGACCGGGAGCCGCGGCGACCGCGCTGGCCCACAGGTGGCTGATGACCCCGTCCTGCTGGGTCAGCGCGATGAACATGTCATCGTCAACGGTCGCCCCGGGGCGCCGGGCGCCCACCTCGGCATACACGCGGGATGGCCGGCCGAAGAGGTGCACCGCCTGGTCGACGATGTGGCTGCCGAGGTCCAGGACGATGCCCCCGCCCTGGTCCGCGGGGGTCTCCTCCCGCCAGGCACCCGGCCGCGGTTCGGCCCGGAACCGCTCGAACCTGGATTCGAACCGGAAAACGTCGCCCAGCTCGCCGGCGGCGATGAGCGCCTGCAGGGTAAGCAGGTCCCCGTCCCACCGGCGGTTATGGAAGACCGTGAGCAGGGTCCCGCGGACCGCCGCGAGCCGGCTGAGTTCCCGGGCCTCGGCCGTCCGGGCGGCCAGGGGTTTGTCTATGACCACGGCCAGGCCGGCCTCTATCGCCGCCCGGCCAAGGGCGGTGTGGGCCCCGGTTGGCGCCGCGATGACCACCACGTCATGGTCTTCAGCCCTCTCCCAGAGGCCCTCGGGGCCCGAGAGGATCCGCACCCCGGGGTTCTCCGCCGTGGCCTGGGCCTGTCGCTCAGGGTTGCCGGTGACCACCGTGGCCACACGCAGCCCCTCCGTCGCCCGGATCAGCGGTGCGTGGAACACGGACCCGGCCAGCCCGTAGCCGATCAGCGCCGCCCTTAGGACCGGGGACCCAGCTGCCTCTGTCATCAGCCGGATTCAACCATCTCTCGCCTTCCTTGAGAGCGTGCCGGCCTGGGGTCGAAGGAATCCAACGCGGGTGCCTGCGGTTACATGTTTCGTGACCCAAGCGATAACTGCCGGCATGCTCCTCGGTGGAGGCGCCGTGACCGCCGCCCTGATGTGGGCTACCCGGGGTGTCCGCCCGGCGGCTGCCACCTGCCCGGCCTGCGGCCAGCGCCAGGCCCACAAGCACGGGTGCCCCCACCGCTGATGCAGGTGGAGGTCTGGTCGGACGTCGTCTGCCCCTGGTGCTACATCGGGAAGCGGCGGCTGGAAGCGGCCCTGCGGGGATTCGAGCACGCCGACCAGGTCGAGGTGATCTACCGCAGCTTCGAGCTTGACCCCGGCGCGCCACAGAGCGCGGACGGGACCCTCGCCGAACGGCTCTCGCGCAAATACGCGGTGACCCTCGAGCAGGCCCAGGCGATGAACCGGCGCGTGAGCGACACCGCGGCAGGGGAGGGGCTCGAGTACAACCTGGACATCGCCCGCCCCGGCAACACCTTCGACGCCCACCGCCTCATCCACCTCGCCGCCCAGGAGGGCAAACAGGCGGAGATGAAGGAGCGCCTCATGGCGGCCTACTTCGTCGAGGGCCGCCCGATCAGCGACCGCGAGACCCTTGTCGCCCTGGGGTCTGAGGTGGGTATCAATGTCGAGCGCGCGCGTGAGGTGCTCGCAGGTGATGAGTTCGCCGAGGATGTCCGCACGGACGAGCGCGACGCGGGGCGGCTCGGGATCAGTGGCGTCCCCTTCTTCGTGATCGCTCGCGAGTACGGGATCTCCGGCGCGCAGCCCGCCGAGCTGCTCCGCCAGGGATTGACCCGCGCCTGGGCCGAAATGGAGCCTGCCACTCAAACCTAGCCGCCGGGAAGGGCGCCAGGGGGCGGCCCGCCTCTAAGGTTTCTTGTCCGGCTTGGCGGCTGGCGAGGGATCGTGACCAGGTGCACTGCCGCTCTTACCGGGCGCGGTTGCGGAGTGCCCCGGAGCCGTGGCCGACTGCCCTGGTGCCGTGGCCGACTGGCCCGGGGGTGTCGCTGACTGCCCGGGGGCCGAGCCGGATTTGCCGGGCGCGGTGACCGACTGGCCAGGTGGCGGCTCCGACTGACCAGGCGCCGTTGCCAGGCCGGGTGCGGTGCCTGCCGCGCCCGGGCCGGGTACGGCCTTGCCGCCGGCGTCATTGCCGGCTACGCCTGGATGGTTCTGGCCCGGGCGGTCGGCTGACTTTTTGCCGTTGGCGCTGCCGGGGCCAGCCGGGGCGTCCCGGCTGGTGATGGCGCCGAAGCAGCCTGCCACGCCGGATTCGCGAGCGCTGAGGTCGGTGCGGCAGGTCTCGACGACCCGGGTCACGTGCCGCACCCACACCGCCGGGTCGACGGTACCAGTCGATGCTGCCGCGCCGAGGGCTGTGGCCCAGGCCAGCGTGGCGGCAACGCCAACGGCGATGGCCGCCCGGCGGCCGCCGCGGCTGCCGACCATGGCCGGTTCGGACCTGCGCAGGACATGAAGACCGCTATACCGAGGCACAGGGGGCGTGGCAGCCGACGCCATGACCGGGTCGAGGCCGCGGCCCAGGCCGGATTCCAGCCAGAGGTCGAGGTGCCGGCTCGCTGAGTCAGCCATTTGAAGACTCCAACCAATTGGTGCGGTCCTGTACCTCATCGCCGTCGCCCTGCTCCCCGCCGGCGATGGCCCGCAGCCTCTCCTTGGCGCGGGAGAGACGCGACGCCACGGTTCGCTCTGGGACGCCAAGGGCCAGCGCGATCTCGCGGTTGGTGTACCCGTGGTAGTGGCGCAGGACCAGGGCGGCTGCCTGCTTGGTCGGCAGCAGCGCAAGGGAGGCGATCACCTCGTTCTGCTCGACGATGTCCCCAGGATCCCGCGGCGGGCGGGGGTGGCCGACGCGCCGGACAAGTTCGCCAGCCTGGCCGAGACGCTGTCGCTGGCGATAGGAGTTGGCGGTGTTGATGGCGATCCGATGGAGCCAGGCCTCCGGTGGCGCCTCCGGTCGCCAGCGATCCCAGGCCTTGAAGGCGCGGACGAAGGTCTCCTGGGTGCAGTCCTCGGCCGCGGCCCGGTCGCCGAGCGTCGCGGTCAGCGTGGCCAGGATCGCCGCATAGCTGCGACGGTAGAGGAGATCGAAGTCCTCCCGAACGCCCGGTCGCAGGGTCGGCGCGGCGATCTCGGCGCCGTCCAACGGCTGCTCGCTCAAATTCCCCCCTTGCCGGGAGTGTCCTGCCTCATGGCCTCGTTCTATCACGCGCGCGTGAGGGCGCCGGTCGTGAACCAGACCTGGCGCGAGCCTGACACATCTTTCCCGCAGGATGCTGGGGTACTTGGCCCGGCCCACCGGTTGTCTTCATGTGATCCACCAAACCAACAGTGGCCGCAACCACCTCGGGTCCGGGCAGCCTGGCCAATCCGTGATCATCTTCGCGCTCGCCGTCGTCGCCCTGGTCGCCATGGCTGGGCTCGCCCTTGATTCGGGCCGAGCGTATGTTGATCGCCGCGCCCTCCAGAGCGGTGTGGACACGGCCGCTCTCTCGTCGGTTCAGCTGCTGGCGTACAACTACCGCGGCCCGGCCACACCCAAGAGCGACGCCAATGTCAGCTCAGCCGTCCAGGCGACCGTCAACCAGTCGAGGTCGTCCGGGAGCGACCTTGCGCCTTTCGGCGGCTTCAGTGCCAGTTGCGACGCGACCAGCGCCATCGTCCCAACGGACCTAACGGCCACCTGCGCCTGGTATGCCGACCAGGCTGGCCAGCTGGTCCTCTCACCGACCAGCAGTGGCAACCTCGTCGCCGGCCATGCGGTCCAGGTGGGAACCGGGGTGATGCCGCCGGTCTGCCCCAGCAGTGGCAACCCCGTATGGGGCAGCACCTGCACCGCGGGCGTCGCCGTCATTGCCTATTACTCACACCCGACGCTGTTCCTGAGGGCGCTGGGCATCCAGAGCACCAGTGAGCGCGCCACCGGCACCGCGATCTTCGCGCCGGTGATCACAACCCAGGACACGGGGATCGCCCATTACGCCATCGCCAACTGTGTCTCCAACAGCCGGCCGCCCCAGGTGGGCGACTCGGTTGTGATGCGCTCCAACAGCTGGAGGAGCACCTACAACGGTCAGTGCGGTCTCCAGGGCGGTGTTGGGTCCAACAATTTCAAGGGCTGGTTCCACGACCCGACCACCACGAACCCGTCCACCTCGATCCCGTCCCCGCCTCCAGCCGGCGGCTGCACCGCGGCCAATTGCGGGCTCCCAACGCCGGTGCCGGTCATCAACTCCACGGGCAACGCCAAGACCCAGTACACCGAGTTCGATTACTTCAACGCCGGGGGCGGCAATGCCATCGGACTGGAGGGGGCGGACGTGGCCATCATTCACTCGTCGTACGTCAGCTGCCATGGCAGTCCTCCCTGTCACTACGTGCTGCTGCCGGTCGTCGACTACGCCAATGGGGGAGGCTCGTCGATCGACTTCCACATCGTCTCGTGGGTCGCGGCGCTCCCCGACCAGGACTGGAACAGCCCCTCGCAGGGTGACTGGACGGCGACCGTGGTCGCGCGCGTTGGTCGGCGCGCCGATTGGACCGGGTGCACGGGTTCGAGCTGCCCACCGCCCAGTTCGTCGACGCCAGTCTCGATCCAGCTCTACCGATGAGGCTGGGTCTTCGCCGCGCCGCCGGGCATCGCGGACAGAGCCTCACCGAGTTCGCCCTAGTGACCCCGGTGTTGCTGCTGCTGCTGGCCGCCGGGTCGGACTATGCCCGTACCTTCTTCATCTCCAGCGCGGTGGCCGACGCGACGCGGGAGGGTGCGCTGTACGCGGTCCAGCACTCCACGGACCCGGGCATGACCCAGGCCGGCATGGACAGCCAGGTCCGATCCGTCCTGGCCAACGCCGAGCAGGGTGGGTTCGCGCCGCTGACGTGCAGCAGTTGGTCCAACCCACCGACGAGTGCGCAGGTCAGCATCACCTTCACCGGTTCGGTGCCGCCGGCGGCCGGGTCGCAGACCTCCGTGTCGATCGTGGCGACCTGCGACATCCTGCCGCTGTTCGGGATGCGAGGTCTGCCGGCCCAGTACACCGCCAGGACCCGCGCCGACGCCCTGCTCGGGCCGCCCTGACCTCGTGACGGACGGACGGCGCGGCCAGACCACGGTCGAGTTCGCGCTCATCGGGGTTGCGTTCTTCCTCCTCTTCATCGGCGTTTTCGAGGTGGCGCGCTTCGCTTACGGGACCAACTCGCTGACGAACGGAGCGCGCGAGGGCGCCAGGTGGGCGGTGGCGGGTGTCAACGCTCCCGGCGGGGGAGGCACCGCGTGCGACGGGGCTCTCGCAGGGCTCCAGGCCGCTGCGCGCAAGCAGATGAGCGGCCTGCCCTCGGGGGACATCCAGGTCAGCGCCGCGACCGATTCCGGGAACAGCTACTGCGAGGTGTCGGTCACGTGGGCGTACAGACCCGCCAGTGGCGGCTTCGCCGGGTTGTTTCGGGCCTCGTCCGTACGCTCGACCGCGCGGGAGTACTTCAACTAGACGACATCCGCTTCTCCCGGTCATCGTGCTTGTCGCGCAGGTGATAGGGCACGCTCATCACCACGGTCCCGGGTCGGAAGAGTAGCGCCGCCTTGAGTCGCAGCGCGGTCTGGTTGTGCAGGAACTGGTGCCACCACCGCGTGTAGACCAGCTCGGGGAGGATGACCATCAGCGTGTCACCGCCGCGCTGAGCCTCCACCGCGTCGAGGAAGTTGAGCAGGGGCCTGACGATCGAGCGGTACGGCGACTCGATGATCTCCAGGGGGACCTGGTTGCCCCATGCGTCCCATTTGGCCCGGATCTCACGGATGCGCTCCTGGTCGTCGGAGATGAACACGGCCAGCGCCTCGTCGGACAGCCGGCGGGCCAGTGCCAGGGTCTGCAGCTGAACGTCGGTGAGATCGGAGATCGGGACGATCGCAAGGGGCTTGACCTCGCCCGGGGTCACCGGTGTCTCCGCGTGGACGCGGGCGCCGGCCTGGGAGTAGTGGCGATGGATCGCCAGCGCCAGCATGATCAACCCGATTATGAGAACGATGATGATCCAGGCCCCGTCGCGGAACTTTCCGACGGTCGCGACGACCAGTACGAGCGCCGTCATGATCGCCCCGAACAGGTTGACCGCCATGTTCCGCCGCCACCCCCGGCTGGCCTCGGCATCGTTTGATCGGCTGAGCCGGCGCCAGCGCGCGACCATCCCCAGCTGCGAAAGGGTGAAGGACAGAAAGACGCCGACGGTGTACAGCGGAATCAGGGCATCCGTGCTGCCGCGGAAGAACCAGAACACGAATGCCGCGGCCAGGGCCAGGGCGATGATGCCGTTGGAGAACGCGAGCCGGTCGCCCAGGATGGTGAACTGGCCGGGGGCATAGCGGTCGCGGGCAACGAAGTAGAGGACACGCGGGAAGTCACTGAAAGCCGTGTTGGCGGCGAGCACCAGGATCACCGCGGTGGTGGCCTGCAGGTAGAAGTACATCGCGCCTCCGCCGAAGGCCACGTGGCTGAGCTTCGACAGGATCGTCTGGTACGGCGCCGACATGTGGAGGTGGGGGTCGCTCAGCGGACCGGGTAGCCCGGGACCAGGGATGAAGTCGGGGTACAGCTGGAACTTGAAAGCCAGGTAATTGATGCCCAGGAATCCCACGGCCATGAGGACGGTCATGATGCTCAGGGTCTTGCGGGCATTTCGCCATTCGGGCTCCTTGAATGCCATGACGCCGTCGGATATGGCCTCCACGCCCGTCAGCGCAGTGCAACCGGAACTGAAGGCCTTGAGCAGCAGGAGCAGTCCCAGTGACTCGAGCGGAATCGGACCGGGGTAGTTCGTCTGCTTCGCGAACGGCGTCGCGGCGCCCTGCGAGAAGAGGTGGTAGAAGCCCATCAGCAAGAGCGCGGCGAGCCCGGCCAGGAAGAGGTAGGTGGGGATGGCGAAAACACTGCCCGCCTCCCGGAGGCCACGCAGGTTGGCCAGCGCCATCAGCCCGATGATCGCCAGCCCGATGGGCACCAGGTAGGGCTGCAAATTGGTGAAGGCGCTGACCAGGGCGCCGAGGCCTGCCGACACCGACACCGCGACGGTGAGGATGTAGTCCGTGAGCAGCGCGGCGGCCGCGGTGAGGCCTGCCAGCGGGCCGAGGTTGTCCTTGGCCACGATGTACGAGCCCCCGCCGCGCGGATAGGCGCGGATGGTCTGGCGGTAGGAGAGCCCGACCGCCGCCATGACGGCCACGATGATGATCCCGATCGGCTGCGAGATGCTCAGGGCGCCGGCGCCGGCGAGAAACAGGACCGCCAGGGTCTGCTCGGTGGCATATGCCACCGAGGACAGCGGGTTGGAAGCCAGCACGCCGAGCGCCATCACCTTGCTCAACCGCTCCTCCGCCAGCCGGGCGGTGGCCAGGGGCGCTCCCAGCAGGACGCTTCGGATATCGGCGATCACCCGGCCCACACCCTCAGCCGGGCGTTCCGCCCTGACCGTCGCGCGCAGCCAGCCCTCGCCCTGCCGCGCCAGCAGTGCCTCCGGGGCGCGGGCGAACCGCATCACCCCGAGCCCCCCGCCGGTGTCCTCGTCCTCCTCGTACAGCTCCAGCTCAGGCTCGACGCGCAGCGGATGGAGGCCCGGGGCTGTCTGGGCGGCCCAGCGGATGCCGGCCTCACGGAGGTAGTCGTCGACATCCGGCGCCAGGGTGTGCGAGGGCAGCGCAGCTTGGGCCGCGTGGTCCTCCACGGTCGTCATCGCGTTATTGCCACCCGGGCGCCCATCGTACCGGGAGACGCCCGGCCGATGGGCGGCGCGGTACTAGGCGGCGTTCAATCGCGTTTGGTCGCGAAGCGGAAGATGCCGCGGATGCCCTCGCCGGCGAGCACCACCCCGATGACCAGCGCGGCCGCGGCATCGGCCCGTCCAGCTCCACCCGCCAGGTCCAGTAGGGCGCTGACCAGCGCCAACCCCGCGAGGACGCAGCCCATGCCTGTCAAGAAGGCGTCCGCCCGCAGCGCGCGGCTCGGCAGCCGGGTTGCGACCTGGGCCTTGCGCAGCGCCAACCAGGGAAGAACCACGACTGACGCCGCTGATATGCCGAGGCCGGCAGGCGTCCGTTCGGGGTGGGCGCCGGCGGCCAGCGCTAGCAGGGATTGCACCGCGACGTAGAACCCGGCGAGCACCAGGAGCACGGAGATGAAGCCGACGGCTCGCCGCTCCAGCCGCGGCGTTCCGTGGCGGCCCCGCGACTCGGCCTGGAACCGATGGATGAGCAGGATCGAAGCTGAGAGGTCGATGATGGCGTCGACCGCGAAGCCGACGAGGGCCAGCGACCTCGTCGTGACGCCGATCACCAGCGCGCCGAGCCCGACCAGCGTGCCGAAGGCGACGGACGCCATTGACAGCCGAAGGGCTGAACGGAGCAATTGCTGGTGTGAGCGGAGGTCGGCCGCCATCCTGGACGTCGGCATGTCCCCCAGAGTTTGCCGTGAACTGATGTCCCCCCGGCGCGCCGGGTACTCTTTGAGGCCCTTTTGGTATTCAGATGCCGACGTAGCTCAGGGGTAGAGCAACGGTTTCGTAAACCGTCGGTCGGGAGTTCGAATCTCCCCGTCGGCTCCAATTCATCGGTGCTGGTTCGGCCGAGCTCCAGAAGGGTATTCGCCTGATGTGCCTTTACTGTGTTCGCATGAAGACACTCCACCCGGCATATCGCATCGCTGATCTGGGCGCTTCGTTGGACTTCTACACAGCAGTCGGGTATGGGCGGGTCGGTCGCGTCGACCTCCATGCCGGCGAGAGTTTGACCATGCTCAAGCTCCCCGGCGACGCGGTGGTGACCCTGGAACTGGTATGCCGGCCAACCGATGGGCCGGTGGAGATCGGAACAGGATTCAGCCACCTCGCGGTCCAGGTGGATGACCTGGCCACGACAATCGCGGAGCTGTCGAAGGCCGGGCTGAGGCCCGGCCCAATCGAACGCCCGGGCGGAGTTGATGGCCCGCAGACGGCATGGCTCACGGACCCCGACGGTTACCGTATCGAGCTCGTCCAATGGCCACCGGGACACGCCGACGGGATCACGGCAGCTGACTTCGGCTAGCTGCCGGAAGGCCTGGCGAGTCAGGGCCCGAAGCGGTACCCCCGGCCGCTGACGGTCACGATCACCCGGGGCTCGGCCGGGTCCGCCTCCAGCTTGGTGCGCAGGCGCCGCACGAAGGTCCGCAGGTAGCTCCAGTCGTCGACGTATTCCGGGCCCCAGACCTCGCTCAGCAGGGAACGGTGATCGCGCACAGCACCGGGTTGGCGCGCCAGGGCGGCCAGCAACAGGTATTCCGTCGGTGACAGCCGGATCTCGACGCCATCGCGCTGCACAACCCGCTTGCCGAGGTCGACGGTGACCGCGCCCTCCTGGACCACCCGCGCCGGCTCCTGCACCGGCTGGGCCCGCCGGAGAACCGCGCGGACGCGCGACAGCAGCTCCGGGGTACCGAAGGGCTTGGCCAGGTAGTCATCAGCGCCCATGTCGAGGGCGCGCACCTTGTCCGGCTCGTCCCCGCGGGCGCTGATCACCATCACCGACGGCAGGTGCTGGCCCTCGAGCTTCTGCAGCACCTCCCAGCCGTCGACGAACGGAAGGCCGAGGTCGAGGAGCACCAGGCCGAACCGACTTCGCTGCAACTCACGTACGGCGTCGCCGCCATCCGCGACCTCCGTCACGTCGTACCCGGCTCCACGGAGTGCCCCGGACACGACGATCCGCAGGGCCACGTCGTCCTCGACCAGCAGCAGTCTTGCGGATTCACCCGGCGGAATCGGGACCATCATCGAAGCCTAATTGAATACAACTCGCCGTCGCGAGACCTCAAAATGTCGTACACGCGGTGTTCACGCGCGGCGGAATACCTTGGGCTCATGGAAGGCTCCCAGGGGAAATATCCCCGCCCCACCGACCTCCCCTCGGACGAGTTGTTCGGCATGGACGTCTACGATGCCACGGGGCTGCTGGTCGGCCGCGTCGATGCCGTGGTTCGGACCCAGGGCCAGCGCGAACGCGCCATGGTCCGGGGGATCGGCGGCGCCCCCCGCTGCTTCTTCGTGGACCTCGCGAGCGCGACCCTGGAAGGCAATGAGCTCCAGGTTCCCTTTGGGCTGGGGGGTACGCCCACGCCGCCGCCGCGAGGCGGGATCTCCCTGCTGCGCTGGGCTCAAAACGCCGGTGTGCGCCGCTGATGCTGGACCTCGAGGTGTTCGGCTTGTTGGTCCTCCTTGTGGCGGGCAGCCTGGTGTACGTCGTCGGGCTCAGGAGGCTCTGAAAACATGGGGCTCGACTACCTGGTGGCCGGCACTGTCGCCCTGCTCCTGACGCTCTACCTCCTGTTCGCCCTGCTGTTCCCGGAGCGCTTCTGATGTCGGCGGTCGTGTTCGGGCTGGCGGTCACCTGCCTCGCGCTAGGCGTCTGCGCCTATTTCCTCGGCGTGTACATGGAGCGGGTCTTCACCGGCAAGCGCACCTTCCTCTCGCCGGCGCTGCGACCGGTGGAGCGGGCCGCGCTGCGGCTTATCGGCGTGAGGGGCGACAGCGAACAGACCTGGGTCCAGTACCTGGTGTCGATGCTGGTGATCAGCGTGCTGGGCGTTGTGTTCACTTATGTGATCCTGCGGATCCAGGACAGGCTCCCCCTCAACCCCCAGGGGTTCGGCCCGGTTGCCCCGGCGCTGGCCTTCAACACCGCCGTCAGCTTCGCCACCAACACCAACTGGCAGAACTACGGGGGCGAACAGACCATGAGCTACTTCAGCCAGGTGGTGGCCCTCGTGCTGCACCAGTTCCTGTCGGCCGCCAGTGGCATAGCCCTCGCCATTGCGCTGGTCCGAGGCCTGGCGCGGCGGAGCGCGAGCACCCTGGGCAATTTCTACGTCGACGTCGTCCGGTGCACGATCTACGTCCTCCTGCCGATCGCGTTCATCGCAGCGCTCTTCCTGGTGTCCCAGGGCTCCATCCAGAACTTCAGCGCCTACACCACGGTGCACACGCTGCAGGGCGCGGGTCAGAACATCGCCCAAGGACCGGTCGCGTCGATGGAGGCGATCAAGGACCTGGGCACCAACGGCGGCGGGTTCTTCAACGCCAACAGCGCGCACCCGTTTGAAAACCCCAACGCCCTCACCAACCAGTTCGAGGTCCTGCTCTGCCTGGTCATCGCCTTCGGCCTGACGGTGACCTTTGGGCGCATGGTCGGGAACGTGCGCCAGGGCCTTGCCGTGGCCATGGCCATGGCCGTGATCCTGGTGGGTGGCGCGGGATTCGCCGCCTACCAGGAGCAGCGGGGGAACCCGGCACTGGCCGGGGTCGGCGTGAGCCAGGCGCGAAGCGACCTCCAGGCCGGCGGCAACATGGAGGGCAAGCGCGTCGACCTCGGGCCGGTCCTCTCGGCGACCTTCGGGGCCGCGACAACGGGCACCAGCACAGGCTCGGTGGACAGCTCGCACGACAGCTACACCCCGCTGGGCGGCATGGTTTTCCTGGTGCTCATGAAGCTGGGCGAAATCACCCCCGGCGGCGTGGGCTCCGGCCTCTACGGGATGCTGGTGTTCGCCATCCTCGCGGTGTTCATCGCCGGCCTCATGGTGGGACGCACCCCCGAGTACCTGGGCAAGAAGATCGAGGCGCGGGACATCAAGTACTCCTCGCTGGCGATCCTCATCCTGCCGGCGACCATCCTTGGATTCGCGGCGGTCTCAGTGCTCGTGCCGGCGGGAAAGGCCGGCCCGCTCAACCCGGCCTCGCACGGGTTCTCCGAGATCCTCTATGCCTTCACGTCGAGCACGGGCAACAACGGGAGTGCGTTCGCCGGCCTCACGGGTAACACGCTCTACTACAACACCACCCTCGCCGTCGCGATGTGGCTCGGGCGCTTCATTTTCGTGATCCCGGTCCTGGCACTGGCCGGCTCCATGGTCCAGAAGAAGATCGTGCCCGCGAGCGCCGGCACCTTCCCAACCGACACGCCGCTATTCACCGGGCTGCTGATCGGCGTGGTGCTGATCGTCGGCGCGCTCACGTTCTTCCCGGCCCTGGCGCTCGGTCCGATTCTCGAGCACCTGCAGCTGCACGCCGGGCAGCTGTTCAAGTAGGAGGCACAAGACGTTGGCCCCATCCACCACCACCGGGCGTCGCCGCCGAAGCAGCCTCACGGACATGTCCATCCTGGTTCCAGCCGTCGGCGAGTCGTTCAAGAAACTCGACCCTCGGTGGCAGGTCCGCAACCCCGTCATGTTCGTCGTCGAGGTGGGCGCTGTCATCACGACCTACGCCTGGGTCACGAGTTTTGCCAACCACGGCGATTCCCTCTTCACCGGCCAGGTCGCACTGTGGCTTTGGTTCACGGTGCTGTTCGCCAACTTCGCCGAAGCCGTCGCCGAGGGCCGCGGCAAGGCCCAGGCCGCGACGCTGCGCAAGAGCCGCAGCGACACTGTCGCTCGGCGCCTGAACGACGGCCGGGAGGAGGCGGTGCCGGCGCCCCAGCTGCGCAAGGGCGACCTCGTGGTCTGCGAATCCGGGGACGTCATCCCCAGCGATGGCACGGTTGTCGAGGGGATTGCCTCCGTCGACGAGTCGGCGATCACCGGCGAGTCGGCCCCGGTCATCCGCGAGGCGGGCGGCGATCGCAGCGCGGTCACAGGCGGTACTCGAGTGCTCTCCGACCGGATCGTCATCGAGATCACGCAGGACCCGGGCCAGACCTTCCTGGACCGCATGATCGCCCTCGTCGAGAGCGCCTCACGGCAGAAGACACCCAACGAGATCGCCCTGAACATCCTGCTGGCCGTCCTGACGATCATCTTCATCCTGGCGGTGGTCACACTGCAGCCGTTCGCGGTGTACAGCGGGACATCGGTTTCCATCACCGTCCTCATCGCGCTGCTGGTGTGCCTGATCCCCACCACCATCGGGGGCCTCCTGTCGGCGATCGGGATCGCAGGCATCGACCGGTTGCTGCAAAAGAACGTGCTGGCGATGTCCGGGCGCGCGGTCGAGGCGGCTGGGGACGTGGACGTCCTGCTCCTGGACAAGACGGGGACCATCACGCTGGGCAACCGGCAGGCCACCGAGTTCATCCCCGCGCCCGGGGTGGCGATGGACGTCCTAGTGGGACGGGCAGACCTGGCGAGCATCGCGGACGAAACCCCCGAGGGTCGCTCGATCGTCAGCCTGGCGGAGCGGCTGGGGTCCCGGGAGTCGGCGGCCCGCACGGAGGGCATGGTCTTCGTGGCCTTCAGCGCGACAACGCGCATGAGCGGCATCGATCGCGGCGACAACAGCATTCGCAAGGGCGCCGCGGACAGCATTGGGCGGTGGTGCGCCCAGGGTCGGGGCGACGGCGTGGACGGCCTGCCCGGCGCCGTCCGCGCCACCGTTGACGCCATTGCCCGCAGCGGTGGGACCCCTCTCGTGGTGGCCGAAGACCAGCGGGTGCTGGGCACGATCCACCTCAAGGACATCGTCAAGCCCGGGATCCATGATCGCTTCGACGAGATGCGCCGGATGGGGCTGCGCACGGTGATGGTCACGGGGGACAACCCCCTGACCGCGGCGGCCATCGCCAGGGAGGCGGGAGTCGACGACTTCCTCGCGGAGGCCACTCCGGAGAACAAGCTCGAGCTCATCCGTCACGAGCAGGCGGACGGCAAGCTCGTGGCGATGACCGGCGACGGCACCAACGACGCGCCGGCCCTTGCGCAGGCCGATGTGGGCGTGGCGATGAACAGCGGGACCCAGGCCGCCAAGGAGGCAGGCAACCTGGTGGACCTCGACAGCAACCCCACCAAGTTGATCGAGATCGTCGAGACGGGCAAGCAGATGCTCATCACCCGGGGAGCGCTCACCACGTTCAGCATCGCGAACGACGTCGCCAAGTACTTCGCGATCATCCCGGCGATATTCGCGGGCGCCTTCCCGGTCCTCGCGGCGCTGAACGTGATGCAGCTGCACAGCGCCAACAGCGCCGTGCTGGCGGCCGTCATCTTCAACGCGCTGGTCATCGTGGCGTTGATCCCGCTCGCCCTGCGCGGGGTGAAGTTCCGCCCGATCGGCGCCGCGCAACTGCTGCGCCGCAACCTGCTGATCTACGGGTTGGGCGGGATCGTGGTGCCGTTCATCGGGATCAAGGTCATCGATGTCGTGGTCACCGCGGCGCACCTGGCGTAGTAGATAAGGATGGTCAAGTCAATCTCTCGAGACCTGGGCACATCGGCCCGGCTGCTCATCCTGATGGCCCTGGTCTGCTGCCTCGCCTACACCTACGCGGTCACCGGGCTCGCGCAGGTCCTCTTCCCCGGCCAGGCCAACGGCAGCCTGCTCTCGCGGAACGGGCAGACGGTCGGGTCCAGCCTGATCGGCCAGGAGTTCTCCGACGCGAAGTATTTCGCCGGCAGGCCCTCAGCGACGACCAGCGAGACCGATCCGAGCAAGGCCGCGCCCTACAACGCGCAGAACTCCGCCGGCAGCAACCTTGGGCCGAGCAACCAGGCGCTGGTGGACCGCGTCAAGGCGTCGGTCGCGGCGGTGAAGAAGGCCAACCCCACCATCACCGGCGACGTCCCGGTCGACATGGTCACCGCGGACTTCAGCGGGTTCGATCCCTACGTCACACCGGCGTCGGCTCAACTGCAGGTGGCCCGCGTCGCCGCGACACGCAACCTGGACCCGGCACGCGTCATGGCACTGGTCAAGGCTCACACGGAGGGGCCGGCATTCGGCATTTTCGGGGAGAGTCATGTGAATGTCCTGGTTCTGAACCTCGCCCTCGACGATGGTGCCGCGGGCTGAGATGATCCCGGCGTCATCCGAAGGGGAAGGGCGCCTGCGGGTCTACCTCGGGGCGGCCCCGGGGTCGGGGAAGACGTACGCGATGCTCCGCGAGGGCCGCGACCGGAGGCTGCGCGGCGAAGACGTCGTCATCGCGCTCGTGGAGACGTATGGTCGACCGCGCACGATCGAGGCCATGGCCGGGCTCGAAACGGTGCCCCGCGAGAAGGTGGAGTACCGCGGCACGCAACTGGAGGAGATGGACCTGGAGGCGGTCCTCGCCCGCCGGCCGCAGGTGGCGCTGGTGGACGAGCTGGCGCACACGAATGCTCCGGGCTCGCGCCACCAGAAGCGCTGGCAGGACGTCGAGGACCTGCGCAACGCGGGCATCGAGGTGATCACCACGGTCAATGTGCAGCACGTCGAGAGCGTCAAGGATGTCGTGGAGCGGATCACCGGGATCGTGGTGCGCGAGACCGTGCCGGACCGCGTCCTGGACAGCGCCGACGAGATCCAGTTCGTTGACATCGCACCCGAGGCGCTTCGCAAACGGATGCGCCATGGCAACATCTACAAGGCGGATCGCGTTGACACCGCGTTGGCCAATTTCTTTCGGCCGGGAAACCTCGCGGCACTGCGCGAGATTGCGCTGCGGCTCATCGCGCAGTCCCTGGCGATGTCGAGCGGGGTGCTGCAATCTCCCGCGGACGTGCTTGTGGCCGTGTCCTCACGCCCGTCGTCAACAGGACTGATCCGCCGTGCCGCCCGGATGGCCCGCCGCTTTGGGGGCCAGTGCATCGTGTTAACGGTGCTGCCCAGCGGGGTGCAGAGGGGCCAGCGGGTGGCGGCCACGGAGGCCCTGGCGATCAGGCTCGGGTGCCAGTTCCACGTCGTCCACGCCGAGGACAAGGCGGCATCGATCATCCAGGAGGCGCGGCGTCATGGCGCGGAGCACGTGGTGGTGGGGGAGAGCGCCGCGCCGAGAGGCTGGCGTGACCTCTTCCGCGCGAGCATGGTTGACCGGGTCGTCGAAGGCCTTCCCGACTCCGACATCCATGTGATCGCGCGTGTGAGCATCGATGAGCCAGCTCCGGCGTAGCCCCCGGATGATCGAGCAGCGCCCGGACCCGGATGCTCTCCTGCGCGAGCTGCAGCCGCCGGGCGCCCGGGCGAGCTTCCGGGTCTACCTCGGGTACGCGCGCGGGTGTGGGACCACGTCGGCGATGCTGGATGAAGCCCGGCGCCGCCACGGCCGGGGGACGGACGTCGTGGTGGCCGGGCTCGAACCTCGACCCAAGGAGGCCGCGCACGTTTCGCTCATAGATGTGCTGCCTGGCCCGCCGGGGGTGCTCGACGTGGACGCGCTGCTCGCGCGCAATCCCGAGGTCGCGTGCATCGGCGACCTGGTGCGTCCCGACGCCCATGGGCAGCCTCGGTTCGAAGCATTGCTCCCGCTTCTTGCCGCGGGAATCACTGTCATCGGCACGGTGCACCTGGGCGAGCTCGCCAGCCTGCGCAACTCGCTCGCCCAATACGTGCCCCTGGAACCCACTGCGCAACCATTGCCCGACGAGGTCCTGTTCGCGGCTGACGAGATCGAGATGGTCGACATCACCCCGGAAGGGCTGCTCCAGCGCCTGCGTGATGGCCTCCTGGTCCCCGCCGACCAGGTCGGGACCGCGCTCCAGTCCGAGTTCCGCGCCACCGTCCTGAAGACCCTGCGGGAGGCGACGTTCCGCATCGTCGCAGAACACACCGAGCGCCGGCTGATGTACTACATGCAGGAGAGGGGGATCGAGGCGCCATGGGAAAGCCGGGCGCGAATCCTGGTGGCGGTCGCCCCCCGACCAGAGGCCGAGGCCCTGATCCGGCGCGTGGCGAGCGTGGCTCAGGCACTGGACGGCAGCTTCACTGTCCTCAGCGTGCGCACCCGCGCGCGCTCCGCGCACGAAAAGCAGCGTGTTGGTCAGTATGCGACCCTGGTTCACGAGCTGGGCGGAGAGTTCGTGACCCTCTATGGGACCAACGCGGCCGCGATCATCGCGGAATATGCCCGCACCACGCTGGCCACGGAGGTGATCCTGGGCCGAGGGCCAAAACGACCACGATGGCGTTTCTGGTCAAGGACCTTCACCGCGGATGTCATCCGCCGGCTCAAGGACGTGGACGTCCACATCCTCCGCGCGCCCTAGACTGGCTGACCGCCCTTCGGCTGTCCTTGCCAGGGGGAGCGAGAAGGCCACCGTCGCGCCGCCCGCGACCGGCGCGATCCAGGCCCGCCCGCCCTGTGCCTCCGTCAGTCCCTTGACGATCGCCAGCCCGAGCCCGGTCCCGGAGTTGACGCCGTCACCCCGGATGAACCTGTCGAAGACCCTGCTCCCGAGCTCGGCCGGGATCCCCGGTCCCGCGTCGTGCACCTCGACGACCCCGACGCCCTTGTCCGGGTCGGCGGTCACCCGGAGGTCTATCGGGCTGCCCGAGGGAGCCGCCCGTTCGGCGTTGCTCAGGAGGTTGTCCAGGACCTGCCCGAGGCGGCCCCAGTCGGCGAGGACAAGCACGGTGTCGCTGGTCCGGGGCAGGCTGAAGGCGCGCTCGGACCCACGCCGACGGAAGCGCTCGACTGCAGAGGTCGCCGCGACCACCAGGTCGACTGGTTCGAGGTGGAGGTCGAGCGCATTGCCCTCGATCCGGGCCATGTCCAGCATGTCCGCGACCACGGTGTTGAGCCGGCGGGCTTCCCCTTCGATCGACTCCATCGCTTCCCGGGTCGCGGGGGAGATCGCGGGGTCGCCGGCGATGGCGGTGCTCCCGGTCAGGATCGTGGAGATCGGGGTGCGCAGGTCATGGGAGACATTGGCCAGGAATTCGCGGCGAACGCGGTCGCTCTCCTCCAGCGCCTTAACCTGCTCTTCGGTGACTGCCAGCCGGAGCGCGATCCTGGCGGCGTCCGCCTGGTCGCGATTGAGCCGCGCGAGGTCCTGGTTGGCCTGTTTGAGGTCAATCGCGAGTGCCTCGGAGCGCAGCAGGGCGCGGCGTCGGAGCGACCCCAGGCCGCCAACCAGGCCGGCCGCCCCAAGCAAGACGACGAGGTTGACGATGTCCTGCTCGGCCGCGATCGTAAAAGTGTGAAGCGGGGGCACCAGGAAGTAGTCGATCAACCCGAAGCTGGTGACCGCCGCCAGCAAAGACGGCCGCAGGCCGAACGAGACGGCAACGATGGCCACGAGGCCGAGGTACAGGAACGTGTAGTCGCGCGACTTCGGGCCCCCCGCGGCGACGAGCGCGAATGTGAGGACGGTGGGCGCGAGAAGCGAAACGGCCCACCCAACGGGGGTGGTCCAATTGCGGCCGGCACTCGTGGACATCGCGAGCAAATTGTCCTACGCCTCCTCCGATATATTGCGCTATACTTTCTGAAATCTCAGAACGTTCATAAAGGAGCGAAGGGCTTTGGACCGTCTGACAGGGATATTCGCTGATGGGATCGGCGCCGCGGCCGCCACCTCGGGCATTCTGACCCAACTCCAGGGTCGGATCTTCGGGCTCCTGTACCTGCAGCCCGAACCGATGTCGCTGGACCAGATCACTGACGAGCTGCAGCAGAGCAAGAGCAACGTCTCGGTGCAGGTTCGGGGGCTGGTGGACTGGCAGCTGGTGCGGCAGGTCAGGATCGCCGGCTCGCGCAAGGACCACTATGCCGCTGCCACCGATTTCTGGCGCGTCATGCAGGAGATCCTGGAGCGCCGCTTCCGCTGGAACCTCCGCCAGGTACTCGCGACAGTGGAGGAGGCCGAGCGCGGGGTGGACTCCGACGAGTTCGTCCGCGGCCGCCTGGGCGCGATCCGCGACTACTTCATCGCGGTCGACGCGGGGCTGGGTGCCTTCAGCCGCGGTGAGCCGATGGCGCCTGAGGCCATGCGCGACCGCGTGGTCAGCAGGATCCCGATCGACGAGGCCTCAAACAAGGACACAGGGAGGAAGAAGAAATGATGATGACCAAGCAGTCGACGGCTCGGCGCCGCGAGGGCAGCGCGAACGACCGCGCGGCCCGCTGTACCGTGCCGGCCGATGCCTGGCACCTGGTCGGGCCAGGGGTGTTCGACTACGTCGATGCCTTTGCGATCGGCGTCCCCACCAGTGATCGCCGGCCGGCGGAGGCGTGGGCCCGGCTGATGTTCACCCCGTCGGGGCCGATCATGGCCGCGTTCGCGGTCGGCTGGGGCGCCGTCACGGGCACACGCCCGCCCCGAACGGGGAGGCGCCTTGGCTTCTTCAAGGTGGTCTCTCCTGGACGGCGCTCGACGATCCTCGAGGGTGACGGGCCGCGTTACCGCATTCGCCTGGTCGTGATCGCGGGCGCGGGCCGGATCACGATGGTCACCTTCGTGAAGGGTCACGGCATCGCCTGGCGACAGGCCCTGACGCCGATCATGGCCGCGCATCGACGCGTGGCACCCCTCTTGGTGGAGCGCGCGGCGGCCCTGGGGCGTGGAGCCCCGACCCGAGGCATACCGGCATGAGGCTTCCCAATGCCGAACAGGAAGCGCGGCCCTGGCGCGTACATGAGATCACGCGCGACTTCAGGCTGGAGGACGTCTGGGCGCTGCCGGTGCAGGGTGGCGCCGGCGATTTCGGCAGGCTCCTCGGGTTGATGACGTCGTTCGACCCCGCGCACTCGTCCTCCAGGGCGAGCCGCTTGCTGTTCGGCCTTCGCCACCTCCTCGGGGGCGTTTTCGGTTGGGATGAGGAGCCCGGTCGCGGGTCGGACCGCGGCACGCGACCCACGACCCTCAAGGAGCGTCTTCCGCGGGACCTGCGCGACAACGCGAGCGGTTTGGATCTCGGCTCCGAAGCCCTCGGGGTTCATTTCGCCCCGCTCTATCGCACGGACGTCGAATTCGCCGCCGAGCTGTCGAACCAGACCATGCACGGGGTGATCCACCTGGCCTGGGTGGACCTGGGCAAGGGCCTGTTCCGCGGACAGATGGCGATATATGTACAGCCGCGGGGCATGTTTGGTGAGGCGTACCTGGCGCTGATCAGGCCCTTCCGGTACGGGGTCGTATACCCGGCTTTGATGCGGCAGGTCGAGCAGGCCTGGGGGGTGGGCGAAACGATCAGCGGAAGCGGACGCGCCGCACCCCTCCGCCCATCAGCAAGAGCGCGGCCGCGACAACGACCGCGGGGGGTGCTGCGCCGGCAGTAGCCGTGTTTGGCATGCCGAACAGGGCCGCGAGATGACCGTTGCGGCGCCGATCTCGACCGGGCATGACGGGGGAGGCGAGCGAGCGTCCCCGACAATTCGCCTGTGCGTCCCGCTCTATTGCTGAACCGACGCGGTCACCTGCGGCCGCGTCTGTTGGTGGCGGCGGGCCTGAGCTTCGGCCTGTTCGGCGCAGGGTGGATCGGCGTGCGCGGCGCCCACGGGGGACCGCTGCCGCTGGATGAGGCGCTCGACGTGGTGATCCTGCGGATCCGGTGGGGACCACTCCGGCCGTTGGTGGACCTCATCGCATGGGTCAACGGTCCGCGGCAGACGATCGCCGGCGTGGCCATCGTGGTCATCGTCGGAGCGCTGTGGCTGCGGGTCGCCCCTCTGATGATCGCTGGGGCCCTCAGTGGTCCGCTCTACTCGGTGACGGTGTCGATAATCGCCCGCCCGCGGCCACCCTCGGTCAGCGGGTCGTTCGCCGGCTTCGGCTTTCCCAGCGGCCACGCCGTGTTCTTCACCACGTACGCGCTCCTCGTGGGCCTTGTGATCCGCAGGCGCCTCCCCCCGGCGGCAGCGCGTGCCGGAATGGTCTTGCTCGGTTTGCTGTGGTTGGTCGGCGTGGTCAGTCGGGTCTGGGAACGGGCGCATTGGCCCAGCGACGTTCTCGCCGGGATCGCGCTCGCTTTCGGCTGGGTGGCGCTGGTGCTGTCGGTTCGCTGGTTGTCCTCGCCTGTGCTCGGCGATCGGGACCAGGTGGCAGGTGACACTGACCAGGGGAACCATTCGGGCCCCTGAAGCCCTATAGAGGGTGATGTGGCAGATATCTCAACCCAGCAACCGCTTCTCCGAGCCCAGCGCGGCGACAACGATGCCTTCGCCGAGTTGGTCGAACCGCTTCTTCCCACGGCCTACCGAGTGGCTCTCGGCATGCTCATGAGTCGCGACGACGCGCTGGACGCGGTGCAGGAGGCGACCGTGCGCGCGTGGCGCAAGATCGGCAACGTGACACCCGGGCTGGCCTTCGGCCCGTGGTACCTGGGAATCGTGACCCGGGAATGCCGGCATGCCGTTCGTTTTCGGTGGCGTTTCGCGAGCCATGACCTGGCGGAGGTCGCGGACCGCGACCGCACCGCCGAGGCCGAGCAGGCGGAGGACATCCGCCGGGCGATGCGATCCCTGTCGCCAGCGCACCGCCAGGTCGTGTTGCTCCACTTCTATGGCGACCTCACGCTGGAGCAGGTGGCCCTCGCGACAGGGACCCCGCTCGGGACGGTCAAGTCCCGGTTGAACCGCGCACTGGCCCACCTCAAGCCCCATCTGACCGATGGCGACCTCGCCTTTGGAGGGAAGATCGATGCGTAGCCCCCTCAGTGACTGGCTCGAGGGTGAGCCCGTTCCGCCGCAGCTGCACGCGCGCGTCATCGGTGACCGGCGCCTGCGCACGCGGTCGGCGCTCGGGTTCCACAACTTCGCGGCGGTGGCGACGGCTGCCCTCGTCCTCGTTGTCCTGGGTGGAGGTCTCGCGACGGTCCTGCTTCGCGGCAACCGGCCGCCGACGCCGGCGGGTGTCATCCCAAGCCCGCAGGCTTCGGCCTCGACCGCTGAGGCCTCGCCCTCGCCGCCAGGGGCGACGCCGTCGTCCTCGCCGGCGGCCATCCAGTGCCACACGGCCGACCTCTCGATCGGCCTCGGCCAGTCCAGTGGCGCCGCCGGCACGCGTGCGGTGCCGGTCAACGTGACCAACCACGGCGCCTCGACCTGCATGCTGCAGGGCTATTTTGGGATGGCCTTCGTCGATGCCTCCGGCGGGCAGGTGGGACCGACGCCCATGCGGGACCCCGGTGGATATGGATCAACTCCCCATGCCGGGCCGGTGACGCTGGCCCCGGGCGGCGGCGCGACGTTCTTCATCCACTGGAGCGATGTCCCGAACACGCCGCAGCCCTGCCCGGTGGCGGCACAGGTGGAGTTCACTGCCCCCGACCAGGTCGACCACGTCTTCGTCCCGGCACGGACCGCGGATGGGACGGTCATCGCCCCGTGCAGCCCCGGGCCCACCGGTCTGACGGCGGTGCAGCCAGGCGCCTGAGCTCCTAGCGGCCCGCGGGCGACCGCTTCCGGCGCTTCGCGGTCCGTCGATCGCGCGCCGCGGGGTCGCCCACCTTGAACACCCTGTACTGGGCGCCGCCCTGCGACTTCGCCGCGTACATCGCCGCATCCGCCCCACGAAGCAGGTCCTCGATATCCTGGGTGTTGTCGTCGACCAGGACGACGCCCGCGCTGATGCCCATGTTGACCGGGGTGCCGATCGCGAACGGCTGGCGGAAAGCCTCGACGACGCGCTCCGCGACGAGGCTGGCCTCGTCCACGCCGTCGACATCGGCAAGGACCACCGCGAACTCGTCTCCGCCTAGTCGGGCGGTCGTGTCCCCGGGGCGGACGCAGGATTTGATCCGCTCCGCCACCACCATCAGCAGGCGATCGCCGGCATCATGGCCGAGGTTGTCGTTGACCGCCTTGAACTCATCGAGGTCGAGGTAGAGCACCGCGAGCTTCTCCGAGGAGCGCCGGGCCAGCTCGAGGGCGTGTTCCAGGCGGTCGCGGAACAGGGCTCGGTTGGCCAGCCCGGTCAGGGGATCGTGGAATGCCTGGAAGGTCAGCTCCTGCTCCCGGCTGCGCAGGCTGCGGACGCTCTGCTCGAGCTGCTGCGACAGCACCGCGACCTCGTTGAGCGCCACCACCTGGCGGGCCAGGACCAGGGCCACGACCAGGACGAGCAGGCTGGCAGCGAACAGGTCCATCGGGTGGCCCTGGACAAACAGCCAGATCGCCAGCAACCCCGCGACCGAGAGGGGGGCGTACGGCAGGAGGTTCCGCGCCTGGGAGGCTGATTCCACGTCGGGCAATGCTTCGTCCGGGTGGAGCCTAGCGAGGTACGCGGCGAGACCGATCAACAGGAAACCGAGGACCCAGCCAGTGTCTATCGGCCCGGTGTTGAAGGCGTTCTGCGACGTCAGGTAGGTGAACGTGCTGTCGCTCACTGTCAGTGCCAGCAACCCCGCCGTGATCAACGCGAGCGGCGGGTACAGGCGGCCCGCGCCGGCGATCACCGCGATGACTATGACGACCGTCAGCAGGTCTCCAACAGGGTAGGCCAGGCTCAGTCCGAAACTGAGCGGCCCGTCCCCGCCGGCGGAGTACACGGTGTGGAGCACGGTGGCCCAGCTGATGAACATGACCGAGGACGCCACGATCGCGCTGTCGAACACCGTCCGGGCGAGTGAGCGTCCGCTGCGACGGCCCGCGAAGTGCAGGACCGCGGCCACCTGGAAGGGCACGGCGAGCAGGAAACCCGCGTCGGCCAGCGAGGGGAAGGGCGTTGTTCGCCCGGCGATGACCTCGTAGTAACTCCAGACCGCCTCGGCCGCCGCCCACGATGCCGCGGCGATCGCCATGAGCGTCCAGCCCCTGCGAACGCGGCCGCTGGCGCCGCGGGCCGCCCAGGCCGACGCCCCTGCCGCCACCACGGCGGCGACCATCTCGCCGAGGTCGTCGACGGCCGTGCTCATGGAGGTGCCCCCCAGCGCCAGCAGGGTTGTGCCCAGGAATGCGCCGCTGATCAGCGCGACCACCAGGCAGGCCAGCCAGAAGCGGGCGGGCATTCCCCGCCGGCGCGCCGTCGATACCTCGCCGGCGGTGGTAGTGGTCACCGGTCCACAGTAAGGCAGAAGTCTGGAAACCGAGCTCGCGGGCGCCGTTGCGTCCCGCCCCGGCGTGGTCAGGCCGCCGGGCGCCGCCTCCGGTACCAGCCCAACCCCGCCGCCAGGAGGGCCAGGGCCAGGAGCACCGGTGCCAGGTCAGCCGCGGACGCTCGGCCCGTATTGGGGGTCGGCCCTCCCAGGGTGGGGGTCGTCACCGCGGTGGTCGGACCGCAGGCGCTCGGGCGGATCGTCGTTCCCGCCGTCTGCCGCGCGAACTGCGTCGACCCGGCGCCGGTGTGGTCGTCGTCCCAGACGGCCTGGGCGTAGCCACAGGGGTCCACGGCGACCCCCTGGAAGTCGGAGAGGTTTCGGTTGCCGCCCGTCGCCAGGCAGAGCGTTCCCGCGAGGCAGATGTCGGCGCTGTGCACCGGCAGCGGGCCGCTGATCCGACTCTGGACGAACGTCGCGTTCGCGCCAAGCACGTTCGTGGTCTGCGCGAACATCTCGGACCACTCGGCGTTGTGGTCATTGTTGTCCGCGGCGGGCGAACCGTACCAGGTGATGTCGACCATCCCCGGGTCCCCGGCGGCCGCCCATGGAAAGACGTTGGAGAGCAACCCCGAATCGACCTGGACAACCTTGGAGAAGGCTGTCGCGCCCCGCGGCAGCACCCCCAGCTTGATATGGGTGTTCGTCTGGCCGCCGATCTTCTCGCTGAAGAGCACGTAGATGTTGCCGACGGTGTCGATGGTGGCCTGGGGGAACTCATGAGCCACGGTATTCGTCAGCCCGTTGGTCAACCCGGCGTCGTAGGCCTGGGTATTGGTCCAGGTCTTGCCGCCGTCGGTTGACCGCGCCAGGCCGAACTCCCGGAGGTTGAACTCGGGGGCGTTGGGCGGCGTGGTGGCGCTGGAGGCCGCGTCGTTGTAGGCGTAGAGCATGCTGACGATGTTCGGGTCGACCGGGTCCACCTGGGGACGTGATGTGGTGTTGCCCTGGCTGGCATCGACAAACGTCGGGCCCAGCAGCGTGACCGGGGCGAACTGGGTGAATGTCTGGCCGTAGTCGTTCGAGCGCCAGACGTTGATGTTGGGACCCACGAAGTCGTGGTACGCAAAGTAGATGACGCCCGGGTTCTTGGGGTCGGGCGCGTACCACTGCCGGTCCGAGTCGGGCAGGCCCGCGATCGCCGGGAGGCCGGTACCGCCGCCCACCCACGTCTTCCCGCCGTCGCGAGAGGTGTAGCTCAGGTTGGTCGGGCCGGCGAGGCACAGGTTGTCCGCGTAGTAGGCGTCGTCAAAAGAGACGACGGCGTCGGCGTCACCAGAGGGGCAGCCGACGTCGATGGTCTCATTGGCGTTACTGAAAGAGCGGCCGTCGTCCTGCGATGTCCAGATGGTCGGCCCGAACGTGTTGACGATTACGTGGCCCAACTGGTTGATCCAGATCCCCGGCTCACCGGATGAACTGGGTTGGGTGGTAGCGTCGACTCCCGGCATCTGGTGCGTCGTCCAGCCGAAGCCCTGGTTCCCGGGTCCGGGGATATTCGGAGTGGGCGGGAGGGCGACCATGGTGGCCTGCATCGCGTACGTCGCCGCGGTGCACTGGGTGCACGCCACGCGGACCGTGTAGAGGCCGTTCGCCGGTCCCGTCATGTGCACCGTGGTCCCCAGCACCTGGTAGCAGCTGGAATTGGGCCCGGTGTCGCAACCTGGCGGGTAGAGGATGATCTCCTCGCCCGCGCCCGCTGAGGGGGTCAGGGTGAGCGTGACGTAGGCGAAGCTGTTGGCGCCTCTGTCCAGGGTCATGGCGAAGTCGTCGCAGGTGGTCGGGACCTGGCACGAGATCCGTGTCACCGCCGGGGCCGAGCCGTTCATGGGTGTGCTGTTCTGCCAGCTGAGGGTTGGGTTCGCAAAGCTCAGGGTGCCGGACGCCGGGCTGGCCGCCTGCGAGCCCACGGGGCCAAGCGCGGCCACGATGAGGAGGACGGTTGGGACTACAGCCAGAACTCTGCGCATTGCTCTTGACCTCAACTGGATCTCGACCTTCCTCCAGCCATCATAGTCAGCCGGACTCTGCCCTCAGAGCCAGTCCAGGCGGCGGAAGAGCAGGTAGAGCCCGAAGGAAGCCGCGATGATCAGTAGCGTCGAGGCGATGACCCCCGCCTCAGCCTGGTAGGTCGGGAAGGGCACGTTCATGCCGAAGTAGCCCGTGATCAGCGCCGGGACCGCAATGATCGCTGCCCAACCGCTCACCTTCTTGACGATCTGGTTCTGGCGGAAATCACGCAGGCTGATGTTGGTCTCGACGATGGTGCTCACCAGGTCGCGGAGCGAATCGGAGGATTCGCTGACACGCAGGATGTGGTCGTAGACGTCCTGGTAGTACGGGTAGAGCTGCTCGGAGACGGTGTCGTGATCACGGCGCATCAGGCTGCTGAGTGCTTCGCG
>JAXDLW010000025.1:0-3324 GCA_034666405.1 Chloroflexota bacterium | reverse complement strand
GGGCACGGCGTTCTTGCCGAGCTTCACGCGAATCTGGTTGACCACCGCTTCGAAGTTCGCGCCGATGCGGTCCATCTTGTTGATGAACGCGATGCGCGGGACGTCGTAGCGATCGGCCTGGCGCCAGACCGTCTCGGACTGCGGCTCGACGCCACTGACCGCGTCGAAGACCGCGACCGCGCCGTCGAGGACCCGGAGCGAGCGCTCGACCTCGACCGTGAAGTCCACGTGCCCGGGTGTGTCGATGATGTTGATGCGATGGCCGCGCCACTCCGCGGCGGTGGCCGCCGAGGTGATGGTGATGCCGCGCTCCTGCTCCTGGACCATCCAGTCCATGGTCGCGCCACCCTCGTGGACCTCGCCCATGCGGTGGATCTTCCCGGTGTAGAACAGGATCCGCTCGGTGGTCGTGGTCTTACCGGCGTCGATGTGCGCCATGATCCCGATGTTCCGGGTCTTCTCCAGCGGGAAGGCCCGGCCCTTGACTGCCTTGACGGCGACGTTCACGGCTAGTACCGGAAGTGGCTGAAGGCCTTGTTCGACTCAGCCATCTTGTGGGTGTCTTCCTTGCGCTTGACCGCCGCCCCGATGTTGTTCGAAGCGTCCATCAGCTCGTTCGCCAGCTTCTCGGCCATCGACTTGCCGCCGCGGGCGCGGGCGTAACGGATGATCCAGCGCCGGGCGAGCGCCGACCGGCGGTCGGGCCGGATCTCGACGGGTACCTGGTAGGTGGCGCCACCGACCCGCTTGGGCTTGACCTCGAGGATCGGGGTGGCGTTGCGCAGGGCGTTCTCGAACGTCTCCAGCGGGTCCGCGCCGCGGGTGCGCTGGCGCATGAGCTCGAAGGAGTCGTAGACGATCCGCTCGGCCGTGCTCTTCTTGCCGTTGAGCATGAGGCAGTTGATGAACTTTGCCACGCCCTGGTGTGTGTACACCGGGTCGGGGATGATGTTCCGCTTCTGAATACGCGCGCGACGAGGCATTACTTGGCCGCCTTCTTCTCGCGCTTGGCGCCGTACTTGGAGCGACCCTGGGAGCGGTTCTTGGCCCCCGAGGTGTCGAGGGTGCCGCGAATCACGTGGTAGCGGACACCGGGAAGGTCCTTGACGCGACCGCCGCGGATCAGCACAACGGAGTGCTCCTGGAGGTTGTGGCCGATGCCTGGGATGTATGCCGTCACCTCGATCTTGGACGTGAGGCGCACGCGGCAGACCTTGCGAAGGGCCGAGTTCGGCTTCTTCGGGGTGACCGTGTAGACGCGCACGCAGACACCGCGTCGCTGGGGCGAGCCCTTCAACGCTGGAGCCTTGGTCTTCTTGGTTATCGGATGCCGGCCCTTACGGACCAGCTGGTTGATGGTCGGCAAATATGTTCCTTAAATCGAGGTCGAGGGCCCCGGCTCGCGGCACCCGGATGGGCGCCCTACCTGGTTGTTCGAGGGGGCTCGCTCAAGGTGGATCGATCTTGTCCCAAGGGCGTGCGGAATAGGATCAAGGGCTCCTGGGACGCGGAAGCAGAGTCTAGCAGCACGGCGATCGGAGCGTCAATTCAAACGCCGATCACCGCGAGATCGGCCCGTCGCGCCTGACGTGGGCTTCCCCATCCGCGAGAATGAGGCTTCACATGAGCAGAGAAGTACGCCGCCTGGCGCTCGACCTCACATGGACCTGGGAGCCCCGCATCCAGCGGCTGTTCCAGGCCCTGGAGCCGGCGATCTGGGACGAGACCTCGCACAACCCCATGGCCGTGATCCGCGCGCTGGGTGACGCCGGGGTGGAGCAGGCCCTGCAGCGCGAGGATGTCCGCCGTGCCCTCGATGTCGCACTGGAGGCGCAGCGGGAACAGGGGGCCTCCAGGCCCCGCGTGGTGCCTGGCGAGGACATGCCGCCCATCGCCTACTTCTCCCTCGAGTTCGGCCTCACCGACTCCCTGCCGATCTACTCGGGCGGACTGGGCATCCTCGCCGGCGACCATCTCAAGGCGGCCAGCGACCTCCAGCTGCCCATGGTCGGCGTGGGCCTGTTCTACAAGCAGGGGTTCGGCCGCCAGCGCATCAGCGAGGACGGCGACCAGGTGGAGCAGTACCTGTACAACCACCCCCAGCTGCTGCCGCTGGAGCTGGTCCGCGCCGACGGGGTGCCCCTCCAGGTCGAGGTCCCGGTCGGAGCCGAGACGGTCCACGCCAAGGTCTGGCGGGTCCGGGTCGGCGCGGTGCCCCTCTACCTGCTCGACACCGGCGTCGAGACGAACCCTCCCCACCTCCGCTCGATCTGCGACCGCCTCTACGTGGCCGACCCCGCGCTCCGCCTGCGCCAGGAGATCGTGTTGGGCATCGGCGGGGTCCGGGCGCTGCGGGCGATGGGGATCGAGCCGGGGGTCTGCCACCTCAACGAGGGCCACAGCTTCCTGGCGGCTGTCGAATTCGCCGCCAGCGGTCTGCGCGGCACCTCGGGCCCCCTTGCGGAGCGGATCGCGGCGGCCGGCGCCCCCACCGTCTTCACCACGCACACGCCGGTGGCGGCGGGCAGCGACTTCTTCTCCTCCGACCTCGTGCATGAGGCGCTCGGGCACTACCTGGAGTCCGTGGGGATCGACGTCGACGAGTTCGTCCGGTTCGGCCGGATCACCCCCGAGGACGAGAACGAGGAGCTCTGCACCACCGTGGTCGGCCTCCGCGAGGCACAGAGGGTGGTCGGTGTGAGCCAGCTCCACGGCGCAGTCTCACGCCACCTCTGGCGGCATGCCTGGCCGGGCATCAGCGACCGGGAGGCGCCCATCGGGGCGATCACCAACGGCGTGCACATGCCCACCTGGCTGGCGCCGACCATCGCCGAGCTCCTGGTCGAGTACGTGGACCCCCGCTGGTCCGACCTCGACCCGGACGACTCCCGGTGGGCCATGGTCGCCGAGATCCCCGACGAGGAGCTCTGGGTGGTGCACCAGACCCTGCGACGGCGCCTGGTGGTGCTGGCCCAGGTCCGCAGCAACAGCACCGGCATGATGCGGCCGGACATCCTCACCATCGGGTTCAGCCGGCGCTTCGCCCAGTACAAGCGCGCCAACTTGCTGCTGCGCGACCCCGACCGCCTCCGGGCGCTGGCCGGCGCGGCCGGGCGCGAGGTGCAGTTCATCTTCGCCGGCAAGGCCCACCCGGCCGATGGCGGCGGCAAGGAGATCCTCCGCGACATCGTCGGGTTTTCACGGGGCGAGGCGAGCATCTCCTTCCTGGAGGACTACAACATGGACCTCGCGCGCACCCTCGTGCAGGGCGCCGACGTCTGGCTCAACAACCCCCGGCGCCTGCTCGAGGCCAGCGGCACAAGC
>JAXDLW010000024.1:0-16972 GCA_034666405.1 Chloroflexota bacterium | reverse complement strand
CGCCGGCGACCCGAAAGAGGTGCTCGATGGCCGCGGCCCCACGCAGCTGGTAGCGGTACCCCGGCCATTCGCCCAGCGGATCCAGGGCCGCTGTGAACTCGTCGATACCGGCCTGCGGATGGTCCAGCCAGGCGTAGATCTCGGTGCGGGTGCAGGTCGAGAGGATGGCACCACCGCGGACCCGTGGCTGGTCGGCCAGGCGAGTGAGCCAGCGGCGATGGCCTTCAGCAGGAATGAAGACACGCTCACGCACCTCCAGCGGTGCCGCGCGGTAGCTCAGGCCTTCGATTAGAAGATGCATACGGGTGGCCGGGAAGAAACTTAGCAGCCCCCGGCACCCCAATCAGGTGATCCAGATCACCTTGAGGCGGTCAGGATCGGCGCTGCAGCAGGTCCTCGGCGAGGGTTGCGAGCGCATCGCGGTCAGCTCCGGCGGGGAAGGCTTCCAGGGCCGTCAGGGCGTGCCGCGAGTGCTCTGCGGCGAGGGCCAGGCACCGCTCCAGGGCTCCCGAACGCCTCACTCCGAGCACCACCGCGCCGAAGTCGTCTCGCTCTCGAGCGGAGTTGACGATCGCCGGCATCGGGGCCGGCGAGAGCTGCAACGCCAGGATCAAGGGCAGGGTCACGGTGCCCTCGCGGATGTCGTTCCCAACCGGCTTGCCCATCTCGTCCGGGCTGCCCTGGTAGTCAAGGACGTCGTCGACAAGCTGAAAGGCGATCCCCAGGTGGCGACCATAGGTCCGCGCCGCCTCGACCTGCTCCTCCCCCGCGCCGCCCACCAGCGTCGCCGCGGCGCAGGCCGCCTCCACCAGGCTCGACGTCTTGCGCTGGATCGTCGCGAGGTAGTCGTCCTGGCCCTGGCGCAGGTCGAAGCGCCTGCCCCGCTGGTCGATCTCCCCCCGCACGATCGTGTCCAGTGCCCGCCACAGCTCGGCGGCCGCCCGGGGCACACCCGCTCGCGCCAGGTGCACACCGCACCGCGCCACGTACAGGTCGCCCACCAGCAGGGCCATCTCGGTCCCGTGCTCGCGGTGCAGCGCGGGAGTGCCCCGACGGGTCTCGGCGTTGTCGATGACGTCGTCATGCACGAGCGTCGCGGCGTGGAGGAACTCGACAGCCATCGCCAGGTCGTCTATCGGCCCCTGGGGCGCGCCGGTGAGCCGGCCGAAGCGCTCGACCAGCCCGGCCCGGATGCGCTTGCCGCCCGCTTCAACCGTGCTGGTCAGAGCGCCGTCGGGCGCAATCGCGCCGGTGGCGACCCCAACCCCGTCGCGGGCGGACTCGATCAGCCTGGCCTCGAAGCTGGCGCCGCCATCGGACATCCGGCGAAGCTTACCGGGGGTCGGACAGGGTGGCGCCCCCGCGCTCGGCCATAATCAGGGCCATGGCGCCCCGGATGATGTATTGCTGGAAGTGCAGTCTCCAGCATCCTGAGACCGAGATCGTCTGCCCGCGCTGCGGGGCCGCGAACGCCCCCGGCCAGAGCTTCGCCACCCCACCCACGGTCGGCAGCCCCAGGGGCCATGACCTCGAGGTCGAATGGACCGCCACCCACCAGGTGGGGCGGCACCTGCCGGGCGGGTTCAGCCTGCTGATCCTGCTGGCCATCTTCATCTTTGTCGGGGTGGTCATCGGCCTGCTCACCGGCGGCCACTGACCGGCATCGCCACGGCTTGAAACTAGCGCCCGGGACCGAGCTCGGTCCCTACCGCATCATCGAGCAGGTCGGTCGTGGCGGCATGGCGACCGTTTACAAGGCCCACCAGGCGGCCCTGTCGCGGTACGTCGCGATCAAGATCCTTCCGCCCCACCTCGCCGCCGAGCCCAACTTCGAGGAGCGCTTCCGGGACGAGGCGGTGCGCCTCGCGGCGCTGCGCCATGCCAGCATCCCGGCGGTCTTCGACTACGGCACGACCGACGCGGTGACGTTCATCGCGAGCGACTACATCGACGGCGGCACGCTGTCCGAGCAGCTGGGCCGGCCCCTGCCGCTGGAGTACACCTGCGCGATCCTCGCCCCCATCGCATCGGCCCTGGACTATGCCCACTCGCGAGGGGTCGTGCACCGCGATGTCAAACCGTCGAACATCCTGCTGACCCGCGACGGCACCCCGATTCTCACCGATTTCGGGATCGCCCGGATGATGGCCTCGGACACGTCCCTGACCCAGACTGGCATGATCCTTGGAACCCCCCAGTACATGGCGCCCGAGCAGGGCGCCGGGGACACCAGCCCGGCGGCCGACATCTATTCGCTGGGCGTGGTGGCGTACCACATGCTGACCGGGCGGGTGCCCTTCGACGCGGCGACCCCCATGGCCGTGGTGCTGGCCCACCAGCAGGAGCCGCTGCCCCTGCCGCGGACCGTAAACCCCAACCTGAGCCCGGAGATCGAGACCGTCCTGCTGAAGGTCCTGAGCCGCGATCCAACGGCGCGCTACCGCACCGCCGCGGCGTTCGTGCGCGCGCTGAGCGTCGCCGTGGAGGACGCCCCGGCAGCGGTCGCGGCGGTCGCGACCGTACCCCTCCAGCAGGCCGCAGCGCCGGCGGTGTCGGACACCGGTCGCGGCGGCCGCAGCCGGCTAGCGCTTCTCATGGCTGCCGGCGTCGCACTCCTGGTGGTGGCGGCGGTCGCGGCGGTGGTCCTGACGCGACCCCGGGCCAACACCCCAGCACCGGCGCCGGTCGCCGACAGGGTCGGCAGATGGCAGCAATGGGTCCATATGCCGAGCGTCCTCGACATTGCGGGGACCCGCTCCGATGGTCGGCTCCTCGTCGCGGCCAACGGCCAGTTGCAGCTGCTGGGTCTCGACGGGTCGTTCGGGACGTACTCGCCGGCCTACAAGGTGGATCCCGGCCCGGAGGCCTACATCACAGTCTCCCACGGGCTCACCATGACCCAGCCCGCGTGCACCTTCCCAGCCGACAATACCTACGCGCTGCGGGTCGGCGCTCCCGGGGTGACGACCATCGATCCCCAGGGCAAGGTGGGCCTGCTTGCGGCGGTCCCCGGCGTTGACGGCCTCAACGGCATCACCTTCGACACCGTGGGCAAATTCGGTCACAGCCTGCTCGTCACGGGGGGCCACGCCGGGGTGACCGTGGTCACCGCGATCGACTGCCAGGGAAAGACCCGGGTGATCACCTCGCAGGCCCCGACTGTGGAGGGCGGCCTGGAGGTCGCGCCCAGCGGGTTCGGACCCTATGGAGGCCAGCTCATCGCTCCCGACGAGGTGAGCGGGCGGATCATGGCGATCGGCGCGGACGGGAGTGCCACCGTGGTGGTGGCGTCAGGGCTGCCCACCGGCGCGGACATCGGTGTCGAGAGTGCCGCGTTCGTCCCGACGGGCTTCATGAGGAAGGGCGGTTTCGCCTATGTCGCCGACCGGGCCACCGCCAAGAATGCCCACCCCGGGACCGACAGCGTCCTTCGCATCTCCTCAGCGGACCTCGCGGCGGCCGGCGTGAAGGACGGCGACCTGCTGGTGGTCACGGAAGGCGGATCCCTGACCATCGGGGTGCGTTGCGCGAGCACGTGCACGGCCAAGGAGGTCGCCACCGGGCCCGACGTCGCCCATGGCGAAGGCCACGTCGCCTTCACGCTGGCTAGGTGAGGATCAGCCGGTAGCCCAGCTCGGACTCTGCCGAGAAGCTGTCCATCGAGGGGTCCTTGATGGCGTCGATGACCAGGTGCAGCTCCTCGTCGGCCCAGAGCGAGTTGTCCACCCAGACCGGGACCCCCTCGACCTCGCCGATGTTGCGGTGGTTGGCGGGCGGCGGATAGTTCTCGAAGAGGAACGGCGAGCCGCCGTCGCAGCAGCCGGACCCCAGGACCATCGTGAGCGGCCCCCGGGCCGCGCGCACCTGGTCGAACAGGGCGCGGGCCCGGTCGGTCAGGGCGACGGTGTCCTGCATTTCACCTGCCTCTAGGGCAGGACCGCGTCCCAGATGAAGCGGTCGCTGCGCTTGTTGCTCACGCCGACGTGGATGTGCTTGGCGATCGTGTACTCCAGGATCCCGTGCATCCCGAGTTCCTTGCCCACGCCCGACTGCTTGAAGCCGCCGAACGGCGAAACGTCGTTCAGGAGGTGGTAGTCGTTGATCCACACGGTGCCGGTCCGAATGCTCTTGGCAACGCTGATGGCCTCCGGGATGTCGGTTGACCAGACCCCGCCGGCGAGACCATAGATGGAGTCGTTGGCGATCCGGATCGCGTCGCCGGTGTCCCTGTACTTGATGACCGACAGCACCGGTCCGAAGATCTCCTCCTGGGCGATGCGCATGTCGTTGGTGACGTTGGTGAATATCGTGGGCTCGAAGAAGTAGCCGCGATCCAATCCCTCGGGGCGCTTGCCCCCGGTGACCAGCGTGGCGCCCTCGGCAAGGCCGATCTCGACGTACTTCTCGACCGTGGCGCGCTGCGCCTCGGATACCAGCGGCCCCATCCCCGACTCGAAGTCGAGGGCATCACCGACAACGATCTCCCTGGTCCGCGCCACCAGGCGCTCAACGATCTCGTCGTGCATCGACTCGGGGACCAGCAGGCGCGTGCCCGACTCGCAGACCTGGCCCTGGTGCATGAACGTCGCGAAGAGGGCGCCGTCGATGGCCAGGTCGAGGTCGGCATCCGGGAGGATGATGTTCGCCGACTTGCCGCCCAGCTCGAGGGTGACCTTCTTGACGGTCCCGCTGGCCAGCTGCATGATCCGCCGCCCCACCTCGGTCGAACCGGTGAACGCCACCTTGTCGACCAGGGGGTTGGATGCCAGCTCCTCGCCCACGGTGGCGCCGGGACCGGTGACGATGTTGATCACGCCCTTCGGGAACAGGCCCGTCTCGTCCAGGGCCTTGACCAACTCGAGGGCGGTGATCGAGGTGAGCGAAGCGGGCTTGAGGACCACCGAGTTGCCGGTCACCAGTGCCGGGGCCAGCTTCCAACAGGCCATGACCAGGGGGAAGTTCCAGGGGATGATCTGGGCGCAGACCCCGATCGGTTCGCGGTTGACGAAGTTCCAGGCCACCGCGGGCACGTCGACCCAGGGCAGGGGCTCGAACGGCTTGATCTCGCCGCCCTGCGCGGCCAGTGAGCGGAAGTGCTCGAGTGCGATGGGGACGTGGGAGAGGTTGGCGAGCCGCATCGTCGAGCCGGAGTCCATCGCCTCCTTGGTGGCCCAGTCGTCGCTCGTCGACTTCTCGGCCAGGTGCTTGAAGGCTTTGAGCATGATGTCGCTGCGCTGCTTGAACGACTTCCCTGACCAATCCCCTTTGTCGAAGGACGCCCGGGCCGCCTTCACCGCCGCCTGGGCGTCCTCGCGGGTGCCCTTGGGGATCTGGGCTATGACCTCTTCGTTGGAGGGGTTGATGCTGGGGAAGGTCTCCCCCGACGAGGCATCCCGCCACTCCCCGTCGATGTACAGCTGGTAGGTCTGGCCGGCCTCGGTCTGGACCGGGTCCTGGACTGCTGTCGCCAAGCGAAATCCTCCTCGAAATCAGCGCGCGCTCTGCGCGCGAACACCCCCATCCAAGCGGCGTGGATTCATACTAGCGCGGCCATCTGGTCCAGGAAGGCCTCGCGGTCGAACCGCCCGCCGAGCTTCTTGTCGAGACCGTCCGCCGCGATCGCCGCGAAGCCCACCGGGTCGATCTGCTGGAAGACGTCCACGATGTCCGGGATCACGCCGATGATCGGGTAGCGGGTGAGGCGTTCCAGTTCGCCCATCGTGGCAGCCTCGACGATGGTGGGCTGGCGCGGCATCCGCGACACGACCAGCCCCGCGATGTCGGCGTGCTGGGCGCGCAGGTGGTCGCAGGTCATGATCGAGTGGTTCAGCGTTCCCTGGCCGGGGCGGCAGACCACGATGACGCCGAGCCCCACCGCCGAGGCGAGGTCGGAGTTGTTGAAGCCCTCGTTGAGCTCCGTGGCGCACCCACCGTTGGTGTCGATCAGCCCGATGTCCACCCCGGTCAGGGCTCGCAGGGTCCACTGCACGAGGTCACCCGGGAAGAGGCGATCGCCACCGAGACGCGCCGCCAGGAAGGGGTCGAGTGGGCGGGGGATCTTCCACCCCTGGCGACCCACCGGCTGACCGACGAGGCGATTGACCTCGGCGGTGTCGTCCGCGGTGCCGGTCTGCACCGTCTTCGCCACCGCGACCTGCCGGCCGGCGGCTACGAAGTTGGCGGCCACTGCCGCTGCGACCACCGTCTTGCCGACGCCCGTGTCGGTGCCGATCACGGTCCACCCGGTCGTCGCCATCAGCCGGCCTCGCTCAGGCCATCACCTTGCACATCCACTGGGCGGCACAATAACACCGGGTTAATTCTGCCCCCGCTACCATTGGCTGCCGTGGCGAAGAGACAGAAGCAGGCCCGCCAGGCCCGCCTCGACGAGCGGGCTGCCCAGATCCGCGCCCAGGTTGACGCGGAGCGCCGCCGGACGTACATCGTGATCGCGGTGTTCGCGGTCCTCATCGTCGGCGGTTTCGGCGCCCTCTACTTCCTGACCAATCCCCCCAACCTTGGTGGCACCAGCAGCAAACCGGGCACCGGGAAGCCGGTTGCGGCGGCGACGGCCATTCCCGACGAGGGACGCAGCCACGTCACCCGGCCCCAACGGGTGACCTACGCGCACCAACCACCCTCCTCGGGCAACCACTACAACGACGCCCAGGCACCCCGGCCGTGGGGCGCCAACCATGACGCGCTCCTGCCGGAGGAATACGTGCACAACCTCGAGCACGGCGGCATCGTCCTGGTCTACAAGTGCTCCGGCACCGCCTGCGACGACTACTACGCCCAGTCGCAGGCGCTCTTCGCCGCCCTGCCGAAGGACCCCAAGTACGCCGAGGTCAAGTTCCTGAGCACCCCCTACCAGTCGATGACCCCAGGTTTCGCGATGCTCTCCTGGGACAACGAACAGGACTTCACCGGGTTCCCCACGACCGCCGACGCGACGGCCTTCTACAACCAGTTCGTCAACACGGGCCCGGAAGCCGTCCCCTAGGAGCATGAGCCAGGCGGGCGCCCCTGCGGCAGCCAGCTCCGACGAGGCGTTCGCCCACATCGCGTTGAGCCGCCGCCGGGTGGCGCGGGTGAGCCGGGTACGCGAGGTCATCTTCGGCACCCAGGACGGACTGCTCACCACCCTCGGCCTGGTCAGTGGCGTGGGCGGCGCCACCGGTGACCGGTACACCGTGCTGGTGGCGGGAGCGGCAGGTGCCTTTGCCGGGATGATCGCCATGGGTGCCGGGGCCTATATCTCGAGCAAGTCCCAACAGGAGGTCCACGAGGCCGAGGTCGAGGTGGAGCGAACCGAACTGAGCCGCCACCCGGCCCGTGAGCTGGAGGAGCTCGTCCACCTCTTCCAGCAGGAGGGACTGCCCGAGGAGGACGCCCGTCTCGTCGCCGAGAAGATCGCGGCGCGGCCGAATGCCATGCTGGCGGCGATGACCCGCATGGAGCTCGGGCTGCAGGTGGAGCCAGGGGAGCCGATCCGGGAGGGCGGGGTGATGGCGTTGGCGTTCGCCGTCGGCGCGCTGGTGCCGATCCTGCCGTGGCTGTTCCTGTCCACCCGGCATGTCGCCAGCGTGGCCGGGATGACGGTGAGCCCCGCCCTCGTCGTCTCGGCCGCGGTGACAATGGGTGCCCTGTTCGTGATGGGCGCCGGCAAGGCCCGGGTGGCCCGTACGTCATCCCTCCGTGGGGGCCTCGAGATCATGCTGATCGGGCTGGCGGCGGCCATCGTGGGCTACGCCCTGGGATCCTTTTTCCCGCTCCTGGTGGGGGCCCGACCCCCCGCCGGCGGCGGATGAGCGCGGGAGACGACTGCTAAACTCCGGCAGCTTTTCAAGCGGGGCTGACTGGGGGAAATCACACTTATGCCGCAACGCGTTTCAGCCGTTGATTCCATTCGAGCCGAGTTCCAGAACCGCCATTCAGGCCTTCTGACAGACCTGCTTGCCCAGTACACAAGGTTCGTCGAGGAATCCCCGCCGCTGGGCCAGCGCCAGATGCCGGAACGGCTCCAGCACCTGCTGCGGATGGTGCGGGTGACGGGGCGCAACTTCCTCAATGAGCGGGAGCCCCTGGTCCAGTCCACGGGGATGACCCGCGACGAGGTCCTCGACCTCATGCTGAAGGACGCCGACGACTGGCTCCAGAAACACGGCCCCGCCCAGGAGAGCTGGGTTCCCCCTTTCACCGAGCTCGAGACCACCGGCGCCAAGCGCTGACGGCGGGGCGGTCCTCTAGGAGCCGACCCTGGCCGCGGCCTCTTCGTCCACGAGGAAGCGCGTTGGCGCCAGCCGGGAAACCACCGCAGCCGGCAGTTCGGACCCGTCCTTGAAGACCTCGGCCAGGGCATCTGCCTTGTCCGAGCCGGAGACCAGGAACAGGATCTGCCTGGTCGAGGCGAGCGCCGTCGGGGTCATGGTCAGCCGGTCGGCGGGCTCCGCCGGCACCACCACGTGGACGGCCAGCTTGTGCGTCTCCTCCAGGGCCGGGCTGCCAGGAAAGAGCGAGGCGGTATGCCCTTCCGGGCCCATTCCGAGCAGCACCAGGTCGAAGGCCGGCTGACGGTCCTCCCGGGCGCGCCGGAGCTCCACGTCGTATTCCGCGGCGGCGTTGTCCGGGGTGACCTCGCCGGCCATGCGTCGCACTGCCGAGTTCGGCAGCTTCAGGGGCGCGATGAGGGCCTCCCGGGCCATGCGGTAGTTGCTGGCGTCGTCCTCAGGAGGCACGCACCGCTCGTCGCCGAAGAACAGGCTGACGCGACGCCAATCGACCTCGTCGCGCAACTCCCCGGCCAGCAGCTCGTATGCCGCCCGCGGTGTGCGACCGCCGGCCAGCACCAGGCGGAAGTTGCCGTGCTCGTGGATCGCGCGGAACGCGGCTTCGACCACGCTCGACGCAGCTGCTCGAGCGACGGCCTCCGCGTCGCGATGACGGACCAACACCTCAGGCCCGCCGCATCATGAGTCGACCGCGGCGAGGATTCGCGACGCCGAGACCATGGCATCCTCGTACACGCGCTCACGTCCGATGCGCGCGAGCTCCCGGCTCAGGGCTTCGGTCTCCGACACCTGGGGAAAGGCAATTGTGCGGTTGATGGTCTCCGCACCCGTCTCCTTCACGGCCAGGTGGCCCTCGGACTTGAGCGCGGTGAATTCGACCGTGAGCTTGCGCCGCCCGATCTCCGCCTCCAGCCGCAGACCCTGCAGGGGTGCGGCATCCATGGCCGGTCGCGCCCCTCGCACCCCGTCGAACTGGAGCGCTATGCGCCGGCTGCCATGGCGCAGGCTCACGCCGCCCGTGGTCCAGGCCGGCATGGTCCAGCCCAGCCGCGCGGCGAGCCAGCCCGCGAAGAGGACCTCGGCAGCGGACACCGGCTCCCGGATCCCGCGGCGGCCGCGAATCTCCACACGGGTCACGCCGTCCAGGTACTCGGCACGATGGTGTTCGTCGAAGACCTGCACGAGGGTGCGCCTGAACGCATCGAGCCGTGACCACGCAACGTCACCCAGGACCAGCCGGCCGAACGGCGCGGCGCTGGCATTGAGCGGGGTGGCGGCCGTCCCCACGAGCGTTGAGAGGTCACGCAGGCGCTGAGCCGGCCCGAGCTTGGAATCGACCACCAGGCGGTCGCAGATCGCTCCCAGGCTCCGGAGCCCGCGGTCGCCCACGACCGGGTCGCCCATCCACCACAGGAAGGACTGGAGATGCGGGATGAGCAGGGGAATGACCAGCGTATCGAGGTCGTCGGGGTCCGCCCCGTGGGCCCGCAGAACCGCGCGCTCGTACACCAGCCCGTGGGCCGCCAGCGGGTGCCTGTGCAGCGCGAGTTCCGCGTCGAGCGAGAACGCCTTGCCCGGCGGCAGGGCGACCACGATCGCCCGCGACGGGTGGCGGATTGCCAGCTCGTCGACCGTGGCCACCGCATAGTCCACCCGGTCGAGGTCGGAGACGAAGACGATCAGGTTCATGACGCTGGCGCGCGCCAGCGGGTAGCCCTCGTCGTCGGCCGCACCATGCCGCAGGTCGAGCATCCGGGCCGCGACGGCGTCCGTGCGGACTCCCCGCCCTTCCCAGCGGACCAGGACGTCGGAATCGGGAACCACGGCAGCGGCCATCAGGCGGACCCCGGCCTCAGGGGTGACGCCAGCGGCGGCCGTCGCGAGCCATCAACTGGTCGGACTGCTCGGGGCCCCAGCCCCCGGCCGGGTACAGCGGGACGTCCGGCGCCCGGTTCCAAGCCTGCTGGACCCCGGTGATCACCTGCCAGGCGGTCTCGACCTCGTCACGCCGCGTGAAGAGCGTCTGGTCACCGCGCATCACGTCGAGCAGGAGCCGCTCGTAGGCCTCCGGCGACTGACCCATGAAGGACGCGCCGTACAGGAAGTCCATGTTCACCGCGCGCAACCGCATCCCCGGCGCGGGGACCTTGGACGCGAACTTGAGGGTGGTGCCCTCGTCGGGCTGGATGCGGATCACCAGCAAGTTGGGCTCGAGCACGTCCGCGACGTTGCGGAACGCCTGGTGCGGCGGCTGCTTGAACTGCACCGCGATCTCGGTCACCCGGCGCGGCAGGCGCTTACCGGTGCGGACATAGAACGGGGTGCCCGCCCAACGCCAGTTCTCGACATCGAGCCGCATCGCGACGAAGGTCTCGGTATTGGACTCCGGGTTGGCGGTGTCCTCCTGGCGGTAGCCCGGCACGGGCTGCCCACCGATGCTGCCCCTGCTGTACTGGCCGCGGACGGCATAGCGCGACACCTCGTCCTCGCGGATCGGACGGATTGCCCGCAGCGCCTTGACCTTCTCGTCCCTGACGGCGTCCGCGGAGAACGAGACCGGCGGCTCCATGGCGGTCAGGGCCACGAGCTGCAACAGGTGGTTCTGGACGATGTCGCGGAGCGCCCCGGACTGGTCGTAGTAGCTGGCCCGGCCCTCGAGGCCGAACTCCTCGGCCACGGTTATCTGCACGTGGTCCACGAACTGGTTGTTCCAGAGCGGCTCGAAGATGCTATTGGCGAAGCGGAAGACCAACAGGTTCTGGACGGTCTCCTTGCCCAGGTAGTGGTCGATGCGGAAGACGGCCCGCTCGCGGAAGACCTTGAGAACCTCCTGGTTCAGCTTCTCGGCGGACTCCAGGTCCTCCCCGAACGGCTTCTCGATGACGATCCGGTGCGACTCGCGCCCGCGGCTCACCAGGCCGGCCTTGCCCAGGTGCTGGATGATCGGGATGAAGTAGTCGGGCGGCGTCGCGCAGTAGAACAGCCGGTTGCCGCCGGTGTTGAGTGCGCCGTCGACACGGTCCAACTCCTTCTTCAAGATGGAGTACGACGCCTGCTGGTCGAAGTTACCGCTGACGTAACTCAGCCGCTCGGCAAAACCCTTCCAGACCTCGTCGTTGGTCTTGCCCGTGCGCGAGTTGGCGTCGACGGCCTCCCGCATCTGGCGGCGGAACTCCTGGTTCGTGAGCGGTCGCCTGGCCATCCCCACGACGGCGAAGTCCGCCGGCAGCAGCCCCTCCAGCGCCAGGTTGTACAGCGCCGGCATGAGCTTCTTGCGCGTGAGGTCGCCGGACGCGCCGAAGATGACCATCGCCATGGGTGCGGCCGTGCGCTCATTGCGCAAACCCTCGCGCAGGGGGTTTACCGGTGGTTCCTTGGTGCGGGGAATCGCTCCTGCCTCCCTTTGTGCCGCGGACAAAAGCGGCAGCGGTCTAGTTTGGCAGAGAAACCCGCCCTCAGCCCTCGGCCTTGCCCGCGGCGGTGATCTTGTGCCCGCCGAACTGGTTGCGCAGCGCCGATATGACCTTGGCCGAATACGAGTCGTCCTGGCGTGAGGCGAACCGCATCAGGAGCGAAAGCGTGATGACGGGTGCCGGGACCGACTCCTCGATGGCTGCCTCGACAGTCCAGCGCCCCTCGCCCGAATCCTCGACGTAGCCCCGGATGTTCTCCAGGTCGGTCCCCTCGGCTTTGAACGCCAGGGCGGCGAGGTCGAGCAACCAGGACCGCACCACGCTGCCGTTCTGCCATACGCGGGTGACATCGTTGAGGTCGAGGTCGTACTCGCTGGCATGGAGGATCTCGTACCCCTCGCCATACGCCTGCAGCATCCCGTACTCGATGCCGTTGTGGACCATCTTGACGAAGTGCCCGGCACCGGCCGGCCCCATGTGCCCGTAGCCGTTCTCAGGGGCCAGGTCACGGAGCATCGGCTCCATCCGCTGGAAGTCCGCCTTCTCCCCTCCCACCATGAGCGAGTAACCCACCTGCAGCCCCCAGACGCCACCCGAGGTGCCGGCGTCCATGAAATGGATCCCCTTGGCCTTGAGCTCCTCGGCGTGCCGCTTGGAGTCCGTCCAGCGCGAGTTGCCACCGTCGATCACCAGGTCGCCCTCGTCGAGGAGGTCCATGAGCTGGTGGATCATGTCGTCGGTGGCCTGGCCGGCCGGGATCATCACCCACACCGCGCGGGGCTTCGACAACTTCGAGACCAGGTCCGGCACGGACTCCGCCCCCACCGCGCCATCGGTCACGGCGATCTTGACGGTGTCCGCATTGCGGGTCCAGGCCACGATCCGATGGCCGTGCTGGGCCAGGCGCTTGACCATGTTGCCGCCCATCCGGCCGAGTCCGATCATGCCCATCTCGCCCTTGCCGCTGCCGGGGATGGCGGGGGCCACGGCCTGGGTGCTCTCAGTGGGGTTCTCCGGGGTTCCGTTACTTGCCATCACGCATGCTCCTCAACCAGCGGGGATTGCGCCGTAAGGCGCGAGGGTTCGACAGTAACAGCGGCGGCACCGCTTATGTCGAGCAGGAGAGGCGCCCCCGGCTCACCCGGGGGCGCTCACCAGCGCTAGGCCCTGCGACGCAGCAGGACGGGAATCGGTGCTGCCAGCAGCAGCAGGATGGTCAGTACCATCCAGGGCGGACCGGCCTTGCCCGGGACGCCCAACCCGGCCTTCGGCAGGCTCGGGGTGGCCGCGGCAATTGAGGCGGTGGGTGAAGGTGAGGCGACCGCCGCCAGGACCTCAAAGGACCCGATGTCGCATTTGCCGTTCTGGGGGCGTGTGATCCCACGCTGGTCGGTCGCCGGCGGCGGGCAATTCGCGGTCGCCACAGCGTCTATGGCATGACTGCCGGCAAGCAGCGCCTGGGTCTTGGTCGGGCCGCCGTTGTCCTGCAGGGGCCCCAGCTGGGGATCGGTGTTCTGGAGGTCCGCCGTGCCCGTGAAACCGCACGAACTCCCCGGGAACTCCAGGTTCGAACCCTGGGAGGTGAGAGTCCCGCCCGAATCGATGACGCAGTTGGCGTCGGTGACCGGGTTGGCGGCAATCGAGTTCTTGAAAGTCGCCGTGCCGCCGTCATAGACCTCGATGTTGGCGCCCGCGTCCGTGCCGGCGGCCGTGTTGTGGTTGAGGGTTACGTTGGTGAGGGTGGCGGTGCCGTCAACGGCCAATCCGCCTCCTGTCGAGTCGGTGCCGGTTCCCGTGGAGTTGTTGACGATCGTGGAGTTCAGGATCGTCGCGGTGCCGTCGACATCGATCCCGCCGCCCTCGCCGTCAGCGGCCATGCTGTTCCCGCTCACCGTCACTCGGACGAGGTCCAGCAACGTCTGGTTGCGGACGTTGATGCCGCCGCCATATTCGCCGTCGGCCGCCGTGTTCCCCTCGACGGAAACGTCGGTGAGATGCACCTCGGCTGAGTAGAGCTGGGCCACCGCCGGACGCGAGCTGTTGATCGGGGCGGTATTCGGAGGCGGCTCCTCGCTGATCGCGCCCCCGCTGTCAGCGGTGTTCCCCGTGAGCACGGAGTTGCTCATGTTCAGGATGCCGCCGTCGCGAACGTCTATGCCGCCACCGTCGAGGCCGCTGACCTTGTTCTTGGTCGCGTCACCGTTCCGGATGGTCACCCCGTTCAGGTTCAGGGTCGTTTGCTTGAGCTGGATCACCCGGTCGATCTGGTCGCCGTCGATGATCGTCGTGGCGCTGCCATCGCCGTTGATCGTCACCGCCTGCGTCCCGTGAACGTTGAGGTCGTAGCAGGTGTCGTCGTTGGTGTTGCAGTCGTTGGTGGTGAGTGTGTAGACCTTCGGTGTAGCCGTGGTACCGCCCGGGAGGTGGATCACGGTCGGGGAGCTGGCGGCACTGGCGGTCTGCACAGCTGCGCGAAGTGTGCATGTATGGCCCGAGGTGCCGGCGCAGTCGTTGGTACCGCCCAACGGCGTGTCGGATGTCCCGGTAACCTCCAGGTTGGCGGCGTGCGCGGGGGTCGCGCCGGAGATCCAGAGGCCCGCCAGGGCCAGGGTCGCGGAGAGCGCGGCCACCCCGAAACGGGAACGGGTCATCGACAGAAGCATGCTTGTCCTCCCTGGGTCAGGCTGAACGAAACCTGAACGATGTCAGGCTCGGATCGTAACCGCCAGTCCCCGGCGAGTCAAACGGCGGAGACGACCTCCAGGAGCTTTTGGAGGGCCGCCGCGCGATCCTGGCCCAGGGACATCTGCGCCACCCGGCGCCCGTGGTCGCGCAGCGACTTCAGGTCGCCGAGCCACTGCGCCCGGATCAGCGTCTTGAAGCCATGTCCCTCGCCGGGGATCGGCAACTCCTCACCCCGATCGTCACTCAGGATCAGGTAGGCACCGGTGTTCGGCCCGCCCTTGTGCAGCTGCCCCGTGGAATGCAGGTAACGCGGTCCGAAACCCAGGGTGGTCGCCACCCCGTGGCGGTCGCGCACGAGTCTGCGCAGTTCCTGGAGGGTCGACCTGACGTCGGGTGAGTCCTCCGTGTAGGCGAGGATGGCGAGGTAATCCCCCGCCTTGAGCTGCTGGACCAGGGCGCGGACCTCGGCCTCCGGGTCGGGTGCCACGGGGACGCCGAAATCCCCAGTTTCCGAGAACTGCCTCAGCACCGCCTTGGTGTTGTCCTTGCTCTCCTGTACGTTCGGCTGGTCGAAGGGGTTGATCTCGAGCACCGCGCCGGCGAGCGCGGTGGCGATCTCCCACCGTAGGAACTCCGCGCCCAGGTCCTGGGGCCCGTCCACCTCGATGTTGTATGCCGGGTGGCCGGCGTTGCGAAGGGCTTTGACCGCCTCGTCCTGCGCGGGGTCGGCGCCGGCGCTGCGGATGTAGATGAAGAGGCGGTCAGACCCATAGGCGTCCACGGCCCCGAGCGGCTCGGACTCCACGGGCACGATCCCACGCCCCTCCTTCCCGGTCGACTCGGCGAGGAGCTGTTCCAACCAGATCCCGAGGTTGGCCACCTTGGGCGAGCAGATGATGGTGCACTTGTCGCGCCCGGATGCGGCCGCGACGCCCAGCACGGCGGCCAGTGCCAGGCCCGGGTTGACCGCCGCCTCGGGTTCGCGGCAGATCATCCCCATCGCGCGCGCCGACGTCAGTACCTGGGCCTGGTCCAGGCCCATCAGGGCCGCGGGCACCATCCCGAAGTACGACAGCGCGGAGTACCGTCCGCCTACGTCCTCAGGGTTGAGGAAGACAAACCCGAAGTCCTGCTCCTGGGCCAGCTTCTGCAGACCGCTGCCGGGGTCGGTTATGGCGACGATCTGCTTGCTGTCGTGCGGCACCCCGGCGTCACGCAGGCGTTGGTGGAAATAGCGGTAGTGGGACAGGGTCTCGGTGGTGCCGCCGGACTTGCTGGCGACCAGGAAAAGGGTGCGATGAAGGTCGATTCGAGACTCGACGGCGACGATGCTGCTCGGGTCGGTGCTGTCAAGGACGATGAGTTCCGGGAAGCCCTCGCGGCGCCCAAAGGTAGTTCGCAGGACCTCCGGGCAGAGGCTGCTGCCACCCATCCCGCAGAGGACCACGTGGTTGTACCGGGCGCCCATCTCGCTCCTCGCGATGTCGAAGTCACGGCTCTTCTCCAGCATCTTCTGCGGGAGCTCGAGCCAGCCGGCCCACCAGGCGATCTCCCGGGCCTTCTCGGGATCCGACGCCCAAAGGGTTCCATCGCGCGACCAGAGCCGCTCCGCCCAGCGCTCGCTGGTCATCCTCCGGAGCTGCTGGTCAACTCCCGCCTGGATCGGGCCCAGGCCCCCGGGCCCTGCGCTCAAGAGTTCGCGGTGACGCCGCCCGCCTTGGCCTTGATGGTGTTCAGGAGCTTGTCGAAGGCATCCTCGAACGTCTTGACGCCCTCGACGATGAGCTCATCGGTGACCTGCTGCATGTCGACGCCGACCTCCTCGAGCTGGCTCATCAGGGCGCGCGCCTCTTCGATCCCCTCCTCGATCCTGGGGGCCGGGTTGCCATGGTCGGCATACGCCTCGAGGGTCTTGGCGGGCACCGTGGTGACCGTCTCCGTGCCCACCAGCTCGTCGATGTACAGGACGTCCGAGTAGGCGGGGTTCTTGGTCCCGGTGGAGGCCCAGAGTGGTCGCTGGACGCGCGCCCCCTGCTCCTCGAGCGCCTTGAACCGATCCGAATGGAAGACCTCGCGGTAAACCTCGTAGGCCAGCCTGGCGTTGGCGACCGCGGCCCGGCCCTTGAGCTTCGCCGCGTCGATGGCGGGCAGCCGCCCCTCCTCAACCAGGCCGTCGAGCAGCTTGTCGACCTTGGTGTCGACCCGACTCACGAAGAAGCTGGCAACCGAGGCAATGTCCTCCACCGGCTTCCCCTCCGCGATCCGCCGCTCCACGGCGTTCACGTAGGCCTCCGCCACCCGCCGGTAGTAGTCGAGGCCGAAGATGAGGGTGATGTTGATGCTGTGGCCCTCGTACAGCATCTGCTCGATCGCCGGGATGCCGTCACTGGTCGCAGGGATCTTGACCATCAGGTTGGGCTTGTTGACCCGCTTCCAGATCTCGCGCACCATCTTCTGGGTGCCCTCGGTGTCGTAGGCCAGGGACGCGAGGACCTCCATCGACACCCTGCCGTCGAGGTGACCGCTGCTCTCGTACTCGGCGGCCAGCACGTCCAGCGCCCGGCTCACGTCGTCGAGCGCGAG
>JAXDLW010000023.1:0-9405 GCA_034666405.1 Chloroflexota bacterium | reverse complement strand
AGCGGCACCAGCGGGATGAAGGCCGGCGCCAACGGGGTGCTCAACCTGAGCGTGGCCGACGGCTGGTGGGATGAGGCCTACAACCCCCAGATCGGCTGGACCGTGGCCTCGAGGGCAACGATCGAGGATCCCGAGACGGATGACGAGGCCGATGCCGATGAGATCTACCGCCTCCTCGAAGAGGAGGTGATCCCTATCTTCTACGACCGGGACAGCGACGGCATCCCGCGGCGCTGGGTGGCGATGATGCGGCACAGCATCCGGGAGGTCGTCACCCGCTTCTCGGCGCGGCGGATGGTGCTCCAGTACCACCGCGAGCTCTACGAGCCGCTGGCGCAGCGGCGCGTCCAGCGGAAACAGGCGGCGCGCCGGTCCTAGTCTGAGCGGCGCCTCGTCGGCATGGCCACGACGGGACCCTCCTGGTCCGCCCAGGCCATGGAGCTCGCCAGGAACTGCGCCATGTCGCCCGGCGGCAGCGGCCTGGAAAAGAGGTATCCCTGGCCGCGGCCACAGCCCATCGCCCGGAGGGCGTCAGCCTGGTGCTGGTGCTCGATGCCCTCCCCCACCATCTCCAGGTCGAGGGCCTCGGCGAGGCGGACGATGGCCTGCAGGAAGGCGGGGCGGTCGCTGGCGCCATGGATGACGTCGACGAAGGACTTGTCGATCTTGAGGCCGTCCAGCGGCAGGTCGCGCAGGATGCTGAGCGACGAGAACCCGGTCCCGAAGTCGTCCAGCTCAAGCCGGATGCCCAGGCCGCGCAGCTCCCGGAGGCGGGCGATGGCGGTCCGGGTGTCGTCCATGAAAGTGCTCTCGGTGATCTCCAGGGTGAGGCAGTTGGGGTCGAGGCCGGTCTCCTTGAGGATGCCGACGACATCGTCGACGAACCCCGGCTCGCGCAACTGCACCGCGGACAGGTTGACGCTGACCTTGAGCGGCGAGGAGCTCGGGTACGACCGCTGCCATTCCCGCAGCTGCACGCAGGCCTCCCGCAGCACCCAGCGTCCCAGCTGGACGATGAGCCCCGACTCCTCGGCGATGCGGATGAAGTAGCCGGGCGCGATCAACCCGCGATCGGGGTGGCGCCAGCGCACCAGCGCCTCGGCCCCCAGCACGCCAGGCCCGTCCAGCGGGACCAGCGGCTGGTAGTAATTCACCAACTCCCCGCGCTCAAGGGCGAGGCGCAGGTCCTCGCGCAGTGCGTGCCGCTCGGCAACCTCGTCCTGCATGCTGGCCTCGAAGACCCGGAAGCTCCCGGGCGCCGAGGCCTTGGCCGCGTACATCGCCACGTCGGCCTGGAGCAGCAGGGTGCCGGGATCGAGAAGGCCATCGAGGTTGGTGGCGATGCCAACGCTGGCCGTGACCCGCACGGACTGGCCGGCGAGCTTGAACGGCTGGCGGAAGGCGTCGATGACCCGGTGCGCGCTGGCCGTGGCGTCGGCCTGCGAGTTGATGTCCTCGACCAGCACCGCGAACTCGTCGCCACCGATGCGGGCGGCCGTGTCCGATCCCCGGACCGCCACCGCCAGCCGCCCCGCCGTCTCGACCAGCAGCTGGTCCCCCACGGCGTGGCCCAGCGTGTCGTTCACGACCTTGAACTCGTCGACATCGACCATCAGCACGGCCACCCGTGGAGCCGGCTTGGCCAGCGCGGCATCGATGCGTTGGTGGAGCAGGGCGCGGTTGGCGAGGTTGGTGAGGGAGTCGTGGAAGGCCTGGTGCTGGAGCACGCCCTCGAGCCGGGTGTTCTCGACGGCCGCTCCGACCTGCGCCGCAAGGGTCTCGAGCAGGTTGAGGTGCTCCAGGTTGAAGCCGGTGATGCCGCCGAGCCGGTTCCCCACCAGGATCGTGCCGATGACCCGGTTGTCCGCCCGCAGGCTGGTGATCACGAGGTCCCGCAGCCCGCGGTCGGCCAGGAACGCGGCTGCGGCCGGCGAGCCGCCCGGGCCGTTGACCACCGCTCCCCGGTCCGAGGACATGATCTCCTCGTGCAGGGCTTCACCGGGCGATTCGTCGAGCTCGTTGTCGATCGTCACCGCACCCTCGACGTTGACCGTGGTCCGGGAGTGGCCGGCGCCCCCCTCCCCGCCCCACACGGCGACCTGGGCGATCTCCGCCCGGAACATGTCGAGCGCATCGGTCAGCAGCTGCACGATTGCGGGCTCTCCGCCGGTGGCGCTGAGGGTCCGGCCCGAGTTGTAGAGAAACTCGATGCGCTCCGTCTTCTGACGCTCGCGGGTGTACGCCAGGTAGGCCAGGTAGAGGGCGACGGCCGGCATCACCAACAGCGCGGCCGAGCGGGGGTCCCGGTAGATGGTCACAACCCCGACCAGGGCAAGGCTGGTGTTCACAACGCTCCCTGCGAGCGAGAAGGCGGTGATCGGGACCAGCTTCCTGAGGCTGATCCGGCCCTCCGACAGGCCGATCGCGGCCGTCACGGTTAGTGCCCCGAGGACCGACGACGTCGTCGTGGCAACCACGGCGACCAGCCAGTTGCGCGGCCCCAGGGGATCCCCCTTCGTGATGCCCGCGTGGAAGACGAGGGCCGCCACCGCGGTGCAGAGGGTCAGCTGGAGGAGGTTGAAGGCCAGCTTGAGCAGCCCCTGGCGTCGGTGCAGCACGAGGGCGGAACCCGCCCCGACGAACTGCGCGGCCAGCAGCAGCGGCGGGCTCAGGAAGAAGAGACCCACGGTGACCGGGATCTCGCTGAGCGAGATTGTGTGGGTTTCTCGCCTGAACTGGACGTGCACCACCCAGACCTCGGCAGCGGCGAACGCCAGGGTCAGGGCGACGGTCGCGGGCAGGCCGGCATTGGCCAGCGGTGCGGACGCCGACCAACTGAGGTACAGCGCCCCGACGGCCGCGAGGGCGAGGCTGGTGTTCAGCAGCCAGACCCGGCCGGCCGGGCCGAGAGCGAGGAACTGGCGCGGGGACGCCTCAGGCGCTGTCATGAGCCGGTCCTCCGCGCGCTGAGGGCTAGTTCCAGGCGGCGCTGGTCCAGGTGTTCCCCGTCCAGGTGTTCCCGGTCCAGGTGTTCCCGGTCCAGGTGTTCCCCGTCCAGGTGTGGCCCGTCCAGGTGTTCCCTGTCCAGGTATTGCCCGTCCAGGTGTTCCCCGTCCAGGTGTGGCCGGTCCAGGTGTGGCCTGTCCAGGTGTTCCCGGTCCAGGTGTTCCCGGTCCAGGTATTCCCGTTGAAGTCGCCACCATTCCAGGCCACGTCATTGAGCAGCGCGGTGACCAGGTTGGAGCCGACAGGGGCGCCGAAGATGTCGATGTTGGTGTTGAGGGAGACGCCCAGCATGTCCAGGTGGACGCTGCCGCGGGAACCCTCAAGGCTGCCCAGGCCGGTCGCGGGCAGCCACAGCTGGGTCGCCAGCAGCGGCGTGCGGGCATTCTTCGCGGCGGCCAGGTTCAGCTCACCGTGGCCCTGCAGCGACGCCGGCTGCCCGGCCAGGGGGCTCGCGCTGGAGGTCAGGATCGCCTTGACCTGGTCAGGGGTGGCGCTGGGCCGCTGCTGCAGGAGTAGCGCGGCTGCGCCACTCACGACGGCCGCGGACTCGGACGTCCCACTACCGCGGAAGAAGCGGTCATCGATGGCGCCGGTCGAGCCGTAGTTGACATCGATGTAGGAGCCGGGGTCGCGCAGGCTCTGCATCGACTTGCCCGGCGCGGCCAGGTCGGGGTTGCGCCCGCCGCCGCCGGCGTTGGAGAAGGACGCCATGCTGTCATCGGCGGTGAGGACCGTGCCGTGGGGGTCGGTGGCCCCGACGGCGATCACGAACGGGTTGTACGCCGGGTTGACCAGGCCACCCGACTTCCAGCCCGCGTTGCCTGCAGAGGCCACCACCACGATCCCGCTCTTCCATGCATGCTCGGCGGCGAAGGACAGCGGGTCGAGGATCTCGAGCTGAGAGCCGTCGGTGCCGAACGAGAGGTTCATGACCCGCACGTTCATGCCGTGGTCGTGCCGGTGCTGGACAACCCAGCCGATCGCGGCAATCACCTGCGACACGTCGGTCAGGCCGTTCGAATCAGCAACCTTGACGCTGAGGATCCGCGCGTCAGGCGCGATGCCGTTGAAGTTGGCGGGGTTGCTCGCATAGCTCGAGGGCGTCCCGGCGACGTCCCGGCCACCGATGATGCCGGCGATGAACGTGCCGTGGCCGTAGGCGTCCAGGTACTGGAGGTTGGAGGCCTGTGAGTCGAAGGACAGGTCGGGGCCGTTGATGAGCTTGTCGCCGGCGTCGAGGCCCTGCACCGGGGTGACCCCGGAGTCGATCAGGGCGACGTCAACGCCCTTGCCGGTGAACCCGGCCCGCCACATCGCGTCCGCACCAGTGATCTGCGCGGTGCTGTAGGTGGAGCCGGCGTCGGCCGCCGGGTTGTAGGTCGAGCTGAGGAGGTGGATCGCGGAGTTGGGGGTGACGCGGACGACGCCCCGGCTGCGGGCCAGGACCTGGACCATGTCCGCGGGAACCTTCGCGACCACGGCGTTGATCAGACCGAGCTGCTCGGTGACCTGCCCGCCGACCGCGGTGATGTCGGCGGCGACGGCGGCTTCGGCCCCGGGAAGGCCACGGACGATGACAGAGGTCGTGGCGGTGTTGCCCGCGGCGCGCGGTGCCGGCACCGGCCCCAGCACGGCCAGGGTTGCGAGCGCCATGAGTGCCACCCAGGTCCGGTGCGCGCCGGCCAGGCCAGGCCCATGCATCGGAGCTACACCCGTGGTCCGGGTTCGTGAGGTCCCCATGTCTGTTATTCCTCTTCCGAGCCCCGCCTGGCTCAGGTGAATGCAAAGGGTCTGCAGCGGTAGTCGCAAGTTACTCCGCGACGACGGGATTAACGATCCTTTGCGGTCACGTCCTCGTCTATTTTTTGTGCCAGCCCTGTGCCATAGCCGTCCGCGCTGTCACATCGAACTCAGGCGGCGAGCGCCGACGGCTGCCCGGACGGTGTGACAGCCCCACAGACCGTTCGCGGGGACGGCACGACCAGGTCGAGCAGGTATGCGGCGACGGCGTCGTCGATGCACTGGCTCTTGCCCAGCGACACATGGCCGTCGCCCTCCCGGGTCAGCAGCCTGCCGGTTTGCAGTTCGCCCGCCAGGGCCTTCGCCCAGGCGTACGGCGTCGCGGGATCGTGCGTCCCGCCGACGACCAGGATGGGGGGCGCCCCGGCCGCCGCGATCGCGTGAGCCCTGCCCGTGGGCGTCACGGGCCAATAGAGACAGGGCAGCGAGGCATACGTCGTCGACGCGCCGAAGTACGGCGCGGTCGCCTTGAGGTCGGCGGCGATCTTGTCGAAGTCCTCGATCCGCCGGGGCGCGGGCCGGTCGGTGCATGTAACCGCGTTGTAGATGTCGATCAGGTTCGAGTAGGTACCGTCGGGGTTGCGCTGGGCGTATGAGTCGAAGAGGAAGAGAAGCCCCCGGCCGTCGCCCGACCCCGCCAGGGCCAGCGCCTGCGCCAGGGTGTTCCAGCGCGTGGGACTGGTCAAGCCCTCCGCTACGGCGTAGGCCATCCCTCCCGGCCCGATGCTACGGGTGCCGGCCTTCATGGGCGCGCGATCGACCGAGGCGGTGATCGCGTCGAGCTTCTGGCGTCCCTGGCCGTCAGCGTTGAACGCGCACGGGGCGCGCACGCACGACGCCAGGAAGCGGTTGAGCGCATCGTCGTACCCGATCGCCTGGCCGCGGATGAATCCCTCGATGTCCTGCGCGGGATCGACGACGCCGTCGAGATCGAGCGCTCTCACCTTGGTCGGAAACAGTTCGGCATACGTGGCCCCAAGGAGGCTCCCGTAGGAGAGGCCCATGAACGTGAGCTTTGCGTCTCCCAGGGCCACGCGCATCTCCTCCATGTCGCGGGCCACGACGTCGGCGGCGAGAACGGAGAGAAGCCTGGGGGTGTTGGCCTGGCAGGCCGCGGCATACTGCTTGTGCGCCGTGACCAGCGCCTGGCGCTCGGTGGCATCGTCGGGAACCTGGTCCACCTCGAGGTACTGCTCGGTCGCCGCAGAGTCAAGGCAGTGGATCGGCTGGCTCTTGCCACTGCCGCGGGGATCGAAGCCGACGATGTCGAAGCGGTCTCGGTATCGGCCCAGCACCGTGTCGGCGGTGCCGGTGACGAAGTCGATGCCAGAGCCACCGGGGCCGCCGGGGTCGGTCAGGAGCGACCCGATGCGGTGAGCCTGGTCCTTCGCGACCGCGCGGACCAGGGCTACGCCCATTGTCCCGGCGGTGGGGTTGGCATAGTCGGCGGGCACCGTCAGGGTGGCGCACTGGAACTTACCGCCCTGGCAGGACGTCCAGGCCAGCGCCGGCGGCACCGGCAGTGAGGCCGCCGGTGACGGGGACCGCTTCGGTGCGGGCGCCCTGGCGGTGGGCGTGCACCCTGCGAGCACGGTCAGCGTCAGGACAAGGATCGGCCAGGTGTGTCGTCTGAAGATCCGGCGATTATCGCGGTGCATCCTGTGAGGCCGGCATCCGGGGAAACGAAAGAGGCGCCCCGAAGGGCGCCTCTCTGTTGAGTCGCTTGGTTACAGGCTGAGGTCGTCGATGGAACCGCTGGGGCCTTCGGTGGCCCCCACGAGCTCGCCCTCACCGGCGGTGCCTTCCGCAGCGGGCTGGCCCAGGTACTTCGCCTGCTCCTCGCGGAGCTTCTTGTAGTAGTCCAGGCCGGTCCCCGCGGGGATCAGCTTGCCGATGATGACGTTCTCCTTGAGGCCCCTGAGGCGGTCGACCTTGCCGGCGATCGCCGCCTCGGTCAGCACCCTCGTGGTCTCCTGGAAGCTCGCGGCCGACAGCCAGCTGGCAGTGTTGAGCGCCGCCTTGATCAGGCCCAGCAGGACCGTCTCGGCAATCGCCGGCTCACCACCCTCCGCGAGGGTTTCGCGGTTGGCCTCCTCGTACTCGAACACCGAGACGATGTCACCCGGCAGCAGCTGGGTGTCACCGGCCGACTCGATGCGCACCTTGCGCATCATCTGGCGAACGATGACCTCGATGTGCTTGTCATTGATGTCGACGCCCTGGCCGCGGTAAACGCGCTGCACTTCCTCGACGAGGTAGCGCTGCACGGCCTCGCGACCGAGGATGACCAGCAGCTCCTGCGGGCTGATCGAGCCCTCGGTGAGCTGGTCACCGGCCTTGACCTGGTCGCCGTCCTTGACCTTGATGCGGGCGCCGTGGGGAATGCTGTACTCCCTCGCCTCCTCATCGATGGTCCGGACCTTGATCTCGCCCTTGACCTCCGTCACGGTCCCGGCGTGCCGGGCCTTGACGACGATCTCCTCGCCGTCGCCGGCCTTGCCGCGGGCCAACTCGGCCCCCTCGGCAACCGCCGCACCAAGCTCGACCATCGGCAGCACCTTCTTGTTCTTCAACTCGTAGGAGGTGTCGTAGATGTCGCGCTGGTTGATCTTGATCTTGCGAAGACCGGCCTCGGTCTTCTCGATCTCGACCTCGCCGTCGATCTCGCTGATCACCGACTTGCCCTTGGGGATCCGCGCCTCGAAGAGCTCCTCGACGCGGGGCAGACCCTGGGTGATGTCGGTACCGGCCACACCACCGGTGTGGAAGGTACGCATGGTCAGCTGGGTACCGGGCTCGCCGATGGACTGCGCGGCGATGACGCCGACGGCCTCGCCGATCTCGACCACCTTGCCGGTGGCCAGGTTGCGGCCGTAGCACTTGCGGCAGACGCCCTCGCGGCTGACACAGGTGAGCACGCTGCGCACCCTGACCTGGGCGAGGCCTGAGCCGATGATGGCCCGGGCCACGTCGTCGGTGATCTCGGTGCTGTCCTTGACCAGGATCTCCCCGGTGTCGGGCCGCACCACGTCACCCGCGGCGTAGCGCCCTGCGATCCGCTCGAACAGCGGCTCGGTGAGGGAGCGCGACTCCGAGATGTCGCTGACCCAGATCCCACCCGTCGAGCCGCAGTCCTCCTCGCGGACGATGACGTCCTGCGAGACGTCGACCAGGCGGCGCGTCAGGTAACCGGAGTCCGCGGTACGGAGCGCGGTGTCCGCGAGTCCCTTGCGGGCCCCGTGGGTGGAGATGAAGTACTCGAGGACCGTGAGCCCCTCGGAGAAGTTGGCCTTGATCGGGAGGTCGATGATCCGGCCCGTGGGGTCGGCCATCAGGCCTCGCATGCCCGCCAGCTGGCGGATCTGCTGGATGTCACCTCGGGCTCCAGAGGTGCTCATCATGAACACCGGGCTGAAGCGGTCGAACGACTTCATGGTCGCGTCGGTGACGTCCTGGGTGGCCTTGGTCCACTTCTCGACGGTGGCCTCGTAACGCTCGTCCTCGGTGATCAGGCCGCGGCGGAACTGCATGTCCACCTCGGCGACCTCGGCCTCCGCGTTGGCGACGATCTTGGCCTTCTCCTTCGGGGTCTTGATGTCCATCGCCGAGATGGTCACCCCGGCGCGGGTCGCGAAGTTGAAGCCGATCCGCTTGAGGTCGTTGACCACGGTCGCGGTCGTCTCGTTGCCGTAGAGGCGGAAGATCTCGCCCACCAGCGCCCGCAGGGCCTTCTTGTCGAAGACCTTGTTCTGGTACTGGATGGCCTCCATCACCGGGCTGCCGGGCTGCTGGCCCAGCGGCAGGACCTGGTTGAAGATCACCCGGCCCACGGTGGTCCGAAGGGTCGCCCCATTGATCCGGACGCGAACCGCGTCCTGCAGGCCGACGTGCTTGCCCGTGTAGGCCAGGATGGCTTCGTCCGCGCTGCCGTAGACGTGCAGTGACTGCTCGTCCTTGGTCGCGAAATCGGCCTTCTCGGCGGTGAGGTAGTAGCACCCGAGGACGATGTCCTGGGTCGGGCTCACAACGGGGTGGCCGTCCGAGGCGCTGAGGATGTTGTTGGACGACATCATCAGGTTCTTGGCCTCGGCGATGGCCCCGCTGAACAGCGGCACGTGGACAGCCATCTGGTCTCCGTCGAAGTCGGCGTTGAACGCGTGGCACACCAGCGGGTGGATCTGGATGGCCGAACCCTCGACCAGCACCGGCATGAACGCCTGGATGCCCAGGCGGTGCAGGGTGGGGGCGCGGTTGAGGAGCACGGGGTGCTCGTGGATGACCTCGTCGAGGACGTCCCACACCTCGGGGCGAACCCGCTCGACCATGCGCTTGGCCGACTTGATGTTCTGGGTGTAACCCTTCTCCACCAGGTCGCGCATGACGAACGGCTTGAACAGCTCCAGCGCCATCTTCTTGGGCAGGCCGCACTCGTGGAGCTTCAGCTCGGGACCGACCACGATGACCGATCGACCCGAGTAGTCCACGCGCTTGCCGAGCAGGTTCTGGCGGAACCGGCCCTGCTTGCCCTTGAGCATGTCGGAGAGCGACTTCAGCTTGCGGTTACCGGTGCCGGTGATCGCGCGGCCGCGACGGCCGTTG